>NZ_GG657899.1:0-113862 GCF_000156355.1 Methylophaga thiooxydans DMS010 | reverse complement strand
CTATCCTTCCAGTCATTATTTCGACATTACTAGAATTACAGGATAAAAGAATGTCTCAACAATTCAATGATACATTAAGTATGTTCGCTTTCCTCGCCATCGAGCTATCCGTTCTGTTTATCGGTATAAGTGTGCTTGTTGGTGCACTACAGCGTCATATTCCAGCATCAAAAGTAGAAGCATTATTACACTCCCGTCGACGTTCAAGTTACTTTCTTGCCGCGGGCCTAGGCGCCATCACACCATTTTGTAGCTGCTCGACTATCCCCATGCTGAAAGGCCTCATCCGTGCTCGCGCTGGTTTCGGTCCAATGATGGTATTTTTACTTGCCTCCCCCTTACTGAATCCCATTATTGTTGCCCTGCTGATTGCAACGTTTGGCTTTAAACTGACTGCAATATATGTCTTTTCTGCTCTTATCGTATCTTTGGTTGCAGGCTGGTTGTTTCATGCTTTGGGCTTAGAACGGTTTGTGCGTCAAAATGAAACTCACTCTCGCTGTGGCAGCTCCGTTTCAGATCAGAATACAGGCTCGTCGTGCTCTGTAGTAAAGCCTGCTCAACCTGAACCAGAACGCTGTTGCGACACCCCGGCGGACAGAATAGTGAACACAACAACACAGACTACATCTGAGGGCTGCTGTGGCAGTTCAGCAGATAAGACAGTGGCCGATAGCATACAAGATCCCATGCAGGCAGAGCCTCAGGGGTGTTCTGACAATACGCACTCCGTTCAAGCTAAGCCAGCAGCGTCAAGCACAGTCAGAGAAAAATATCGTGGCCTGTGGCGTGAAGCATGGTCAGACTTTAAAAATGTTCTGCCTTACCTGTTAATTGGCGTTTCGATTGGCAGTATTATTTATGGTTATGTTCCTATTGGGCTACTGCAACAATACGCTGGGGGAAACAACCCTTTTGCGATTCCTGTCGCGGCGGTGATTGGTATTCCGCTCTATATTCGTGCTGAAGCGGTGATACCTTTGGCGGGGGTGTTGATGAGTAAAGGTGTCGGCGCTGGGGTTGTGCTGGCGTTAATTATTGGCAGTGCAGGCGCCAGCCTGACGGAGCTTATTTTGCTGCGATCATTATTCAAAACCCCATTATTATTGGCTTTTGTTAGCGTCATTATCAGCATGGCAATCATCGCCGGTTTTGTTGCCTTTGTTTTTTTGTAATCTGTGTTTCCTTGCATACCCCTCCCCCACCTCTGGCATGACTGATTCACACAAGCCCTGTTGCGACACGTTTCTCACATTTCCAGCAGACAATGCTTCTCAGCACAAAAAACAGGTGATAATGTGGTCATTAGACAGTCTCAGTTATTTAACCGTTGAGGTTTAACGCTGAAACCTCACTGAACCGGGGATGCAAAAATGAAAACCGTCACGCTTATGATCAGCCTGTTGTGTGTCTGTGCGAGTAGCTCCGCCGCACAGCTTTCAGAACAGCAACAATTTGAAAAAGAAGCTCAGGTTGCGATCAAGGAATTTGCCTCAAGTCTCAAAACAGCATTGCTCTCGGCCATGCAGGATGGAGGACCGATTGAAGCCGTTGCTGTCTGCAACCTCATTGCGCCGACGCTAGCTGCTGAAATGTCGAAAAAACATGGCATGGAAATCGGCCGAACTAGCCTGAAAGTGCGTAACCCGTCGAATGAAGCCGATGAGTGGGAAACATCAGTGATGCAGCAATTCGAAACACGCTTAAGCTCAGGAGAGGCGATTCAAAGTCTGGCGTTTAGTGAAAAAGTCGACACCGATACCGGTCAACAATGGCGCATGATGAAGGCGATACCGACCGATAAAGTCTGCTTATCCTGTCATGGCACAAAGATCGCCCCGCCGATTCAGGCCAAACTGGATAAATACTACCCTGATGATATGGCAACAGGATTCAAGCTACGTGATATCCGCGGCGCCTTCACCGTCAGCAAAGAAATCGATTAATCAAATCGGGTTTATTTCAGCCCGATAAGCTCGGTACGCCCTTTTGTCTCAAAGCTAAGCTTACCTTCTTTCGATAACCAGCCAATCGCGCGGTGTAGTACTTTGCTATCCAGTCCTGTCTCTTTGCCGATTTTACTGGCAGACGCCGTACCATTTTGCTCCAGATATTCCCAAACTGTACCTGCCGCAGTTCCGATTGCATCAGTCATGGTCATTTTCCCTCAATAAGATGAATTGCATCCATAAATTGGCAAGGTCTATGCCAATTTTAGCGCCATGGTATCTGCCGTATTTTGCGAATTAATGACAACTTTCTGCACTTTTTCAGCGCAAAGAAGAATATTATGCACTCAAAACGCTTTTCTCAGCGCTGAAGCAATTTGCTGCATGGCCTGTTCAACCTGCTGTTGTGGTGTACCTATATTCATTCGCATAAAACCACCACCGCAATCACCAAACACATAACCGGGGTTCATTCCGACCCCAGCTTCATCGATGAAAAAACGTCGTAAGGCTTGATTATCCAGTCCCAGATCACGACAGTCGAACCATAACAAATAAGTACCTTCGGGCTGAATCAGCGACATTTGGGGTATTTCGCTTGCCACAAAGTCAGCTACCCACTGCAGCGAATTGGCTAAATATCGCATCAAGTCATCAAGCCATACTTCACCATGTTGATAAGCCGCCTCAAAGGCAGTGATACTAAACGGGTTGGCGGCACTCACATGCCAGCTATCAAATACCTGATTAATCTGTTTGCGTTGCTGCTTATCAGGCACAACTAATGTAGATAGCCCCATGCCCAGGATATTAAAGGTTTTACTAGGGGCTATTGCTGTGATGATATTGACTGAATCTGTCATCTCGGCAAGTGGCAAATGACGTTGCCCCGGGTAAATCAAATCCGCATGGATTTCATCAGAAATAATCGTAATGTGATACCGCTCGGCTATGTCCAGTAATGCTTGCAACTCATCACTACGCCATACCCGTCCCACAGGATTATGCGGTGAACACAATAACAACAACTTTGCGCCTTGTTTGGCACATTCTTCAAAATGATTCAGATCGAATGAATACTCGCCATCCTGTAATTGCAGCGGATTCAAAACCAGTTCACGCCCAGTTTGTGTCACGGCTGAAAAAAATGGGAAATAAACGGGGGGTTGCACAATGACTTTTGCATTGGGTTCAGTCAATGCTTGTATTGCCGCATGAAGTGATGGCACGACACCAGGACACATCATGATCTCAGTGTGTTTTATCTCCCAGCCATATCGCCTGTGGCACCAGTCAATCATCGATTGATACAAGCTATCGGGATACATGGTGTAACCGTAGAGAGGGTGTTGAGCACGCTGCACCAAAGCATCAGTCACTGCTTGCGGGGCAGCAAAGTCCATATCTGCCACCCACATCGGCATGACATCGACACGACCAAAATAGGCTTGTCGCGCATCGAATTTGAGACTGTTAGAACCGCTTCTATCTATCCGTTTGTTAAAGTCGACTGTCATGTCTTACGTTTCCAGACCGTCACTTCCGATAATGTATGCTGGAATTTACGGCTGGTTTCACGAATCACAAAAGGCACTGATTCAGGCCCACGCACTAAATCGAAATGTGGCTCCAGCAGCGCTTTTAAGCCGTCTAAAGTCGTAAAGCTTTCACCATCTTTTTTGAACCCGCCCAACCATTGCGCTGGTTCTGTATGCGCTTCCAACCACGTGTAAGGTGATGCCAGTAACAACATACCGCCACTGTTCAAACGCTCATGAATCGTTTTCAAAAACTGTGCGGGTTTATATAAACGGTCAATCAAGTTTGCTGCCAAGATCAAATCGTAGCCAGTGTAAATGGACTTCAAATTGCAGGCATCGCCCTGCATAAATTCGACTTTCTCAGCGACCTTATCCAAGCCTAGTTGATCCAAGCGGCGCTCTTCATAGTGAACCAGTTCACCTTCATCAGTAATGGTATAGCGCACCACACCTTGCTGCGCCATTTGTACCCCGAGGTTAATTAAGCGCGCAGAAAAATCCACACCGGTCACATGGTCAAAATGCTTGGCTAATTCAAAACTAGCGCGCCCCACGGCACAGCCAATGTCCAGAGCTTTACCTTTTTTGTGCTCGCCCATTTGCTCTACTGCTAGCGAGGCTAATGTCTGGGGGAAATTGGGTACATCAAAATAGCTATCACCGTAATGAAACTCGGCATATTGCGAAAGCATAGAATCTGTCTCGTAATTCGAGCCATGCTCTTCGACTTCGGCATCCGAAACAACATAACGAAATCCGGCGTGTTGAAAGAAATGACGACGGAATGCATAACGTGCCGTGCGGCGTGTTTCATTACCACAAGAAATCCACGAGCCCCCTTTGATTAAATTATGACGCCCATCAAACGTCGGTGTCGTAAAGTCATCATAAATCGGGTGCACTTTAAACCCATCAAAAGGATAGGTTGGCGTTTCAACCCACTGCCAAACATTGCCGACAACATCGAATAAGTCGCCATGTTTGAATTCGTTAACCGGACAAGAGGAGGCGGCATAATCAAGATGAATATTAGCGGCAGCCTGCTCTTCAGCGATCTCTTCAACACCCGCATGGTCATAGAGACGGTACCACTCATCTTCTGTGGGCAAACGTACTGACTCTCCGGTTTGTTTTGCTTTCCATTCACAGAAGGCTTTGGCTTCATGATAGTTAACATCAACAGGCCAATCCCAGGGCATTGCTATGCATTCAGTCATCAACCTTAACTGCCAGCCCTGCTTGGTTTTCAGCCAAAAAGTGGGGTGTTCTGCTTGGGTAAACTGTCGCCATTCCAGACCTTCTGGCTGCCAGTAACTATCAGTTTGATAACCGTCATTTTCGACAAATGCCAAAAACTCCTGGTTACTGACTAAAAATTTTGAAGCCTGAAAGTTATCAATCTCAGCCTCGTGTTGGCCATATTCATTATCCCAGCCGTAGGTAGTGTCAGCGTAGTCTTTTCCAATGCTGACTTTGCCTGCGGGAATTGTTACTAAGCTGTTTTGTGGCGCCGCTGACGATTTAGTAAAAGGCTGCCACTTAGGATGAGTCTTTATCCACTCTAGTTGTTGCTGGCGAATCAACACCGACGACGTTTCCAGGTGAATTTGTTCATGTTCGATACCCATCAAGATGGCCCACCAAGGATTATCCCAATCGATGGGCAGTTTAAGTGGCGCTTTTTGGATAACTTTGTTGATCATTGTTTTGACTTGCTGACGATACGCTTTCACTTCTTCTACAGCAGGCCAGTCATAATGTTCATCGTTGAGATCGTCCCAGCTCATCTCATCGACCCCCACCGCAAACATTGACTCAAACTTGGGATTGATGCGTTTATCAATCAATCCAGCCAGCAACATCTTGTTCACAAAAAATGTTGCGGTGTGACCAAAATAGAAAATCAAAGGGTGACGCAGTGGAATCGACTTTTGATAAAAACCTTGATCGGATTTTAAGACTTCAAATAACGATTCATAACGTTCAAAAGTGAAGTTGAAATAATCTGCAATTTCCTGACGTTTTGCGGTGGAATCTTTACCATCCAAAATGGGGGTGCGAAGGTAAAGTGCATTGCCTGATGCGTGTTTTTTTAATGCATTCTCAGCAGTCATATTCCTACTCCATCTTTTTTGTTTGAGCCTTTATGACTATTCAAGCGTGAAATTGTTGCGAAATAATGGCGACTCTTATAGCTGCCGAGCCAACCAAGCCATTTTCGCAGACAGCTCCAATGAGCAACTCCATTTATACGCCAGATTAATAGTCTCTGCACAGGCGTAGACACCATGACCACAAACCACCGCTACCTTATGTTTTTGCAGTTGCCGGGCAATGGCTGCTGGCGACTTTTCTACATATTCCGGATAGGGAATTTGCACAACCGGTACAACCGGAAAGTAAAGTTGGCCTTCAAAATCGACCGGTTCGAAGTTGTTCCCGTTTAAGGTTATCGCGACCACATGCGGACCATGGCTATGAAATACGGCCCGTGCGTCTGGGTTTTGACGGTAAACTTCGATGTGCAGCGGTGCATCAAGCGAGGCTCCCACCTCGGTAGTACCATCAAGCTGGCAACAGATAAGATCGTCTACAGTTAAGGTATCAGCACAGCAGCCGGTCGGTGTTACCCAGACCTCATCATGCCAGCGAAAAGAGGCGTTGCCACTATGTGAGTCATTACAACCATACTGGCGAAGCCACAAATAGTGCTGAACCAGTTCTTGTTTGAGCTGTTGTCGATCAGGAATCCTGTTCATTTTCAGCCCTCTTCAATTGGTCGTCGATATGCCGTATCCATTGTCCTGCTTGATTACTCTGCTGCTCAAAGGCAATCGCTTTACTAAACGCCGTTTTCGCCTGAGGTAGTTGCTCCAGATTAAAAAAAGCGGTACCCATCAATACGTAAACGCGACCAAGATCGTTTCCTTTCAGCAAGGCTTGGCTTTGCTCTAAAACCGACACAGCATGTTGCCACTGCTCCATACCGATGTATAGATGGCCGAGCTTCAGGTGTGTTTTCCCAGTGTTATCCATCGGCAGCATTTTTTGTAAGCTTTGTGCCGCCAACTCATCTTCTCGTGCCGCTAACCAACTTTGTGACAGTTTTTCCATGTTATCGAAATTATTTTTGATAACGCCCTTATCCATGGCCTGTTGTAACAATTGACCCGATTTATAAGGAATTCTTAAATAGCGGTACATATCCGCCAAATTAATTAAGGTTTGGGGATCTCCCAAGTCCAGTCGATCAGCAAGCATACGTACCGCTAAAGAAGTGAACTCTTTATCTTGCTCCATGTAGAGAGCAGCCAGCTGCTCCCAATAAACTTTCTGATAAGGGTAAAGTGTAATTAAGGTTTCTAGCACCTGAATCGCAGATTTATATTGCTTGAGTGACATATGAGATGACAGCAATAAGCGATACCAATCTTCTTTAGGATCGGCATCATTTCGAATCGCACGCCGGATATATTCAATGACCTTGGTATGGTTCTCAATGCGATAATTAGCCGTTGCAAGCAAGACAAACACATCGTTATCAGCTTGCGTTTCGCTCTGCAGCCAACTCTCCATCAAACCAATGCCTTTTTTGTACTGGCCATCAGCAATCAATAGCTGCGCCAGGTTGTAGCGCAGATTGTGAGTCACGTCGTCCGGTAAGGCATCGGCATCCAGCGCTTTTTGGAAAGCCTCGGCAGCTTTGTCATATTGGCCGCGTTCTGAATACAAGTAGGCAATCGTTTGCTGAACCACAGCACGGTCATAACTTCCCGTTTCAGTCTGTGCCAACAAATTATCTAAAGCGCGTCCCGCTTCTGTGTATTTTTCGGCATCCAGCAGCGCTTGTGCTTTACTGAGAGATTTGTAGGTTTTTTCTGTCAGCAAGTACTCATCCGCGGCTAAAACACCCGCCTGAAAACTGACCAGCAGAAAAAATAGGGAAACAAAGACAAATGGCTTTTTTATCATCGTGATAATTTAAACTCAATTTCTTGTGTGGCTTGTCTTTCGACAGGCTGACCGTCGAGCAGTTTCGGTTTAAATTTCCATTTTAGAACAGCCGCGAGCGCTTCATCATTGAAAACATTCGCAGGCTTGGCATCAACGACTCTGGGATCGCGAACTGTACCGTCTTTGGTGATGATGAAGGTGACTGTGACAACCCCTTCAACCCCTCTGCGCGCAGCAACACGCGGATATTTCGGTGGAATACGCACCAACGGTACCACTTCATTATCAATGATTGGCCCTTCGACTGTCGCGGGTGCAGGTGAGGCTTTTGGTGCTTTAGCAAAATCACCTAAGTAAGGAACACCGGTGATATTCATCGGCACATCAATCCGTGGCACATCCAGCTTAGGCGTGGGTGCTTTCGGTTTATTTGTTTGCGGTGTTGGCGTTGCCGGTGGTGGCGGTGGCTCTTCCGGCGGCGGTGGCTTTTTAGGCAACTCACGTTTTTTTGTTTCTGGCTGTTCTTGCTCACGTTTCAAACGCACAAAATCAAGCAAACGAATATCTTCAGTGACCCGTCTATCCACACCCTGACTGTTGGTCATGTGATGCATTAGCATGAACAAGCCAAAGTTGACGACTAGCGCCAGAATGATGCCTATCACTATCCGCATTAATGGCCGCCGTTAATCCCGCTCTGCAGCAATCGAAACATTCGACACACCAGCAAGACGAGCCTGATCCATAACTTCTATCAACAAACCTGTTTTAGCCTCTTCATCGGCCAAGATAATAACTGAACCTTCTGGATTTTCCGCGTGCATACGTTCAACATTAGCGCGAACTGCCCGACGATCAATTTGACGTTTATCCATCCAGATTTCGCCATTGGCTTTAATTGAAACAAGAATATTGGCTCGCTCTTTTTTCACCGCCGTTTTTGCTGTAGGACGGTTTACATCAACACCCGTCTCTTTGACGAACGAAGTCGTCACAATGAAAAAGATGAGCAGAATAAACACCATATCGATTAATGGCGTCATATTAATTTCTGCAATGCCGCCACTTTGACGACGGGAATGTCGGTTTCTCATCTTGCTCCCCTACTCCCTGCGCAGCGCATCAGCGACATTATCGACTTTACGCGATACTGTTTGCGTCAGTTGAGTACTGAAATAAAGGCCGGACAATGCCGTTAATAAGCCGCCCATCGTGGTGATCAAAGCCACTGATATACCGCCAGCCATGCCACGCGTATTTCCTGTGCCAAACACGGTCATCACATCAAATACCTGAATCATGCCATTGACCGTGCCCAACAAACCAAGCATCGGCAACGCTGCTGTCAAAGTTCGAATCGACATCAAATAGCGTTGTAGTGACACACGATTCTTGGCAATCATGCCCTGACGGATTTGCTGCGCATACCAACTGGTACGATCCTGGCGCTGCTGCCATTCATCAATCATGCTTTTGACCGAACGTGGATGCTGGATATAAACAAAGAGATAACGCTCAATGATCAACGACCACATCAGAATCGATACCAGCAAGATAAGCCATAGCACAAAGCCACCGCTTTCCATCAATAGCTGAATACGAAACAGACTATCAGTCAGACTGTCCATGCTGCTTTTCCGCGTTGCGTGCAACGATAGCTGCACTTTCTTCATCCAGAATTTGTATCAGACGATTAGATTTGCTGGATAGTCCACTGTGAATCAACAAGAGTGGAATTGCGACCGCCAGCCCTAACTCTGTCGTCACCAAGGCCTGAGAAATACCGCCAGACATGAGCTTGGGATCACCGGTACCAAACAAGGTAATCGCTTGGAAGGTTTCGATCATGCCTGACACCGTTCCCAACAAGCCTAACATCGGCGCGATCGCCGCCAGAATCGCTAGTGTTATCAAGCCACGCTCGAGCCGAGGTGTTTCTCGCAGAATGGCTTCATCCAACTTGAGTGACAGCGTTTCCACATCCTGAGCTAATTTTGCGTTGTACACCGACAAAATTCTGCCTAAAGGATTATTCTGGCTGGCTTCATCTTGTTTCTGCTGCTTGGCAACACCCCGGCCAGCACGCAGTAAGGATAAGAATTGTAAGATAGCAACTAATAGCCCCACAGCACCCAACACCAGAATGATATAGCCAATCCAGCCACCTTGTTCTATTCGCTCTTTCATTGTCGGCGTTTGCACCAATAGCGCCATAATCGCACCACGGGTTGGATCGACCACCGCCAGCACAGACTCACCTGCATCTGTCTGTGCGAACTTGTTCATTTGATTGCGTAAGCGCTCAACAGGCTGTCTTGCCAACTCAACCAAATTTCCGGTTTCTGACAAATAACGTAAAAACTTGCCATTAGAAAACGCCGTAAAGACACCAATACGTGTCACCTCACGGTCTTCCACAGCACCCGTGACACTGATAACAGGCGCTGTAAACTGCTCGACTTTGCCTGATTCAGTCATCTCTTCCTGCAGTGTCAGCCAGAGTTTTCGCAACTCTTCTATCGTCGGTTGTTCTTTACTGTCACTTAGTTTGCTTAGAAACTCGACCCGTTCTGGCTTTTGCACGGTTGTCATAGAGCTTTCCAGTACACCGCGGCTATCATTAGCTACTTGTCGCACCGTGCCAAATAATTCCCCCAACGAACCCGACTTTTCTGATAACAAGCTTTCCTGTTCAGCCAGGCCTTGTTCAAAATCATTAAATGCTTGGTTTAGTTGAGTAGTGCGTTGCTCTTCAAGTTGCAGTTGGCGGCGTGCTTCTTCTAGTAACTGTGCTTGCTTGTCATGCGCTTCTACAAACTCAGCTTCACGCAGTTTATTTTGCTGCTGCTCCAAGACGCGTTCACGCTTAACTTGATCCAGCAACTCATCCAGATTCGCCGGTTTTTCTGCCGCCAGCAACGGCATCGACAAAGCGACCATCAAAAACAAGGAAATCAGCGCTTTCATTGCTCACCTCCTGTTGTATTAACGGGTAACACGAGTAGATCAGGCGGTAGTTGCTTACGTGCCACTTTCAGACCGTCTGCAATCGCTTGCAGCTGGCTGCTTGGTAAGCTCTGCCACTGTTGTGTTTGTTGGTTCCAGATACCGGCTTGCAAACCATCTAGGGTCAGGTAATACAAACTGACGCGCCCGATACGTAAAAAATCAACCGTACGCTCATCGTCTTCCTGAGTCAGCTCAGCTTGGTAGGCTTCAATCGTGCGGCCATATTGAGTTTCAACCTGATAGGCTTCCATAATACGGCGATATTTTTCTGACAATGACACATCTGCTCGTCCCATCATTGTCTTTAACGCCACAATGCGGTTAGTACGTTCTTCTTGTAGAAACGGCACATCAAGCGACACAAACTGCTCCAGTACCTCAATCATCTTGAGCATCAGCGGCACAATATCGCGCTGTGTCGTTTCAATATTCTTCAATTGTTGTCTGATTGAGTCGAGCTCTGCTTTTTGCGAGTCGACTAGATTGTCGAGTTGGTCGTTGTAGGCTCTCAGGCTTTGGGTCTGACGCAAAACATCCCGATACTCAGCCAACATTTCTGTCGTTTCGTCAGCAAGGTTATCGATGTTTTCCTGAGATTTCTGAGCAGCCACATCAGTCTGAACCTGCATGTCGATCGCTTCGTCCAAAGGCCCCGCATTGACTATTAACGGAAGGGCAAGTACGAGCGAGAAACGCCAACCCCATTTCCTCATCTGCTTTGCGTGCATAGATTCAAGATTCCATTTTGCCAACAGTTTGGCATTCAACAAAAAAATATCATCTTAACAAGAGAACACAGGAGGGGAAACGCTTATTTCAGGCAAAAAAAAGCCAAGTAACGAGGTACTTGGCTAAACCTTCAAAGAAGGAGAGAGAAATATAAGACTATAGAAGCTGAAAATTTCTATAACTTGATACTTATGTTACAGATGACAAGCGCATCAGGAATGAGCGACTTATCCCAATAAAACGGGAAGTTATTCCTGTTCCTCTTCCTTCAATATCAAGCAGTTATGATGACAACCCGTGACTAATAGCAAAGCGCATAAGTTCCGCTGTTTTGCTAATATCTAGTTTGCTCTTGATTTGGGTCAAATTATTGGCAACCGTTTTGTAACTGATGCCCAACACATCCGAAATTTCGTTCATACTTTTGCCTTCGCCTAAAAGCCGTAATATTTCAAGCTCTCGGCGAGACAGGTCACTTAAGGCACTGGTGCCCGCATCGATATTTAGCATCGCCAGTTGCTGCGCCATATCCGGGCTCAAGTAGATTTTACCATCCAAGACTTTTTCAACGGCTTCAACCAAGTGATCGGCAGCATTATTTTTGGTGATATAACCTCTGGCACCGGCTTGCATAGCGCGTGATGCAAAGACAGGATCTTCATGCATACTGAACATCAATACTTTGGCATCTTCACGATTGGCACGAATGCGGCGAAGTACTTCTAGGCCGCCAACCCCCGGCAAGGTGATATCCAACAGCACCATATCCGGGTAAGACTCCTGAAACAAGCGATAACCTTCTTCCCCGGTTTCCGCCTCAATAACCTTGGCTGATGGGATTTGTTGAATCAGCTGGCGACAACCTGCCCTGACTATCGGATGATCGTCCACGACCAAAATCGTTACTGCCTGTTTCATTATTCATTTCACCTTTCAATGGAATCAACACGCGAACCTGTAAACCAAGCCCTTCTTCGGTATCAAAGGCAATTCGCCCGCCCAATGCCGATACCCTTTCCCGCATACCAATCAAACCAAAGCCGCGAACCAAGTTTGCATCCAGTCCTTTACCGTCATCGGTCACGGCGACTTTGATAGTTTCCTCTTCGCGGCGAACTTCAACTTTGACATGACTGGCTTTGGCATGGCGCACACAGTTGGTCGTACACTCCTGCACTACCCGATATACCGTTACCTGCAATGTGTCAGGCAAATCATAGAAGTCGCCAACAAAATCCCACTCCCAATCGATTTCAGGTTGCCGATCGCGCCAGTTATGCAACATATCACGCAATGCCTCAGCCAAGCCCAAATCATCCAGGGTCATAGGCCGCAAACGACTGAGCATTTTACGCACCAAGGATTGAATATGAGTTGTGATGGTTTTGACTGAGCCAACTTTGTCTTCAATTTCTGTAATCTGTCTTTCACCCGCTAAACGTTCTATCTCACCTAAATCCACGCGAATACCAAACAAGCACGGTGCCAACTCGTCGTGCAGCTCGCGCGCAAGATCACGGCGTTCAGATTCTTGTAGGCTTAACATGTTACCGGCCAATGCATGATTCTCAGCCATGGTTTTGTCCAAAACGCTTGCCATATGATTAAAACGGATTTGAATCGGGTTGAGTTCTTTTACTGCGGTTGTATCAACCCGTGCGGTGAAGTCACCTTTTTCCAGTTGCCCTAAAGCATCGGCTAATTGCGAAAGTGGCTTAAGTCCTTGCCTGAGCGCGATATAAATCAGCAATAAAATTAACACCAGAAATATCAGCCCTAGCCAGAACAAGGCGTTGATATCCTGCCAAACCTCCGTCACTTCATCGCTAGGGTCCGCCTCAACAACAAGATAACCATAGGACTTACTGCCTTTGGTAATCAGTCGCCTAAAAGCAACGGCTTCAGGCTCCATCATGCGGATAAACCAGTCAGGTGCATCTGGTTTGTTAAAAAAACCCGTTTGGTCTTCTTGCCCGATCAGGGGCCGACCATTCATGTCTTCAAACCAAGCACGAATGTGTCGCGTGTGGCGTACACTATCCACAATCAACGTCAAGCGTTCGCTCAAGTCATTAGAAAAGCGCAAGGTTGGCAAAGCATTGACTAGCAAACCTTTAGCAAGCTGGGTACTTGAGGCCATTTCCTGGGCAAGCGCCGTTCTGGCGTTTTGCACCATGTAGTAGCCTGCGGCGGCAAAGTTGATTAGCAATATAATGCTAACAATAATCAATAATCGTAATTTTAGACTCATAATCATCAGTACAATGGCTGTGATAAGTTAGAATTATCGCACACTTTAAATTGGAGACTCTCAGGAAACGGCATGCAGAATAATCACGATTTGTTTCAACAAGCACAACAGCACATTCCCGGCGGCGTAAATTCTCCTGTTAGGGCTTTCAAAGGCGTTGGTGGTGATCCGGTCTTTTTCCGTGAAGGCAAAGGTGCCTGGCTCACTGATGCAGAAGGTAAACAATACGTTGATTACATCGGTTCCTGGGGGCCAATGATTGTCGGTCATGCACATCCAGAAGTGCTGCGAGCGGTCACACAGGCTGTACAACATGGCCTAGGCTTTGGCGCGCCAACAGAAATTGAAACCACAATGGCGGATCTGGTTTGCGATCTTGTACCTTCAATGGAATTAGTGCGCATGGTCAGTTCCGGCACAGAAGCTACCATGAGCGCGATTCGTTTAGCCCGTGGCTACACTGGCCGCGATAAAATCGTTAAATTCGAGGGCTGCTATCACGGTCATGCCGATTCCTTGTTGGTGAAAGCCGGTTCAGGTGCGCTAACTTTGGGAGTTCCCTCTTCAGCAGGTGTGCCTGAGTCCCTAGCAAAACATACATTAACGTTGCGCTTTAACGATTTAGAATCGGTCGAAACCTGTTTTAAAGAAGCGGGAGACGACATTGCCTGCATTATTGTCGAACCAGTTGCCGGTAATATGAACTGTATTCCACCGGAACCGGGATTTTTAGAAGGGCTGCGTAAAATCTGCGATCAATACGGTACTGTGTTGATTTTTGATGAAGTCATGACCGGCTTTCGGGTCGCCTTAGGTGGCGCACAAGCTCACTATGGCGTGACGCCCGATCTGACCACATTCGGTAAAGTCATCGGTGGCGGTCTTCCGGTTGGTGCTTTTGGTGGTAAACGTAAGGTGATGGAACATATTGCGCCACTCGGCCCTGTCTATCAGGCTGGCACATTATCCGGTAACCCGATTGCGATGGCAGCGGGACTTGCGACGCTGACACAGCTGCAAGAGCCTGACTTTCATAGCAAATTGACACAAGCAACTGAAACCTTAGTCAAGGGCTTACAACAAGCGGCTGATGACGCAGGAATTGCGATGACAACCAATCAAGTGGGCGGCATGTTTGGTCTGTTCTTCACTGAAGATAAAAAAGTCAGCTTTTACGAGCAAGTCGTTGCGAGTAACCAAGAACGCTTTAAACAATTTTTCCACGCGATGCTTGATCGCGGTGTTTATTTAGCACCATCGGCATTTGAAGCAGGTTTTGTCTCAGCTGCTCACGGTGATGCAGAAATCGAATTTACCCTCTCTGCTGCCAGAGAAGCCTTCCAAACACTGTAAAACTCAGTTTCAAACAAGCCATATAGTGAGTTAACCAGCTATATGGCTTGTTCTGGAAGCTTCGCTCGGTTAACGTAAGCAGATTCTATTTTTCTTGCATGGCAGCGTTATGACGACCCTCTACTGGCACGATTACGAAACCTCCGGCATCGATCCACGCTTTGACCGCCCCATGCAGTTTGCCGGGGTAAGAACCGATGAAGATCTCAATATAATCGGCGAACCGCTGATGATTTACTGTAAACCATCAGGCGATTATCTTCCCCATCCACAAGCCGCACTTGTCACTGGTTTAACCCCACAACTAGCAGAAAAAGAAGGCCTCAATGAGGCTGAGTTCATTAAGCAGATTCATGACGAGTTAGCTGCGCCAGGTACGTGTGGTGTGGGCTATAACAGTCTGCGGTTTGATGATGAATTCACCCGTTTCACTTTGTTTCGAAACTTTTACGATGCTTATGCGCGAGAATGGCAAAGTGGTAATTCACGCTGGGATATCATTGACATGGTAAGACTCACGCGTGCCCTGCGGCCGGAAGGTATCCACTGGCCAAACAGAGAAGATGGCAAACCTAGTTTTCGGCTTGAAGACCTAACCGCTGCTAATGGCATCGAACATAGTGGTGCTCACGATGCCTTAGCCGATGTCTACGCTACTATCGAAATGGCCAGATTGATAAAAAACGCACAACCAAAACTCTATGATTATGTGTTTGAACGACGTCGTAAGCAGACCTTGGCACCACTGCTAAACTTGAATGAACGTAAACCCGTTGTGCATGTGTCTCGCATGTATCCGGGAGAGTATTGCGGTACAGCCCTTGTCGTACCGTTAGCTAAAGATCCGAATAACAATAATGGCATTATTGTGTATGACCTGCGTCATGATCCCAAAGACCTGATAGAGCTGGATGCCGAGACTCTACGTGAGCGTTTATTTACGCCTACAGCCGATTTACCTGAAGGAGCCACGCGTCCGGCACTGAAAACCCTGCATATCAATAAATGTCCTGTTGTCGTCCCGGAAAACACCTTGGATGATGCTGCGGCGGAACGTTTGCAGATCGATCGAACCGCACATTATCAGCACCTAGACATGCTTAACACCGCACAAGGATTAACCGAAAAGCTGAATGCCATCTTTACCGCTCCGACATATGACGAAATCGATGATCCTGATGCCAGCCTCTACGGTGGTGGTTTTTTCAGTGATAACGATAAACGCAAAATGGATGTCATCCGTAATGCCGATCCCGCCATGTTGCCAACCTTGTCTGTGCCTTTTGAAGACCCGCGCTTACCCGAACTCCTGTTTCGCTACCGCGCCCGTAACTGGCCGGAAAGTTTGAACCAAGAAGAGCAGGAACAATGGGTTTTGTATCGACAGCATCGCCTGGGAAATCAAGCCGCAGACAAAGTGCTAAATGTAGAGCGATTTGAAACAGCTCTGGCTGAAAGCCGCCAACAAGACCTCAATGAAGAGCAAAAAGCAGTACTCGAACAACTAGAGCAGTATGCGCAAAGGTTAAAAACAGAGTTAGCCTTGTGACAGAGTAAAAACAGAGCCACGCACTGTTTATAGCATGCCTTCATCAGGCCAATTACAAGCTGAACCGAGATTGCTATACAATATCGCTCATTGATTTAACAGCTATTTTCCTAATCCTGCCAATGCATTATCAGCAGGATTTTCATTTCTGGCATACCGATGACTGTTTCTCGCGAAATTATATTGACCACACTCAACGCCCGCTACATGCACGCTGCATTTGGCCTGCGTTATCTTTATGCCAACCTTGGCGATTGGCAGGCAGATACAGAAATTGTTGAGTTCACCATTCAGGAACAAGCTCTTAATATTGCCGAAACCTTATTACGTTACCAGCCTAAAATTATTGGTTTTAGTGTGTATATCTGGAACGTGCAGGAAATCAGCGATATCGTTGCCGTCATCAAGCAGATTGCACCACAAACCATCATTATTTTAGGTGGCCCTGAAGTTGGCCATCACCCTGATGTTCCATCTGTATGTGAACAAGCTGACTTTGTGATCAGTGGTCCGGGTGAAAAAAGTTTTCGCGACTTATGTGAACAACTTTTGACAGGCAACAGACCCGAACAAAAATTTATTGAAGGTCAGGCAACAAAGCTCGATGACTTAGTTCTGCCTTACGCGTTTTATAACGATGAAGATATTCGCAATCGCTTGATTTATGTCGAGGCCTCAAGAGGCTGCCCATTTAAATGCGAATTTTGTTTGTCCGCTTTGGACAAAACCGCTACCCCATTCCTATTGGATCCGTTTCTCGATGAAATGGAAAAGCTATGGCAGCGTGGCGTACGTAACTTCAAGTTCATTGACCGCACCTTTAACCTCAAAGTCACGACCAGCATTCGTATTCTGGAATTTTTCCTTGAACGAATGAGCGATGATCTCTACCTGCATTTTGAGGTCGTCCCTGATAACCTTCCGGACAAACTGAAAGACGTCTTAAAACGCTTTCCACCACAAAGCCTGCAATTTGAAATTGGCATTCAGACGTTTGATCCAGCCATTCAAACGCTGATCAGTCGTAAGCAAAATAACGCCAAGACTTGTGAGAATATCCGTTGGTTGCGTGAACATACCGGTGCTCACCTGCATACGGATCTCATTTTTGGTTTACCCAGTGATACCTTGGACAATTTTGCCGATAGCTTTGATCAGTTAGTCGCATTGAATCCGCATGAAATTCAACTGGGTATTCTAAAGCGCCTGCGTGGGGCTCCTCTCAACCGCCATACAGAAGATTACGATCTGCGTTATAACCCGCAACCGCCCTACAATATTCTATCGACGCGTGATATCAGTTTTATGCAGATGCAACGCGTTAACCGTTTTGCCCGTTTCTGGGACATGATCGGTAACTCTGGGCGCTTTATTAATACCCTGCCAATCATTCTTGGAGAAAGCCCGTTTGTCCGCTTTATGCAACTCTCAGACAGACTTTACGCATTGGCAGGACAAAGTTACAAGATCGCCCTGAGACGCTTGTTTGAAATGCTTTATGTGGTGATGACTGAGGATCTTGGCTTAGATGCTGAGCGTGCTAAAGCACAGTTAAAACTTGATTATTCACGCGCTGACATCAAGGGTATTCCTGATTATGAAAAATTGCCCAGCCTGAATAAAAAAACCAAACAGGGCGTGGCCAATAAACGTCAGCGTCAACACGCCTAGCGCCCATGTCAGAGCAATTTATCCCTAGCCCTTGTATTCGCAAATGTGGTCTTGATGAACGTGAAGTGTGTCGAGGTTGTTTTCGTACGATTGATGAAATCATGACGTGGGAAAAGATGAAAACAGACGACAGATTAGCGACCGTGGAACGTTGTCGTGAGCGACGCGCAAAACGCGCCGCTAGAAGCTAAATTTAAACAATTAATTTTGCCAGCTGTTTGAACGCAGGGTGCTTGGCATCGCCGAGCCACTCAAACAGTAATGACTCAACATTCGTTATCACCGCGCCCGCCAGTCGCAAACGTTGTAAGGCATTAAACTGATTACCCTTGGCGCGTGAACTGACCGCATCTTCCACAACAAACACTTCGTAGCCTTGTTTGAGTAAATCTAAAGCCGTTTGCAGCACGCATATATGCGTTTCCATTCCCACCAGAAATACTTGCTTACGACCACTTTGCTGTAAAGACTCGATTACAGATTCTGCTTTAGCTAATGAAAAACTGGTTTTCTCAATAACCGGCGTATTATTCGGCAACTTATTGAGCAAGGCTTTTTCCGTCGGCCCGAGACCTTTCGGATACTGCTCTGTCACCAGCACAGGTATGGCCAATGATTCAGCCGCTGTCAACAATACGCTGACTTGCTCAATCACGCGGTCTCGCACACCGGCAGGCATCGATGAAGTCAGTCTTTCCTGGATATCTATGACCATCAGGGTGCTAGTTTGACTGTCTGCAACCGACATATTGGTATGCATTCGAATTTACGCTCCTAACCAACTATTTATTTGTACAAGATCTTCAATCGTAACGATACCTGCTGCCTGCTTTAGGCGCAAAGTATTCAGTATGTAATCGTAACGTGAACGTGCATAATCACGACGTGCACTAAATAAGTTACGACGTGCATCGAGCACATCTACCGTGGTGCGGGTGCCCACTTCATAGCCAGCCTGTGTTGACTCCAATGCCTTTTCATTAGACACAACCGCTTGTTTTAACGCCTGCACACGGCTGATACCTGACATAACACCGTTGAATGATTCACGGGTTTGGCGTGTAACAGAGCGACGTTGTTGTTCCTCATTCTGCATCGCCTGATCCAGTCTATAACCGGCTTCACGGGTACGTGAAACTACTGCGCCACCAGCATAAATAGGTAAGTTGAATTGCAAACCGATTGCTTCAGTATGTGTTTTGCTACTACCACTAAAATTACCATCACTTTGTGAAGCATAATTTTTCTGTGCAACTAAATCTAAACTTGGATAGTGACCACTTTTTTGTAACTCAATGGTTTGGGCTGCACTATCAACATTTGATTTCGCCACCATCAATGATGGGTTTTGCACCAGTGCCGTTTGACTCCACTGATTAATATCTTCAGGCTCAGGACTGACTAAAGGTGAGTCACTTTGTAGCCCCGTGAGTTCGTTAATATATTTTCCGGATGTTTCGCGTAATTGCTCATTGGCATTCGCCAATGCATTTTCAGCGGCAATCACTGCTGCATTCGCTAAATCAAAGGCAGCTTGTGCTTCTGTGGTATCGGTAATCGTTGCCATACCAACATCAAATCGTTGTTGGGTTTGCTCCAGTTGTTTAGCAATGGCTTCGCGTTCTGCTAAGGCAAAAGTGAGATCATCTTCCGCACCTAACACGCCAAAATAGCGCTCTGAAACACGGACGATAAGAGACTGCTCAGCAGCAACATAACTCGCATCCGCCCCCTCGATGGCGATATCAGCTTGTTCCTTTTGTACAAAGTTCTGACGGCGATAAAGTGGCTGAACCAGGCTTAATGTGTAGCCATGATCATTATATTCCGTCTGACCACCAAAACTCTGCGATGATGCATCCACCCAAGTTTTGCCAGTGTTCGCAGTGAGATCAACTTGTGGCAAAAAATTGGCCGTTGCCTGATCATCTAATTCCCCTACCGCTTGGCGTGATGCCGCCTCAGCTAATAACTGCGGATCACTGCTTAAAGACAGTTCGAATACGTCAATAAGGTTTTCTGCCCAAGCCTGCGATACCAGCAAACTTGACGCAATAAATGCGTTAATCGCAATTTTTTTCATTTTCCTTCCTTAGTCAATAAGCGTGTCATACCAACGTATGACTCTGAGCGGACTAGCCTCATTTTCATTGGTTTATTATTACAATCCGACCAGTCGGTATGTTGACTCGCAAAAAATATATCAGCGCCTAGCGAGCAGTCTCATGCTGCAAGCGTAGTGCTTCTTTATAACTGTCTTTCAGACTTAGCGATGAAACTTAGTAAACCGTCATGCTGTTATCGACATCAGCAGCCCAGCTGTTCATACCACCTTCCAGATTAATGACGTCTGTAAAGCCAGCATGCTCCATAAATTGACCCACTTGGGCACTCCGTTTACCGCTTCGACAAATTAACACCACGCTTTTATCTTTATATGGCGCAAACTCTTCCATACGACCCGGCACGTCATTCATTGGGATATGAATGGCACCATCGATCATGCCGTGAACCAACTCATTATCCTCACGAACATCAATCATTACCGGGGTAATGCCACTAGTAAGCATGGCTTGCAGTTCGGTTACTGTCATTTGTTTCATTACAATACTCTGACTTTAAAATTTAAATTCGGTTTTGGGCTCAGCATTAATGACCGCTGGAATCACCGTTTCAAAGAGTGACTCAGTCTGCCAATCCCATTCGCTGACACGTTGTATTAATTGTACCGACATAGCTGGCGCTTTGCCTGTTACAGCTAATAATCGACCGCCGACCTTTAGCTGATGTAAATAATGCTCGGGAACGGATACATAGGCAGCTGTCATCACAATCGCATCAATACGATCTGGTAACGACCAAGATTTTGATGCATCTCCCACCTGCAGACTCACATTCTCAATACCCTGCTGGTCCAGCCGTTGTGATGCTAACTCTGATAGCTCAGCAAAGAATTCTACTGACACAACCCGTCCTGCTAATTGCGCCAGTAACGCAGTAAAATAGCCCGAACCGGTGCCTAACTCCATGACAGTCTCATGAGACTGTAAATTTAAGGCCTGTAAAAACCGACCTTCTTGTATCGGAGACAACATCGTCTGTCCACAACCAATCGGTAACTGGGTATCGGCATAAGCCAAAGGAGCTATATCCGTATCAACAAAGCCCTCTCTTGGTATAGCGGTCATCGCAGCTAGTACCCTTGCATCAAGGACATCACCAGGTCGCACCTGTTGTGCAACCATATTAGAATGAGCGTTGTTGAACTTAACCACTTGCTGCTCCTGTTGCAGTTTACTGAGCGGTGTTAGAGTGAATTAGCATAAAAGCTTTCTTATACAGGTGCAACCACATAAACGTTGAGGAGATAAGCATGAACATAGCCACATTTGCAGCCGGTTGCTTCTGGGGTGTGGAAGCCCGTTTCCGCCAGATCAATGGCGTTGTAGAGACGCGTGTTGGTTATACAGCTGGAATCACCCCTGATCCAGATTACAAACTTGTCTGCACGGGTCAGACAGGCCATGCTGAAGCCATTGAAATTCAGTTCGATCCTGAGGTCATTAGCTATCGGCAATTACTCGAAGCATTCTGGCAAATGCATAATCCGACAACGCTGAACCGACAAGGTCCGGATGTCGGCACACAATATCGTTCAGCAGTTTTTTACCACGATGCCGAACAAAAACAACAGGCAGAAACATTAAAATCTGAACTGAATCAGAGTGAACAGTTTGCAGGGACCATTGTGACTGAGATTACGGCTGCTAGTATTTTCTATCCTGCTGAGGATTACCATCAATGCTATTTGGAAAAACGCGGTCAGGGAAGCTGCCACTGACCTGGTTCTACCTTAGCCTTTCTTCCCGGTTACACGATGAAACAAAGGCTCATGCACCGACTCTCTGGAAAAACGCCAGCACGCGACGACTATCGCCGCGATCGAGAATACGCTTAGTACTGTGATATCCGTGATGATAGAAAAGTCACTCTCCGCTGCCGGCACTGCGTGTTTCATTAAATCGACACCGTAACTGAACGGGTTGATTAACACGATATATTTCAGATACTCGGGTAATTGACTCACTGGATACAAAGCGCCACTCAAGAAAAACAGTGGAAAAATGAAGAAATTCATAATCACCGCAAAGTTATCCAGCGTTTTTGACCACGCGGCAATTAAGCCGCCAATCGCCGCACAGCAGATAGCGGTAGCAAGCGCGGGCACTAACAACAACAACGCTATATTAACGTCAACCAGTCCAATAATAGCTAATATCACCAGCAGCATCGCGGCCTGCACCATCGCCGTAATGGTAGCCGCAATTATTTTCGACACCACAATCCAATAATGTTCGATAGGTGCAATCATCATCATTCGCATCACACCGAACTCTTTGTCATAAACCAAAGTCAATGCAGAAAGTAAGGCCGCGAATAACAACGTCATTGCCACAATACCGGGCACTAAAAAGGTGAGATAGCCGCTTTGCTGCTCCCCTTGAAGCATACTTCCGACGCCACTCCCGATAACCAGCAGCCAGATCAACGGTCTCACCATTGAACTAATCAAACGACCACGCTGACGAAACACTTTACTTAACTCACGGCCCACCACGGCTTTTACCGCTAACCAATTACTCATACTACGGCTCCAGTCTGCGGTGGACAGACTGTCCAGAGGTAAACGTCATTCAAGTTGGGTTTACGCCACTGCAAAGAATTGACCGCATTTCCTAGCGACTTTTGTAGCTGCGAGAAATCGACTTTATTGTCGATGACCCTGAAACTTAGATGATTATCTTCCCAGATAGGCTGCCCGAAATCGGCGCTCAGCTTGTGGTAAACCGCTTCAGTATCAGCACAATCTATCTCTAAGATATAAGTAGCTAAACCACGGATCAACGTGTTGGGTGAGCCCCCCTGTTGCAATTTACCTTTCTGAATAAAGTCGACCCAATCACAGGCTTCCGCTTCCTCCAGGTAATGCGTGGTTAAAAACACTGTCATCCCTTCTTCTTTTCGTAATTGCTCGACAAAGCGCCAAATAGCACGACGATTAGGCAAATCGAGTCCAATCGTCGGTTCATCAAGAAAAAGAACGTCAGGTCGGTGTAGCACACCGCGTGCGATATCTACCGCGCGGCGCTGACCACCGGATAAAGCGACTAACTTCATATGTCGCTTGTTTTCCAAACCGAAAATAGTAAGCAGTTCTTCAATACGTGCCGTCGCCTGTTTTGGCGGAAGCTTGTAGAGAGCGGCGGCGAATTTCAAGTTTTCATCCACCGTCATCATGCGATCTAAAGCTGAGTCCTGAAATACTAGGCCAACCGTACCGCGAATTGCCACGGGATCAGTTAGTACTGACTGCCCAGCAATCCAGGCATCGCCTTGTGTGGGTGACGTCATCGTTGTGAGCATATGAATAGTAGTAGTTTTGCCCGCACCATTAGGTCCAAGCAAGCCGTAGAACTGTCCTGCTTTAATGGTAAGGTCAAGCTTATTAACAGCAACGGCCTGACCATATTGCTTGGTCAGGCCGTTGGTACGAATCGCAAAATTAGAGGCCACTGATTTCTTTGGAGTTTTTAGGGTTTCTAAATACTAGAGGTTTAGCTTCCTGTGGTGTTTTCTCAGCCTCATCCCTGCCACGCTGAATCGCTTCATCAATCAGGTGACGATCTGGAGATTTGGTACAAACCGGATCAGCCATGGCCGGATCCCCCGTCAGCATATAGGCCTGACAACGGCAACCACCAAAGTCTTTTTCTTTTTCATCACAACTACGGCACGGCTCTTTCATCCAGTCAAAGCCACGGAAGCGATTAAAATCGTTAGAGCCTTCCCAAATATCTCTAATGCTCAAATCACGCACATTAGGCAATTCCATACCCGGCAATTCACGTGCGGCATGACACGGCAACGCAGTACCATCAGGTGTGACAGTCAGGAATACATTACCCCAGCCATTCATACAGGCTTTTGGACGTTCTTCGTAATAATCAGGCACCACATAGTAAATCTTCATGTTGCCTTTCTGTTCTTCTTGATACCGATGTGCCGTCGCTTCAGCACGTTCAAGTTGCTCTTTCAATGGCATCAATTGATCACGGTTATGCATTGCCCAGCCGTAATATTGCGTTGTTGCTAACTCGACATAATCGGCATCAAGGCTAATCGCCAGGTCCAGAATTTCATCAATCTGATCGATATTCTGACGATGGGTTACGAAACACAATACCATCGGGTAGCCTGCCGCTTTGACCGCTTTCGCCATTTCAATTTTATGTTGAAACGCATCTGTACCCGCAATCAAGTTATTCAAGTCTTCAGAACTGGCCTGGAAACTCACCTGAATGTGATCCAGTCCAGCTTCTTTAAAGGCTTTCGCTTTCGTGGCATCCAAACCAATACCAGAAGTTATCAGGTTGGTGTAAAAACCAAGGTTACGCGCTTCTTGAATCAGTTCAAGAATATCCGGACGTGTCAGTGGCTCTCCACCCGACAGACCCAATTGGGTCGCGCCCATGGCACGCGCCTGCTTGAATACTTCAACCCACTCTGCTGTAGTGAGCTCTTTTTTGATATCCGCAAAATCCATCGGATTTGAACAATACGGACACTGCAACGGACAAGCGTATGTGAGCTCAGCCAATAACCATAACGGTTGTCTGATGTTCTCGTTTGCATTAATCCCAACAGCACCACCGGTGCTGCCAGGCGCTTTATTCTGGTCTGATCCAGTCGTTGCCATGAGCTTCCTCCAAAAACTGATAGACGTCATCGTCCAGGTCGGCGCCATTAAAAGCAGCCTTGAGTTCAGCGATGAGTTCGCCTACGGTTTGTTTTTTTTCACTGACGCGCTTTAAGATTTCTCCGGCAGCAGGATTTAATTTCACCATGCCTTCCGGGTAAAGCAGTACGTAGCAGTCTTGTGCTGGTTCCCATTGGAAACGGTAACCCAGCGCCAGTACTGGCACACTATCTACATTAAATACGCGCTCTGTCATTTTGTTACTTCCACATCCATGCAATAAGGCGGACGGTTTTCGATGTATGCCATCCACATCGCATCTAACATTGTCCACAAGATATCCAACTTAAACTGCAGCAAATCAACTGCACGTTGTTGTTTTTCGCGAGTATCGCAGTAATCCAATGTAATTTGTAGGCCGTGCTCTACATCACGACGAGCTTCATTCAGACGTTTACGAAAATAACGATAACCACTTTCATCGATCCATGGATATAGATCTGGCCAATTATCAAGTCGAGCCTTATGGATCTTAGGGGCAAACAACTCGGTTAATGATGAACCTGCAGCTTCCTGCCATGAGGCGCGACGGGCGAAATTAACGTAGGCATCAATCGCAAACCTGACACCTGGTAAGACATGTTCATGAGACTCGAGTTCTGCACGCGTCAGACCAACGGCTTCACCCAATTGCAACCACGCCTCAATGCCACCTTCTTCGTTTTCGTAACCATCATGGTCAAGAATACGTTGTACCCAGTGCTTGCGTACGGACGCATCATCGCAGTTAGCCATAATCGCAGCGTCTTTAATAGGTATCGCTGTTTGGTAGTAAAAACGGTTCGCTACCCAACCCTGAACCTGTTTCTGACTCAACTTACCGGCATGCATCAGCTTATGAAACGGATGATTGATGTGATACATCGCTTCTTTATCACGCAGTTTTTGTTCGAATTCTTCACGTGACCATGGGGCTGGTTTTTCTGACATTATTATTCCTCTCAACACTGCTTGGCAGTTTTATAGTTCGATATCCATTCCATCATAGGCAAGCTCAATACCGGCCTTATTCAGGATCTGCCTTTGTGCCGACTCTTCATTCAGAATCGGGTTAGTATTATTAATGTGGATTAAAATTTTGCGTGGCTTCTGCATCGCGTTGAGAATACTCATGATGCCGCCTTCACTGGACTGATCCAGGTGGCCCATTTCCTGAGCACGCTTATCACTGATACCTTCATTAGACATTTCATCATCAGTCCAGACAGTGCCATCAACCAAAACAGCATCAGCATTACTCATATACTCAAGTACGTGCGGTTCTGCCACTCCCAAACCGGGTGCGTAGAACAAGTTGCGCCCTGTACGGGTATCTTCAATTTTGATGCCAATATTGTCACCGGGCACGGTGTTATGTCGATGTGGTGAGTACGGCGGTGCTTCACTCTTCAGAGGAACCGCAGTAAAGATCAAACCGTCTGCTGTTGGTATAGTGAAAGAGCTTTGATCGGTGGCAATTTCGTGGTGATTAATACCGCGAAAGTGACCGAGAATGTTGAATACAGGAAAGCCTGTGGTCAAATCTTCGTACACCGCTTTGGTGGTATACACTTCCCAGGGTTTATTGTGTTCACGCAAGGTCAGCATACCGGTAGCATGGTCAATCTGCGCGTCGGTTATAACAATCGCAGTGATCGCAGTATCACGTACCTCTCGCGCAGGCTGCAAAGCCGGGAAGTCATCCAATTGTTTCTTGATGTCGGGTGAGGTGTTGAACAATACCCAATCTTTGCCATCAGCGCTGACAGCAATTGATGACTGTGTGCGTGGGCTCGCTTTAACCGTGCCTTCTCTGACACCCTTGCAGTTAACGCAGTTACAATTCCATTGAGGGAAACCACCGCCTGCGCCTGAGCCTAGTACGTGTACAAACATAACCGTCCTTTAAATTCGTGTTAAACCGGATACCACTTTAACAAATCTTATCGGGTTTAACGTTGCCCGGGGCACAAAGCCCCGGACATACACCGAAACCGATATTAACGGTTGCAGATGTACATGGTTACTTCAAAACCAAAACGCATGTCTGAATATTCAGGTTTAGTCCACATAGTTATATCCTCTCAAAAATTATTTTTAGATAGTCGTCACCCGAACCATTCGGGTAACGCTGATAATGCTACACAGCAATCATGCAACTGACGTCAGGATTCCCCGCCTTGCCATTCAGGATTTTCCTGATTTAGTTACCGTGCTGAACATCGCACCACATCTAGCTTTTAATCACTTTTTGTTATGAGGTGGTGGCTTATAACATTACTGTGTTGCTCCATACAATTTTAGTTCTATAAAAGCTACCTATTGAGATTATTTCAGACATAAAAAAAGACCCGGCATCTTACGATACCGGGCCTTTTATCAGACTTGTTAGATTAATTGCTTAATCTAATTGGGTCTTGGTCTTACAGGCTAAATACGCTCAGTACACCACCCAGGTTAGTCCAGCTAGACAGTGCTTTATATGCACCGACTGCGCCCAGACCATCTGAATCGTTTTCTAAGCTAGGGATAGCCATACCGATACCAGCCCAACCACCTACACCAGACAGGATAGAAACGTATTGTTTACCACCATGTTTGTAAGTGTTGACGTTACCGATGATGCCTGATGGCGTTTTGAATCTGTACAATTCACGGCCAGTTTGAGCATCGACTGCTTTCAGGTAACCTTCCAGCGTACCGTAGAACACCACATCAGAGGCAGTTGCCAAAGCACCTGACCATACTGAGAAACGTTCTGGGTTTGACCAGACGATTTTACCGACACGTGCATCCCATGCAATGAAGTTACCCAAGTGAGTACCACCTGGTGCTGGATACATGCTTAATGTCGCACCAACGTATGGTTGACCTGCAACATACTCAACTTCGAATGGCTCGTAGTCCATGCACACGTGGTTAGTCGGTACATAGTACAGACCGGTACGTGGTGAGTAAGCCGCTGGCTGTTGGTCTTTCGTACCCAATGCCGCAGGACAGATACCCGTGGTGTTCACATCTTCGCCGTTACGTGCAGTGGAGTATTTCGCTACACGATCATGCAGACCGGTTTTCAGGTTAACGCCATTTGACCAGTTAACTGCTGGGTCAAATTTTTCTGCAACAAGCAATTCACCTGTTTCGCGATCCATGGTGTAACCAAAACCGTTACGGTCAAAGTGAACAGCAGTCTTATGCATTTTGCCTCTGACTTTTTGTTCAGCCAGGATCACTTCGTTCACACCATCGTAATCCCACTCATCGAAAGGCGTCATTTGGTAAACCCATTTCGCCATACCGGTGTCTAAATCACGACCAAACAGAGACATGGTCCATTTGTTGTCACCTGGACGTTGTACTGGGTTCCATGTAGATGGGTTACCGTTACCGTAGTAGAACATGTCTAAATCAGGATCGTAAGAATACCAACCCCATGTTGTACCACCACCAATTTTCCATTGGTCACCTTGCCATGTTTTCAAAGATGAATCTTTGCCAACTGGTTTCAGCATAGAAGTCGTTTTAGCTGGATCGATCAGCATTTCTTCGTCAGGACCGGTACTGTACGCTTTGTACAGAGTGTTACCGTCTAAGTCATAAGCCTGGATGTAACCACGTACACCGAACTCACCACCTGAGATACCAACCAGTACTTTATCTTTAAATACGTGCGCCGCCGCAGTGCTGGTTGCACCACGTTTTGGATCGTCACGTTTATCAGACCATACAACGCTACCGTCAGTAGCATTCAACGCTACCAATGTGGTGTCAGCTTGGTTCAGGAAGATTTTTCCGTCGCCGTATGACAGACCACGGTTAACCGTGTCACAGCACATAACGGGCACAGTTTCGTCGTAGTTTTGTTTTGGCTCATACTTCCATTTGATTGCACCGTCGTTGTTCAAATCCAACGCGAATACGATATTAGGAAATGCAGTGTGAACATACATAGTGCCGTCCATGACCAAAGCATTACCTTCGTGACCACGTAAAACACCGGTTGAGAAAGACCACGCCATGTTCAAATCTTTGACATTGTCTTTGTTGATTTGGGTTAATTCGCTATAACGATGGTTAGCATAGTTACCGGCTGGCATGACCCAATTGTTAGGATCTTGCTGCATCTTTGCTAGCTCGTCAGCTGCTGCCAGACCGGGAACGGCCAATGACATCATAGCGAGTGTTAATGGTTTCAGCTTCATTTTGTAATACCTCTTGTTTTTAAGGTTTTAATGGTGGCCATAGAACCGCTAACCACACTAGAGATACTTTATGCCGAAGTTTCCCAACCTTCACTATGATTCCCTCCCCGCAGACATAGGAGTTTTTCCCGACGTTTAGCTGAAGTAACTGCGAAAAATACCTAATGTAGACTAATGATGTGATGCTTGAGCGCTAATCTGACGAGTTGGATTGGTGTGTGTATATTGAGTTTATGCTTAAGTTGGGTTTGATAATTAGCCACAGTCTTGTGGCCAATTTTAAGTGTACTGGCAATCATATCGACTTCAGCGCCTTCAGCCAGTAAACGAAAGATTTCAAACTCGCGGGGTGTCAAAACGCGGGTTGGATCGTTTTCTTGAGAGAGGTTGTGTAGCGCGATGTTCTGGGCGACTTCTGCACTTAGGTAACTCTTACCTGATGCAACTTGCCGTACTGCTTGGATCATTTCTTCTGGCGTGCTGGACTTCAAGACATAGCCCTTTGCCCCAGCACTGATTGCCTGAACCGCAAAACTCACCTCAGTATGCATTGAAAACATAATGACTTTGGCTTTTACATAACGCGCAATCAATTGTCCTAAAGTCGCTAGGCCACTGGACCCGGGCATATTCATATCTAGAATCAATACATCTGGCTGATATTGCTGATAAAGCTTGTAGGCATCATCACCCGTTGCAGCTTCAGCAATGACTCTCAGATCTGCTTGTTCCTCCAGCAATCGTTTAACGCCGGTGCGAACCACCACATGGTCATCAACCAAAATCACTCTAATCATTATTTTTACACCTTTATGCAAAAAAACGAATGATCAAGTCTCACGTAAAAATTTAAGAGGCCGTCTTTTTAACTTTTGATAATACCAGCTTATATAAAAATAATATCAGATTCTTGTTAGGTAACACCTTTTCCATTTCCCATTACAAAAGGGCGTGGATACAGCTAATTAACTCACTCTTACTTTATAAGATAGTTGATATTAAAAAGACCCGGCATCTTACGACACCGAGCCTTTTATCAGACTTGTTAGATTAATTGCTTAATCTAATTGGGTCTTGGTCTTACAGGCTAAATACGCTCAAAATACCACCTAAGTTAGTCCAGCTAGACAGTGACTTGTATGCACCGACTGCGCCCAGACCATCTGAATCGTTTTCTAAGCTAGGGATAGCCATACCGATACCGGCCCAACCACCTACACCAGACAGGATAGAGATGTATTGCTTACCTTGGTGCTTGTATGTATTAACATTACCGATGATGCCTGACGCTGTTTTAAAACGCCAAAGCTCACGACCACTCTGTGCATCAACAGCTTTGATATAACCTTCCAGCGTACCGTAGAACACAACATCAGAGGCAGTTGCCAAAGCACCTGACCATGCTGAGAAACGTTCTGGGTTTGACCAGACGATTTTACCGACACGTGCATCCCATGCAATGAAGTTACCCAAGTGAGTACCACCTGGTGCAGGGAACATGCTTAATGTCGCACCAACGTATGGTTGACCTGCAACATACTCAACTTCGAATGGCTCGTAGTCCATGCACACGTGGTTAGTCGGTACATAGTACAGGCCAGTACGTGGTGAGTAAGCGGCTGGCTGTTGGTCTTTAGAACCCAATGCCGCAGGACAGATACCCGTGGTGTTCACATCTTCGCCGTTACGTGCAGTGGAGTATTTCGCTACACGGTCATGACGACCAGTTTCCAGGTTAACGCCGTTTGACCAGTTAACTGCTGGGTCAAATTTTTCTGCAACAAGCAATTCACCTGTTTCGCGATCCATGGTGTAACCAAAACCGTTACGGTCAAAGTGAACAGCAGTCTTATGCATTTTGCCTCTGACTTTTTGTTCAGCCAGGATCACTTCATTAACACCGTCAAAGTCCCACTCATCATGCGGCGTCATTTGGTAAACCCATTTCGCCATACCGGTGTCTAAGTCACGCCCCCACAGAGACATGGTCCATTTGTTGTCACCTGGTCGTTGTACTGGATTCCATGTGGATGGGTTACCATTACCGTAATAGAACATGTCTAAATCAGGATCGTAAGAATACCAACCCCAGGTTGTACCACCACCAATTTTCCATTGGTCGCCTTGCCATGTTTTCAAAGAGGAATCTTTGCCAATGGGTTTCAGCATTGACGTGGTTTTTTCTGGATCAACCAGCATTTCGTCATCAGGACCGGTGCTATAAGCGGTATAAAGCTCTTCGCCATCTAGGCTGTATGCTTTGATGTAACCACGCACACCAAACTCACCACCAGATACACCGACCAACACTTTATCTTTAAATACATGGGCTGCCGCTGTACTGGTTGCGCCGCGTTTTGCATCATCACGCTTATGTGACCAAAGAGCTTCACCATTAGTCATATCCAAGGCAACTAAGGTTGTGTCAGCTTGGTTCAGGAAGATTTTTCCATCGCCGTATGACAGACCACGGTTAACCGTGTCACAGCACATAACTGGCACAGTTTCGTCGTAGTTTTGTTTTGGTTCATATTTCCATTTGATTGCACCGTCGTTGTTCAAATCCAACGCGAATACGATGTTAGGAAATGGGGTATGTACATACATGGTGCCGTCGATAACCAAGGCGTTACCTTCATGACCACGTAAAACACCTGTTGAGAAAGACCATGCCATGTTCAAATCTTTGACATTCTCTTTATTGACTTGAGTCAGCTCAGAGTAACGCTGGTTAGCATAGTTACCGGCTGGCATGACCCAGTTATTTTCATTTTCTTGCATCGTTGCCAGTTCATCAGCAGCAACCAGACCTGGTACTGCCAAGGACATCATGGCTAATGACAGAGTTTTCAGCTTCATAATTAAATCCCTATTATTTTGTTATTTCGCAATGTACACAGCTAGACTCCACTCATGTACGCGTAATAAGACTTTATGCTGCTAAGGCAATGCAAGCACCATGAGATGCTCCCGAATTGAGCAGGAGAGAATCCTACTCAGACTGGGAATATAGACGCTAGATTATTGAAAAATATATTTTTTATTGTTCCATAATGACGCCATATTTCATCGCCAAACGAACCAAATCAACAGGTGAATGTATGCCCAATTTTTGTTTAAGGCTAGTTTGGTAATTAGCCACTGTTTTTTGTCCGATATTGAGACGGCTCGCAATGTCATCCACCAACTTACCCTCAGCAAGTAAACGAAACACTTCAAATTCACGTGAAGTAAGCCTCTGGGTTGGATTGTCGTCGCCGGCCAAACTCTGAAGCGCCACTTTGTGAGCCATATCCGAACTCAAGAAACTCTTACCACTTTTGACTTCTCGTACTGCTTTTACCAAGTCTTCAGCATGTCCCGACTTGGCGACATACCCCATTGCGCCTGCTGTTAATGATTGAATCGCATACGTCGCATTTTCATGCATTGAAAACATAATGACTTTGGCACCAGACCACCGGTTGAGAATGCGGCGTACCGCTTCCAGCCCTCCCATGCCAGGCATCGACATGTCCATCACTAACACATCCGGACTAATCTCCGGATAGGTTTGATAGGCTTGTTCACCACTTTCTGCTTCACCTACCACAGAAATATCTGTGTTTTGCTCCAATAAACGGCATAACCCTGAGCGTACAACCGCATGGTCATCAACTAACATGACACGAATCGCTAGGCTCATGTAAAACCTCCTTGTTTTGGAATACTAACGTCAATTGTTACACCTTCGTTGAGCGCTGTTTTAATTACAAACTCACCATGAACACTGTCCACACGTTCTTTCATACCCGCTAGCCCAAATCGGTAACTGTGCTGCTGCAAATCAAACCCTTGTCCGTTATCGGCAATTTCCAGCTTGATAGCCTGCTCATTTTCGGTGAGTGAAACCCAAACCTGTCTGGCTCGAGAATGTCTACTAATATTGGTCAGACACTCTTGCATGACTCGATATAAAGTCAGCTGTACTGTTTCGTCAATGCGCTGAAAATCGCCATTAAAATCGGCTTCCACATCAATATTTTGATGTCTTTCCCGCCAGTTATTTACCAGCTCTTGCAGAGCTACTACAAAACCCAGCTCATCCAGTCCGTCAGGACGTAATTGATGCAACATAGTGCGAACAATCTCCATCATTCGACGTACAACTTCATCAATCGCTTCTGCACTTTTTTTGGCTATATCCAAATTTGGGCTGGTTTTTATGGCAGAGGCATCAACATGAATGGCTGTTAAGTGCTGACCTATTTCATCGTGTAGGTCATGTGCCAGTTTTTTTCGTTCAGCTTCCTGTAGACGAATAATTTGCTGAGTAAGACGATGATTATTGTTAATGCTGCCCTGTAATGTGCTGGCCATCAGGTTGAACTTATGGCTGATATTCGCCATTTCAGGTAAATCAAAGATAGGCAATCGTCTATCCAACTGACCTGTTTCGCTATCGGATAGCGCCTCAGTAATGGTGTCAATCGGCTTAAGCGAGCGTGCAACAGCAAAGTACAATAAGACATTGACGGCAAGAAAAAACATAACAATCAGACCCAACATCGTTTTCGTCTCTTGCCAAGCCTCTCTGACTTCGTTGCCAGGCTCAGGACTGATGACTAACTTGCCCATTACTTTGTCGTTAATAGCGATGGGTAATACTTTTTCTGAGACAGATTCCAGTGCTAGATTCATTTGCCCCATAAACCAAGAGGGAGGCTGCTGCTTATGATCCACGCCAACGGACTGGTTGGTTTCAATCAAACGATCATGGTGATCATAGTAGGCTATTCGTAAGTGACGTACACCAGACAAATTTTTGAGATTAAATGGTGATACGTCTACAGTAAAGTCTGTCTGTCGATCGTTGTGGTTAAAATTGGCTAATTCGGCGTTCAACATGTGAAGCGCCAAATCCATAGTAGATTGTACTTCGGCCTGAACATTCTGACGCGCATTATGAATGACCACTACTGCACCGATTGATAAAATGACCAATAGCACCAAAGTAACAACAAGATTAAGTCTGAATCTAAGGTTCATTCAGCAAGGCTCATGAAAAAACCACCATTATAGTGCCAGCCCTAAGTTTCGGTGATAGGAGAAACTCCTATTTCAGTAAGCGATGCGATCCTTTAGACAAAAAAAAGCCCCGGTCGAGACCGGGGCTTTTTTTATAAATCTTTTTACTGCGTATTAACGGTTGCAGATGTACATTGTTACTTCGAAACCGAAACGCATGTCTGAATATTCTGGTTTAGTCCACATGATAATCACCTCACTTTTGTTGGTTACAAAGTCTTTAAGTTCTGACTTGGTTCTCATCATATGCATTCTCAGCAACAAACAAGAGAGGAATTTGCTCGACCTCACTCAGGATTTTCCTGAATTGCAGCAAACCGTATCTGGTTAATTTAACTCTATGCGTCTAACAAACCGCTGCGAATGGCTAACCTAGCCAGTTCAGCCGAGTTTGATACATTAAGTTTTTGTTTGATACTGGTGTGATGTGTGCCCACCGTTTTCGGGCTGAGGCTCAAAATATCGGCAATGTCATTCACTGTTTTCCCCTCAGCCAGTAAACGAAACACTTCAAACTCACGTTGACTTAATACATCAATTGGGTTTTCTGAGCCCGTCAGTTTTTGCATCGCTAATTGCTGTGCAATTTCCGGAGCAATACAGGTTTTACCTTGTGCCACCATTTCTACTGCACGCAACATTTCTTCTGGCGCACTTCGCTTGGGAATAAAGCCTAAAGCACCTGCCTGCATTGCTCTGGTAGTAAACACACTGTCTTCATGAACACTGAGCACCAAAATTTTGGCAGAAGGTTCACGGGCAATGATCCTCTCAATCGCCCCTACACCACCAATACCAGGCATTGAAATATCCATCACGACAACATCAGGATGATGTTTATTGAAGTCTTGAACTGCTTGCTCGCCACTCCCTGCTTCAGCAATCACAGTGAATTTATCACCATCTTCTAGTAGTCGCCGGAAACCTGCCCTGACCAGTTCGTGATCATCCACTAATAAGACTGTCGTTAGATTCTGGTTCATAAGGTTTTATCCGCTCCGAGTGGAATGGTAATCAATATTCTGACTCCCGCGCCGGGCTCACTATTTAGTTCAAACTTACCACCGAGGCTCTGTGCACGTTCTCGCATGCCTAACAGGCCAAAATCAACATCTGAGTGAAAATCTTTCACTACCATGCCTTTGCCATTATCTTGTATATCAATAATTAGCTTATCGTCTTCGCTGCCTTGTTCAGCCGAGACCTTGACCTTAATCTCCGACGCATCGGCATGACGAACAGCGTTGGTGATCGCTTCTTGGACCACCCTGAAGACTGTCATATTCATTATTTCATTCAGATTATTAAGCGTACCATTAACATCTAGTTGGAAGTTAATCGTAGTCTCACGTGACTGCCAACTGGCAATACACTGCTCCAATGTTGGTACCAGTCCTAAGTCATCTAAAGGGCTCGGGCGCAGCCGGGTAATCATATTATGCACAACATCATAGATATGGCTGGCAGTATCGATAATGGCTTGCGCACTGTTAAACACACGTGGTTCAGTCGTTTCAGTTCTATTTCTGATTAAGACTGCATCCGTTTTAATGGCGGTCAAACACTGCCCTAATTCATCATGTAACTCACGCGCAAGATGACGTCGCTCCGCTTCCTGAGCCTCGTCCATATGTTTGGCAAGTAAACGTGTTTCACGTAGCTGGTTTCTGGCGGCCTCAGCTTGTTTAAGTTCAGTAATATCTCTCAGTGTACAAATCAGCCCAATCACCCTATCCTCGTTATCTGATAGCGGTACGGTGGAGAGTAGTAAGTCGACTTGGCTGCCATCTGGACGCACTAAAACAGTTTCCATGTTTTCCGTACTTTCACAGTTTTCAAGAATATGAGAAATCTGTTTATAGTGATTTGCAAAACCAAGGTGTGCCAGCGACTCACCTTTTAGAATAGGTGTTTGTGAGGCAAACAATCGCTCTGCCGTTGAATTACAAAAGGTGATATTGCCAGCATGATCGAGTGATAAGATCGCGTCACCGGATTGTCTTACCAGCATCGCTAGCCGTTGATTTTCGGCTGTGCTCAGCTCTAAAGCCTGCCCCATTCGATTGAAGGTATGACTGATCTGGTTCATCTCAGCCAAGGTAAAATTCGGCAATCGCAGGTGTAAATCACCACGCTCAAAGCCTGACAGCGCTTGCAACAACCGTTGTAACGGTCTTAAGAACCAGTCCACCCCCCAATACAAAAAGATACTGACAAAAACAAAGATCACTAACCCCAGAGCCAGAATGCTTCGAATATCCAACCAGCGTTCACTGATCTCCTGCATCGGTGCCGCATAGATCACCATATGACCATTACCGAAACGTTTTGATAAAGGTGTGACTTTGGGGAACAAAACATCCACAAACCACTTAGGTGGCTCAGATTCAATGTTTTCATCTGGCTGGCCTTCAAATAAGAGACCTTGGGAGTCGAACATAAGAATGTGCAGGCTACGGATCTCACTCAACGCTTTAACCATTTCATGCATTTGTTCGTTGATGCCGAGATCACGAGTCAATGGCTGATCCGCAAGGGTCAGGGTAATCAGCCTAGCGGCAGAGTTCATCGTGTCTTCCACTTCATTTTGCACAGAGTGGCGAGCATTAGAAATCAATACCCCGGTACTGGCCAGTAAAGACACCAGCAATAACATTGTGAAAAAGAGATTAACCTTAAGCTTTAAACTCATTGAAGAAAGGTCTCAGCCACGCCCTTAGCGCCAAGGTTATCGACCCAACGAATCATAATCTTGTCACCCGCAGCTCCCCCAGTGAGCTGAAATGAAAAATAGGGATTGCGCGCCGTTGCCGTGCCACATTTGATGGTCAGCACTTCATTGTCATTGCGCCAGCAGCGAATATCCTGGATAAATTCCGCTGCTATCAACTCGCCTTGTTCATTTTCGCCTCTGCCAGTGTGCATAGGATGGGCGAGCAAAACACGGACTGTTGTCTGCCCCTCTTTGAGCTTCGCTCTGATTCTGTCTCTGGCTTTAATGGCCATCAGGCACAGCCTCCAATATCTACCTCAATCTTGCGTGATGTTCGGTAGAGCTTACCATCAGCTCGAATCACTGCAATTACTTCCGAGTCTTCGGCAACTTTAATCATGCTTTTGAATGGTAAAGCGATGTCGGGCGTCATTTCTAAACTCATTGCCAATGGGTTGGGGTTCTTATCAACTAAGATGGCAATGCGTTCGATATTTTGTAATGAGCTTCGCACCTCTACCGGCACCGATGCGCCATTAACGGCATAGCTGGGTGGCGCACCAACTTTAAAGCTCACAAGCTTATCATCAACTACTTCAGCATCCCCCACCAAAGCGAGCAAGGCATCTTCAACAGTCGCGGCGGTAAAGGCATCGCTCGGCCAGTGTGCGAGCACGCGTTTAGGTAATAGCAGACCACTAGCGGCAACAATCGCTAAGGTTGAGGCAGAGATTGCGCCTTTGATGAGTTTACGTCGGTTATTATCAGGTTGATGCGTCATGTCTTACTGTTCCATCTGGGCGAGTGCCTTTTCAACTTCACGCAAGCGAGAAGCTATTTTAGCGCGTTGGTATTCATCGTGACCGGCAGCTTCAGCAGCTAAGCGTAATTGGTCTGCCGCCGCTTTCAGCAAACCTGAGCGGTAATAATACTCAGCCAACCAAGTGTGTGCCTGACTTTTCTGCCCCATATCGCCTTTCGCCTGTGCCATAAGCTTGAAGACATCACGTGAATTTTCACCCAAATCAAGTTGCGTTTGTAGCAAGTTAGCGGCATCTTGAGGACGCCCGGTTCTCAATAAAGCATGGACCTGCTTCATGCTTAATGCTTTGTCATCAGGGTATAAGCGCTGATTTTCTTCATAAATCGACAATGCCGTCGACACACGCCCAACAGCTAATTCAATGTCAGCCAAAGCCAGTTGATAGGCAAGACGGTCACGATCTTTATCCAGCAATGGCTGTAGCGTTGCTCGCGCTTTGGTATGTTGCCCAGCCTTCAATAATGCCAATGCATAGCCATAGTGAAGTGGATCTTTGTTTTTATTACTATCTTCCGCTAAAACATGTTCATAGTGCTTGAGTAAATCAGATGATTTATCTGCCATCATCACCCGCAACTTTTCTCTAATTAGATAGAACTGTAGTTCATCACTGGGTTGCTGCTGTTTTTGGTAGTTAACCGCGCGACCTCGCGCATCGGCTATCCGCGATAACGTCACGGGATGCGTTCGCAAAAATTCAGGTACAGAGTCACCGCCGTAATAACGACTAGCCTGTTGCAACTTTTCAAAGAAACTTGGCATAGCATGAGGGTCAAAGCCTGAAGCAACTAATGTCTGCATACCAAGGTTATCCGCTTCAGATTCATGCGCACGGCTGTAATCCAGCATGCTCTGAATATCACCACCTTGTACTGCCAAAATGGCTGCCTGCCCGGCTCTCGGGTCAGCGATCCCCAATAAAGCTGCAGCAATCATAGCGGCTGTTCTGGGCACCGTCATTCGTTTATGTCGTTCAAAACTTCGAAGGATATGACGCTGCGTGATGTGTGCAATCTCATGCGCCATGACTGACGCCAGCTCATCCTCTCTTTCCGCGGTGAGCAACAAGCCAGCATTCACGCCGATAAATCCACCCGGAGCAGCAAACGCATTGACTGATGGGTCAGGCACCATAAAGAAAGTGAAGTCGAGCGTAGGCTCATCGCTATTAGCTGCCAGCTTGTAACCCAAAGCTTGTATGTAACTATTAACTTCGGGGTCTTCAACTAGCTCTGTATTTTGTTGCAATCGCCAGAAAAAAGCCTGCCCGATGTCATACTCTTCTCTTGGTGAAACCAATGCTCCCGCACTGTCGCCCATTTCTGGCAACGCAATATTCACCGCATAGCTGTTTAAAATAAACAGGCTCGGAAAAAGAAGCATAAAAAGTAAAAAGTAGCGTTTCATACAGAGCATAGACCTATCCCCCGACACCGGGGTTCCAGCAAGACAATGAATGTAATTCCGTTTATCATTAAGGATTGATACAACGATTGGTCGGTAGCAAGTATGTCAGAATTCGATGCAGAAATTGATACCTCAGGTTTAAATTGTCCCTTGCCCGTGCTCAAAGCACGCAAAGCACTCAACGAGATGGCAGCAGGTCAGCGCCTTCACCTCATCGTAACAGATCCGGGAGCTAACAAAGATATCCCTGCGTTTTGCAAGATGACGGGAAACAGTCTGGTTGAGACATCTGAAGCCAACGGAAAAATTCATTTTATTCTGGAAAAAGGTGCCAGCAATGCCTAAAAAGCTCGCCATTATTGCTAGCAAAGGCACCTTAGATGGTGCTTACCCCCCTTTTCTGCTGGCATCAACTGCTGCTGCATTAGGATTTGAGGCCAAAATCTTTTTCACTTTTTATGGCTTACAACTGCTCAACAAGGAATTATCACTCAAAGTCTCACCACTGGGTAACCCCGCTATGCCAATGCCCGTCCCTGTTCCCAGCATTGTGCAGGTTTTACCAGGCTTGCAAGGTTTTGCCACTTGGATGATGAAGCGAAAGCTAAAAAAGAAAGGGGTCGCCAGTGTCGAGCAACTACGCGAGATCTGTATTGAATCGGGCGTCGAACTCATCGCCTGCCAAATGACGGTAGACTTGTTTGACTTCAAACACGAAGACTTTGTTGATGGAATCAGCTCAGGCGGTGCAGCCACCTTCCTAGAGTTCGCCAGCGAAGCCGACATAACACTCTATATCTGACAACACATGCTCATCGCTGAACTTTAGCGCTGAAACTCAGTCCGTTTTGTATTTGATTAATCTCATTACAAACAAAGTTATCAACTCGGACTCACGATGCCAACGACACGTTTAGCCATCATCGGGGCAGGTATCAGTGGACTGACTCTAGCCCATAAACTTCAAGATAAGTTCAACGTTACCCTATTCGAAAAAGCAGATCGCCCGGGGGGCCGCGTTACCAGCAAAGTCATTGGTGGCGTAGATTTCGATTACGGTGCACAGTTTTTTACCGCTAAAACCAGTGCTTTTCAATCTTTTGTTGATGAAATGCAAGCCAAAGGAGTTGTGGGCATTTGGAATGGTCATTTTATTGAATTCGACCACACAGATATTTGCTCCGAAAGAGACTGGGATGAGAGCTACCCGCATTATGTCGGCACACCTAATATGTCAGCAATTGGAAATTGGCTGGCAGAACCTCTGACCATACATTACGAAACCACTATCACAGAGTTAAAAAAGACGGCGAGTGGCTGGCAACTTCTCCAAGACGATACCGAACTTGGCGCGTATGACTGGGTTGTTTTAACAATGCCGCCACCACAAGTTAGTCAACTCCTGGCTGCCGAACACACCTTTCAGACGACATTATCAGCAATCACTATGCAGGCCTGTTTCGCGCTTCGAGTGGCACCAAAAAACGAACAGGACCTCGGGTTTAATGCTGCATTGATCAGAAACCACGACATCAGTTGGATATCTAAAAACAGCAGTAAACCTGAAAGGTCAGAAATCCCTTCGATTGTGGTCCATGCGACCAATGCTTGGGCTGATGCACACTTAAATGAAGATCTACAGTATGTGGAAAATCACATGCTCACGTGTCTCGCCGACATTACACAAATCGCAGCGGATAATATCGCTTATCGTGACGTCAAGAGATGGGTGTATGCCAACGCTCCGAAACAATCAGGCAATCCATTTCTAGTGGATAAAACAGATCAAATAGCCGTATGTGGTGACGGCTTAATCAAAGGGCGCATTGAGTCAGCTTATATAAGCGCCAGCAAGTTAGCTCAATATCTATCTGCTTAAATGGCTACCAACTGAGTGGCGTCCCCGGCAGACTCAAAATTCACCCTTTAAGGGGTTGATAAGTATATATTAAATTAAAAAAATTTAGTTTGTTGCCCCTTGAGTTGCCCCTATATGACGCTAGTTAGAGTGCAATTAGTGTTTGTCACTCAAAGGTTTCTGATATCAGATCCCTGTAATCAAGGATGATACTGTCTTCCTCTACTCCACCATTGAGTAGCCAATAAAGCTGGTCATCCAAAAGCTCCATAGCTCCCTCAGAGAGAACATACCCAGAATGCGCATAAGCATGATAATGAGTCCCGAAGGGCTGCAGGTGATCAAGCCTCACTATTGACTCACTAGTCCCCTTTGAATTTATGGGTAAACTTTCCCAGTGAAACTGAGGGTACTCTAGATGTCGCACCCTTTCGACAAATTCAGGGCTATAACCTGCACGCTTTCCCTGGTCTACGCCATAACATGGGGCGGCTAGAAAAGTTGGAGCTGTGGCGTGCTTTGACTTGCCTTTGATCAATTCATTACTGACCGGCACGGACTCACTACTAAAAACTATGCAAGGGCGTTTCTTTGCTCGATGAGCTGACCAAACCTCTCTGTCATTGAGAGTCATAGCCGCAACCGGTAAATCAGTAGACTTAAGGGGTTGATTCACCCTCAATGGAGATACTTTAACTACTGCAGAGTTATGGACGGTTGGGTCTTTTCTTCCAGTTGGTTCGAAAGTATATGGGGTTTGATCAACATGAGGTGCGAACGCGAATACCAGCGCCCCCTTTTCCAACTTCGTACTATCTGTTTTGACCCACCAGTTGTTGGGTAAAACCATTGACTGTAAACAATCATCCGGATACGTCATGTCCTTTCCTTGTTAGTGACTTCCATACATCCTCATCAAATTCTGCAACAATCTTCTCTTCTGAAAACTCCTCGCCGGAGAGTGACTCAAGCCACCTAATACCTTTCTCTAAAACATCATCCTGTCTAGAGTTTGGCGCAGGGTTGACTAGTTTTTTTCGTTTCCGCTGACTGTGTTTTTTTTGATAGAGACTTCTCAGCTCCTGCATGTTCTTTTTGAAAGTTTTAGTTTTTTTGTTTGATAATGATGAAATCCTCAAATCACTCTCACCGGCCTGAGCATCAACATCTTCAACAGAAAAATCTAAATATTCATTAGGGGCCGCATTTAGAAGAGGAGGAGTGCCGTATGTTAAATGGAGCAATTCGGTGGTGTTTTTAGTGTACTGGTGTACTTGCCTTTTTAATTTCCCCGTGATGGCGAGAGGCAGTTTTTCCGAGAGGTCCTGTAATCTCTTTCCATCTTGAGCTTCCCACCTAACCCAATCATCTTTGCCAAAATCACTTTCAAATTTATATTGACTGGCCTTGATAGCTTTAAGCGCAGGCTCAATTCTTGAATGGACTGTCTCAGACCATGCTCCAAAGTGATAGAACCTCCAATCAACACCTGTGAATGTTTTCCCTTGATGACTCTGGGAGTAGTGTAGATCTGCGAGATATACGTATTTGATTAGGTGGATAGGCCCAAGTTGTCTGTCAAAGCGGTCATCCTCTTCACCCGCCGCCAATAAGGCAAACTGTAAGAGCATATCTATTTTTTCTATTTTAGTTTGCATGGCGATCTAAGTTGATGACTAGGCTCAACTATGAGCAGGACTCTGACTGGACACTCACAATTGAAGACACATGATTATTTCAAAGATTCAACTCAAAGTGAATCAGAGAAAATTAAGAGAGTCCATAATTATTGGCAATGTCAGGCATACAAATACCTTTGACACCCAACAAATGCTTCGCGGATAACAGCAGTAGATCCAAGATAGTCAGCCGCATCATGGATAGAGTTATACTTAAGCTCAAGCAAGTCGCTCATTTTATTCAGTGATAGCTCCTCAACACCGTGACCAATATATTGAATCAGTACGAAGTCAATAAACTCTTGCTGCTTAGGATCTGCAAAAGCGGACTTGATGGCCGGTTTAGCATGGTCCACGCGATGTTGACGGGTCTGAGCATCTTTAGCATAAGCAACAAAGGCTAATACGTCATAGACATCACTGTCTTTGGCATCGATCAGGTCTTTCATGCTGTCTAGCTTTTCATTGTCATAGCCAGCTTCGGCAAGGTCCTCTAACAATTTGTCCCTAGTTGTCGGGTCACTCCAGATCGCACGTAACTGGTCTTCGTCACCAAAGAACTGAGGCAGGTCATCAAACATACGCTCAACAAACTCTTTGGCGGTAATGGGTTTACCTTCTGGACTCCAATACAATGCAGAGGAAATATGTTGGATTGTTCGTGTTTTGCCATCAGAAAGTTTGATCACGATTTTCTTTTCACAAACACAAGGGCGCTGGCCACAATCCTCGCATACTGGTGGTTCTGGCTTCTCACAGATACAAGGTTCATTATCACACTTGCTGCAGTACCCTGTGGGTGGCGTATCAGGCTTTTCACAGCTACAAGGTCTCTTGCCACACTCTTCACATACTTCTACTGGCTCAGGTTCACCATCCCACTCAGGATCAGCAAAGTTATAGTGAGCTTTCACGAAATCGTAGATGGTGAAGTAATCCTTACCATCGTACATTCGTGTGCCACGACCAATGATCTGCTTAAACTCAATCATGTTGTTACACGGCCGCATCAAAACGATGTTGCGTACATTACGGGCATCTACACCAGTGGAGAGCTTTCGAGAGGTGGTTAAAATAGTCGGAATAGTCTTCTCGTTATCCTGAAAGGTTTTCAGGTCATTTTCACCGGCACTGCCGTCATTAGCGGTGACACGGACACAATAGTTCGAGTTTGTTGTCCAGCCCTTCTCTACAGCGTATTGATTGATGAAATCACGCACCATGCCTGCATGCTCTTGCGTTGCACAGAACACGAGCGTTTTTTCATGAGGATTAAAGCGATCCATCCAATAGTGGACACGCATTTTTTCCCGTTCGGGAATGGTAATAACGCGGTTAAAGTCGCCTTCTTTGTATACCTTGCCCTGTTCAGGTTCGCCTTTGATGATCAAACCATCACCGGGCGTATAAATATACTCATCCATAGTGCCGACGATTGGCAGCACCTTGAAAGGCGTTAAAAAGCCGTCGTTGATACCTTCCTTGAGTGCATAGGTGTAAACAGGCTCACCAAAGTAGGTATATGTATCGGCGTTGACGGTGCGCTTTGGTGTAGCGGTTAGACCCAGTTGCACCGCCGGTGAAAAGTAATTGAGGATGTCACGCCAGGTACTTTCGTCATTCGCCCCGCCCCGATGACACTCATCGATGACGATAAAGTCGAAGAAATCTTCCGGATAATCACCAAAGTACGGGGCAGGATTACCGTCTTCATCCGTACCAGACATAAAGGTCTGAAAGATGGTGAAAAACACACTGGCATTTTTGGGTACAGCCCCTTTCTTTTTAATTTCACTCGGCTCTAAACGCACGATGGCATCTTCACCAAATGGACCGAAGTCATTGAAGGCTTGGTTAGCTAATACATTACGATCAGCGAGGAACAGAATACGAGGCCGTTTCTTGGCGGCTTCTGGCTCGCGCTGGGCACTCAAACTCCAACGGCTGTGGAATAACTTCCATGCAACCTGAAAAGCAATACAGGTCTTACCTGTACCGGTTGCCAGTGTCAGCAAAATGCGTTCTTCGCCCTTGGCGATAGCATCCAAAGCATTATTAATGGCATTTTCCTGATAATAACGCGGTTGCCAATCGCCTTTCGCCTCAAACGGAATTTGAGCAAAGCGTTCACGCCAGACGGCAGCAAAGTCAGGCTCGGTCTGTTTATCACCCGGTTTTTGAGTGGGGTCAAAGGTTAACCGCCAGATTTCTTCAGGGCTGAGGAATGCCTCCACCAACTTTTCTTCATGGGTTTCGAGATCAATCTGGTAGATGTCGTGTCCGTTGGTGGCATAACCAAACCGGCATTGCAATCGCTCGGCGTAGTCTTTGGCCTGACGCACGCCCTCGGTATAACTCAGACTCTCTTTTTTAGCTTCAATCGCCGCCAGTTTACGGCCCTGATATTCCAGTACATAGTCGCTGCTCAATGCCGAAGCACGTTTTCCCGCGCCAATAATGCGTCCCTTGGTAATGCTGACTTCACGACGAATATAACTGTTTTCTATCGCCCCCCAACCAACCTCAATCAACTTGGGGTCGATGAGATCGGCGCGGGTATCAGCTTCATTACGCATCCTTGCATTTGCCATTAAGCTGCAGCCTCTTGTTTATCTTTTGTCAACTCACCCGAGAAGGCTTTTTGGAGGAGTGAATTTTTAAGGTCTTCCAACTCTGCTTGCTTAAGAAGATAGATACTTTCGAGCTGATTGCACTTTTCTTTGAGGTTAAAAAGTGATTTAGCAATCGTCTTTTGTTGATTGAGACTTGTCGGAATCGATACTTTAATTGCTTCCATTTTTTTTGGCGATGTATGTCTGACCTTTAAACCACTCGCAGTTTCCTGAACTTTTGCTCTGAAATACTTAGTGTTAAAGAGGTGATAGAGAAACTCAAGATCAACAGACTCGCTATACTCACTTTTAATATCCACCAAACCAAGCCGTTGATTATGAAGGAATACTTCATCTTCAGGTATTAGAGCAGGTGAACCCAACAGCCCTTCCGCTTGCTCAGTCATAGCAACTAAAAGGTCACCTTTTGAAAGCAGAAACTCTTGAGGAAAAGGACCGTCGTAATATTTTTGTTTATGCCCTCGGTCCCTGTAACCCCCCTCCTCATAAAAGTTGCCAGGTGTAAGCAAAACTAAAGCAGAATCATCTACAAAATATTCGCTTTTAAATGCGAAGCCATGCTTAAACGAGCAAATATTTCCAAGCGATGTTTGGACAACCTCTTCACCAAGCTGGTTAAACACCTGCTGCAAGTAACTTTCAAACAGTTCGCGGGCGTTTTTGAGGTTTTGTTCGGTTAAGGCGCGGGCTTTGTCGATGTCAGCAAAGGCTTGATCGAGGATGGCGACGATGCGTTTTTGTTCTTTCAAGTCCACATATGAAATGCTTAATTCTTCAATTTGTGATTTGTTGATTGAAGCAAATACTGCACCCTCATTACCTTGAATTTCGTCCTGCTTTGAGAGCAAGTAATAAAATAGAAAGTCTCTATCCAACTTATCTGAAGCTCTAATTGCAGCTAGTCCACGACCGATACAAATTTGCTCTATTGAGATATTTATAGGTCCTACGGGTGCTCTGACGGACATCAAAATATCACCGGAATTTGCCTTCTTAGTAATTTTTGTAGTCCATTTCTGAGGTGCTCCAATGTAACGTTCACCAAACTCTTTTTTGCCTTGGTAAAAAGGCAGTCCGTCACCTGAATCGTTATAGTATTTACCTTCGGGAGACTGGCCAGCTATTACTTCACAGAAGTCTCCTAATTTATGGCTAGACCAAGGCATCAAACCAACTCCTGAATCTTTGCCAGTATCGCTTCACTCTCTTTATCTAAGGCAATAATCTCAGCAATGATGTCCTTAGGATCGCGGAGCTCGGCTTCTTTCTTGGCATTGGGATTTTTGACTGACAAGTCCCAGTTGGTCTGATCTAAATCTTCAACATTAATTGACCAGGATTTGTCCGAATCTTCAAAGCCTTTTTGCAATGTCACAAACTCTTCTAGATCTTTATCATGAAGTGGGTTGGTTTTGCCCAGGCTGCGGCCGGGATCAAGCTGGTAGTTCCAGACTTTTTGCGTCGGCTCGCCTTTCGTAAAGAACAGCACCACGGTTTTTACCCCCGCCCCCAAGAAGGTCTTGGCGGGACAATCCAGCACAGTATGCAGGTTGTGGTTTTCCAACAGCTCCTTTCTGAGTGCAATGGCCGCATTATCGGTATTACTCAAAAACGTGTTTTTGATAACAATTGCGGCACGGCCACCGGGCTTGAGCGTTTTCATAAAGTGCTGCAGGAATAGGAAGGCAGTCTCACCGGTTTTGATGGGGAAGTTCTGCTGTACTTCCTTACGCTCTTTACCACCAAAAGGCGGATTGGCCAAGATGATGTCATGCTGGTTGCTGGGCTGAATATCCTGCAAGTTTTCCGCCAGCGTGTTGGTGTGCATGACGTTAGGCGTTTCGATGCCATGCAGAATCATATTCATGATGGCAATCACATAGGCCAGCGACTTCTTCTCTTTGGCATAGAAAGTACGCTCTTGCAGGGTTTTCAGATCATTGGTTGAGAGCTGCTTTTTCTCACGGCCACCTTGTCTTAGATAGTCGTAGGCTTCACAAAGAAAGCCTGCCGATCCAGCAGCCCCGTCATAGATCGTCTCACCGATTTTGGGCTTGGTAACATCAATCATGGCGCGGATCAGTGGCCTTGGCGTGTAGTATTCTCCACCGTTCTTTCCAGCATTACCCATGTTTTTGATTTTGGTTTCGTAGAGGTGGCTGAGTTCATGTTTCTCTACTTGCGAACGGAAACGTAATTCATCAACTTTTTCGATAGCGTCACGAAGCGAGTAGCCACTCTGAATCTTATTTCTGATCTCTCCGAAGATTTCACCGATTTTATATTCGATGGTGTCCGGACTCTCTGCACGCTGCTTAAAGCCTTTAAGGTATGGAAATAACTCACCATCAACGTAGTCGATCAAGTCTAATCCGGTCAGTGCCTTGTTATGGTCAAAGCTGCCATTGGCGTCTTTTGGCGCTGCCCAGCTACTCCAACGATGATCCACATCGATGATGTATCGGTAATCTTCGCCCATCAGCTCGGCTTCGAGCTTGCGCTCCTGTTCCAGATCATCAAGGTATTTGAGAAAGAGCATCCAACTAGTCTGCTCGGTGTAGTCTAGCTCGCTGGAGCAACCAGCGTCTTTCCAGAGTACGTCGTCTATGGCTTTGAAAGTTTGTTCAAACATTTTTTAATGGCTTTTTGTTTCTATTTGGACTGGTTACTGACTACAAGCGTTAGGAAGATACCTCTGGCTTATTCCTGCAGCCTTACACTCCCAGAATATCTGTTGGTTATTGTCCAAGTATGGAGTTAACACCAAGGCTTCACCATTCAAGTCTCCAGCATACATGCTTACAGTTATTTGCCCATTATCTGGGTCCAACTTTAACAATGAATTAGGTATATGTTGCGGGCCTATAAACAACTGCTCAAGCCTCTGCGGTATAGTCTGATTACGCTCATAATACTCTTTAAAGGCTTTAGTAACTTCATTGCTGGAGTTATATGCATTCTGTACGTGAGTGCGCGTTGAGTAATCCTGATAAGCAGGAACAGTAATGGCTCCAAGAATGCCCAATAGAGTAAGAACTACACACAATGCAATCAGTACCCAAACAATGCTAGAGGTTCTGCCTTTTCTTTTCAGATAGCTGAGTTGCTCATTCGGGTTGGGGTGGTTAAATCGTGCGGTTGCTATCAACTCATTACATTTTTTGTAGTACAGAGCATTGGCATACATTGGAAAAATAATAAAAGCTCCAACTAGATAAACGATATCAACCGTAGTGACTCCAGCCCCATCCTTTGCAGTGGGGAGTGCAATGATGGTGATGAGTATTCCAGCAAGGAAATAACCAGCCGCCGGATACCACATTTTCCTGTATAGCATCCAATATAGTGAGAAAAAGAATGCTGGCCAATTCCATGAGGCTCCAGTATTTCCCTCTCTAGCAAACCTATCGAAGCCATCGCGATAATAGTCTTCATATTTATGACCAATGGCCGCATGGTAAAGCGCGTCTTTGGTGTTAATTATAGGCTCAGGTTCAGCCCCTTCAGACACCTCAAGATTATCTCTTTGACTCATTACAATCTTCGGCTCCCTATCATCAGCCAAACTAAGATCAGTTTTCTGAGTTGCTTCACCGCAGTTAAAACAAAACCTGGCTGAATCTGCGAGTTGCTCGCCACATTGTGTGCAAAACACTTAGCTCTCCTTGCTTATGTCTGTAGTTCTAGTTTCTGTTGTATCCGAATGGAACCCTGCTCTGGAATACATTCTTCCAATAGGTTTCTCGGTCAATGATGGCCTTATCATCTGTTCTCATTGGGCGGTATTCCAACAATGAAAACATGAAATTCTCTCTAGCATAGCCAAGCCCCTTAGAGGTTATCAACTTGGTTAACTCATCATTAAATCCATGCCCGGTATATACATAGCAGCTCCACCTGGACCAAATACCAGAGTCACCGTATGCAGAGCCTATGTATACCTTGCCATTGGACTTGTCAGTTATTGCATAAACACCTTTTACATTTTCCAAGGATGACTTCCAGTCCGCTTTTTCTAGCTTGATGATGTTTTCGATCACGCTGAAGTTATGGTTTATATTCTCAAAACCGCAGAAATGCTCACCGGAATACTGTTCAGACAGAATTTCTTTGATCAGGAGCTGTTCGACGATGCCTTCCAATTGCCTGGCTCTCTGTCTTCCGTTTCTAGTCCAAGAAATTTTCAGCCGACCAATAAGATTTTGATACTGATCTGTGAGCAGGGATTCATAGCTAAGAGTTCTAGGTTCAGCAGATCTCGATACCACCTCGAACACACCGCCAAACAGCCAGGTATTTGGCTCATGATAATAGTCGATGAGTGATAGTACGTACTTCCTGTTAAAGTCATTTCGCTTGCTACGCCAGCAATTCCATAACCGCCATTCTTCCCTGTCTCTTACAAAAACATCCAGAGGCTGACTTTCACCATTCCAATTCGCTAGATGTACTTTATAACTCTTAGGATTGGGGATATTGAGCAACTCTGATAGCGCTATAGTCATCTGAAAAGTCCGTTTCAAAAATTGCTAACATTACCAGAAAACTGTGCTTATGACTCCCGAGCCGCCTCCTCAAGCAGTTCAGCCAGAGATTTACGGTCGTTGAGGTTCACCTCAACTCTCTTTTCCCAAGCGCCAATATCCGTGTGCTTACCCAGTAACTCCAAGTTCTTGACCTTATCAGGCCATTTCACCTTTTTAAGAAGCCCAATATTTTCACCTTCTGAAGACAACTCAGCTACGTCCAGACTGGTGATAGTTTGTCTCCAGATCTCTGGCCATTCAGATACAGGTTTGAGTTGTCCCTCATGATTGAGGATATCGACCACATCCATTTGGTCGATTTCTATAAGCCTCCTAAGCACATACTCAGAATCAACAGCCAGTTTTTCTGAACGGGATTTAACCCTCTCAGAGATAGCTTTTGAAACATTAACATTTGCTAACAACCTAGCTGCCTGCGGGGATGCCGTTTTTTGGCTGTAGCCGGCCCTCACTGCCGCTTGGGTGGCATTGAAGTCAACTAGATACTCATCCACGAATGTTGACTGCTTCGTACTGAGTAGGTCACTGTCGTGTCTCTTTGACATCGTCAATACCTCCTTTAATTTTCATTCTGGAGGAGCCATAGTCCTTAGTCTGTGGTGGCCTGTAGCCTTTGCCTCTTGCCTTTGCCAAATAAGATATCCTGTAGACCGCTTTCTTTTTTGCCTCATGAGTGTCAATAAAAACGAATGGCCGGGGAATCACGGGCATGTGATTATTGCCATCATAGGTTTCCCAGGCGTCCTTAATGATTCGATTCAGCTTTGAAGAATGTCTGATTCGATCACCATCCAAAAAAATTACAAAGTGATAGTGTTGAGCTTTGGCTCGCTCTTGCTCTCGCACCCAGCAGAAACCAATCTCATCAACTTGATACCTCCACTTAATCCGCTCAAAAAGACGCTTACGGAATTTAGTAATGATTTGGTTACTATGGGTATGTTGGTAGGTATGTAAATCGAACCTGAGCATGAAAACCCTTGACCATCTAACAAGACAAACCTCTAGCTGCTCCATCATGGTTGTCATAATTCGTAGGTAGATCCCTGATGGTTTTGAGTTAATTAGATACCTGTAACCACCAAACTCAAAATCATCTCCATAAATAACTTTTTTTCGATTCCTTGTTCTTTTGCTGGGGGCTGGCCGGTGGACCAAATTTTCTCCACCCGTATTAATGTCGTGATTAGCTTCGATAGATACTAGAAACTCCCGCGCTTGATCCTGTATTTCAAAATTTGGGGATACCGCACTAGCGCTGAGACCTAGCTTTTTCGTCTCTGACAATTCCGCTCTGTCAAAACCGCCTGGTGGATTCTTTAGTTTATTCATCCCTAAAAGCCTCCCTTTTCTTCGAGCTTCCTAAGAAGAAAACGTCGGTGGCGAATCAAGTCAGTCAGACTCAGTGTCGTTAGGTAACTGGGCTTTATTCCTAGCTCTGGCAGCCTAAGAACTAGCTGGGTGACAAAATCCAACTCTTCGGCCCACTCAGTCAATGTAATATTTTCAGACATTGCTCAAACCTCCCCAGTGTGAACACTGCTGACACTTGCAACTGGTATTTGGGTGGGCTTGGGGTGTTTCTGGTATAGCTGTTTCTTAGATATCCGTTTTGAAATGAGATCGGCTACAAAAGCTCTCATCTCCATATCGGATAGACCGGCAACGAGTGCGTCGTTACAGGCATGAATCTCATGCTCAATCCAGAATGAGGAAGTCCCAACTTTAATGGGGGGAGGTAGAAGTCCTTGTTCTACATCTTGATATACCTTGGCACGTGACTGCTCTCTTTGTTCAACCACGCTTTTGACTCTTATCAGCTTTGCATTAGAAGCCATGTAAAACCTCACGGTTCTCGGCCCATGCATAAATCTCAGGCATAAAAAAAGAGCGCACTGAGTCATCATGCATGAGCTGCATGACTGTCAACACACTCTCTTCTGCTCTTTCCGCGTTATCGGCTCTTGCCTAGGTTTAACCCATTTAACGCGTTTGACAGGTGGAAATTAATCCATCTGTGTATACATTAGCCAAATGCCGTCATCGCTGCAACTTTCAGAAGTTAATTCTCAGCTCGTCTAAGTAATCTGCCCATTCCTGAAGCATTTTGGCTCTGTCATCCAAGTGTTGCGCATGGTTGTATGCGGATCTGGTTGATGAGTCGATGTGGGCTAGCTGACGTTCCACCCAATCACTGTTATAACCTTTTTCATGGAGTAGAGTTGATGCCATTCCGCGAAATCCATGAGCGCTCATTTCTTCACCGGAAAACCCCATTCTCCTCAATGCAGCACAAATGGTGTTTTCACTCATGGGCCTAGCTTTAGACCTCATGCATGGAAAAACATACTTCCCTTCACCTGTAAGAGGACGGATCTCTTCCAGTATTTCCAGTGCCTGCCTTGATAGAGGAATGATGTGAGTTCGTCTCGATTTCATTCTTCCCATGTGAATACGCCAGACACTATTTTCGAGGTCAATGTCACCCCATTCGGCAGCTCTGATATTAATGGGACGATTCATAACCAACGCGGATAATTTTAAGGCACATCTTGTTGCAAAATGCCCAGAATACCCATCAATAGCTCTGAGGAGTTCAGCCACCTTCTTAGGTTCTGTCACAGCGGAATGGTGCTTCACTTTTTGAGTAGGAAAAGCTCCTTCCAGAGCGGCCGCGGGATTTGTTTCCGTCATCCCGTTTGCGATAGCGAATTTGAATATGGTGTTGGAAAGCCTTCTTATACGATGTGCAGTTTCTATGGCACCCCGATCAAAAACTCTTTTGATCACGGTCAAGAGTTCAGGTGCAGTGATCTTGTCTATCTGCCTATCACCAATCCATGGGAATGCATTTTGCTCCAGCCTAGACAAAGTTAAGTCAGCATATTTCTTTGTCCAGTTCGCCTTATTCCGGGCATGCCATTCACGAGCAACTTCTTCATATGTATTTCCTGATACAGATGCATTGAGTCTTTTTTTCCTACGCTCATATGAAGGATCAATTCCAGCATCAATCTTCTTCCTTATGTCATCACGTTTTTGACGTGCTTCCTTCAAGGAGATCTTCGGATACGTTCCCAAAGACAATTTTCTCTCAGTCCCTTCGAAATAAAACTTGTAACGCCAGCGTTTGCTGCCTTTTAGAGGAACCTCGATATACAAGCCATGGCTATCACTGACCTTGTAAGGTTTATTCGTCTCAGACTTGTCTGGTCTTATGCCAGGCTTGAGATTTTTGATTTGTTTGTCTGTGAGAGGCATTTGGGGGGGGCAACTTTTCCAAAAAAAGAATAAATCTACTGTTGCCCCGAATATTGCCCCTTATTGCCCCTGGATGTCAATGACGAATATTGACAGTAATGGACACAACCAAAACTATAACTAACTGTTATTATTGTATTTAAACTCAGTAATAGAAACATATTGATATTAATTTGGCGTCCCCGGCAGGAGTCGAACCTGCGGCCTTCCCCTTAGGAGGGGGACGCTCTATCCAGCTGAGCTACGGGGACAATGGGTGGGCATTATAACAGGCGTTAGTAAGTGCTTCGAATCGAGTTGGGCCAACCGGCGGCTGAGCGGCTTCCGGGCGGTGAAACGGATATGCTTACAGACTGTCAATTTCGCATCGAGCATAATCTGATGCCTCTGCTACATATAGCTCTAGGTCGTTGATATACATCTCCACATCGCGGTTGTAGGCTTCAACTTCGCTATTGTATGAGTCTATCTCCCACTGGTCACAGGTATGTGTGTTAGCCCATTCGTTAACACAGTAGGGTGTTGATGGCTTATTTGGCTTTGAGAAAGGAGCTGAAGGCTCAATACAGAATGCTACTGAGTTGGTTGATAGTGTTAGGAATGCAAGTCCTGCAAGCATGTTCAAATTGAGCTTATATTCCATCTAATTACTCTCCATGTTTCACCGTCAATAATTATGGTGTCGGTATCCAGCGCCTAGTCAAGACTGACCGCCATCATCTGTTTAAAGGTAGGCACCCGCATTGAGAACACTCCCCGTTGTTCCCAAGACAGCCTAAACCAAAGCTTATTTAGATGCCATCCTTGGTTTCCTACCTAGGCTTGATAGACTGGCCTTAAAACCAGTTACAGAGCCGTTTAATGGACTACAAACAGAAGCTAACGCCCTCACTTGCTACCAATATGAGCAAGACTAAAACCGACAAGCACTTTGAAGTCACTGACACGGTCATGGCGGGCTTCAAGCTCAAACGCTACACCTCCGGCACAATGACATTTAGCCTCATCTACACCGCCCCAGATGGTCGTCGTCTGCGTTACACGATGGGTAATTTCCCTGCCCTGTCCGTTCCTGCCGCTCGCAAGATGGCTGAGACGCTCTACGCCCAAGTAAAGCTAGGTCGTGATATTCAACGCGAGAAACAAACGGCACGTGATGTAAAGCCCGTTCCCAAGCTCGGCGACTTTATCAGCGATACTTATCTGCCTTGGTTCATAGCCCACCATAAAGCCCCCAAAGCCAAGTTACCGTTCAATCAATTCAAACACCTGTTCAACAAGCGCCTCGATAAAGTCACGGCATGGGATATAGAAAGTTGGCGGTCAAAACGTCACAAGGACGGACTCAGCGCTTCAACATCGAACCGTTACATCGGCACGCTAAAGGCCATGTTCAATCGTGCGGTTGAGTGGGAAGTCATCGAGCAAAATCCCATCACCAAAGTGAAGAAACAAAAGTCCGACAACCGCGCCATCATTCGCTACCTATCACCTGACGAAGAAGAGCGCCTCAGAGCTTCCCTAAGATCACGTGATCGTCGTTTAACTCAATCAAACCCCTTCTATGCTGACGGGCGTTTCACGCGCTTAGAAACGATCCTAGGCGGCTTTCAAGATCACGTTCATCCGATGGTCTTGTTGCTGATGAACACCGGCATGCGTCGAGGCGAAATGTTCAATCTTCGCTGGCAAGATGTCGACCTCAACAATAAAAGAATAACGATTGTCGGTAACACGTCAAAAACCGGACAGACACGTTACATTCCGCTTAACGTTGAAGCCTTTAACGTTTTACAAATGTGGTCAAAACAAACGAAACGAAATGCCGGTCACGTTTTCGTTGGCAAAAATGGAAAGCGCTTCACCAACATCGACAAAGCGTGGAAAGTGCTTTTACGTGATGCCAAGATTCATGATTTCCGTCTTCATGACCTTCGTCACCACTTCGCCAGCCGTCTTGTCTCTGCCGGTATCGACTTAAACAGCGTTCGCGAGTTGCTAGGTCACTCCGACATCAAAATGACGCTTCGCTACGCTCACCTTGCCCCTGCTCACTTATCGGATGCGGTTGCCGTATTAAACAGCCGTTAAACAACCTTCAAACAAATAAGGAAATTTATGTACGCAAAACATCTCAAGCCTTTCATGCTGTCTGCATTGGTCATCAGCTCTGCTGTAGAAGCCCGCGACTTATCAGGCTTCAGCAACCTGGAATTTGGTATGACATTCAGCGAGGCAAGAGCACTCACCGAGCACAAGCCAGACTTTGAGGTATGGCAAAAAGAAGCTGGCAGCGAAGATCATCTCAAATACACCGTCACCATTTCTGGCATGACAATGACCGCAAGAGCTTTCTTCAAGGATGGTGTAGCTGACGGCTTTAATGTTTCTTCTCGCGTTACTTCACCCAATGAAAATAACTGCATTGACCGGTTTCTTGATGTCGTCATCAAGCTTGAAGATCGCTTTGGCGCAGTGACCAACCCACCGGTCAGTGAAAGGGGTATGTATTCGGCTGACTTCGCATTCTCTAATGGGAGACACATCCGCATGACTGGCAGTTACGATCGAATCATTGATAGATGCCGTTTCCTTATAAATTACGAAAACTCACCCCTGACAAGACAGATGCCAAAAACAACCGGTACCGTCTCTACTCACGATTCTTTCTAGTCAAACGCTAACCAGACAAATCATTGCTCGCATGGTGTCATCACGCATCATGCGGGCAATACCCAGTATCGGCTTCTAAGCCGCTTCATAAAGCTTCTAACTACCCTGACTACAGTTAAAGACAAAACATTTTCCTGACGATCGCCTAGACCGCCTCAGCATCATTCAATTCACCTCCTTTCTTCCCCATTACACAAAACAAAACGACAACAACGATGAGCACTAGACAGTATAGCGTCGACGTTACTTAGTCATCGTTAATGGTCAAAATGAGCCCGCACAGATTGAGTATCGATCCCCCATCGTAAGCCGTCGTGTCTGGTCATCGACTGCATAGAAGCCATGATCCACTCATCGCCTCATACAGCCGTCTTCTTTCTGCTGATGTAGGGTGATGAAGGTCGTCACCAGAAAGCCTCTAAAACCGGCTGCTAGGATCTTTAAAAAGACCTTCAACCCAAGCAGCAAGCAATAGCCTTACACCCGCAGATATTCATTCAATTCATGGGAGCCTAAATCCGCGTCTACTCAAGGAAGGGAGGAAACCAAAGTCCTAGATATTTTCCGTATCCTTGTGGGGGATGCATTTTAAATAATCCGGCTCCCGTGGAACGACCTTATACAGGGAGAAAACCATACCGAAAGTTCTGATGTACATCCGCTACCGGGAAAGACTCAACAACATCATTAACAATGACCTCAATGACCTGATTGTGTTGAATCTGAATTCAAAATTGATGTGGGCATACAAAGACGTTCTAAGCCGTCCAAATTAGTTTGAGGTACCCATGCTTGGGTACGAACCTGAAACGCCGTCTATGGATCACTCTGTTCGCCTAAGTGTCACTGTCACCCAGCATGTCCCGATGCCTGACAGTAAGGTGATGAAGAAGGTACTCAATTGCATTAAAACGACCCGCCAAATTTTTGCTCCGTCTCTCTGTGCGGGCTCATTTGTTTTTTCTACATATAGTTATTAGTTATTTATAGTAATTAATTACTTTGGTTATTGTTATTACGTAGAGATGCAACTTGAGCCCGCACAGATTTTGAATACAAATACAGAGGGAGAAAAGTAAAGCCATTTGATGTGTAAGCGGCTCATTGGAGAACGTATTGAAAAAGTGTCTAACGGATGAGACAGCCACACACAGACACTCAGGCCTGTTCTCGAATGCCTAACGGGTGTTGGGTGTTGGGTGTTGGGTGTTAGTAAGTATATTGTTTTTAATAATACATCTGGTTAGCAGGCAAATCTCCCCTAACCCCATGAAGGAACACAAGGTTTGGTTCTACCTGCCCCAGATAAACATCAGTATAAGGGGACCTGACACATTACAATTTAGTATTGCGTATGAGCATTTAGTCATGAGGCTCAGCACATACACTCAATAGCCTGGCTGTAATGACCCTCTATGAGAGCAACTCGCCTGTGCGCCCCAGCTATATCCCCTCTTGGCGCGATCAGTCACAAGTGACTGACTTTTACAACAATGCCCGAGCGTTCAAGATATACCGACAAAGCATTGAGGATTGCTCGATTATCTCAAAAAATCGCTAATTGTTTATCATTCATACCGAATGTAAAGATCAACGAAAGGTCAACGTAATATCAACTACTTTTGATGATTTTCATGAGTGTTGATCTTTCTTCACACCACAAGTCACAAGGTTGATCTGTGCTCGCCCCAAACAAGCTGACCCACGCAACCCTATTACAGCATGTTTTTAAAGGCTTAGAACGCAATATAGACGTTATCGTAAATGAGGAAATCAAGATGGTTTGTAGCGGTTCAGATGGGCTTAGTGCTTAACAAAAGATCTCACGGCCAAAACAGCCTAATACAAAGGAAACGATGGAAGAATACAACCGCTGTTTGAAAGTAGAAAACAATCATCTTCAAAGCCGCTAGGTTGCTGCCTGTCAGCCCCAAACAATTAGAGTCACATCAACCTATGCCCCAACATAGAGGGCGGCTTAGAACGCAACCGTGATCGTTTTACAATAACTAGTCAAAGTAGCCACCTTTCCGCTATCCTCGTGCCTTTATAAGCAACATCAAGTCAGGGATCGCATCTTGGAAAACTTCAGCACCAGCGTCAGCTTCATCTGGTCAATCGCCGACATTCTTCGTGGTAACTTCAAACAGTCCGAGTACGGGCGCGTCATTCTGCCCTTTACCGTATTACGTCGACTTGATTGCGTGTTGGAAGCAAGCAAAGGTGATGTGCTCAACAAACTGAAGTCCTTATCTGACAACGTCGACCATACCATGCGTGAAACCATGCTCAACATGGCAGCGGGTCAGAACTTCCATAACACCAGCCCCTACACCTTCCAAAAATTACTCGATGACCCTGACAATATCGCTGCCAACCTGAGTCACTTCATCAATGGCTTCAGTGACGATGCCCGCGAAATTTTCATCGACCGCTTTAAGCTGCCAGAGCAAATTACACGGCTCGATAAAGACAACCTGCTCTACCTTGTCGTCAGCAAGTTCGCCCAAGCTGACCTGCATCCAGACGCGGTAAGTAACCTGCAAATGGGCTACATGTTTGAAGAGCTGATTAGGCGCTTTTCAGAGCAAAGCAACGAAACGGCCGGTGAGCACTTTACCCCACGCGAAGTCATTCGCCTGATGGTCGATTTACTGTTCTACGAAGACGCAGACGTACTCACCAAGCCGGGCATCATACGTAAGCTGTTCGACCCCGCCTGTGGTACTGGCGGCATGCTCAGCATCGCCGAAGACTATCTGCGTGAATTAAATCCCGATGCCCACCTTGAGGTATACGGACAAGAGCTCAACGACGAGTCCTACGGCATTTGTAAGTCAGACATGATCATCAAAGGCCAAAACGCCAAGAACATCCACCCCGGCAACAGCTTTAGCGAAGATGGCCTTGAAGACGAGCAATTCGATTACATGCTATCTAACCCGCCTTTTGGCGTGGAGTGGAAGAAGGTCGAAAAAGCCATCAAGGAAGAAGCCAACACGCTTGGCCTGAAAGGTCGTTTTGGTGCCGGTCTACCGCGTGTCAGCGATGGGTCACTGCTGTTCGTTCAACACATGATTTCAAAGTTCAATCGCAATGGTGACCCGTCACGGCTTGCTGTTGTGCTCAATGGCTCCCCGCTGTTCACAGGCAGTGCTGGTAGTGGTGAGTCTGAAATCCGTCGTTGGATCATTGAAAACGACTGGCTGGAAGCGATTGTGGCACTGCCTACCGACATGTTCTACAACACCGGTATCGCCACTTATATTTGGATTATCACCAATAAGAAAAAGCCGCAACGCAAAGGCAAAGTGCAACTGATTAACGCGACCGACTTTCACAGCCCAATGCGTAAAAGCCTTGGTAGCAAACGTAAGCAGATTGCACCGGAGCAAATAAAAACCATCGCTGAATTGTTTGGCAACTTCGAAGAGAGCGAACAAAGCAAAATCTTCGACAACAGCGACTTTGGCTACCAACGAATTACCGTTGAACGACCGCTTAAGCTTAACTTCAACGTCGATGAAGAGCGCCTTGAACTCCTGCGTGACAACAAAGCTTTCAGCAAGCTCGATAAAACAGACCAACAGACCATCATCACAGCGCTTGAGACGCTGCCTGGGCGTGGTTTGTACCTGAATCGCGACACCTTTGTAAAAGACATGGATAAAGCGCTTAAATCGGCGCAGGTTAAGGCTGGCGCACCGCTTAAAAAAGTCATCCTGTCAGCCTTGAGCGAGCGCGACGAAAACGCCGACGTTTGCACCAACAACAAAGGCAAGCCAGAACCAGACAGCGAGCTACGCGATTACGAAAACGTGCCGCTGAAAGAAGACATTGATACCTACTTCCAACGCGAAGTCATTCCGCATGTACCGGATGCGTGGATTGATTACGACAAGACCAAGGTCGGCTTTGAAATTCCATTCAATCGTCATTTCTACCAATACGTGCCGCCTCGACCATTAGAAGAGATTGATGCTGAGTTGGATGCGGTCACGGCTGAAATTCTTGAGCTGCTGCGAGAGGTGCATGTTTGATGGAACAATTGTCGGGCAAATACGCACCATACTCTCAATACGAAACTGTTGCTCTACCTTGGTTCGACACAAAACCCAAAGAGTGGATGTTAACAAGACTTAAGTTCACCTCATCCATTAACATGGGCCAATCACCGAACTCTGATGATTGTAATGATGAAGGGCATGGGCGACCTTTTCTTCAAGGAAACGCAGAGTTTGGCATGCGAACACCCAAAGCCAAGCTGTTTTGTGAAGCTGCGAAAAAAACTTGCAGCGAAGGAGATGTACTTCTGTCAGTTCGTGCTCCAGTTGGCGAACTAAACATTGCAAATCAAGAGTACGGAATTGGTAGAGGACTATGTGCTATCACTGCTCAGTCCGTGAAGGCTGACTTTATGTGGTGGTTACTTCAAGCTTCAGTGAGTCAACTCCGTGCAGTTGCAACAGGTAGCACATTTCAGGCTGTTAGTGCTGAGCAAGTAAGTAACTTAACTTGTTTACTACCAGCGCAAAGCGAGCAAACCCAAATCGCCACCTTCCTCGACCGTGAAACCGCCAAAATAGATCGCCTGATTGAAAAGCAACAGCGGCTGATTAAGCTGTTGGAAGAAAAGCGTCAGGCTGTCATTTCCCACGCTGTCACCAAAGGCTTGAATCCTGATGTGCCGATGAAAGACAGTGGGGTTGAGTGGTTGGGTGAAATTCCCAGCATGTGGAGTATCGTTCAGTTACGTCGTGGCATTGATTTTCTGACTGACTTCGAAGCTAACGGTAGCTTCGCTGAAGTAAAAAAGAACGTCAGCTTAGATACTGACAACAAGTATGCTTGGTACGTCAGAGCAACCGACCTCGAACATCGTAGATTCGGATTAGTCGATGGCAATAGATCATGCAATGAGAAATCATATTCCTACTTAAGTAAAACTACGCTAGATGGTGGTGAGCTATTAGTTGCCAAAAGGGGTGAGATAGGCAAAGTTTATTTGATGCCTGAAATAGACTGTAGGGCAACCCTAGCACCAAATTTGTATCTTATCAGACTCAATGATAATTTCTTTCCTCAGTTCACGTACTATTGGTTCATCAGTTCTTATGGTAAATCAGAGCTGGTCAACGCTGACAAATCCACAACTATTGGAGCTCTCTACAAAGATGATGTCAGAGCTTGCATCATTCCAATGCCACCTGTTCAGGAACAAATACTAATAGTCAAACACATATCTGAACGCACAGATAAAATTCAAAGGTTGATAACTAAGGTTCAAAAGTCGATTGCCCTGAGTACGGAACGTCGAGCCGCATTAATCTCAGCCGCCGTCACCGGCAAAATTGACGTGCGCGACCAAGTTCCGCAGGATGTCGAGGAAGCCGTCGCCTCATAACGCCGACAATGTTGAAAGGATTGAACAATGGCAGTCACAGGTAAAACCACATCAGAACTGGACTTCGAAGAAGCGATTGAGGCTTACCTTGTTGGCGAAGCTGGGTATGACATCGCCCCCAATACTCAATTCGATGCAACCCTAGCCCTTGATGCCACTACCCTGCTCGACTTCGTCAAAGCCACACAGGAAGACACCTACAACGCCCTGAAAGCCAGCTACGGCACTCAAATCGACTCAGCCTTGGTCAAACGCATTGCCAGCGAATGCGACCAACGTGGGCTGCTGGACGTGCTGCGTAATGGCGTCAAAGACCGAGGCCAATTGATTCGTCTTGCGTTTTTTCGTCCTGCTTCAACCCTCAACCCCGAAACCGAAAAGCGTTATCAGCAAAACAAGCTGACCGTGATGCGCCAAGTGCATTACGACCTTGCCAGCAACAACTCCATCGACATGATGCTGTCGCTTAATGGGTTGCCTATCGCGACTGTGGAGCTCAAGAATGCCTTCACAGGCCAGAAGACCATCAATGCCATCAAGCAATTCATCAAAGACCGTAAGCCAACAGCCAAAACGCCACTGATTCAATTCAAAAAGCGTGCTCTGGTTCACTTTGCAGTCGATACCGATGAAGTGTTTATGACCACGCGCCTTGCTGGCGAGCATACCTTCTTTTTGCCGTTCAATAAGGGCAACAATGGCGGCAAGGGCAACCCAGACCATCACAACCATGTCACGGGCTACAAGACCGGTTATCTGTGGGAAGAAGTCTGGCAGCGTGATAGCTGGTTAGACATTCTGCATCGCTTTGTTCATTTACAGACAGAAGAGAAACGCGATCCGGATACGGGCAAGAAAACACGCAAGGAAACGCTGATATTCCCGCGTTATCATCAGCTAGCAGCGACGAGAGCTTTATTGAAGCAAACGGCGCTGGACAGTGCCGGTCAAAACTACCTGATTCAACACAGCGCGGGCTCAGGCAAAACCAACACGATCTCATGGACAGCCCATCAACTCGCTAGCCTGCATGGTGATGACAACAAGCCGGTGTTCAACACGGTTGTCGTTATCTCTGACCGTCGTAACCTTGATAAACAATTACAAGACAGCATCTATCAAATTGAGCACAAACAGGGCGTGGTCGAAAAGATTGATGAGGACAAATCATCGACAGATCTGGCCGATGCACTTAACGCCGGTGCCAAGATCGTCATTACCACCTTGCAGAAGTTTTCGTTCCTGATGGGGAAAGTGGAAGACTTTTCTGATCGTCGCTTTGCCGTCATCATCGATGAGGCACACAGCAGCCAAGGTGGACGAAGTGCATCAAGTTTGCGTGTCGTTCTGGGTAAGCATGATGACGAGCAAGTTTTAGCTGCGGCTGAAGTCGAAGACGACAAACAACCCGAACAAAAAACAACGGAAGATTTGGTACTTGAGGAGATCAAGAAGAAAGGCAAACAGCCTAATTTGAGCTTCTATGCGTTTACTGCCACGCCCAAAGCGAAGACCCTTGAAATGTTCGGCGTTGATGATGGTAGCGGCATACCGCGCCCTTTCCATTTGTACAGCATGCGTCAGGCGATTGAAGAACGTTTCATTCTGGACGTGCTCAAGCACTACACGACCTACAAAACGTATTACGAACTATCGAAAAAGGTCGATGACGATCCCGAAGTGGACGAGAAGAAAGCCAAACGCGCCATCGCTCGATTCATGAGCTTGCATCCGCACAACCTCGCCCAGAAAACCGAGATCATGATTGAGCATTACCGCCGCTTCACGTCGAAAAAGATTGCCGGTAAAGCCAAGGCGATGGTTGTCACTCGTTCGCGTCTGCATGCGGTGCGATACAAACAAGAGTTCGACAAGTACATTCATGACAAAGGCTATGACGACGTTAAAACGCTGGTGGCCTTTTCAGGTACGGTAGACGATCCCGACGATGATACCCAGAGCTACACCGAAGCGGGCATGAATGGCTTTGGTGAAAAAGAGTTGCCTGAGCGTTTCGCGAGTCGGGAGTATCACATCCTTATCGTGGCAGAGAAATACCAAACAGGCTTCGATCAGCCGCTACTGCACACAATGTTCGTCGACAAACCACTGAAAGACCTTAAGGCGGTACAAACGCTATCACGGCTCAATCGTTCAAACAGTGGCAAGACCGATACGTTTGTGCTCGATTTCGCTAACGAAATGGAAGAGATCAAAGAAAGCTTTAAGCCGTACTTCCAAGAAACTGAAATTGAAGAGACCACCGATCCCAATCAGCTTTACACGTTGCAACAAAAGATCGACGGTTTTCATATCATCCGCTCTGAAGATGTTGAGTCATTCGCTGCTGTCTACTTCAAACCAGTGACCAATCAAACCAAACGCGATCACGGCCAACTCAATAAGTGGGTCGATCCAGCGGTTCAACGATACAAGGACGAATTTAGGGACAGCACATCCTCTGTTGACGAAGAGCGCTACAACGAAGACGGCGAAGAATTTAAAAGCAGCCTGCAAAGCTTTGTACGGCTGTATAGCTTCCTCAGCCAAATCATCGACTGGCAGGATGTCGAATTAGAAAAGCTCTATGCCTATGGCCGTCACTTGTTAACCAAGCTGCCTTACCGAAGCAATGGCGGCAACATCGACCTTGATGATGACGTTGAACTCAGCGCTTATCGTAACGAGAAAACGTTTGATGGCAATGGTTCATTAACTGTGAACGAAACCAAACCGGTCTATGGCACTACCGAGGTTGGTACGGGTGGCAACCATGAAGATAACAAGTCACCCTTGTCAGCCGTTATCAAAGTCATCAATGAACGTTTCGGCACTGACTTCAGCGAAGACGACAAGCTGCTGTTCGATCAAATATCCGGTGACATGGTCAACAATGACAAGCTCGCTGAGCAAGCACGTGCCGGTTCCAAAGAGAAGTTCAAGGTCGTGTTCGAGCCGAAAGTCATCGAGGCGTTCGTCAATCGTCAGGGACGTAATGAAAAGATCGTCAACGAATTTATGGCGAATGGCGACATGCGTAACATGATCATCGCCGCCCTACTTGATGATGTTTACAATCGGTCACAATCATCATCGGAATTACGCTGACGGTTGCTCGGCGTCCACGCCTAGCAGCCGGAAGGTGACCGGCAATTGAAGTGAAAACACCCAATAATCAAGGGATTGCCTTGCGGTAGCTGGCCGCCTCGATATTGCTCCAGAGGATTTAGGAGGGGGACGCTCTATCCAGCTGAGCTACGGGGACAATGGGTGGGCATTATAACAGGGCTATTGTAGACCGACGAATACATAACCATCCGATAGGATGCGGATCGACGACTGTCCACTGTCGAAGACAGTTAAGCACCTGCTATTAACGTAACTTTGCACACAACCCCAACAATTTCGAAGATCAAATACAAACGTTACTTCTCTGGCACGATGACATTCAGCTTGATATACACAGCCCCTGGCTCACATCGCTTAAGAGTATAAATCTGATAATTACGTCGCACTAATCACGGCTTTCTATATAAGCTTTATCTGTTATCCTAGCTTTTTTGTATCGTGACGACTTTAATAAACATGATTAAACCTAAAATCCCCAAAAACGAAGCAGAAAGACTTCATGCTTTAAGAACGCTTCAAATTTTAGATACCTCTCATGAAGAACGATTTGATCGCGTCACTCGAATGGCTAAACGAATGTTTGGGGTCTCTATTTCTTTGGTCAGTCTGGTTGATGAGAACCGTCAGTGGTTTAAGTCTGCACAAGGTATCGACGCTTCAGAAACACCAAGAGAGATCTCATTTTGTGGACACGCCATCAATCAGGATGGTCTGTTTATCATCCCCGATGCTCTTGAAGACGAACGGTTCTATGATAATCCGCTGGTGACCGACGCTCCTAATATTCGCTTTTATGCTGGCTACCCTCTAAAACTTAGACAAGGCATCAATCTGGGTACTTTATGCCTGATTGATGGTGAGCCTAAAGAGCTAGATGAAGAAGATCAGCAACTATTAGAAGATTTAGGGGCAATGATCGAGCAAGAGATCAACTCCATTCAACTAGCAACTTTGGATGAGTTGACGCTGATTTCGAATAGACGCGGCTTTTTAAGTTTGGCAGAGCATAGCCGGAACGTCTGTCTTCGTAAAAAAATGTCGATGACAATCATCTTGTTTGATCTAAATAAGTTTAAGCCGATTAATGATGAGTATGGCCATCACGAGGGTGATTTTGCATTGACGCAATTTGCTAATGTGATGCGGGACGTTTTTAGGGATAGTGATGTCATCGGTCGTCTGGGTGGTGATGAATTTGTCGCGATGCTAAATGATACCGACAAAGAGCAGATTGATGCCGTTCTGAACCGGTTTGATGACGCTATTGAAGCGATGAACCAGAGCATTAATAAACCATATAAAATTGCTTACAGTGCGGGGGTTGCATCCTTTTCTTATCAGACTGATATGTCACTGGATGAAATGATTGAACGTGCTGATGCTGCGATGTACGAACAGAAAAAAGCTCGCTCACGCTAATCGTAAATGTGGAGTTCGGCGCTGACAGTGATGAGGCTTATGCCAATGGTCAGGTGAGTATGCAATATACTTTCTGATCTGTCTTTGCCAGATATAAAAAAGCCCCGCTTAACGGGGCTTTTTTTATTAAAACTCTAAACAAATTTTTCCGAAATGCTGATTCGTCTCTTGATACTCAAATGCCTGAACAATCTCGTGCAGAGCAAACGTACGATCAATAATCGGCTTGAGCTTATTAACCTCGATAGCTCTAATCATCTCCTGCTGATGCTCTCTACTGCCAACAAGAACACCCTGCAGCCTCGCCTGTTTCACAAAAGACTTCACAATATTTATATCGCAAGTTTGTCCAGACAGGATACCAATTAATGAAATTTGGCCAGCGACACGTATCGCGTTGAGAGACTGCTCTAGTGTTTCAGCGCCTCCAATCTCGACGACGTGATCAACCCCTTTTCCATCATTAAGCTCTCTGGCTAAAAAGCCCCATTTAGGTTCTTTCTTGTAGTTGATCACATGATCAGCTCCCATCTCCTTGAGCCTTGCGAGTTTTTGCTCACTGGAGGAAGTGGCAATCACTTTGGCGCCTGCCATTTTGGCAAACTGTAAAGCGAAAATAGAAACGCCACCCGTACCTTGCAAAAGCACCGTTTCACCGGATTTAAGTGGATTAAAATCAAACAGAGCTCGCCAAGCTGTCACCGCAGCTGTGGTCAAAGTCGCCGCTTCCGTATGAGACCAACCCGTGGGCGACTTTGTGAATGCCTCAGCACTGGCAGTCACATATTCTCTTGCATAACCATCTACGCCATCGCCCGGAACCGTTGAGAAACCGTCAACGACGGGGGCGCCGTTTACCCAGGAAGGGAAAAACGTACTGACTACGCTGTCACCCACTGCAAATTCAGTTACATTTGGGCCAACCTCAATCACTTCACCTGCACCATCAGCCATCGGTATTCTGTTTTCAGATGCAGGCCATAGCCCTTTAACAACAGCATAATCATGATAATTCAGTGAATTGGCATGTATTCTGACCAGAATTTCTCCCGCTTTAGGCGCTTGTGCCTCGGCATCAGCCACTCTGACACGCTCAAAGCCGCCACCGGACTCAACGACAATAGATTTACCTTTCATTTGTAGTTTCCTAATTGGATTTGACACACACACGTTATCATTCAGGTTACTATAGTCAACTAGTTAACTTTTTGTAACCTATAAAATCTATGAACCAAAATGAGCTAATTTGCTATAAACCATGCCCCGTCGAGAGAGGTATGAGAATTATCGGTAATAAATGGACCGGTTCTATCTTATGGCACCTAAAAGATGAGCCCATGCGCTTTAATGAAATAGCGAGACAACTCAGCGGTGCCAGTAAAAAAGTTTTAGCAGAGAGATTGAAAGCAATGGAGGAAAATAAACTGATCACAAGGAAGGTTATTTCAAGTAAACCTGTAGCAGTTCAGTACACAATCGCAGACAGAGGCTTGAGTGCTTTATCTATTCTTGAAGTGCTAAAAACTTGGACGATTGAAAATAACCTCTAAACAATATTCTGAGCGCTTTATCCAACGATACAAAGCGATCATAGTCCTGCAATGTAAGATCGAAAATGCCGACTTATTTAAGCTATAGCTTGTTTATGGACACAGGTGAGTCAATCTGAGCATTTACGGCTGAAACAAGCATCACCGAGAAAAGCAAAACCCGACACACCTTAACTGGCTAGAACCTTACAGGGCTCAAGTTAACGCCCCATAAACCAGCTGAAAAAAGGCATTTTGGCACTATTTCTACTCGAAACGGGACTGGTTGCAGTTGTTCCTCTTGCCAAGGTTTCTTTCGATAAAGTCAGCGTATTCCTATGTGCTGTTGTGGCTCCTTCATTGCTCGCTCGGGAAACTGTTGGGGCTCCTCAAGGCTAAACCACCGTCACCGCTTTGCCATCATCAACTCATTAGATAGGTTTTGACTTTGTTAAGCTGATAGTTGGCTTTACAGTATTGCTCTGTCATCAGTTGCACTTTTTTAATATTGTCCATGACCTCCATCATCGTCTGAATGGGCGCTCTGGACTCAACAGCGGCATCGAGCATAATCGCTTTGACCTCATCATATCTGTTCTTGACATGTTGAATATTGGCATCAAAGTCAGTGTCTTGTATTGGTAAAGATTGTTCACTTATCTGACCTATCATGCCCCTCATCTCAGCAAGGTAGTCCTCCAGTGTGCTACTCACGTGAGAATCCGATGTTGCCTGCAACAAGGTCTGATCTTTTGCTATTTCGAGAGCCGATTCAGCACCTGACAAACTGTACTGTTGGGCGAGAATCAGTGTAGAAAGTTGTGTTTTTACCTCACTGGTCAATGTGCCTTTTTCCAGTTTTGAGATAAATTCACCGGTGATATTAGCGAGCTTTTCCAACGCCTCGTATTTCTCGTTTAGCAAAAGCGTTGTACCTTTCGTTTGCCCCAAAACAGCCTTTATCAAGCTTTTACTCATTCCCACAATACGGTCTATTTCCAGTGACAGCGCATTGAGAGCGAGTGACGGTGACACGGCTACATTTTTATCAATGTATTTGGGTTTGCTCTCTATTTCTTGATGGGTCATGAAGCGTTTTTCCAAAAAGGCGCTCAGCCAGACCAGCATTGGCCATATGATCACCACACCCAAAATATTAAATACTGTGTGAAATAAGGCCAGCGTCACTTCAGGTGTGTTTTTAAGACTGAACACATTACCTGCCAGGCTTATAAGCCAAAAGATAAAAGGCAAAATAATGAGCGCCACAATGGCAGTGATTACATTAAAAAACACATGCGCTGCAGCCACACGCTTTGCGTTGGGTGTGGCCCCAATCACTGCAATAACAGCTGTTGACGTCGTCCCAAGATTGGCGCCAATCACCATCGCAGCAGCATCATTCAAGTCAATAATGCCGCCACCTGCTGCGGTCAGGATAATCGCTATCGCGGCACTAGAGGACTGGGTTAATACGGTGATCAGAAACCCCACACCCAGGAACAAAAGCAGTGCCTGAGGACCATCTGAAGACAGTTGCTGGAAGTCAATGCCACTGGCAAAACCTTCAAACGCCTGCCTCAACACATCAATACCAATAAAAAACAGCCCGAATCCGACCAATGCCCAGCCCAAGTGCGCAATTCGGCGCTGACCGGCAATTAGGCGCACAAACATGCCGATGCCGATTAAGGGCAACGCAAACAGTTCGATTTTGAGTTTAAAGCCGATCATGGCAACTAACCAGCCGGTCATCGTCGTGCCGACATTGGCACCAAACACAACACCAAGAGATTGGTATAAGGTCATGAGCCCCGAATTGACAAAGCCGATCGTCGCGACGGTAACGGCACTCGAAGACTGTACAATTCCCGTAATCGCAATTCCGCTGGCAAGACCATGAAGCGGGGAACGCGTCCACCGGCCTAGAATGTGCCGCAATGTTTTACCTGCAGCTAACCTGAGTCCATCGCTGATAATGCCTACCGCCAGCATAAATAAACCAAGGCCGCCAAGCAACATACCAATGTTGAGCACTATTTGACTCATACCAAACTCCGACTGAAGCCTTCGTTTGATAGTAACGCTTTCTCACGACCCTGTGCAGCATGGCAGCCATCACTGCTATTTTTTCATTCTATAAACAGACGTCATAGCGACGTTGTAGGCGATAGCTCACATGTGATGAATCAGAAACATCACAAGCGTGTTTATTGCTTTACTCACGACTTGGCTTATTATCGACATATATGGATTCTCTGTTATCTATAAGCCGAGCCATACATGAAACCGCAAATACGTTTAAAACGTTCACTTTCTCTGCCAATGATGACGCTTTACGGTCTGGGGACAACCATTGGCGCAGGGATCTATGCTTTAGTCGGTGAAATCGTTTCCTTTGCAGGGTATTACGCGCCCCTATCGTTTTTGATTGCATCTGTTTTAGCTGGGTTTACGGCATTGTCATTTGCAGAACTTTCGAGTCGTTTCCCGCGAGCAGCCGGTGCCGCCTTGTATGTACAAAAAGGGTTTCATTCCACAACGTTATCAACCGTCATCGGTCTACTGGTGGTGCTTGCCGGTCTTGTTTCTGCTGCCGCTTTAATCAACGGTTTTTTTGCCCATATGCAACAGTTTATTGGCTCTGAACGGCTAATCAGTATTGTGCTGATTAGCTTGTGCCTCGGGGCATTAGCAGCGTGGGGAATCGCTCAATCAGTTATCGTTGCCAGCCTAATCACGCTCATTGAAATCAGTGGTTTACTATGGGTCATTGCGGTCAGTCATGAAGCGTTATTAACCCTACCCTCACGCTGGCCCGAATTGGTGCCATCTATAGATATCAGTAGCTGGCATGGCATTTTCTTTGGCGGCATTTTGGCGTTTTACGCGTTTATTGGCTTTGAAGATATGGTCGACGTGGCAGAAGAAGTCAAAGATGTGAAGCGTAATCTGCCTCTAGCCATTATCCTCACGCTTATTATTACCATGGTACTCTATGTTCTGCTGATGCTAGCCGCAGTATTGTCGATCGCCCCCTCCGACATTGCAGCCAGTGATATCCCTCTTGCCTTCATTTACGAATCGAACTCTGGAAAAGACGCGACGCTGATAATGATTATCGGTATGTTTGCAGTCATTAATGGCGCCTTGATTCAAATGATTATGGCATCCAGAGTGCTATATGGTCTGAGTTCACGAGACCAATTACCGGCGATACTCAGTAAGGTTCATCACAAAACGCGTACCCCATTAGCCGCGATTCTGGTGACCACCTTATGTGTTTTAGTACTCGCTTTAACAGGCAGCTTATTAACTCTGGCACAAGCCACATCGCTGGTCATGCTGACCTTATTTGCGATCGTCAACTTGTCACTTTGGCGCGTCAAAAAGCAAGACCCGCGTCCAGTTGGCACGGTATTATTTCCAGTCTGGGTGCCTGTGGTGGGTTTCTTGGCAAGTTCAGCCTTTGTTATTGTTGAACTAATTAATAAGCTTTCTTAACAGTCACTTGTTATTTTATGTGTACTGAGAGTTATCATCTACCGGCTGCTAATAAATAGACTGAAACACCACCCTCAAAATTAACCGACGATAATCAGCACAACTCAAATAGCCACTAATGTAAATCGATTCGGGATAGACTCAATCATCACATTGTCACATTAGTTACTGATAACCATTGCCACGAATAAACATCAACGGAGAAACACCAATGAATGGTAAAAATAAAGCGTTATTGACGACCATCGTAGCCGGCTTCTTGCTTTCTGCTGCAAGTCAGGCACACCCTCTCCTTTCATATGATGATCTGACGCAAGCTGAAAGACAGCGGATGAAACAAAACTACGAACGCAGTGGCGGTACGTCTGTTGCCACCCAGCAAACTGACGACAAGTGGCTGACCAATACGCCCAACACCTGGGGCTATATTATCAACAAAGAAAAACTTCGCATGAAGCAAATCCAACGCTCAGCCAAGTAGCTTATTTCCTCATCTGAACATTGCCAGCAAACTGGCAACAATAGATCACGTTAGTGATCATTGTTCGCGCCATGTGCGCCTATTCCCGTTTGTGAGCGTATAAATTGATGTTCAAACAAGGCCCGTTCCTGCTTGCCCTGCTCACTTCTATCCGTAACCGAAAACAGCCATATCAATACAAATGCGGTAATAACAGAAAATAATGCAGGGTATTTGTAAGGGAAGATTGCCTCGGCGTTACCCAAAATATCAACCCAGACGATAGGTCCCAGAATCACGAGCACAATCGCCGTGGTAAGACCGGCAAACCCACCAATCAACGCCCCTCTGGTCGTCAGTTTTTGCCAGTACATGGATAAAAATAAAATCGGGAAATTGGCACTGGCAGCAATCGCAAATGCCAGGCCAACCATAAAGGCCACATTTTGTTGTTCGAATAAAATACCGAGCACAATAGCGACGAGCCCCAACACCAACGTGGCGATTCTGGATACACGAATCTCATCCTTCCCGGTCACCTGACCTTTTTTGATCACACTGGCGTATAAATCATGCGATATCGCTGAAGCCCCTGCCAAGGTCAACCCTGATACCACAGCCAGGATAGTGGCAAAGGCGACTGCTGAAATAAAGCCAAGGAACATATCGCCCCCTACCGCTTGTGACAGATGAATGGCCGCCATATTATCTCCACCAATTAACAGACCTTCGCTATTAAAGAAGTCGGGGTTATTGGTTAACAACACGATGGCGCCAAAGCCAATAATAAAGGTCAAAATATAGAAATAACCGATAAAACCAGTGGCAAAAAACACTGAGCGTCGAGCCTGTTTCGCATCGGCCACTGTGAAAAAGCGCATAAGAATATGCGGTAACCCGGCGGTACCAAAAATCAATGCTACCCCAAGCGAAATCGCTGATATCGGGTCGGTCACCAAGCCCCCGGGAGCCATGATTTGTGAACCTTTATCATGTACTGCAATCGCCTGCTCAAACAACACATTTATATCAAAGCCGACGTGCTTAAGCACCATAATGGCAATAAACGTAGCCCCAGAAAGCAGTAATACGGCTTTGATAATTTGTACCCAGGTCGTCGCAATCATGCCGCCAAACGTCACGTAGAGCACCATAAGAACTCCCACAACCACCACAGCAAACTCATACGGCAAGCCGAATAGCAACTGAATCAATTTACCCGCGCCCACCATCTGCGCTATGAGATACAAGGCTACCACCGCCAAAGCGCCGAACGCGGACAACGTTCTTATCGGTAATTGTTGTAAGCGGTAAGACGCGACATCAGCAAAGGTGTAACGCCCCAAGTTTCGTAATCGTTCCGCTATCAGAAAAAGAATTAATGGCCAGCCAATCAAAAAGCCAATGGAATAAATCAAACCATCGTAGCCGGATAAATACACCAGACCAGAAATACCCAGAAATGAAGCCGCTGACATGTAATCACCAGCGATCGCCAATCCATTTTGTAAACCAGTGATGCCACCACCGGCCGCATAATAGTCTGATGTCGATCGTGTTCTTTTGGCTGCCCAATAGGTAATCATCAAAGTGGCAGCGACAAACAGTAAAAACATGATGACCGCAGGTAAGTTTAATGCTTGTTTTTCTACTGCACCGTCTATCGCATCAGCGGCAAAGCCAAGCTGTGGCAACAAAAAAAAGAGTGTAATAAACAGTTTTTGTAGCAATCTCATTGTTCGATCTCGCTGATAATTTGCTGGGTCATTTGATCAAAATCGGTATTCGCTTTGTGCACGTAAACACCTGTTAAAACAAATGCCACTAAAATCACGAGTACTCCGATGGGAATGCCGATGGTGATAACACTGCCCGCCACCACAGGCTGAGCTAACCACTGCGGGGCAAAGGCGATCAGTAAGATAAATGCGAAATACATCAGCAAAATAATGGTTGCCAGTCCCCACGCCCAGCGAGAACGTCTTGCCACCAGCATGTGAAAATTAGGGTTACGTTTTACCTTGTTATAACTGTCCGCACTCATGGTTTTTCTCTCTTTATCATTATTGCCTACGCCGAGTTGTATTTTTTATCGCGGTTGGCTCGATTATGCTGACTTTATCTAAGCAGTACAAACCCGCTAATTATTCGCTTTTGGTTGAGCTTCATGCTCAAAAGATTCAAAATAGTCCTTTAAAGCAAATTCTTAGCATTGGTCTGCCATGTCAATAGACCTGCATCAATAACTACTTTGGAAATATTCATGACCGGGCAGCCGCAGTCAAACACCCCAAAAAAAATTAATGCCGTAATGAATGGCTCGCTTTTATTGACTGCATTGAAATATGTAGCAAAAGGCGGACTAAGCCTAAGAGGGGGTCATATCCCTCAACCCGGTCACACCGTACCTGATGATTTTGCAGGCGTCGGTGTAACGGCATCGGCCGATCCTGCTGTTGATGATTTTATTATCAACAAGCTGGCTGAATTGAACATTCGAAACGTACGTATCGACTACAGTTACGATGACGAGCAAGGCCCTGTTGCTCGACTGTTGGAACGGTTGTTAGACACCGATCTGCAAGTCATGCTGCATCTGGTACAACCTTTCGAAGCAGCCTACGCAATGAAAAAACCTGAAGCCCAGCAACGCTGGCAAGATTTTGTTGTGGCGACATGTAACCGCTTCGGTGACAAAGTACATGCTATTGAAGTCTGCTCAACCATTAATCGTCGTCGCTGGGCCGGCTACGACACCGAGGGCTTTTTCACTGCTTGGCAAATTGCGCATGATGAAATCAAAACCCGCCAAATAACACTGGCAGGGCCGAATATTTCTGATTTTGAGCCGTTTTATACCATGGCGGTATTTGATCGCTTACGCAAAGCGGAGCAATTGCCTGATATTCACACCAATAACCTGTTTTGTGAACGTGTCACCGAGCCGGAACGGTTTGATCACCGCATCCTCGGCTTCAAATGGGCCACACGCCTTAAAGTCAATCTGGTCAAAAAAGCGCAATTGTTACAACGCATTGCCGCTAAACAGGGTGTGTCAGCGCTTGTCTCCCCTGCCGCATTCTGGACCTTACCGCGTATTGAACGGCTACTGGTCAACAGTGAAGAAAAGCAAGCTGATTACCTCAGCCGCTATATGGTGTTACTGGCTGCTTCCGGCGCTATGCGCCAAGCTTTCTGGGGACCCTTTTTGTGCTGGCGAGAAGGTTTAATCGATGACGGCAGCGGCCGCTATCCGAAACTGGAACGCATTACACACTATCAAAGCATCTTAGGTGAGCTAGAAAACTTCCGTGTTCGCCCGGCTTTTGTCGCGATGAAACAATTCATCGCTCAAATTCCGGGTAGCGTGTATCTCGGTGCCTTACACACATCAAATAATGTGGAAGTGCATGCTTTTATCAACAATGACCGGCTGATTCACGTTGCCTGGACGATTAACGGTAAAGCCTTAAAACTGGCTGAGTTGTATCGAGATGAAGATATGCAACGGGCAGCATTTGAAAATCGCGACGGCAAGACGTTTGAAGAAATGCCGTTATTTATCAATGAATCTCCACTGTTTTTGAGCTGGTCATCGCAAGTTTCAATTAACTTAAAACCTGTGTCCGGTGCGTTGCCTCTCGAATCGATCTATGCCCATCGAAGTGAAGGCCATTATTACCCGCATAACAAAGATGGCTGGAAAGGCATGATCGTTGCCGATTCAGCCGAACAGGCGGCGCAACTGGTAGCAAAATTTCATCCCGACAATCTAGCTCAAGCAACAGAACAAAACACGCTGCGCAAAGCCCGTAATATTATCTGGACAGTAATGGGGCTTGAAGGCAACACAGTCGTCGCTAAAAAGCCCATCAAAATGCACCCTCACAAGCGATTGTTAGATAAGTTCAAACCCTGCAAAGCGCGACGTAGCTGGATTGCTGGAGCGGAATTATCACGTCGTGGTATCCCGACAGCACAACCGATTGCGTATTTCGAGAAGCAAAACGACCCGAGCTTGCTGCAAAACTTATTTATTTGTGAACAGGTGGATCATGATTTCTCAGCTCGTGAGATGATCGTGGCTTTTCATGATGGTGCTGATACCTATGAAGGTATCAAAGCTGACTCAGCCTACCGTCAGCTCAGCGCATTCTTGCTCAACATGCATGAGCACGGGGTATTTTTCCGTGATCTTGCTGGAGGCAATATCCTGATCAAAAAAGTAGGTGGCGATACACTACAGTTCACTTTGATTGATATTAACCGTGCTCGTTTCTACAACCACAGCACCCCGCTCAATCAACGTATTTCTGATCTGACAAGAATTTGCCACAAATTACACTGGCAAGGTCGCGAATTTTTGGTTGAGCATTACTTGCAGAGCATGCTAAAACGCAAACACTTCACGCTACGTTATCGAGTGCCCTTTTACCTGTATGACTTTAAGGTCAACTTCAAACGTCGGTATAGCCGTAAAGCAATCAAACGACTTTGGCGTAAGTTAAATAACAAAGACTAGCTTAACTGGCTTAGTCACTAGCAGAGCGATTTTTCAATGTCTTCAAAACCGAATACGACATCGCCATTAAAACCCATCGCCAACGAAAGCTATATATTGCCGGGGTTTGCTACTGCTAAAACCAATGCCTTGCTGACAGCCATAGAGGGTGTTATCCAGGTGGCGCCTCTTCGCCAAATGCACACACCCGGAGGCTTTAAAATGGCGGCTCAACTCACCAACTGTGGCAAATATGGCTGGGTAACCGACAGCCACGGATACCGTTACCAAACAACGGATCCAGAAACTAACCTGAGTTGGCCAACAATGCCTGAGCTGATTCATCAGTTAGCGCTTGAGGCCGCATCGGCGTGTGGTTTTGCACATTTCAAACCCGATGTTTGCTTGATTAATTGTTATCAGCCGGGGGCTGGAATGGGGCTACACCAAGATAAGGATGAGAAGGACTTTTCAGCACCGATCGTTTCGGTTTCCTTGGGTGTTCCAGCTATATTTCTATTTGGTGGCGCCAAACGTCAGGACAAACCCAGTGCCTACCTACTGAAAAATGGCGATGTTGTCGTTTGGGGTGGTGAAGATCGGTTGCGTTTTCATGGAGTCCAGCCAATCAAACTTGCCCACCACCCGATGACCGGTCAAAAAAGGTTTAATCTCACAATCCGTCAAGCCGCTTAGCAGTTAGGCTGGACGAAATCTCCAGCAATAGTGATAATGGGACAAATCATTAACTGATGTTACTATTCGAATGAAAATCAGTTCCTTTTTTTGACCCTCAGGAGATACATGGGTCGATAGTTGATGTGGCTCTATTGCAGGATGCTCAGTCATATTCGCCACGATAATGAGGTACGTTATCTTGACTGGCAAGACAACACAAAATCCTAGCGACCAGCCCTACGTGACAGCCAGGAGGCAAAGTATTCTGAAGAAAAAAAAGAATGTACTGATTATCGATGATCAGTCTACCGGTCGAACTATTCTCGAAAAAGTCATTCAGCAAATCTCAGACAACCTTCACGTCTCAGCCTTTGGTAATCCTGTGGAAGCTCTGAACTGGGTAAATGAGCATGAGCCCGACTTGATCATCACCGACTACCGTATGCCCGAAATGGACGGGGTCGAGTTTATTCGTGCTGTCAGACAAAAACCACATTGTGAAAATGTGCCCATCATGATGATCACCGTGGTCAGTGAAAAAGAAGTGCGTTATGAAGCTTTGGATGCAGGCGCTACGGCTTTTCTGACTCGTCCTATCGATCAAATTGAATGCCGGACCAGTTGTCGTAACCTGCTCAAAATGCATGAGCAACACCTGATCATTCAAGACAGAGCCGACTGGTTAGCAAGACAAGTTGAAGTGGCCACAGAACAAATCACTGAACGTGAAAAAGAAACCATCTTACGTTTAGCCAAAGCAGGTGAATACCGGGATGAAGGCACCGGTAATCATGTGATACGAATGGCCAAATATGCACGCTTGATCGCTGAATCACTGGGCGTATTTTCGAAACAAGATTGTGATGATCTGGAATACGCCGCCCCCATGCATGATATTGGCAAAATTGGTATTCCAGATAATATTTTGCTTAAACCAGGTAAACTGGATGCGACAGAATGGGCAGTCATGCAAACCCACACCACAATAGGTCATGCCATCCTCTCAGATAGTCAATCCCGCTACATGAAAATTGGTGCGATTATCGCGCTAAACCATCATGAACGTTTTGATGGTAATGGTTACCCCAATGGACTAAAAGGTGAAGATATTCCCCTTATCGCCCGAGTTGTAGCAGTGGCCGATGTGTTTGATGCTCTAGTCTCGTCACGCCCCTATAAAAAGGCATGGGACAATAGTGAAGCTATCGCCTATATCCAAAAACAGGCCGGTAGTCACCTCGACCCACAATGTGTTGAGGCATTTATGCAAAGCTGGGATGGCATACGTCAGATTCAAATTGAGTACAGTGACGAATAAGTCATTCAACATGATGAAGGTTATCCAAAGGACTATTTCATACTTTCAGTTTCTGATAAAAAGACTTGAAAGGTATCCAGACCCTGAACATGAACAAGCGTTTAAACTCAGGTTAACAATGGGTTTAGGCTTGATAGCCTACTTCTGCTTGCCATGGCAAGAAAATGAGACTTTTGTAGAAGCATTTACTTCGCTTCCTAGTATCATGACTTTGCTTTACTACAGTTTCGCATTAATCATTGCCGCGGCCATTCTGATCAAACCCACGGTATCTCCGATACGCCGGGTATTAGCCAATGCACTGGATCTGATATCACTTTCTGTCGTAATGTTTTTTGCTGGCTCAGAAAGTGTTTTTCTGTTTGTACTCTACTTATGGGTCATTCTCGGCAGCGGTTTTAGATATGGCGCGCCCTACCTCTATATTTCTCTCGCCGTCGGTATTGTTGGTTTTACTATTTCCATTACCTGGGGAGAGTATTGGCAAGATATTCAACACAAGCCTATTGGGCTCAGCCTGCTCATCCTGATGGTTATGATCCCGGTTTATTCTGCATTTCTAATCAAAAAACTTCATCGTGCTCTGGATACTGCCAAATTCGCCAACGAAGCCAAAAGTCGCTTTTTGGCCAGTATGTCGCATGAGTTAAGAACACCATTGAATGGCGTAATTGGTGTTGCCGATCTTATGCAGGAAACGAAGCTAAATCCTGAACAACGAGAGTTTGTCAGGATCATGCATAACTCTGCGAATACCTTACTCGGCCTGATTGAAAATGTTCTGGATATTTCTAAAATTGAAGCCGGAAAAATTGAAAGCATACGTTCAGAGTTCGATTTACATGAACTCATCACCACTGTCATCAAAATGCAACGCCCCATGGCAACCGCCAAGGATATCGCTTTATTCTGCAATATGGACCCACAAATACAATTTGCCGTGCACGGTGATCCGCAACACCTTAAACAAGTCCTGATAAATCTGATTGGCAACGCAGTTAAATTCACCACTAGTGGCTACATCAGACTATCTTTACAAGCTCAAGTCAGTAATACCGATGAGCAGGTAGTGAGATTTGAAATAAGGGATACAGGTATCGGCATTCCAGCCGAGTCACTGGATACTATCTTTGATGACTTCACTCAGGTAAACGCGGCAAGTGGTACAACTTCAGGCACCGGCCTGGGAACAACCATCTCGAAAGAACTTGTGGAACTGATGGGTGGTAACATAGGTGTCACAAGCCAGCTAGGTGTAGGCACTACATTCTGGTTTGAGCTACCATTGAAGGTAAATGAAAATAACGTTATGACGCTTGATAATCACAATATTCTGATCCTGAGCAGTGCCTCGCAACAGCAAGCGCTTAATAAAATGCTCAATACATGGGGACTGACAGCAGACTGGGTTGATAACTCAGCAAAAGCCTTAGCTGAATTGATACAAAAAGCCGAATCAACTGCGCCCTACTCCACTTTAATTGTCGACACCGACACCATGTTAGCCATTGAACCGGCCAAGTTCGCAAAAATGATTAAGTCTGATAGCTCATTGCGTGACTTATCTTTGATTCTCCTTAATACCAGTGGCATCAGTATTCACGACGATATCAGCAATCATTACATTTCTGTTATCAATGATGAAACGAACAAAACTGCACTCTTCAATGCATTACATGCGGCGCATTCATCCATCAATAGTCACGAAAACGTTGTCCGCTTAGCTGATTATTATGCCGCACAAGGTCTGACCAGACCCCTCAATATTCTGGTCACTGAAGACAATAAAGTGAATCAGCATGTATTAAAAGGGATTTTGCATCAGGCAGGGCACAAAACCCTTCTGGCTGATAATGGTGATGCTGCTCTGGATTTATTAAGTGATCCTGCTAACCAGATTGATATCCTCATTCTTGATATGAACATGCCCGGCATGTCAGGACTTGAAGTAGTCAAAACATTTCGGTTTATCGATACTTCCGCTTCCATGCCAATCATTATGCTAACAGCTGATGCAACCCCTGAAGCCAGACAGAGCTGTGAGCAGGCAGGCGTCGATGCTTTTCTAACAAAACCCATTAACTCGCGTGCATTAATTGAAACTTTAGCCCAGCTTTCTCAAGGTTTGGAGCTCAAGGTTGATATTGAAGATTCACACCAGACTAGCGATCAGGACTTAATCCTGGATGAAACGGCTATCCAACAATTGATTGCATTGGGCGACACCCACTTTTTACAGACATTAATTGAAAGCTTTAAACATGATGCGGTTAAACATATCAATCTCATAAAAAAGCACTGCCGGGATGACTACTTAACTTATCGAGAGAGCCTTCATGCCCTGAAAGGCTCGGCCACCGAAATGAGCGCTATTAAACTGGCTTCTTTGTGTGATTCTGCAGAACAGATAAAACCTGATGAACTCGGACAAGAGACTGTGCTGACGTTAGTCGAACAGATTGAGTCGAGTTTTGAGCAGACTATCACGCAACTTGAAGCCAAAATGGACTCCAAACAACGTGATAGTCATCAAGATAGCCATTAAGCTTGGCGACGGGCTTCTTTCGCTGATTGACGATTCACCAGTCGGGACATCATTCTGACATCTTTTGCTGTCAAATTGAGTGCCGCATCAGCCCAAACACCAGCGATAGCTGATAATTCTTCATAACTGACCGGGTTACAAATATCTTTTACTCGTGACATTGCTTTGTAAGTATTCGGTGATTTTTGTGCATTTTTAATATAGCGATAAAGCGCCAACTCACCTTCTCCTTTCTCAGCAAGAATATCAATGGCTCCCATCTCATACATTTCTTCGGCTGTATATAACTTACCGCTCAGGATCATTTCTTCCGCCTTTCTTGGCCCCACTTTACGGGATAACAAAGAATATGCCCCCATACCGGGAAAGAGGTTAAACAACACTTCAGGCAGTCCCATTTTCACGCCCCGCTCTGCAATGATGACATTGCTTGATAGTGAAGCCTCAAAGCCACCGCCTAATGCATCACCTTGAATCAATGAGATCGTTGTCAAATCAGAACCAAAATGGGACATATTGTCATACAAAATATCGACACAATGCATGGCATATGAAAACAGTGCCTGACGATTTTTTTGCTCAATCAAGTGCATAAACAGATCAAGATCACCACCCAAATTGAAAACACCGTCCACCTTGGAGCCCACTACCAGATAATCATATTTTTCATTATCCGTAGCAGCCATATCGGTTTTCACAGATGACAGATAATCTGTTAATTCATTCAATAAAGTTGGAGTGAAACAAGGACGTGGGGATCCCATCATATAAAACCAACCAACCTTGTATTTGGCATCGTAATGGGTGCTTAACTGCTCATACTCTCTTTTTTCAGGTAATGATTGCAGTGAATCGACTTTTTTATTCTCATTCAAATGGGCGGTGGCATTCATATGGGTTCTCCTTGAATGTTTGTATTAACCTCAGCCAGCTGTTAACTGATTCTCAGTACTTACAAAGCTTACAAAGCAGAAACTGTGCCCAATATCAACAAACCTGATCACAAAAATTAAAAATCTTTATTTAATAATAACTTACCCCCATAAAAAACCACTTGGTGGCTCTAGACTGTTACTGCAAAAAGGGCTAGAAGAAACATGGCTTCTATGCTGACAGAATTTTGACGATCACAGTAAAGCATTCAGTGCTTCAAGGTGACTGAGCACAGCACTGGCATTGCCCGTTGTGTTATAGCCCCCTTCAAGAATTGAAACCAGTCTGCTCTGACAATATTTATCAGCCATCGTCATCACCCAGCGAGTGAGTTGATAAAATCCCTGATCGGTAATATTGAAACAACCCAGAAGATCATCTTGGCGACTATCAAACCCTGCTGATATTAATATCAATTCAGGTTCAAAAGTCTCAATAGCAGGAGCAAGGTGTTGTTTAAATGCGGCCATGATGGTTTCATCATCGCTGCCACACTCCAGGTGCACATTAATGTTAAAGCCGAGTCCTGCTTTATCACCCTTTTTTAACGGACTACCGGTTCCTGGGTAAGCATACTGATCATGGGTAGAAAAGAATAAAACTGAGGGATCATCATAAAAAGCCCACTCGGTACCATTACCATGATGGTAGTCCCAGTCAATAATTAGGATCTTGTCAATCTTATACTGCTGTTGTGCGTATTTGGCTGCCACTGCTATGTGATTAAAAAAACAGAACCCTTCTTCCTGCCCTGTATTTAAAGCATGATGCCCGGGTGGCCTCGACGCACAAAATGCATTTCTAACTTGGCCCAACATGACAGCATCAACAGCCGCAAGACTTGCTGATGTTGCCAGTAAGGCACTGTCAAAATGTGTGGTCTGACTGGCAATGGCTTCAATATGGGCCTCAGAATGAACAAAAGATAACCATGGAAACGTTTTATCAGCGGCTAAAGGCTTGAGTTTAACCAGAGGTCTATGCCATACATTTTTTTCAACAGCATGCTGGATCGCCTGATATCTAGCAGGCGACTCCGGATGATTAGCAGAGAGTTGATGCAGCAAGAACTGCTGCTCCATAACGATACCGGTTGCCGCTCGGTTGTCCGCCCTAGCCGGGATAAGGTGACTCGATAAAGAGCAAGCAGCCAAACTTAAAAAGTGACGACGATCCATACATCCTCATCCTCATAAACGCGGTTAATTGACAATTCAGGTTGCCCGGATCTCCGCCTTTATTGAATTTTCCAAACTGCTATTTTGTGTCGGCTTAAGAATGCTATCAATAGGTACCGGTCTGCCTAAATGATAACCTTGTCCATAGTCGATGCCGATTGATTGTAATTTTTGCCATACATCTTCATTTTCGACAAACTCAGCAATCGTTTTCAGGCCCATAACATGGCCAATATCATTAATGGATTTGACCATTTCAAAATCCAGCGGGTCGTGAGCCATATCTTTTACAAACATACCGTCTATCTTAATACTCTTGACTGGTAAGTGCTTGAGGTAACCGAAAGAAGACAAACCACTGCCAAAATCATCTAAAGAAAATTCACAGCCCAATTTCGACAATTCACTGATAAAACGAGTCGCTTCACGAAGGTTACTGATGGCAGCCGTTTCAGTTATTTCAAACTTAATTTTAGAGGCTGAGAATCGGGCTTTTTCAAATAAGTCTGAAATAAGCTTGAGCATCTCATCATTACCCAGTGAGGCTCCAGACAAGTTAATGGCTATTTTTCTAAGATCAGGAACTTGATTGATATGTTTCTCAAGCCAGTCAAAGGTCTTTTCCAACACCCATCGATCTACTTTATCTGATAGATTATACCGTTCGGCAGAGGGTAGAAAAGCACTGGGTGGCGAGAGATCACCTTGCTTATTTCGCAGCCTGAGCAACACTTCATATATCTCCGCTTTACCGCTTTTAGCTGAGGTGATGGGCTGTACAAATAACTCAAACCGATTTTCGGTCAACGCCAGCTTAATTTCATTCACCCAATGAAATTCCCCTTGCTGTTCTACTAAGTGCTTGTCGTCATCCTGATAGATATAAACTCTGTTTCTGCCTGCATTTTTTGCTGCATAGCAGGCTGTATCCGCTTGTTTGAGTACCTCAGTCATGTCAGTAGTGTGTCGATGGATACTGCTCACACCAATACTAGCGCCGATAGTAAAGACGCGTGAATCCCACACAAACTGGAACAGCTCGATCACCTCACGAACTTCGGTGGCGACTTTCTCAGACTGCCCTGGGTCGCAGTGCCTCATTAAAATGGCAAACTCATCCCCACCCAACCTTGCCAGCGTGTCACTTTTCCTAACTTGCCCAATGAGTCGCTGACCAAGTTGACGTAATAATTCATCGCCCGCTATGTGACCACAGGTATCATTAATCACTTTGAACTGATCTAAGTCAATGAAACAAAGCGCATGGACCGAGTCATGCTGGCGTGCATCCTGAACCAGTTCAATTAACCTTCGTTCGAACTCGGTACGATTTATCAGTCCTGTCAGATTGTCATGAGTAGCTTGGTAGGAAAGCTTATTTGCCAGCACACGTGCTTCAGTAATATCTTCCTGGATAGCGACAAAGTGCGTTATTGTCCCCTCATCATTTCTAATCGGGGCGACATACTCCTTTATCCAGTAGAGCTCTCCACTTTTACGTCGATTCTGAATCTCACCGTTCCACTCCTTACCGGATCGAATGGATGCCCACATTTCCTCTATCATTTCGTTGTTATGGTGATCTGAACGATAGACCTCCGGCGTTTTGCCGATAACATCTGCAGCCATATAGCCAGTGATATGCTCACAACGTGGATTTACATACTGAATGATTCCTTCCGCATCCGTTATCAGAATGCCGTTAGGGCTTGCCTCAACCGCGCTGGATAAGGTCAGCATATGAGCCTGACTAGCCTTGAGTTGAGCATTGACCGTCAGCAATTCCTGAGTACGGTTTTGAACTAACTCTTCACGCTGATTAACTTCACGATTAAGCTCATTCACCAAGAGGCTATTCTTGTGTCGTAGGTTTAACTCATTCACTACATTTTTATAGGAGCGTCTCGCCAAAGAGAGCAACATGCTGTAGTAAATCAGTAACGCTATAAACAAAAAATAAGATAGTGCTTGCGTTGAAGGATCGTGATAACCCTGGTAAAAAGTCACGCCAAGTAACGCTAAAACTTGAGGTAACGTATAGGCAATATAGGCGGGAAACCATACGGATAATACAGGCACTCCGGCTGTGGTGACCCCACATACCAGAACATAAAATAAAGTATTGATCTGAACATCGTCGATCAAAAAATAGAATGTGCTAACACCAGCCCAAGCGAATCCCATCAACAACGTCAGCCAAACATGGCGAGTGATCCAGGTTATTGCAGGTGCTAAATGCTTATTTTTGAGGTGTGAATACCAAAGCCCTAAACGACAGACCGCAATCAGACAAATGCTTATGGACCAAATTTTCAGTACATCAGCAGAAACATGGTCAATAAATAACCAATACAATGCAATGACAGTAAAGATGATGGCAATATTCGCATATGGCGTTTGTTGGTATAGCAGCAAAGCCTGATTTTTCAGAACAACCTGTTCATGCCTATCCATGGTAAACGAGGACCGTTATGACAAACCGTTGAGAATATCATCAATTGGTGCTGGTTTGCCAATAGCATAGCCCTGAACAAAATCGACGCCGATTTCACTCAATTTAGCCAGTATGGCTTCACTCTCCACAAATTCAGCAATCGTTTCCAGCCCCATCACATGACCAATCTCATTGATTGATTTCACCATTTCAAAATCCAGTGGATCGATGAGCATATCTTTGACAAACATACCGTCAATTTTCAATGAGTCGACTTTCAATTTTTTCAAGTAAGCAAACGATGATAGGCCACTGCCAAAGTCATCTAAAGAAAAGTGAATGCCACTTTCTCTTAGTGTCTCAATGAACTTGGTTGCCGCTCGTAAGTTGGCAATGGCTGCTGTTTCGGTAATTTCAAATTTAATTTTTTCGGCTGGTATTTTCGCTGTTTCTAATTGCTCGATAATGAATGTCAGCATCGATTCATCCCCCATGCTCAAGCCAGAAAGATTGATAGAAACAGTCGCCACCTTATTTAACTTGGCAGCGTTTTTATTGAGCCAATCGAAGGTGTGTGAGACAACCCAGCGATCAATACGGTTTATGGAATTGTAACGTTCAGCCGCAGGTAAAAAGGCGCCAGGTGGCGAAATTTCACCGTCTTTACGTAACATCCTAACCAGAACCTCATAACTCATACCTCGTTCGGGGTTCATTACTGGTTGAATCGGTTGTGCATAAAGCAAAAAACGATCATCATCCAATGCGTCGTTTATTTCCGTACTCCAATGAATTTCGCCACGGCGTTGTTTCAATCGCAGACTGTCTTCACGATGGACTTCGACGCGATTTCGCCCCGCATCTTTGGCTGAATAACAAGCTGTATCAACATGTTTTAAAGCTTCGTTGCTATCGCGTGTGTGCTGATCGATGATCGCCAGCCCAATACTGCCACCAACGGTAAAGGTATAGTCTTGCCAGTGAAAGCGAAAATCCTGTAATAATTGCAGAATCTGCTCACACGCTTTGTAAGCCCGGTCAATACTGCAGTGCTCCATCAATACAGCAAACTCGTCACCGCCAAGCCTGGCGATGGTATCGCGTGAGCGCACATTGCTTTGCAACAAACTCCCAATCTGACGTAATAGTTCATCGCCGGCAATGTGACCACAGGTATCATTAACCAGCTTGAATTGATCCAGATCCAAGAAACATAAAGCATGCTCTGTCAGGTTATGCTTGGCCGCTAACACCACGCGCTCTAAGCGTAGGTCGAATTCGTGACGGTTGATCAAACCCGTTAGCTGATCGTGAGTCGCTTGATAAGACGTTTCTTCACTTAAGCGTCGCGCCTCCGTGATATCAATTTGTGTGGCGACAAAATGGGTGGCATGACCTTCCGAATTCAACATCGGCGCGATAAGCTCCTGCGCCCAGTACAAATCACCGTTTTTCTTACGATATTGCAACTCGCCACGCCAGTCATCACCACGCCGAATAGTCTGCCAAATTTCATCATAAATACCGGGCATATTAACCCCGGAGTTAATCAGATCAGGCCAGCGCCCTAATTTTTCATCATTGTGATATCCGGTAATCGACGTGAACTTCGGGTTCACGTATTCAATCTCGCCAGCTCGATCCATCACCACGATGGCATTAGGACTGTGCTCAACAGCTAAAGACAGTTTTTCCAGTTTTTGTTGCGATGCTTTGAACTCGGTAATATCACGGGCAATTCCCTCAACACCTATCACTTCCTTGTTGTCGTTATAACTTGGTACTTCGGTTACCGCTAAAGTGTGTAAGCCGCCTTTTTTATCTAAGATTTCAACTTCATAATTAGATTTGTAACCAGCGAGCGTGTGTTCAGTAAATAAAGGCACCAGCTGATTGACCTCCGTTTCCGGTAAAAAGCTCAGATAGTGCTGTAAAAACTCTTCCTGACTGTACCCAAGAATCAATGTCACCGAAGGGCCGACATAATTGAAAATACCATTGACATCATGACTGTAGAGGAAATATTCGTCTTGAAGGTTTTCTACCAAGCGTCGATATTTTTTTTCACTTTTTGCCAACAACTCACTACGCCGCTGTAACTCTCGAGTCTTTTTTGCCACCTCATTTTCAAACCGGTTATAACGCCCAGTTATGGTCAACAACCAGATACTGGTCAAACTAAAACATATTAAGGTGACAATCATGACCCCATACACATACCAGTTGGAGTAATGGCTCATAAAGAAAGACGATGGCGTATATTCAACTAGCCACATATCATCCGAATAATTGATCACATGCGCTTTTTTAAAAATATTATTCGCGACATCATCCACTCTCTCACTCGCAATAGTGTCAAATAAGCGTTCACCTGTGCTTTGCCGAGTCACGGCGAAGTCGACCCAGGCGTGAACCTGAGACTGATATAAATCTGAAAACAAGGCCTGCACATTGATCATCTGTAATACATAGCCCATCACTTGTTCACGCTTATCTATCACCGGTAACAGATAAAAAAACGAGTCCGAACCATTATTTAAGTTTGGCAGTAGGTTTTTGACGGTAAAGATGCTTTCTGAGGAAAGATTCTCTTGTTGGCACAAAAGCCTCTCCTCAAATGCACACAGATTAACGCCTAGCAGAGCAGAATAAGGCGTTTCTGCTTCGGTCTGTTCCACAGTGAGGTAACGCACCACCAGAGCAGCTTGATTGAAAGAGGCGTCATTACTCTTATTCGAGATTGAATCATGGTTTTTTATATGCAAGCCGGTGTCACGCTGAAACTGGTTCAGTTGCCCGGGTCGAATGAACTCTAACCAAGCCAGCGCTTTAACATCAGTGTGCTGTTGCTTGAAATCAGCCAGAAAGTGCTGAAACTCAGACTCCGTGACCTCTTCGCTGTTTCCGAAATAGGCTTGCATCGATCGTAGTAAGCTACGATGATAATTTAGCTTATTTTCGATCAACGTATTGACTAGTCTTGTACTAGAATCAAACCGCGCATGGTTCAGGGCTCTGTCTCTATCTTGTGCGATCGATAACATCAGCAGTAATACACCAAACAGCACCACCAGCGGCAAACTCACACTCATAATGCGTGTCCGCCATAGCTTTCTGGGATAAGCAAAAAAACTGAACATGATGGGGCATACCATCACCACGCCAATGACTTTACCCAGCCAAGAGATAGCAAAAGGGCTAACAGTATCGGCTAGTATGGAATCACCAGTTAACGCCACCCCTATTGCAATGACCCCAGATGAAATCAGTGGCGCAATAACAGCGGCCAGTAGGAAGAAGGTGAAGATCTGTTTATCCTGATTCAGCAGCGAAGGCCAACGACTAAAACGAATAAGCAGATATCGGGCTGAGAAGGCGAGTAGTAAGGATTCTACGCCCATGATGGTGGCAATATTTACTGATGCGCCATCTGACCAGCCATGCAGGCTCATGGCTAACAAAAACTCACCGAAAAAGGCAGCAGGTAATAAGCTAAACCCCCAAAGCAAAACGGCGGATACGGCGATACTCGCAGGCAGCCACATTAAGATATTATCGATGTGGGGAAGCGACAAAACACTTAGTGAGTTGCCCAAGCTAAAATAAATAAATATCAGTAATAAATTACTGAGAATAACTCTATTCAATGCTACTCAGTCCCTGATTCGCCCTGTAACTGAAGTTTAACTGAGAATGTCTATTAGATCACAGTATTCGTTATATCGCATTTCGTAGGCTCAAATCATCTGGGTATGGCTGTAGATAGGCCTGCTGGGAAATATACGGGTCAGGATGGTTATTAAAGTGGTGTTTAAGTAATGTTACCGGAACAATCAAAGGGAGCTGCGCGCTGCGATACTGTTCGATGATTTGTGCCAACTCCGCTTTTTCTGCTGCCGAGATTTTTTTCTTCAAATAGCCCTGCAAATGCATCAAAACATTCGTATGCGTTTTTCGTGAAGCCAGTGATGTCAGCACTGTCATCAGTGCTGCAAAATACTGCTCGCCGAGAGCATCTATATTCTGATTACCAGCATCGGCTAGCATACGACCGAGCTCAGAATATTTTGCTGGCGAATGAGCCATCAACACATATTTGTAACGAGCATGAAAGTCGGTCAGGCCTTTTGGTGTCAGCCCTGCTTTTTTCAACTCCTGCCAGTTGGCATAGGCGAACACACGTGTAACAAAGTTTTCTCGTAATAATGGATCACATAACCTGCCTGATTCCTCTACGGGCAATAAAGGATGAGCATCAGTAAAAGCTCGGGCATACAGGCCGCGACCGGGCGTAGCTGCAGGATAACCGTTCTCTTGGTAAACTTTGACCCGAAACAACCCGCAGCTCGGTGAGTTTTTCATAAAAATATAGCCAGATAAATCCGCATGCTGTTGCGCTTTTTGTTCACCAAACTGTGTCAATTCAGCGGTATAATCCAGCGCTTCATCATGAACGGCGACTGCTTTAGGTTTATCAACGTCGCCCACCAGCCGAATCGGCTTACGAGGAATGCTCATACCGATACCCACCTCGGGGCACTCGGTGATAAAATCAAAATAACGAGCAAGACTGTCAGTTGCCAAACGCAAATGCTTATGAGTTCCGTCATAACGCACTTCCTGCCCCATAAGGCAGCTACTGATACCAACTTTAATTTTCATCTTTTCACACTCGCTTGTCGCGGGATAATTTATCTTAACACTAGCCAAACTTTAGGCTACAACTGTGTTCTATAATTTTGACTCGCAGAGGATGAATTTTTTATGAATTATCTGATAACCGGCGGCACAGGGCTTATTGGGTCAGCAACATGTCAGCAGTTACAAGCGGCTGGACATACGGTCATGGTGCTCAGTCGAAACCGAGACAAAGTTTATCAACGCTGCGGTTTGTCCGTCGTTGCGATTACTGACCTGAATGAAATAGGCCACGCCGAGCAAGTTGATATTGTCATCAACCTTGCGGGTGCCCCAGTTGCCGATGCGCGCTGGAGCAAGCATCGCAAAAAAGAATTGGAGCAAAGTCGTATCGCATTGACTGAATCACTGGTTGACTGGATTGCACAACGCGATAAAAAACCATCAAGCCTCATTAGTGGATCTGCTGTGGGATGGTATGGCGATCAGGGAGACACGATTTTGACTGAAACCAGCGGCTATAACGACGAGTATGCCCATCAGCTATGTGAACGCTGGGAACAAGCCGCTTTGAAAGCACAAGCATATGGGGTTCGTGTATGCATTGTCAGAACCGGGCTTGTTATCGCCAATGGCGGTTTCCTCAATCGTATGCTTTTACCCTTCAAATTGGGGATTGGCGGACGAATTGCTGATGGCAAGCAATATATGCCATGGATCCACCACAACGATATAGTCAATCTGTTTATTTTCCTCAGTAAAAAGCCGGAGGCTCAGGGTGTGTTTAATGGAACAGCTCCAGCTCCCGCCACCAACGCAGAGTTCACACAAACCTTAGCAGAAGCGTTACATCGACCGGCTGTTTTACCCGTGCCCGCCTGCGTGCTAAAACTAGCGTTGGGAGAAATGTCTGAATTACTACTCGGCGGCCAACGTGCACTGCCTGCAAAAGCACAACAAATCGGTTTTGAGTTTCTCTATACTGACCTACACAACGCCCTAACAACCACTCTAAAACAAGCTTGAATCAATATGACTAAACGCGCTGTACTTTTGGCCAACCTTGGCTCACCCGATGCTCCTGTCACACCAGCTGTTCGTCGTTACTTGCATCAGTTTTTAATGGATCCATATGTCATTCAATTACCCTGGCCGCTGAGAAAGGCGATTGTGAGTTTGTTTGTGTTGCCCACCAGACCCAAAGCCTCAGCAGAAGCTTATCAAAGCGTCTGGATGGAACAAGGTTCACCCTTAATTGTATTGTCCGAAAAACTTAAAGCCGCGTTAAAAGCAAAAGTGGATGTGCCTGTAGAAATGGCGATGCGCTATGGCAAGCCGAGCATTGAAGAAAAAATACTCACTCTCACGGCAGATAAAGAGATTACAGAACTGCTATACATTCCTTTGTATCCTCACTTTGCAGATAGTACTGTTACCACATCAGTAGAAGAAGCCAAACGGGTCATAAAAAAGCATCGCCTCGATATCCAATTACGCACCGTCGAACCGTTTTACGACAATCCTGATTACATAGAGGCGCTCGTCAAAAGTGCTGAACCTTATCTGGAGCAAGATTACGATCACATCGTATTCAGTTATCACGGTTTACCGGAATCACATATCACTAAACTCGACGCCACGGGTGAGCATTGCCTGAAGCAACAGAATTGCTGTCAGCTCAATAAGCCCGAGGTTCATAAAACCTGTTATCGCCATCAAGTGATGCGGACTACGCAGTGTTTTGCACTGCAAGCCGGCTTAGCTGAAAACCGTTATTCTGTTGCGTTTCAATCTCGACTGGGACGCGCTAAATGGTTAGGGCCTAATACTGAAGATCGTTTAGAAGAGCTTGCTCAAGCTGGCGCCAAAAAGGTGCTGGTTATTTGCCCGGCGTTTGTCACCGATTGCCTTGAAACATTGGAAGAGATTGCGATACGCGGTGAAGAAGTGTTTAAACAAGCAGGCGGTCACAGCTTGAGCTTAATACCCTGTATGAATGACCATCCTGCTTGGGTAGATGTCTTAGCTGACTGGTGTCAGCCGTAATCAAACACGCCCTAATAAGGGCTGTCTGACAACTTGGCTAGTGTATTCACCACCGGGCCCATATGAGCTTGTTTCTGGATCACGACCACGCAGAATACTAATGGCTTTGACTAAGTACTGGCGATTCACATTAACGATGCCGCCGTTAATCTGATTATGCTCACGACATGATTTTGCCACGACACGTAGTTTATTCAGCAAACTATTCAAATGTTGAGCTTCAGGCTCTGAGTGGTTGGCAATAAATGCCTCTAATCCCGTCTTGCCACCGGGGAATCCTGCCGCTTTAAGTAATTGCTCACGCTGACGTCCAAGCTGTTCGAGTTGAACAACATGTGGCTGCTTTTGTTGATTCAGGGAAGTGATCTGATCGAGCTCTGCATTTTTCAATGCATCACGTTCTTGTTGCAACAGTTGTGACAATTGTGAAGACAGGTTGAGTTCTGCTTGTAAAATCGAACTAAGTTGTTGCATGGCGTTCATTGACATGAGGGATGTCCTTGCTTAAAAGTCTCCCTCAAAATCAATCATTTTTCGTGCCAACTCCTGACTGTCGATTTGGTAACTACCATCTTCAATGGATTGTTTAATCGCTTCAACTCGCGCCGTATCAACTTCAGGAACACCTGTCAGTTTTTGCTCTAACACCGCAAGTGTGTCGCTGAGACTCACTTTATCAGATTCTGTATTAGGTGCTGATGCAGCAGCAGTGGATGCCTGCGAGCTCCTATTACGGTCCAGGTTACGAGACGAACTGATGTCCGGCTGCAACGAGGGTTTGTTGGTATTAATTTCAGACATTTTACTGTCTCCGCTTATATTCTATGATTTGGGTATCGGCCAGATAATTGAAAAGTTGAGCTTTTTTCTCAACTTTTTTCTCTGGCATCATTACATGGTGACTTTTACTACACCCGGCGCATGAACAATTCCTTCGACAACACGCTTTGACGAACTATTCTTCACTTTTACCTTTTCACCTACGCTGGCATCTCCCATCGCAGTACCATTCATTCTTACTTCCATACTTCCGGCGCTCGCAACCAGAATGATTTGCTCACCACGCCGTATCACTTTTTCTTGTTTCAAACCACGCGGAGGTAATGCCATTCCCATTGATAACGGGTATTTTAACTGTTGGCCTATCACTTTGTCTGTCGATTGAATATAACCTTGGCGTAATTCCCCGATATCCATCATTTCCAATGTAATATCGGCCTTACTCAGGGTTTCATTAGCGACTAGTGATCTTGCAGCCACCACGACTGGCTGTAACACTTTTACTTTAACCGGCACGTACACTGTCCATTCAGTGGGTGACGAACAACGCACACCAACAGTACGGTTGCCCAATGTGTTGGAGACCGAATTGGAAAAAGCCTGTAAAGCTTGCTCGCATTGTTGTAAACGCAGTCGCTTATCTAAGGCCTCAACAATAATTTGTGGGTTATCATAATTTGCCTGTGCCTCAGCGGCGGCATATAAAAAAGCGGTTTGTTCAATATCCGCTAAAGCATGGATGGTTTGTGCCTTTACAGGATTCGTCAAAAATATGACACTTACCATCAAAGTTATAAAATATTTATTCATTTTGACTAGCCTCGCTAGCTATTGTGACTTAACGTGAGTAGAACTTTGCAAAGAACATGCCTGTATTAATGGCATTAAAATTAGTGAAGTTAAGCTGAGTTTGAGCCGATAGCCCTAACAGTTTTAACGGAGGATGCATGAGCAGTATCATTGATGGCGTTGATCAACGTACCAACTTGGCCGGCAACAACCGCTTGGAGTTATTGTTATTTCGCTTAGGTGGCTCACAACTCTACGGCATTAATGTTTTTAAGGTGCGAGAAGCCATTCCCTGCCCGGCGTTAACAAAAATGCCGAATAGCCACCCGGATATTCGTGGCATTGCCTCCATCCGAGGCAAAACCATCAGCATTGTTGATCTGTCACAAAGCATTGGTCGCAAAGGCATCGGCGACCCCGAGAGCAACTTTGTTATTTTGACTGAGTACAACCGCACCGTGCAGGGCTTTTTGGTCAGTCAGGTCGAGCGCATCGTCAATATCAGCTGGTCTGAGGTATTACCTCCTCCTTCAGCTTCTGGCGCAGGTAATTACATGACCGCCATTACCAAGGTAGATGACAAAATCGTCCAGATCATCGATGTCGAGCAAGTTCTGGCTCAAGTGATGAATATTACCGCGGCAGTATCCACTGATCTGGCTGAAGATTTAGCAGAAAAAAACACACAGGCGCGTAAGCACATTCTAGTTGCTGATGATTCGAGTGTCGCGCGCAAACAAATCAAACGCACATTGGTTCAAATAGGTCTGGATGCAACAATTGCCAAAAACGGTAAAGAAGCCCTGGAAATTCTGAAGGGTTGGGCTGAACAGGGTTTAACGGTAAGCGAGCACGTTTCTTTGCTGATTTCTGATATTGAAATGCCCGAGATGGACGGTTACACACTGACTTCTGAAATTCGGAAAGATCCAGCGTTAAAAGATCTGCAAATACTCTTGCACACCTCAATGAGTGGCACCTTCAACCAAGCACTGGTTAAAAAGGTCGGTGCTGATAAATTTCTGCCCAAATTTTCTGCTAATGAACTGGCAGCAGAAGTGCAAGCATTGATTCAATAGACAAAAAAAGGCTCCCGCAGGAGCCTTTTTGTTTAGCGTGGTCCAAAGCCTGTCATATCAGGTGGCATTGGAATCACATTAGAACTTTCGCTCACAATATCCGCCCTAGCACGCATCAGATTGGTTCCCACAAAACCACTGACGCGGTACACCCATGGCGCTAAACGCTTATCTAATTTTTCAGCTTCTGTGCGGACGGCATCTGCCGATTTCAAAATATCCAGTTTTTGAATATCTTCTGGGGCAGGCTTAACAGCATTGGCATCAAATTCTGCGTCAAAGGTAGCGTAATAAAAACCATCATTAAATGACGTTTCTGATGTCACAACCAAGCCATCAAACGTAGTGAATTTTGCCGTCACCACCTCCGCATCGCCACGTGAGAATTGCTTAACTGGTTGCACATCTTCCATACGCATTTGATGTAATGAGCCGGCGATGTCATAACCCAATTGTTCATATTTGAAGGATGTGTCCTTGCCCTGCTCTGGCGTACCGAATTTGTCTTTTTTACCCAAGTTAACTAGCACGGCCTTATTACCGTTAGGCTGTATAATTTCCACCTTGGCGATACGTTCACGCGCCAGATTGATAATTTCCCCTTGGATCCAATTCAGCATCACCGGACTAATTTGCAGATAGCCTTGAACTAACCAACTCTCTTGCTCATCAGCGCGACGCACAAAGAATTGTTTAGGGCCTGTCTGCAAGGTAACGTCACGGGTATCGCCTAAAACAAGGCCAGCAATGTGTTCATCACCGTTCGATAGGTTAATTTTCAGTGATTCACCACCCGCTACTTCGGGTTCAGCACCTTCAACACCGATCACATCATACTGCTCAGGATTGTCCGTTTTACGTTCCAGAATTTTAGCTTCCGACATGTCAATCAGCATGCGTTTTACATCATCAAAATTCGCCGGATAATTAAAGTGATCTTTGATATACCAGTCTTCACCTTCACGCTGTAAAGAAAACTGATCTTCACTGCTACTAAATTGAATCTGATTGACTTGGCTTAACTGTTCATACAAATCTGGGAACAGCAAACCAAAATCATCGTTGTTATCTTCAGCACGATAGATAGTGACGAGCATGAGCAACACCATCACAACCGTGACAATAAACAGGATAGTCAGACTGTTGAGTTTTTTTGTCATTTTTACAACCTAATTTGTCGGGACGACTCTTTTTTACTTCCAGTCATTACTGCTGGCTACGGCCTTTGTTACGTTTACGAATTCGCATCCAACCAGTAAAGATGGCCAGCAACGCAACCAAGATCGGCACCAGACCGATATTGAAGAACTTCAATTGGGTATCAAGCTTATCGATATCCTTGCGCAAATTCGCTTGAACCTGACGTAGCTGTTGCTCTGTTTTGTTAGCCGTCAAACGAAATTGTGCAATTTCTTTTTGCTGCTCTGGTGTCAGGATTTGCTCACCACTACCACTCCGTTGTACCTGCATACGTGCTATACGCTGCTGTGTTTCTTTCAGCTTTTTCTGCAGTTCACGTTCTTTCGTTCTAAAGCGTTTTTCTGCATCTCGTTGCAAGGCAATGACATGATGGAATGGCTTCGAAAAGCCCGCTCTTGAGCGCACACTGATAAGCCCTTCACTTCCGGTCATATCTTCAACTGAGTTGATCAGAAAATCGATATTGTTTGAGGTATTAAAAGTCAGTTGTTGCCCATAAAAGTCCTGCGTTTGTACCCAAAAACGATCATCCAACATATCTACATCGGCAATCGCAATAACATCAATTGCTTGCTTAGCTTGCTCAAGATGACCCGGCAACTTCTTCACTTCGCCGGACTTGGTTTTTGCGCCATCCGGGAAAGCAGTTTTAACTTCGCCTTGTACACGTACTGCCATTGGATACGTGAGTGTACCGGCTTGGTACTTAGTTAATAGCGCCACGGGATCATTCCGGAACTGCACCACGCGTTTATCCACCAGCATGGCTTCATTACTGGAAGAAAATAACGGCGTCACTTCGGTAGTACGTCCATCTAACAATTCAAAACGACCTGGCGTGGCTACATTAATTTTGCGTAATGCCGAAGTAATACGTTGATTCTTGTTGAAGTTCGCTTCATCCAAGCCCTGCCACAACACATAATCAATCGGTTGATAATCGGTTTTGGCACCGAAATCGACTTTAGTTGCCGTCTTACGATCAGCGACAACATCAGCACTGCCTCGCTGAATACCCCATGCATTGAATAATTGATCCATATTCGAGCTACGCGATGCCAACATCGCAGACATCGGGTTATCCGGGTCTTTTTCTGGTATATCAACTTCAGCATAGGGATCGACAAAGGTCACCAGCTTGCCACCATTCAAGACAAATTGGTCGATCGCATAAAGCGTACTTTCCGTGAACTCTTTTGGATGCACGACAACCAGCACATCAATGCTGGAAGGAATACGACGGATATCTATCGGCAACATCGCCACATCAAACATCTGACGTAACTCAGACATCATTGCCCATGGCTTAACACCATCAGGCGAGGCCACTTCGCCTTTCAGCGGGTCATATTGCTCACCATCGAGTTCCAAAGCACTTAAGATTGCTACGGCTTTACGATCTGAGTTCGATAATTTGTAAATCAACTTGGTCAGATCGTATTCCAGCGTATCTTCTTTTTCTGGCTGGAAAAAAGGAATGGTTTCAACGCCATCCAGCAAGTTGGTACCGACCAAACCGAAGTACATGGGATCCGGCTCACCTTCAATAGGCACTGACTGCAAACCATACTGATTAGCACGCTGCTCGTTATCTGAAAACGGCTCTGGGCTCATCACAAACAACCGGATCATGCCGTTAGATGCACGCTGATACTCTTGCAATAACTCTTGCACACGCTGCGCGTAGGACTTCAGGCTTGGTAATGCTTGTGCCACCTGATCAGAGTAATAAAAACGCAGTGTGATGGGTTCCTCAATTGACTCCAGAATATTCAGTGAACCTTTAGACAAGGTGTATAAATTATCTTCAGTCAAATCCACACGGGCGGATTTGAAGTTACCGTTAATCACGATATTAAAAGAGACAAACAGAATAATGGCCAAAAGCAGGCCGGCTGTTGATAGAAGTTGTTTATTCATTGTCGCAAATTTCTCCTAATCGGCCTTACGGGCATTGATTATCAACGCATTGGCGAATAGCCAAATGGCGATCAGTGAAATGAAATACATCATGTCACGCATATCAATAACCCCTTTGCTGATCGCATCAAAATGCGTCAGAAAGCTGAATGAGCTAATGGTTTCCACCAGCGTTTGAGGTGCCCAACCTGCGAAAAAGTCGATCACGATCCCGTAACCACTTAATACAAACACCAGACTGATAATCAGACTCAAAACAAAGGCAATAACTTGGTTTTTGGTAATGGCCGAAATACATGAGCCAATCGACAAAAAGCCCCCAGCCATCAATAAGCTGCCAAGAAAACTAGCGATGATCACACCATTATCGGGGTTACCCAGAAAGTTAACGGTGATCCATAACGGGAAGTTAAGAAATAAAGCGAGACCAGTAAACGCCCAGGCTGCCAAAAACTTGCCTAATACAGCCTCGAAAACAGATACCGGTAATGTCATTAATAACTCAACCGAGCCGCTTTTGCGTTCTTCTGCCCACAGACGCATGGAAATAGCCGGAATAAGCAGAATATAAAGCCAAGGGTGTAATGAGAAAAACGGATACAAATCCGCTTCACCGCGCTCAAAGAAATTACCAACGTAGAAAGTTGAAAAACCAGTCAGTAACAAGAAGATGATGATAAAGACGTAAGCCACCGGCGTTGCAAAATAGCCATTAAACTCACGCTTCATGATGAACCAGATATTGTGCAATTTCATCAGTTGCTAGACTCCGTATTTGGCATGGTAATGCTGCGGAAAACTTCATCCAAACGACCGTGCTCGGCATGAAGTGCGTCAATATCCCAGCCATTCGCACGGATTTTTTCCGATAATTCTGCCGTGATCTGAGCACCTTGTTTGGGATAAACTCGGAAACCGGCTTGGGCATCCAATGCCTCAACATCAGAGACAAAGTCCAGTGAGGTTAGGAAGGTTTCAAATGCCTGTTGCTCGATATTGGCAACATTGACGCATACCGCGTTGTAATAGCGCGATTTTGCTTCTAACTCGTGTGGTGTGCCATCGAAGCGTACTTTGCCGTTGGCAATCACTACATTGCGGTTACATAAGGCATGGACTTCTTCGAGGATGTGGGTAGAGATGATAATGGCCTTATCTTCAGCCATTTCATTAATCAGTGTGCGTACTTCGTGTTTTTGATTCGGATCTAAACCATCGGTAGGCTCATCCAGAATCAACACCGGTGGATTGTGTAAAATTGCCTGAGCCAAGCCAACCCGACGTTTGTAGCCTTTGGATAAGGTTTCAATTGGCTGATGCATCACCGTGGTAATGCGAGCACGCTCCGCTGCTGAAGCGACGGCACGTTTTCTATCAGCACCACTCAGGCCACGAATTTCAGCAATAAATTTCAGAAAGCCATCGGGTGTCATATCCGCATAGGCAGGCGCCCCTTCAGGCAAGTAACCTAAATGAGCCTTTACTGATATGGGATCCTGCAACACATCGTAACCACACACTCTCACCGTGCCGTGCGTGGGTGTCAGGAATCCGGTAATCATTTTCATTGTGGTGGACTTACCGGCACCATTTGGCCCCAAAAACCCCAACACTTCGCCTTTACTGACTGAAAATGACACGCCATCAACGGCTTTAATCGCACCAAAATGTTTGGCTAGATCATCGATCTCGATTCTCAATGTCATACCTAAAGCGTCCCCCGCTTCCTTATTATTTTTTGCAAACCCGTCATTATTCTGAGGTCAGTCCGCCTAAGTCAAGTTTGAATTTGCTCAGACCATCCCCATTGTTTTAGCTAGAGTTAGCGCATAAGCTGTCCTTGACCACCTCACAAAATGAGTTTGATATGGCCTTGAAAGTTCTTACACAAAAATTCCGTGATATCAGCTGGACTGTCCGCGACAGTATGGCAGATAACACAACACGCAAACGTATTGTCAAAACAAGTGGCATCATCGTTAGCGCATTACTCGTCTTTATGATTCTGATCATGCTCTGGTGGAGCAACACGCCGGATCGTTTTAACCCGGTAGATAATGCCCAGCGCATGTCAAAAGCGCAACAGCAGCCATTCGTGACTGGCTACACATCTACCGCAACCTTGATAACCCTCGCAGAAACCTTATTGGATAAGCCAGGTGGTTATCTATCAAATGATGTGATGCCGCCATCCGTGTGGATGGACAATATTCCTAATTGGGAGTTCGGCGTATTGGTTCAAATTCGCGATTTTTCACGTGCACTGAGAAATGATATTAGTCGCAGTCAATCACAGTCACTAGAAGATAAAGATCTCGCGATTGCCGAGCCACAATTCAATTTCAACTCAGAATCATGGCTGTTTCCCCCCAGCGAACAAGAATACCGCGATGGCATTAGCGCTTTGCAATCTTATCGCGACCGCCTCAGCAGTTCGGGCGAAGAAGAAGCCCAATTTTATGCGCGCGCCGATAATCTAACTGGCTGGCTGGCGATTGCCGAAAAACGTCTGGGTAGCCTATCACAACGCCTCAGTGCAAGCGTCGGGCAGGTGCGTGTCAATACAGACTTGGCAGGAGAGCCTGATGCTCAGCAGTCAACGCCAACGTCCGGTGAAGTGGTCAGCAAAACACCGTGGAGGCAAATTGATGATGTCTTTTTCGAGGCAAGGGGCACCACCTGGGCATTGATTCATTTGCTTAAAGCGGTTGAGCACGACTTTAACGAGATTTTGAGAAAGAAAAATGCCTTAGTCAGCCTACGCCAAATCATTCGTGAACTGGAAGCCACACAAGAAAACGTGTGGAGTCCTATTATTCTCAATGGTAGTGGCTTTGGTTTGTTCGCCAATCATTCGCTGGTGATGGCCTCTTATATTTCACGCGCTAATGCCGCCATTATCGACTTGAGAGACTTATTAAACCGGGGATAAACCACTAAGCCCTTAGGGCAAATAGCCTACAAACACGGTAAATCACATATTTTCGTGTTGGCATGATTTCATACACTATTCATTCGCCTAATCGGCGCTGGCTGTAACAGTCGCCAGAGATAACGTCATTTAGAGATGGAGATTTTGTATGTTTTCACCCAAGACAGGGCTTGCTCTGCTTTTATCATTCAGCGTAATGATGCCCTTTACTGCGGCTAATGCGGAAGACACACCCTATACCGTTACTGATGGGACACACCTGGATGCTGAGTCCTATAACGGTTTCAAGCTATACAGAAACTGGTGTGCTCGTTGCCATGGCACTTATGGACAAGGCATGGTTGGACCCAACTTGGCAGATAGTCTGGGCGTCATTTCAAAAGAAGAATTTTTCGACACTGTGGAAAACGGCAAATCAGGCACAATTGGTAGTATGCCCGCCTGGTCATCTAACCCGAAAGTGATGGCCGGTCGTGAACAGTTGTATCGTTATTTGAAAGCACGCTCCGATGGTGCAATTGGTGAAATAAAACCGAAAAAAGCCAAATAATGAAAAAAAACGGGTTGCCACTGGCAACCCGTTTTCATTTGAGCGCTTACTTTATCGCGTCAGGATGGAACAATTGTTGCCCATTCAGACGAAAGTCCTTAATGATAGTTTGACCTTCTTCCCCGGTCACAAAATCAATGTACTTTTTGGCAAGATCGTATTTAGCGTGCCCATGCTTGGCAGGGTTTACCGCCATCACGTGATAAGGGTTAAATAATACTTCATCCCCTTCAAATAACACTTTCAAGTTCATTTTCTCGGCATAGGCGATCTGCGTGCCGCGATCAGCCAAGGCATAAGCTTGCTTTTCGTCAGCAATTTTCAGTACGGCGCCCATGCCTTGGCCAGCAGCCACATACCATTTGCCTGTTGGTGTCAGCCCCGCGTTATCCCACAATGCTTTTTCTTTTTTATGGGTGCCCGAATCATCTCCGCGTGAAATAAAGTCTGTTTTCGCATTGGCAATTCGAATAAACGCGCCAGCGGCGTTCTCCGCTTTAGCAATATTTGCCGGATCAGCCTCCGGCCCCACCACCACAAAGTCATTGTGCATGACCGCACTACGGTCAATGAAGTCGCCAGATTCGACATATTTCAATTCTGCCGCGGGCGCATGCACAAACACCACATCGACATCACCGTTGCTACCAATCTTGAGTGCTTTACCGGTGCCGACAGCTATCACATCCACCTTGGCATCAAACTTTGCTTCAAAAGCCGGATTTAATACCGCCAGCAAGCCAGAGTTATCGGTGCTGGTTGTAGTAGATAGTTTCAGGTGCTCTACGGCCATCGCCATAGAGCTGGTTACTAACAACAGGATGAGGCTTAAACCTTTTTGCCATTTCATCTCTTTCTCCTTTAATCAACGTTTTTCAAAATTAGCTTAATTAGATGACGTAATAATGACTAGAATGCCCACTGGCTGCGTACTTGAAACACGCTTGGCTCGTCGCCATCATTGGTTCCGCCATCAACATCCAATACATCGACGTAGTTAGCCGAGAAGCGCAATGTCGGTGCCGGATACCAGTTCACCCCCAATGTCACAGAGTCTGCTTCACCGCCCTCAATCTCAGCATCGTTCAAATCAATGGTGCTATAGCGTAATGCCAGCTCCCAGGCACCGATACCACCGTCACCGACATTGCCTTTTGGTGTGATACCGCCAAATTTACCGTTTTTATACTGACGAGACTCCCCCGTGAGGAAATAACCTGCTTGTGCATACCAGCCATCAAAATCCAGATCGTTACCGCTATCACGATTTACTGATGTTGTGATGTATTCAGCTTGTGCCGAGAAAGGCCCTTGTACCGTGGCAATTTCAGCACCGACTTTATAAAAGTCATTGACGGCGGCAATCGTCGCGGTATCGACGATATTGATTCCTGAAATGTGCGACTCTGCCTGTTGCTTAAACCGAGCAGCGTTTGTGCCGCCCGTTTCACGGTAGTTGAGACCTAAGCCAAGGTGAATAACGTCGGCTTGATTATTGACTGGCGCCCAGGTCGCACGTGTTCCCGCGCCCCAACCTTCGTCTTCTGCTCCACCTTTAGCGCTGACTGTATCACCAAACAAACCACCCGCAAGTGTCCAATGTTGATGTCTTGTACTTGCCATAACACCGATATGACGACCCGCCGCAAAAGCAGACGGTAAGCCACGCTCCATAAATGAGATAAATTTGGAACTGGTCTGTTCCTGCAAACTGAACGGATCTTTAAAGTTACCGGCTTTCAATTCAAGATTATCAAAGCCGGTGTAGGACAAATAGGCATCTTTAATACCCGCTGAACCCGTGTCCACAAAGTCATATTGCAGCTTATAACCCCAGTCGTGATACATCGTGCCCTGTATGTATAATCTGGCGCGGCGTATTTCAGTGCCATCGCCCATATCAGGTTCACCGCCATAAGCGGCGGCATCAGCCTGAACCCGGCCACCAATTTTTGAGGTAAATTTCTCATCACGGGTTTTTATGTTGATCCCTTTATCAATGGTCACTTCAACATCAGAAGGTTTGGTAGCCTCAGCCAGCTTTTGTTCTACAATCGCTTTTTCTTCTGCGGCTTGCGTCTTGTTTTGCTCCAACTCTGCCATTAATCGGCCATATTGAGCTTCTGACACCATGCCGTTTTCATGCAGCATCGTAATTAACGTTTCAATTTCCGAGCCTGCGTAAGCTGGGTTTGTTATCGCAAGCGCCATGCCTGCCGACAAAACAGTGTTTTTCCATTTCATAGTTAATTTTCCGTTAAAAATAAAAGAATAATAAGAATGCAATATATGTTTATGTCGTCATATATTGCATAATGCGGGCTAGTCTATTACTCAATATCAAAATAAAAAATATGATGGCACGTGCATAACTATGGATATTAAAATCAAACTCCATTGGCAACTAAGCCAACAGGGTGAAACTCATAATATCGATACCGTCTTATTCAAGATGTTGGAAGCGGTACAAACACTGGGCTCATTAAAAAAAGCCACCGATAAAATTCAAGTGTCTTATCGCTTTGCCTGGGGATTGTTAAACAAGTGGGAAAATCGATTAGGCCAACCGCTAGTGATTTTAGAGCGTGGCCGAGGTGCCAAACTGTCACCGATTGGCGAAAAACTGATGCATGCAAATCGTCATTTATCCGCAACGTTCTCACCTGAGTTAGATAACTATTCAACTCAATTCAAACGCGAGTTTGAATCGTTACTGGATGACAGCCGAGGTAATGGCTTTAATATTTTTGCGAGTCATGGCCTGGCTATTGGGACATTACGTGATCTGATTAATCAACAATCTGATGTTCAACTGGACCTACACTTTCATGGCAGTCTGGACAGTCTCAGAGCCTTACGCAATCGTGAATGCCACATCGCCGGTTTCCATATCCCGGAAGGCGAGCTGGGCAAACAAATCATGGCGGACTATTTAGAACTGATTAGTGACGAATCGCACCAATTAATTTATGTGATAAAACGTAATCAGGGTTTGATGATGGCGAAGGGAAACCCAAAAAACATTGAGGGTATCCCGTCGTTAACACAAGCAGATGTGACCTTTATCAACCGTCAAGCTGACTCTGGTACTCGCTTATTGCTGGATCAATTACTCAAAACTGAAAATATCTCTGGCCAGCAAATCAAAGGTTATCAACACGAAGAGTTCACCCACATGGCGGTTGCCGCGATGGTCGCCAGCGGCGCTGCTGATGTGGGGTTTGGTATTGCGCCCATGGCCGATAAATTCAATCTCGAGTTTTTACCACAAGTTTGGGAACACTACTGTCTGGCAGTGCCAAGGCAGCTTATTGATAATAAACGCGTTAATGAAATTATCTCTTTACTACAAAGTGAGGCGTTTCATAACAAGTTGGCAGGCTTTTCTGGCTATGACACGACCCGTTCAGGCGAACGGGTCGATTTTAGTGATATTTTCAATTAAGCAACAACGTGTTACTCGGCTTTCCAGTGACCACTTTTACCACCCTGTTTTTCCAGAAGACGAATATGATTCATGACCATACCGCGATCAACGGCTTTACACATATCGTAAATCGTCAGTAAAGCTACTTGAACCGACGTCAAGGCTTCCATTTCAACACCAGTCTGGCCGCTGGTGCCGACCTGTACCTGACAGTGAATGGCAGATTCAGCTTTAACCAGTTCAAACTCAACGCTGACTTTAGTCAATGCTAAGGGATGACAAAGTGGAATAAGATCAGCGGTTTTTTTCGCTGCCATAATTCCGGCTATGCGAGCGATACCTAGCACATCCCCTTTCTTATGCCCGCCTTGTTCAATCAATTCAAAGGTGGCAGGCAACATGGTGATAGTTCCAGTCGCAACAGCAACCCTATTGGTCACCGCTTTTTCTCCAACATCGACCATATGCGCTTCACCGGACTGATTAAAATGGGTTAATTCGGACATGTTAAATGTTATCCTCTAGTTTTAATGGCTAAAACGATCAATCAGATGAGTATTCAAGTCAAATTTTTTGCCAGCCTGCGTGACAAAATTGGTAAAGCCGATATCGAACTTGACGCAGCCAAAGACCCAGCCGAAGCATGGACATTGGCAACGGATAATGCCCCCCGCCCAGATAATATACTGGTTGCAGTTAACCTCGATTATGCTCGCTTTGACACCCCCGTCAAAGACGGTGATGAAGTGGCCTTCTTCCCACCGGTAACCGGAGGCTAAGGTGAGCAACTGGATCAGCGAACAGGCAATCAAACCTTGGCAAATTTTAGCTGATTGCGAAGTACTGCAACCTACAGGGCAACACGGTGCCACGTCGAGCTTTATCGGCACTATGCGTGACTTCAGCGAGCGTGAAAACCTCGAAAAAATGGTGCTAGAGCATTACCCGCAAATGACGGAACGTTACCTTGCCAAGCTGGAAAAACTGGCACGTTGCCGTTGGCCTTTGCAAGATTGCGTTATTGTACATCGGGTAGGTGATATTCTCCCCGGCGATCCCATTGTTGTGATTGGCTGCTGGTCAGCGCATCGCCGTGCTGCAATAGACGCTTGCGATTGGTTGATTGAAGAACTCAAACACAATGCCCCTTTCTGGAAAAAAGAGTTTGGGCCAGAAGGTGCGCATTGGGTAGAACAAAATACTGACGGACACAGTTTAGGGAATAAGCCATGATTACAGCGTTATATGCCAGCCTCTGTGCTTTATTACTGGTAAAACTCTCGTTGCAGGTAATCAGCCTTCGCCGCAAACATCGAGTTTCACTAGGCGATGCCGGTAATGCAGAACTGCAGGCGGCGGTTCGCACTCAGGGCAATGCGACAGAATATATTCCCATCACGCTGATCTTGATGATGCTGTTGGAGTGGGCAACCGCGGCATGGTGGATTATTCATCTGGCAGGGATCGCTTTACTAGCAAGCCGAATTCTACATGCCTCGGCACTCAAAACCGGCGATGTTAAACGCCGCGTTTTAGGCATGAAAATAACATTCTTTTTGATCCTGGCCTTGGCGGTACTGAATATCTTTTATCTGATAGCGGGTTATTTCTTCGCTGGCAGCTAATCATCAAGCCCGAGTTCATCCCAGATCGCATCAATGCGAGCTGTCACCGCAGGATCTTTTTCAATCGGCCTGCCCCATTCGCGATCCGTTTCCCCGGGTAATTTATTGGTCGCATCCATGCCCATCTTAGAACCTAAGCCTGATACCGGCGAAGCAAAATCCAGATAATCAATCGGCGTATTTTCTACCATCGTGGTATCACGCACCGGATCCATACGCGTCGTAATTGCCCAAATCACATCCTGCCAATCTCGCACGTTCACATCATCATCGACGACGATAACGAATTTTGTATACATAAACTGGCGTAAAAATGACCAAACCCCCATCATCACGCGCTTGGCATGACCGGGGTATTGTTTCTTCATACTCACCACCGCCATTCGATATGAGCAGCCTTCGGGTGGCAAATAGAAATCGATAATTTCAGGAAACTGCTTTTGCAAAATCGGCACAAACACTTCGTTTAATGCCACGCCCAAAATAGCCGGTTCATCGGGTGGACGACCGGTGTAGGTGCTGTGATAAATCGGGTCTTTGCGTTGGGTAATACGCTCGATGGTAAACACCGGAAACTCATCCACCTCATTGTAATACCCGGTGTGATCACCATATGGCCCCTCAGGCGCCATATCATCAGGATAGATAAACCCTTCCAACACAATCTCCGCATTGGCAGGCACCTGCAAATCATTGCCGATACATTTCACCAACTCGGTTTTACTACCACGCAGCAATCCTGCAAACGCATACTCTGACAAACTATCCGGCACGGGCGTTACGGCACCTAAAATAGTGGCTGGGTCACAGCCGAGCACCACGCTAATGGGGAATGGCTCACCCGGATGCTCTTGTTGCCATTCTTTGAAATCTAACGCACCGCCACGATGTGACAACCAGCGCATGATCACACGATTTTTACCGATGACTTGTTGGCGATAAATGCCCAGATTCTGTCGCTCTTTATGCGGGCCTTTGGTGACGACCAGCCCCCAGGTAATTAGCGGTGCGGCATCTTCTGGCCAGCACAACTGAATCGGGTAATCGGCAAGATCAATCTCATCCCCCTCAATGATCTGCTCCTGACACGCCGCTTTTTTGACCAGCTTCGGCCCCATATTCAACACTTGTTTGAATATCGGCAGTTTCTGCCACGCGTCTTTCATGCCTTTCGGGGGTTCAGGCTCTTTCAAAAACGCCAATAACTTACCCACTTCGCGTAAGGCTTCAACAGACTCTTCGCCCATACCCATCGCTACCCGCTTAGGCGTACCAAACAGATTTAATAAAGCTGGGACAGCCGAACCTTTTGGGTTTTCAAACAATAACGCCGGCCCGCCAGCGCGTAGAACCCGATCAGCAATTTCGGTCATTTCTAAGGAAGGATCAACTTCAGTAGTAATGCGTTTTAATTCGCCTTGTTTTTCAAGGCCGTCGATAAAGTCTCGGAGATCGGTGTATTTCATTGGTGTTGGTTGTTTTTATGTGAGTGGAGATAGCTTAGCAGTTTCGCTTACCCACATAGAAACCAATATGAATAATCTTGCTATGATTCTGCGAAGAGTCTTTAAATTCAGGAAGAATCATGTCGCAAAATCCATTTTACGTTTATGCACTTAAAGATCCGAGGCAAAAACCTGCGAAAACTTTTTACATAGGTAAAGGAACGGGTAACCGAGCATGGGAGCATCAATCTCAGGTAGATGACTCAGAAAAAGGGAAAGTTATTCAAGCCATCCATGAGGCTGGGCTCTCAGTACTTCACACCGTTATCTCAGATGACCTGTCCGAAGCGCAGGCTCTTAAAATTGAGGCCGAATTGATCGCTGGCTTTGGTATACGCTCTCAAGGAGGTTTACTCACTAATCGCGTGAGACCTAACCCCGAAAAAGTGATTAAAAGAGTCAGAGTTAATATCCCCGATGGCTGTTACGAAAAAGCACAAATGGGTATTAATCTACTTAAATCAGCAATTATGGAGTTAGCGAAAGCTAATCCTGAAGGGATTAAGAATTCAGATGCTGCTAAGTATTTAGGACTCCAATCAGATTATGGTGGCGGCTCAAAAGATTACCTTTCGTATAGTCTTCTAGGCATTTTAATGAAAGAAGGCCGCTTGAAAAGAAATGAAAAAAAGAGGCATATTGCTAGCACTGAATAACGTAAATCTAATAACCAATAGCTAATTAATTTTATGAACTAAAGGTTCACAAGTTCATTTTTTGCGTGGCCAAAAAACGAACCAAAAAAGGCCAGCCCACTGCTTGCCCTGCGGGTTCCCTGCGCTTCTCGATATATTCGGGCACGCCGGAACTCGCTACGCTCAAACAGCCGTCGTGCTAGTCCGAATATCTCTGCGATGCTCGGCTTCGCAAAAGGGCTTCCTGGGTTTGATTCCAAAACATGTTTCAGCTCCCTCTCCCCTGTTGTGCTGACGAGTAGCACAGGTTTATCTGGATAAGGATTGGTCAGTGTTTGAGCGTTAGCGAGTTTTGACCAATCCCAGACAAACCGAGCAACACAGTAAAGCCGCAGGCCAGCACATGGGCGCACTTTTGTTTGGTTCGTTTATTTTGGGCGAATCAAAATAAATGAACGCCCTGCGGCAGCACTCAAAAGGATCTTGAATATTAGTCATCCCTTCAACATAGGACTATAATCAAAACTATGTAATACAGTCAGTTGGAGGTTGTCATGGCTGGAGGATGGTCCCGAGATGGGGCAGTACAAGATCAAATCGATGCCAGCGTTGAAGATGCAATTCAACAGGCACGCAGTCACTTACCTAAAGGTGAGAGTCTGACGCATTGTGAAGAGTGTGAAACAGAAATCCCACAACGACGCCGTGAGGTAATTCCTGGTGTGCGTTTATGTGTGAATTGTCAGGAAATAATTGATAACGAGAACAAAGCCGCCGGTTTATTCAACCGTCGCGGCAGTAAAGACAGTCAATTACGCTGACGTCATCATGGCAGAGCAACAAGAAGCCGTTAGTGATCCCTATCCACCCGTGGATATTGCACGCAAAGTTGAAGGCCTTGGCGTCACTAAAGCTCATACAGATACCCTTACTTTATTAGTGTTGGCCGTCTTAGCAGGCGCCTTTATCTCGCTCGGGGCTCTGTTTTATAGCGTTGTAGTAACAGATTCAGGACTTGGGTTTGGCATTACACGCTTATTGGGTGGTTTAAGTTTTTGCCTCGGGCTCATTCTTGTTGTGATTGCCGGAGCTGAATTGTTCACCGGTAATAACCTGATCGCTATGGCCTGGGCCAGTGGATTAATCGGCACACGCGAAGTCATAAGAAACTGGATTATCGTCTATCTGGGTAATGTCGTTGGATGCTTGGGCACCGTTTTACTGGTTTTTTGGAGCAATGTTGCACAGCTGGGTGACAGTGCGGTGGGACAGACTTTAGTCAACATTGCCCATACCAAGGCCGACCTGTCGCTATCTGAGGCATTTACTCGCGGAGTCCTGTGCAATGTACTGGTTTGTCTGGCGATTTGGCTGGCAATAGGAGCTCGCAGTGTATCCGGCAAGATTTTAGCGATTCTTTTCCCAATCACGGCGTTTGTGGCTATCGGTTTTGAACACTCCATCGCCAACTGGTTCTTTTTGCCTCTGGGCGCTGTGCTGGATGTACAGAACGGTGTTTCCCTTCTCCCTATGGTAAAAAACATTATTGCAGTGACGGCGGGCAATATGGTCGGTGGAACGCTCCTCGTTGCAGGCATCTACTGGCTGGCATACTTAAGAGCTGAACGTATGCGAATGCCTCCCCCAAAATGAAATATTAATCTGAAGCCAGGCATTGAGACGCTATCTAATACCCCTCAGTAGCATTAAGTCACTTTTAGATTTGTATGATGTATTATCAAGTGGAATGCTTTCAATAACCAACGGAGTGCTTTATGGCAACCACCGAAAAGCTTCTCACCCCGGCACAAGTGACCCAATGTAAAAAAATCGCTGCTTCAGCGTCTGACTTCAGTAGTCGGGCAGCAATCCTTCTCGCTATTCACAGTGGTGCCACTCAGACTAAAGCCGCAGCCCAATCTGACTTAACGATCGGTCAAGTACGTTATTGGGTAGCAAAATTCCGTCGTGATGCCATGGCTGCATTTCCTGATACGGCTTCAAAATCGACTCCTGCAACAAAAGCAGAGCCGGTTACTGGCGAGCAAAAAAAGAAAGCAAAAAAATCAAAGTCGAAAGATCAAGCAAAGACAAAAATCAAAGACGATAAGAAGAAAAACAAAGGCAAAGACAAAAAACCGAAGTCCGGCAAGAAAGATAAGAAAAAGGACAAAGGCAAAAAGAAAGCGAAGAAAAAATAACGCGACATCAACACTTCCTAAAACATCATAAGGGCACTGCTGTGCCCTTTTTATTTTAAACACTGCGCTGGATTCATTTTCCTTAAACAGATACAGTTCACAGGAAATTTATATTCTGTGCCTTATGGTGCAGATTCAAAGTCCGGGGTTTGTGTCCGGACTAATAAAGTAAGGAGAAACAATGAAAAAATTACTACTTCTGTTACCTTTCATTTTTGCGGGTCAACAGGCGTTGGCTCTCAGTGCAGAGGATGAAACCAACTATAAGCAGCATTATGCCGAGCAAGTAAAACCACTTGTGGTGAAAAAACTGAGTGCTGAGCGACCTGAAATGACGGCGCAAGCAGTCAAAGCTGAAGCTGATTTTTTTGTATTAAAAATGGCAGGTTGCCAACTTGAAGGCTTAAGTAACCTACCTGATACTTATCGTGATAAAGCGATTCTTCCTGTGGCTAACGGTGAAGATGTCGAAGCCACTACCCGCGCCTTAAACACGCAAATCAAGCAGGATGTCGATTCAGGTAAGTTGAATAAAGACAAAGCCATGACGATGTTGCAAGGCGCCCAGCAGGCTGTGCAGGTGTGTTTGAACTCTCGTAGCTAAGACATAACAAAGTCATATAAAAAAAAGGGCCTACTGGCCCTTTTTTTGTTTATGCTGCGATGCCTGAATGCCTTAATAAAGCATCTATCTCTGGCTCACGACCACGGAATGCAATAAACAATTCCATTGGCTCTTTGGAGCCACCCTGCTCAAGAATATTATTCAAAAATTCCAGGCCGGTCTGGCGGTCAAAAATACCGTTCTCCTCAAACTTGGAGAAGGCATCCGCTGACAGCACTTCTGCCCATTTATAGCTGTAATACCCCGCTGCATAACCACCGGCAAAGATATGCCCGAAGCTATGAGCAAAACGGTTGAATTTTGGCGGTTTGACGACAGTCACTTGGTCACGCACTTCAGCAAGAATTTTTTCAACCTGATCACCACCATTCGGCTCAAACTCCAGATGCAAACGGAAATCAAACAAGGAGAACTCGAGCTGACGCAGCATCATCATGGCTGACTGGAAGTTGCGCGCGGCCATCATTTTTTCATACAGATCGTCCGGTAAGGTTTCACCGGTTTGGTAGTGACCAGAAATGAGATCCAAGGCTTCGCGTTCCCAACACCAGTTTTCCATAAACTGGCTTGGCAACTCGACCGCATCCCATGCAACGCCGTTGATACCGGAAACACCTGAATAATCAATTTTGGTCAACATGTGATGGAGGCCATGTCCAAACTCATGGAACAAGGTGGTGACCTCATCATGAGTAAATAACGCTGGATTATCGCCGACCGGTTCTGAAAAGTTGGTAGTCAAAAATGCCACTGGTGTTTGGATGCCGTTTTGGATTTTACGTCGAACCAGGCATTCATCCATCCATGCGCCACCACGCTTGTGTTGACGCGCGTAGAGATCTAAATAAAACTGACCGCGTAACTCGCCGTTAGCATCATGAATTTCGAAGAAACGTACATCTTTATGCCAGGTATCGACACCTTGGCGTTCAGTAATCTCTAAGCCGTAAAGCTTGTTCACTACGGCAAACAAACCACTGACCACTTTATCTTCTGGGAAATAGGGTTTTACTTCTTCTTGCGAAATCGCATAGCGCTGTTGCCGTAGCTTCTCAGCATAATAAGTGACATCCCACGCTTCCAGATCATCCATATCGGCGGTTTCTTTGGCAAACGCTTTTAATTCCTCAAACTCTTTCTCAGCAATCGGTTTGCTGCGTGAGGCTAAGTCGTTAAGGAAGTCCAACACTTGTTGTGGACTTTGTGCCATTTTGGTTGCTAATGAACGCTCTGCGTGGTTATTGAACCCTAACAATTGAGCCAACTCATGACGCAGTTTCAGAATCTCTGCCATCACCTCGGTGTTGTCCCATTTACCAGCATTGGGACCTTGATCTGAGGCTTTGGTCGCAAACGCGGTGTACATTTCCTCGCGTAACTCACGATTGTCAGCGTAAGACATGACGGGCATATAAGACGGAAAATCCAAGGTGAAGACCCAACCGTCCAGATTGTCACGTTTGGCAAACTGCTCAGCCATCGCGATGGTCGAGTCTGGCAAACCAGACAACAGATCCTTATCGGTGATGTGCTTTTTCCATGCATGCGTGGCATCAAGCAGGTTTTCTTCAAACTTGGCACTTAACTCGGTCAGCTTTTGCGTGATCTGTTTATATTGATCACGCTCTGCTTGCTGCAGTTCGACCCCTGATAGGCGAAAATCGCGAATGGCATTATCAACCACTTTTTTCTGTGCCGTATCAAGCGCGTCATAAGCATCACTTTCCGCCAGCTTTTTATAAGCCTTGTAGAGATCTTCATTTTGTCCCAGCTCAGTGCCGAACTCGCTCAACATAGGTAGGCAGGCATTGTAGGCTTGGCGTAATTCATCTGAGTTCACAACAGAATTCATATGACTGACCGGCGACCAGATGTGATCGATGCGCGCTTCCATTTCTTCCATTGGCTCTACCAACGTTTCCCATGTGGGGTTTTCCAGCTGGTTTAGAAGCGCTGCAACAGACTGCTTTGCTTCTTCAATCGCTTGGGTCACAGCGGGTTCAACATGCGCCGGTTCGATGCGTGAAAAAGGCGGCAAGGTAAACGTTTCTAATAATGGATTGCTCATAGTGCTCTCTATTTTTATCTGCGAAAGGTGATGTTATAACAACGCGTTCAATGACTTATCGTCATCGTTCTGCAACAAAAAGTTCATCATCCTGCAATATCTATTGGTTAGTGTGCGCTCAATATATAGATAAGGGCACATTATGCAAAAACAAGTGAGTCACAAAGAGAAAATCAAAGTTCGCAGCGTCTGGATTTCAGATATTCACCTCGGCTTTCGTGGTTGCAGTGCTGACTTCCTGCTCGATTTTTTGCATCGCGTCGAATGTGACTACTTGTATCTGGTCGGCGACATCATTGATGTTTGGGAAATGAAAAAGAAAATGTTCTGGCCGCAGGCACATAACAATGTGATCCGAACCTTACTTGGTAAAGCCAAGCATAACACTAAGGTCGTGTATGTTCCCGGTAACCACGACGAAGTGTTGCGCGATTTTGATGGTGCGGTGTTCGGTAATGTTGAAATTCAAAATGAAATCATTCACACCACAGCCGATAATAAAAAATTACTGATTCTGCATGGTGACCAATTCGACAGCGTCGTCAAAATCTCTCCACTACTGGCAAAAGTCGGTAGTCGATTATATGAGTACCTATTAAGGGCTAACCGCTGGGTGAACTTTGTCAGACGTAAACTCGGCTTTTCCTATTGGTCTCTGGCTGCGTTTTTGAAGCACCGTGTAAAAAATGCCGTGCAATATATCAGTAACTTCGAAGAAGCAGTCGCGCATGAAGCGGCACGCCAAGGCGTTGATGGCGTCGTATGTGGTCACATTCACCGGGCAGAAATAGCGCGTCATCATGACATTGACTACTTCAATTGTGGTGACTGGGTAGAAAGTTGTACGGCTTTAGTTGAGCACCCTGATGGCACAATGGAAATATTGAATTGGACTGAGTTTACCGAGCAGACCCACGCAGTCGTACAGGCAGCCTGATGAACATCGTTATTATTACAGACGCTTGGGAACCTCAAGTAAATGGCGTGGTGCGGACGTTAAAACAAACACGGCGTCATCTAATTGAGTTAGGTCACACTGTTCACCTGATCACGCCCGAAAATTTCAAAACCGTTCCCTGCCCGAGTTACCCGAGCATTCGCTTGGCTGTTTTGCCCGGCCGCAAGGTTCGCAAAATGCTCACCGA
>NZ_GG657900.1:59007-94837 GCF_000156355.1 Methylophaga thiooxydans DMS010 | reverse complement strand
AAATGGTATACAAACACGCTATTTCTACTATCGTTCCCTCGCGTAATGTTAATTTCTCGCAAGAAGAATAGGAGCACTTTGATTGTTTGATCGCCCTGATAGTAACGCGGCTTTTGACGATTTATCGGACAAAGAAGCAGTTGTACTGGTACATCTTAATTTCAACGATCCTGACTACGATGAATCACAAATGGAATTCAAAGAGTTGGTTGGTTCAACAGGCGCCAATATCGCGGCTCTGGTAGAAGGTAAGCGTCACCGTCCAGATCCGAAGTATTTTGCTGGCAGCGGTAAAGTCGATGAAGTCGCCGAATTTGTGCATGCTTCGCATGCGGCGTTGGTGATTTTTAATCATGAACTTTCGCCCAGTCAGGAGCGCAATCTTGAGCACAAGCTGAAGTGTCGCGTGCTAGGCAGAACTGGCCTGATCTTAGACATCTTTGCCCGTAGAGCCCGCTCCCATGAAGGTAAACTTCAGGTAGAGCTTGCTCAGCTACAGCATCTATCGACACGTCTTATTCGTGGCTGGACTCACCTTGAGAGACAAAAAGGCGGGATTGGTATGCGTGGCCCCGGTGAAACGCAGTTAGAAACTGATCGCCGTTTACTTGGTCAACGCATCAAAACCTTAAAGAAGAAACTGGACAAGGTGCGTTCGCAACGTGAGCAGGGCAGACGTTCTCGTCAACGTGGTGGTGTGCCAGTCGTTTCTTTGGTGGGCTACACCAACATGGGTAAGTCGACTCTGTTCAATAAGGTTACGTCTGCTGAGGTCTACGCCGATGATCGCTTGTTTGCAACATTGGATCCAACATTGCGTCGGGTCAAGTTACATGACACCGAGATGCTGATTCTGGCTGATACGGTTGGTTTCATTCGTGATTTGCCGCATGACTTGGTTGAATCGTTCAGTTCGACCCTAGAAGAAACGCGTGATGCCGCTTTATTGTTGCATGTTGTGGACTGTGCATCAGGTGACCGTGAAGAGTTAATTCATCACGTTAATGATGTACTCAAGCAAATCGAAGCACATGAATTACCGCAGCTCATTATTTATAACAAAATTGATAATGTTGATGGTATGAAGCCGCGAATTGAGCGCAATGCTGATGGTAACATCCACCGTATTTGGTTATCAGCAAAATCAGGTGAAGGGCTGGAACTCCTGCGACAGGCTCTACAGGAATATTTTCCGCAGCAAGATCAGTCTGACTATCTGAACTGACGATCACGGTTTTGGTTGCGTATACCGCCCATCTCCGTAAAATAGTCTTTTTTTAAAGCAATTTTCTCTGTTTTCTCATATTGGAGAGCTACATGGCTTGGAATGAACCCGGTAGTGGTGATAAAGACCCGTGGGGTAATCGTGGTAATGACGGTCCACCTGATTTAGATGAAGTCGTCCGTAATATGCAGCGTAAGCTCGGCGGACTATTCGGTGGCAAAGGCGGCTCGAGTGGCGGCAATAACAACTCCAACGCAGGTTCTTACGGCCTTGGACTGATTGCAGCAATCATCGCTATTATCTGGTTATTGTCGGGTGTTTACATTGTTGACCCTGCCGAACGAGGTGTCGTGCTTCGTTTCGGGCAATATGCAACCTCAACCATGCCTGGTCCACACTGGCATTTACCTTATCCGATTGAAAAAGTTGAAAAGGTTAATGTAGAAGAAATTCGTACAGCGGAAATTGGTTATCGCTCAAACGGTTCACGTAACGGCGGTACGATTCATTCAGAAGCATTAATGTTGACGAAAGATGAAAACATCATCGACTTAAAAATTGCTGTGCAATACCGTGTTCAAGATGCTGGCAAATATCTCTTCAACGTACGTAATCCTGATTTGATTCTTCGTCAGATGATGGAAAGTGCGGTACGTGAAACGGTAGGTCGCTCTGATATGGACTTCGTTTTGACAGAAGGACGAAGTGCCATTGCAAATAGTACGGAACAACTGCTGCAATCAATGCTCGATGCCCATGACGGGGGTTATTAGTTACCAGCGTCAACATGCAGGACGTACAGCCACCCGAGCAGTTCAGGCAGCGTTTGCTGATGTGGTAAAGCTCGTGGAGGACGAAGTTCGTCAAAAGAATCAGGCAGAAGCTTATTCAAATGACATTTTGCCGGAAAGCGCCGCGGTCAGGCTTTCCGTATTCTTCAAGAAGCAGAAGCCTACAAGAGCCAGATTATTGCTAAAGCAGAAGGTGACGCGAGTCGCTTTACTCAGGTAATGCGAGAGTACAACAAAGCACCTGCAGTTACTATGGAGCGTTTGTATCTTGATGCGATGGAGTCTGTTTACTCGAAAAGCCAGAAAGTAATGGTTGATGTGGAAAACGGCGGTAGTAATGTGTTGTATCTACCATTAGATCGCTTAAGTGGTAACCGTTCAAGCAATCCAACTCGTTTGGATCTGGATAGCCTTAACTACCCATCATCAAACACTAATTCTTCGTCATCATCTAGCGCGTCACGTGATGACGTTCGTAGCAGAGGAGGTCGCTAAAATGAGTTCACGTATGACACTGATTTTAGTACTGGTCGCTTTCGTACTGATTACCCTGACATCTTCTATGTTTATCGTTGATGAACGTCAGAAAGCTTTATTGTTGAGATTGGGGCAAATTGAACGCTCTGATTACGAGCCAGGCCTGCATTTCAAAATTCCTTTTGTTAATGAAGTGCGTAAGTTCGAAGCCCGTGAAATGGCTTTGGATGCCCAACCTGCACGCTATCTGACGGGTGAAAAGAAAAACGTTATCGTGGATTCATTCATCATGTGGCGTATTGCGGACGTGGCGACTTACTACACCTCTATGGGTGGCGATGAAGAGCGTGCAGCACTGCGTTTATCTCAGATCATCAAAGATGGTTTGCGTGCCGAGTTTGGTCGACGGACGATTCAAGAAGTGGTATCAGGTGACCGTGTCACCATGGTTAAAGATATTCTGAAAGAAGCTAACCGCGTAGCGGAAGGCTTTGGTATCTCCATTTCAAATGTACGTATTAAGCGTATCGACCTGCCACAAGAAGTAAGCTCATCGGTATACACGCGTATGGAAGCTGAACGTGAGCGTGTTGCCAAAGAACTTCGTTCTCAAGGTGCGGAGAAAGCTGAAGAAATTCGCTCTGATGCGGATCGTCAACGTGCAGTGATTTTAGCTGAAGCTCGTCGTGATGCCGAAAATCTGCGTGGTGAAGGTGATGCACGAGCGACAGAAATCTATGCTGAGGCGTATGGCCAAAATGAAGATTTCTACGGTCTTTACCGTCGTTTGAGCGCTTACCAAAATATCTTCCAAGGTGATGATATGTTGGTCATTGAACCGACAGGTGATTTTTTCGATCGCTTTAGCGACTCCTCTTTGTCTGCACAGTGAGTGCAGACCTGATACACAGTCTGTGGGTTGCAACGGCATTGATGCTTGTTATTGAGGGCATCATGCCGTTTCTCAACCCGACTGTGTTCAAACGTGCACTTCTGCAAATGGCTGCTATGCCAGACAGACAAGTCCGTCTGATTGGTTTTTTTAGCATGCTTGCAGGTCTGATCTTTCTATACTGGATTAATTAACGCGACATGACTATCAAAGAAAGTTGGCTGCTGCCAGAAGGTATCGATGAATTGATGCCGGAGGAAGCTTCACAACTGGAAATCTTGCATCGCTCACTCGTCGATAGAATGCGTAGCTGGGGTTATCAGCTGGTTGTTCCACCACTAGTGGAATATCTCGACTCGCTGTTAACGGGTACTGCTAAAACACTCGATATACAAACATTCAAACTGACAGATCAAATGTCAGGAAGAATGCTTGGGATTCGAGCTGATATGACGCCACAAGTGGCTCGTATCGCTGCTCATAAGCTGAGACATCAATCTGAAATTCTTCGCTTGTGTTACATCGGTAGTGTTTTACATACCTTGCCGGAAGGCCAAGGTAAATCTCGCAATCCTATTCAACTGGGTGCTGAAATATACGGTCACGCAGGTCCCGAGAGTGACGTCGAAAGCATCGAGCTGATGGTAGATTTACTCAATGTGACTGGCGCTGTATCGACGATTGCTCTGGATATCGGCCATGTCGGTATTTATCGTGGTCTAGCAGCCTACGCCGGTCTGACTGAGTTTCAGGAGCAAGCGTTATTTTCAGCCTTGCAACGTAAAGCTGCCGCTGAAATTGAAGCATTACTTGTCGAATATCAACTTGATAGTGATGCTGAGAAGATGCTGCAAATATTGGCTGAGTTAAATGGTGATAGAGCTGTTCTTCAAACAGCACGTCAACATTTACAAAAGGCACCAGCCTCAGTTCAGCAGGCATTAGATACTTTGGAACAAATTGCAGAAGCCTTAGCTCAGCGTTTGCCTTCACTGGCGATTAACTTTGATCTCGCTGAATTACGTGGTTATCACTATCACACGGGTGTGGTGTTTGCTGCGTACAAACAAGGTTCGGCTCAGGCAGTTGCTGCCGGAGGTCGCTACGATGATATCGGTGAGGAATTTGGCCATGCACAACCGGCCACCGGTTTCAGCATGGATCTGAAAAAGCTGGCAACACAATTACCAGCAACTAAAGCTCAGCCAGATGTTATCGGTGTGACATGGCAGGATGATGCTGACTTGCAAAAACTGGTTGAATCGCTCAGACAAGCTGGAAAAGTGGTGGTTTATCAACTACCAGGCTCAGAAGTAGCAACTACACATACATTAGTAAAACAAGATGGTCACTGGGAAGTGGCTGAAACAGGAACACAAACTCGTGGCTAAAAATATTGTTGTAATTGGCTCCCAGTGGGGCGACGAAGGTAAAGGTAAACTGGTCGATCTGTTGACCGATAATGTCTCTGCTGTGGTGCGTTTTCAAGGCGGACATAATGCCGGACATACCCTGGTAATTGAAGGTAAAAAAACCATTCTTCATCTGATTCCATCAGGTATCTTGCGTGAAAACGTTCAGTGCTTGATCGGTAACGGTGTGGTGTTGTGCCCAGAAGCCTTACTGAAAGAAATGGCTGAACTCGAAGGTAACGGTGTCCCCGTTCGTAAGCGTTTAAAAATCAGCGCTGCGTGTCCACTGATTCTTCCTTACCATATTGCATTAGATCAGGCGCGCGAACTGCGTCGAGGCAAAGCGGCAATTGGTACTACCGGTCGAGGAATCGGCCCTGCCTATGAAGATAAAGTTGCACGCCGTGGTTTACGTGTTGGTGATTTATTGAATGCAGAAAGCTTCGCTGAAAAACTCGAAGACGTAATGGAGTTCCATAACTTTGCTTTGACCAATTATTACGACGTGGAACCGGTCAGTTACGAAAAAGTATTGCAAGAAACTCTGGCGATGCGTGATGTGTTACTGCCACTGATTGCTGATATTCCAGCGATGCTACAAGCCTATTCTGAGGCTGGCGAAAATGTCATGTTCGAAGGCGCCCAGGGTGCCTTACTCGATATTGACCACGGCACCTATCCTTACGTAACGTCATCCAATACTACGGCAGGCGGAAGTGCCACGGGGGCTGGTGTTGGACCATGTCATATTGATTATGTGTTGGGTATCACTAAAGCTTATGCAACCCGTGTCGGCGGTGGACCATTTCCATCCGAACTGTTTGATGATGTCGGAAAACACCTCGCTGAAAAAGGGATGGAAAAAGGCTCAACAACAGGGCGCGATCGCCGTTGTGGTTGGCTGGATATGGTGGCGCTAAATCGTGCAAGCTGGATTAATAGCATTACGGGCTTATGTTTGACCAAGCTTGATGTATTGGATGGTGTCGAAACTATCCGTCTTTGCGTGGCTTATGAACGTAACGGTGAACCCGTCGATATTCTGCCACTGAGTGCCGATGAGTTTGAGGGGTGTAAGCCTGTATACATCGATATGCCGGGTTGGCACGAGTCTACATTGGGTGTCACGGATTACGATAAATTGCCTAGCAATGCACGTGCTTATATTGAAAAAGTAGAAAGCTTGGCGGGTGTGCCAATTGATATTATTTCAACTGGCCCGGATCGCTGTGAAACGATTGTTCGCCGCGACCTGTTCAAGGTTTAGATATTAAAGCCCTCGAAAGAGGGCTTTTTTTTATTTCTTATCCGGTGATACGGCAGCCATCAAGGCTGAGTAGTCGGTATTGTCGAGTCCCATTTTCAGCGTCTCTTGTAGTAAGGCCTCAATACCTTGCAAGGCACTGGTATTTAGCCCCAGCTCATCAGCAACAGACAGGAATAAACGTGTATCTTTAGCCAAATGTTTGGTGGGAAAATTCGGATTGGCGAAATCACGATCCAACATACGGCTCAACTTCTTATCAAAAGTCGGTGCATACAACGCGCTGTCACGGACAATTTTCATAAACTGTTCGGTCTGGATGCCTTCTTTTTCGACTAATGCCAGACTCAAAGCAAAGCTTGCTGTCAGCCCTGCGATCAATTGATTCATCGCCAGTTTGACCGTAGCACCTTGACCGAGATCACCAATATGTTGCGGTTCATGACCTATTAGCTGCAGCAGAGGAAGCGCTGTTTGGTAATCAGCTTTGTTGCCACCTGCCATCAAAATTAATTTGCCGCTACGTGCTTCTGGAAGACTGCCCAAGACCGGACATTCAAGGTAACGTCCTTCCATGGCCTGAACCCGTTGAGCAAGCTCACGTGATTCTTCCGGTGCGATAGTACCCATTTGAATCAAAAGCGTGCTATCAAAGGCCGCTGGTGCGATGGAGTCAAACACCATATGAATCGCGTCAGCATCACTGAGAAACAATAAGCAAATAGTGCTTTCTTCCACGACTTGTTGCGCAGATAGTGCAACCTCGGCACCACGTTCACGTAGCTCATCACTTTTTTCAGTGCTACGGTTATAGACGATTAGCGGCTGACTTTCTGCCAGTAAATGCGTTGCTAACGCTTGTCCCATCAGGCCTGTACCGATTAATCCGATTTTCATGATGTGTTAATGCGTCCCCATGCTGATAAAACTGTCACTATGCCATAGATGACGGCGACGTTGTGAGATAGAATAATGTCCCATTTTACAGTAGAGACAGGGGAATACTGTGTACAAGAAAAACATGACCATCGCTGGCTTTGACGATGAAGTGTTCAATGCGATTAATGCAGAAGATCAGCGTCAGGAAGATCATATCGAACTGATTGCATCTGAAAACTACACCAGCCCACGTGTAATGCAAGCGCAGGGCTCATCTTTGACCAATAAATATGCCGAAGGTTATCCGGGCAAACGTTATTACGGTGGTTGTGAACACGTTGATACTGTCGAAGATATCGCCATCGCACGTGCAAAAGAGCTGTTCGGTGCCGATTACGCTAATGTGCAACCGCATTCAGGCTCACAAGCCAATGCCGCTGTATACCTTGCTCTGTTACAACCTGGTGATACGATTCTGGGTATGAGTCTGGCTCACGGTGGACACCTGACACATGGCGCAAAAGTCAGCGCTTCAGGCAAGATTTATAACTCTGTTTCTTATGGTATCAACACAGAAACCGGTGAAATTGATTACGATGAAGTGGCCGCTTTAGCTCAAGAACATAAACCAAAAATGGTTGTAGCAGGATTCTCAGCTTATTCGCGCGTGATTGATTGGCAAAAATTCCGTGATATCGCTGATTCGGTGGGCGCTTTTCTACTAGTCGATATGGCGCACATCGCTGGTTTAGTTGCTACTGGTTTATACCCTAACCCAGTCAATATTGCTGACGTGACAACGACCACAACTCATAAAACCCTGCGTGGTCCTCGTGGTGGTTTGATTCTGGCAAAATCTAATCCAGACATTGAGAAAAAACTGAACTCTGCTGTATTCCCTGGCTTCCAAGGTGGTCCGCTGATGCATGTAATTGCTGCAAAAGCAGTTGCATTCAAAGAAGCCATGTTGCCGGAGTTCAAAAGCTACCAACAGCAAGTCATTAAAAACGCCAAAGTGATGGCCGATGTCTTTATGACACGTGGTTACGATGTCGTCTCTAGTGGTACTGATGATCACTTATTCCTAGTCAGCTTTATTGAAGCCGGTTTGACAGGTAAAGAAGTTGATGCTTGGTTAGGTGCAGCGCATATCACTGTCAATAAAAATGCCGTACCGAATGATCCTCAATCACCTTTCGTGACATCGGGCATTCGTGTCGGTACCCCTGCAGTAACAACACGGGGTTTTAAAGAAGCGGAATGCCGTGATCTGGCGAACTGGATGTGTGATGTTATCGATGCTGGTGGTGGCGAAAAAGTCATTAACGAAGTGAAGAGCAAAGTGGTTGCTGTTTGCGACCGCTTACCTGTTTACTCATAATCTTGGATAACTGATGCGCTGTCCTTTTTGTGGTGCAGATGATTCAAAAGTCGTGGATTCACGTCTGTCGGCGGAGGGCGATGCCATCCGCCGACGTCGTATGTGTGTGGAGTGTAACGAGCGCTTCACTACGTATGAAACTGCAGAGCTGAGTCTCCCGCGTTTGATTAAACGAGATCGCTCCCGCGAGTTATTCGATGAGAATAAGCTTCGTGCCGGGTTTATGCGAGCATTGGAAAAACGGCCCGTCAGTATTGATGCTGTCGATACAGCAGTGAAAACAATTACCCGTCGTTTGTGGGCTGCCGGTGAACGCGAAGTCGATAGCCGCCTGGTGGGGGACTGGGTAATGGATGCACTGAGAGAGCTGGACGAAGTTGCTTATGTGCGATTTGCGTCTGTCTATCGTAGCTTTCAGGATGTTAATGAATTTCGTGAAGAAATTGAACGAATGAAAAAAGTTGATTCTGAGGATAAGTAAGACATCCAGCTTCAGCGGTTAGCAATTCTAAAAATTGATATCGTTGGGCAAAATAACCGTGTTTGATTTACTATCAATTTTACGCAGTTCAGCAAAAGAGCATTATGCCGTCACCTGAACATTTCATGGCACGAGCCATACAACTGGCCGAACGAGGCCTTTACACCACCGACCCGAACCCTCGGGTAGGCTGCGTTATTGTCAAAAATGACGAGATTATTGGCGAAGGCTGGCATATGCGTGCCGGTGAAGGCCATGCCGAAGTCAATGCCATACAGGCAGCTGGTCACGCTGCTGAAGGTGCAGATTGTTATGTCACTTTGGAACCGTGCAGTCATTTTGGCCGAACCCCTCCCTGTGTTGATGCGCTGATTACAGCCAAGGTTAAACGCGTCTTTGTTGCAATGACCGACCCAAATCCTGTTGTGTCAGGTAGTGGTATCACACGACTAAGACAGGCTGGCGTGGAAGTGCATACTGATATATTGGCTGCACAATCTGAAAAATTAAATCCCGGTTTTTGTCAGCGTATGCGTATCGGTAAGCCCTTTATCCGCAGCAAATTGGCCATGAGTTTGGATGGACGCACTGCGATGGCTTCTGGCGAAAGTAAATGGATAACCGGACCGGAAGCGAGGGCCGATGTGCAAAAGCTACGTGCACGAAGCTCTGCCATTATGACCGGCATAGGGACGGTTTTAGCTGATGACCCACTGCTAAATGTTCGACCTGAACAGAGTGATAATACGTGGTATCCGCAGGGACAAAAAGTACGGCAACCGTTAAGAGTCGTTGTCGATAGTAAAATGCGTATGCCAGAAAACGCTCGTATATTGCAGGAAAAACGTGTGTTACTCGCAACAGCTCAAGATAAGAAAGCGCCCAATGGTGCTGAAAGCATTGTTTTGCCGGAAGATGGTGACATTATCGATCTGACAGCCTTAATGTCAGTGCTGGCACAGCGCGAAGTCAACGAGCTGATGGTTGAAGCTGGCGGTGTATTGAATGGCGCAATGCTTAAAGCACGGCTGATAGATGAGCTGGTGATTTATATGGCGCCTAAGATAATGGGCGATATGGCTCGTGGTGTGTTTCATCTTCCCGGCATGGAAACCATGGCACAGAATATTTCATTGAATATCACGGATATGCGCCCAATAGGTAAAGACTGGCGCATCACCGCGATACCCGAATACAACGAGGAATTTTGAGTTATGTTTACTGGCATTATTGCAGCTATAGGTCAGGTCGATTCGGTGCAGCCAAGTGAGGGAGATTTACGCCTTAACATAGCGACACAGAAATGGGATTTATCCGATGTGAAACTTGGTGACAGCATTGCCGTCAATGGTGTTTGCCTGACGGTTGTGGAAATGACTTCCTCACAACTAAGCTTTGATGTGTCCAAAGAAAGTTTAGATCGAACCAGTCTGGGCTTGGCAATTGCGGGTTCTAAGGTGAATTTGGAAAAGGCATTGGCCGTGGGTGACCGACTGGGTGGACATATGGTCAGTGGCCATGTTGATGGTCTTGGTAAAGTCCTGCAAATGGAAACTTCAGCACGGTCGGTCTGTTTTCGGATTGAGGTTCCGCCAGTCTTAGAGCGTTATATTGCCGAGAAAGGCTCAGTTTGTATTGATGGGGTTAGTCTCACCGTCAACAATATTGGTCAAGGATGGTTTGAAGTTAATATTATTCCTCATACCATGCAAGAAACGATAATAAGCGACTACAAAGTGGGTACGCAGGTCAACCTGGAAGTCGATCTGATCGCACGCTATCTTGAGCGTTTATTGCCGGGAAAATTCGCAGACGATGAAGGAACCAATTTTGCCGATTACGGAACACTCTGACATGCAATTAAACTCGACCGCTGAAATCATTGAGGATCTCAAACAGGGCAAAATGGTCATCATTATGGATGATGAAGATCGCGAAAATGAAGGCGATCTGATTATGGCGGCTGAAAAGGTGACGCCCGAAGCTATCAATTTTATGGCACGTTTTGGCCGTGGTTTGATTTGTCTGACCTTAACCGAAGAACGTTGCCGTGAATTACGTTTACCGTTAATGGTGAGTGATAATCAGACGCCGTACTCCACCAACTTCACTGTGTCGATTGAAGCCGCACAAGGTGTCACGACAGGTATCTCTGCTGCTGATCGCGCATTAACTGTTCAGGTGGCGGTTGCTGCAGATTCAAAACCAGACGACTTGGTTCAACCCGGTCATGTGTTTCCGTTAAAAGCCCAGCCAGGGGGGGTATTAACACGGGCAGGGCATACCGAAGCCGGTTGTGATTTAGCCCACCTCGCAGGGTGTTCACCGGCTGGCGTGATTGTTGAAATACTTAATGATGACGGCAGCATGGCTCGAAGAGCCGATCTGGAAAAATTTGCTCAGACTCATGATTTAAAGATAGGAACGATTGCCGATCTCATCAGTTATCGTCTTGAAAATGAAATGACCGTGAAAGAACTGTCTCAGTGTCAGTTCCCGACCGATTATGGAGATTTTGAGTTATTCAGTTTTCAAGATACGGTCAATGAGCAAGTGCATTTGGCATTAGTGTATGGCGATATTGAGCCTGAACAGGAAACCTTGGTCAGGGTGCATATGGCTGATCCTTTAGGTGATTTGCTGGGCTCAGTTCGTGATCCTAGCCATTGGGCCATACCGGAAGTGATGAAAAAGATTCAGCAGGCCGGTAAAGGGGTTTTGGTGGTACTGCGTCAACCCGAGCAGAATAAGCAACTTGCGGCCAAAATTGCCCGCTATCAACAAGAAGACAATGATGAAACGCCATTACCCAGCAAGACGGGATGGGATCTGAGAACATTTGGCGTTGGTGCTCAGATTCTGGCGGATCTGGGCGTTAGAAAAATGCGGGTGATTGGTACCCCGACCAAGTTGACGGGCGTGTCTGGTTTTGGTTTAGAACTCACTGGATACCTTGAGGCTGATGAGCTTTGATAAAACAAAAGTACATCATCGTTGTCGCGGGAGAAGCATCTGGTGACGCCCACGCTGGGCGAATGATTGCTGCGTTAAAAGCGCAAAGACCGGACATTTCAGTATCCGGTATCGGTGGTGAGACGATGCGCCATGCTGGTGCAGAGATTTTCACTGACTTCTCAGAGCTTGCTGTAATGGGGCTGGTGGAAGTGCTGAAACGTTACAGTCAGATCAAAACAATCTTCAATCAAGTTGTCGAAAGATTAAAGAAAGAAAAGCCTGACTTGCTGATATTGGTGGATTACCCTGGCTTTAACCTGAAGCTCGCAAAGAAAGCACATAGTTTGGGTATTCCCGTGCTTTACTACATCAGCCCAAAAGTCTGGGCATGGCGACCCGGTAGAATAAAAACCATCCGACGCTATGTTGATGAGATGGCAGTATTGTTCCCATTTGAACAAACCCTTTATGAAAATGCCGGTGTGCCTGTGACCTGTGTAGGACACCCTTTGGTAGATGCCGTTAAATCAGGTTTATCCACGGAACAGGCAAAAACAAAGCTCGCCTTCAATCCTGAACACCGTGTTTTAGGACTGTTTCCGGGAAGCCGACGCAGCGAGGTCGAAGCTTTATTACCCGTTATGTTGGAAACCGCAGAACAGATTCAGCGTCGGCATGTGGATTTACAAGTTTTGTTACCGATAGCGCCGGGATTAGATGCTAATTATCTAGCGCCCTTTCTCAAAAAAACTAAACTCGATATTAAGTTGGTTAATGCGGATTTTTATGATGTCACCAAAGCCTGCGATGCAATAGTGGCGGCTTCGGGGACGGTAACCTTAGAAATTGCGCTGCTGGGTGTGCCCCATTTGTTAGTTTATCGCGTTGCGCCGATGAGCTATCGTATTCTCAAACATTTAGTGAAAATACCTTATGTTGGTTTGTGCAATATTATTACCAAACAAAACGTGATCACAGAGTTATTACAAGACGAAGTCACCACCGACAATCTGGATCGGCAGCTGACGCCGTTATTGACTGACCCTCAGGCGAAAAATCGCGCCGAAATGATTCGTTTACAGGTGCTAGAGGCTTTAGGCCCATCAGGTGGTGCCAAGAATGCAGCTAAGGCTGTCATTACCATGTTGGAAAAAGCTGATGTCTGACATTATCTTGGTTGCTGGTGTCGATGAGGTCGGCAGGGGGCCGTTAGCAGGTCCTGTTGTTACGGCAGCGGTGATATTGGATCCAGATAACCCAATTGAAGGACTGGCCGATTCAAAAAAACTCAGTGAAAAACGCCGTGAGTTTTTGGTGCCGTTGATTAAAGAACATGCTTTAGCTTGGGCGATGGGACGCGCGGAACCTGAAGAAATTGATCAGATTAATATTCTTCAAGCCAGTTTGCTGGCAATGAAACGTGCAGTAGAAGCTTTATCAATTACTCCGGGGCATGTGCTGGTGGACGGCATTCATGCACCCGATTTAAATTGTAAAACCACTACAGTGATTAAGGGTGATCAAAAAGAACCGGCCATTGCGGCGGCATCTATTTTGGCCAAAGTCGCACGTGATCGTGAGATGCACGAGATGGACTTGATGTATCCAGGCTATGGTTTTGCACAGCACAAAGGTTATCCAACTAAGCAACATCAGAAGGCGCTTGCTGATTTAGGTGTAACAGACATTCACCGTCGGTCGTTCAGTCCCGTACAACTCGCGCTGCTCTGATTGAGCTGTTGTGCAACAGTTTTGAACGCAACAATTTTTGCTTTCACAAAAACATATCGTTTTTTTATATGTTTTTCGATAATGGTTTAGCGACGCGATTGACATAACACATGGTATTATTCACAGCTTATGCTGTCTTTAAACAAAATCTTTACAAAGTTGGTCAAGGGCAAGAATGGCAATGCCAGCCGAAAGCCTGAAGAACCTATTATCGTGCCACGTGCCGAGCATGACATTTCGCGTAAGCAAATCAGTCAGAATGCATTGAATGTATTGTATACACTCAAAGACGCTGGTTTTGAGGCCTACCTCGTTGGTGGCTGTGTGCGTGATTTATTGCTGGGCCACGAACCCAAAGACTTTGATGTCTCTACCAATGCGCTACCGGAGCAGGTTCATAAACTTTTCCGGCGTAGCCGCTTGATCGGGCGCCGGTTTAAACTGGTTCATGTGCGTTTTGGGCGTGAAGTGATTGAAGTGGCGACATTCAGAGCACCGCCGGGAGCAAATGGTGATGTGGATGCGCAGGGGCGAATTGTTCAAGACAATGTTTACGGCACCTTAGAGCAAGATGCCTGGCGCCGCGACTTTACGGTGAATGCCTTGTATTACAATATTCGTGATTTTTCGATTATTGACTATACGGGTGGCATCGAAGATCTCAATGCCGGCGTGATACGTCTTATTGGTGATGTCGAAACACGCTATCGTGAAGACCCTGTAAGGATGCTGCGCGCGTTACGATTTGTCGCCAAACTCGGTTTACAAGTCGATGCAAAAACCGAGCAAGGGATATTTAATTGGGGCAGTCTGCTCAAAGATATTCCTCCGGCACGTTTATTTGATGAAACACTCAAACTCTATTTAAGCGGCAATGCAGCCGTCACCCATGAACTACTTTGCCACTATGGCTTATTTGATCATATGTATCCGCAAACTGCGGTGTTGCTGCATCAGGAAGAAGATAACTATCCACGCACTCTGTTAATGAAGGCATTAGAAAATACTGATAGCCGCATTGATGCTAACAAACCGGTGACGCCTGCCTTCTTGTTCGCCGCGATATTGTGGGAGCCCGTGAGACAGAGAATGCAGTTGCTAATGGAAAATGGTATGCCCGAGATACCAGCCATGCAGCGTGCAGCGTCTGAAGTGATTACCGATCAAATACAACGGGTTGCCATTCCTAAACGTTATAGTTTGGTGACGCGTGATATTTGGACATTACAACCTCGCTTGACGAAACGGCAGGGCAAGCGTGCCTTCAAATCATTGTTGCACCCAAAGTTTCGTGCAGCGTATGACTTTCTTGCCTTACGAAGTGATGCTGGCGAGCCTTTGGCTGAACTCGTCGATTGGTGGACAACATTTCAGGATGTGTCAGCTACCGAGCAGCAAACGATGGTGGATACACTGGGGGGAGAGCCTCAGGGGCGAAAACCGCGTCGCCGTCGTCGGCGCAGAAAACCGGCAGCGAAGAAATCTCAGGATCAGGAATAATGCACGTTTACATCGGCCTTGGCAGTAATTTGGACAATCCTCAAACCCAGATAAAAACAGCCATTGATGATATCGCACAGCTTGCTCAGACAACGCTGGTTCAGACATCATCGTTATACAAAAGCCCACCAATGGGACCGCAAGATCAACCTGATTATATAAACGCGGTTGTCAGTGTGGATACCCATTTATCAGCGCATGCCCTGCTTGATGCATTACAAGCAATTGAACAGTCACATGGGCGAATTAGAAAGCGTCATTGGGGCGAACGAACCTTGGATCTGGATATCTTGTTGTTTGCGGATCAGGTCATTAACGATGAACGTTTGAACGTGCCACATCCGGGCATATCAGACCGACCGTTTGTCTTGTATCCGCTTGCCGAAATTGCGCCGGATTTAAATATTCCTCAACGAGGCAATATCAAGCAACTGCAGAAAACCTGTCCGCCAGAGGGCTTAGATAAAGTGGAAAATAGCGCGTTATGAATCCTACCTTAGAGCATCGTTATATCGTAGTGGAAGGCCCGATAGGGGTCGGAAAAACGCATTTAGTCAAACGCTTGGCAGAGAGCTTTGCAGGCACGATATTACTGGAACAGCCCGAGCAAAATCCTTTTTTGGAAAAATTTTATCTCTATCCGAAACAGTCAGCCTTACCGACGCAGCTGAGTTTTTTGATGCAACGGGTGAAGCTTGGTAAAACACTCAACCAAGATGACTTATTCAACGATTTACATATCGCCGACTTCATGGTCGAAAAAGACAAATTGTTTGCCCAGATTTCCTTAGATGATGATGAATTGGCCCTTTACAATATGGTGTATGACAATTTGACCTTACACCACCGAACACCGGACTTGGTTATCTATCTACAGGCCTCGCTGCCAGTACTGAAATCACGTATTAGTCAGCGTGGTATTGGCTATGAACAACACGTGGAAGAGGGCTATCTGAAACGATTAGCGGACACCTATGCTGACTTCTTCCATTATTACGATGCCTCGCCATTGCTGATTGTGAATGCTGAGCAGATAGATTTGGTGAACAGTGAACAAGACTATCAGCAATTGCTGGAGCAAATCTGTTCCATCCAAAGTGGCAGACATTATTACAACCCGTTACCGGTAAAAGGGAAGAAATAATTATGAGTCGTCTGAGCCTGACAACTTTGCGCAAAATGACAGCAGCGCAGGAAAAGATTGCTGTTTTGACTGCCTACGATGCAAGTTTCAGTCATGCACTGGAAGAAGCAGGTATTGATGTTATTTTGGTGGGTGACTCACTGGGTATGGTTGTGCAAGGGCAAGAGAGCACCGTACCCGTGACGGTCGATGATATGGTTTACCACACTGCCAATGTCGTCAGAGGCAGTGAGAAGGCTTTTGTCGTCGCGGATATGCCATTTATGAGTTATGCCAATGCAGAACAGGCGATTCGTAATGCCGCCCGTTTGATGGCGGAAGGTGGCGCGCAAATGATTAAGCTCGAGGGCGGGGCTGTTATCGCTGATACCGTAGCGCAACTCTCAGCCCGAGGTATTCCAGTTTGTGCGCACCTTGGTTTATTGCCGCAATCGGTACACCGCTTGGGTGGCTATATCGTTCAGGGCCGAGAAGCTCAAGCAGCCGAAGAACTAATGGCTGATGCCATTAATTTGCAACAGGCGGGTGCTGATATGTTGGTATTGGAGTGTGTGCCAGCGGAACTGGCAGCGCGTGTCACAAAAGAGCTGACTATTCCAGTGATTGGCATTGGTGCCGGTAAAGAATGTGATGGTCAAGTATTGGTGCTTTACGACATGTTAGGTTTGACTCCAGGCAGACGTCCTCGTTTTAGTCATGATTTTCTGGCAGACACGGGTGCGATTCAGGCTGCGATTACTAAATACGTACAAGATGTGAAAGCGGGTACTTTCCCTGGGCCGGAGCAGCAATTTTAATGCAGGTGGTAGATAATCTTGTTGCGCTGCGTACTCGCGTAAAAAACTGGCGTCAGCATAATGAAATTGTGGCGTTCGTGCCGACGATGGGTAATCTTCATGATGGCCATTTGTCACTGGTTCAAAAAGCACACGAGTTAGCGGATCGCATTGTAGTGAGTATTTTTGTTAACCCGCTACAGTTCAATGATAAAAACGATCTGACCGCTTATCCACGTACATTGACTGATGATATCAAGCTATTAAGTGAACTTGATTGCGATCTGGTTTTTACACCATCCGATGAAGTGATGTACCCCGAAGGCATGGATAAGCAAACAAGCATTCATGTTCCGGGTATGGAAGATAAATTGTGTGGGCTAGGGCGGCCAGGTCATTTTGATGGTGTCGCAACGGTAGTCACTAAACTATTCAATATGGTTCAGCCTGATATTGCTGTGTTTGGTGAGAAGGATTACCAGCAATTGATGTTAATTAAAAAGCTGGTACAAGACTTGAATTTAGCCGTTGATATTGTTGGCGCGCCAACGCGTCGAGATGAGACCGGTTTAGCGTTGAGCTCGCGTAATAATTTATTAACGGAGAAACAGCGCGTTCAGGCGCCATTACTGCATGAGCAAATTTTACTGTTAAAAACGTCGATAGAAAATGGCATTGACGATCTTGACGTAGCCATTTCTGATGCGCAAGATCACCTTAAACAGGCTGGATTCGAGCCAGAGTATCTTGATGTTCGGCGCGAATCAGATCTGGCGTTAGCACAGCTCGGGCAGGATACTGCCTTACGTATACTGGTAGCTGCACGATTAGGTAATGTTCGTTTGATAGACAATATTGCCTGTAACCTTGCCTGATTTTGGTTAAAAAGCGATAATATCGGGCTAATTCATAAGATTTTGTCGGCTATGCAACTGACCTTTTTAAAAGCTAAATTACATCGCGCCTGTGTGACTCATTCCGAACTGGAATACGAAGGCTCATGTGCGATTGACGGTAAATTGCTGGAAGCAGCGGGTATTCATGAATACGAGCAAATCCAGATTTACAATGTCGCTAATGGTGAGCGCTTCACTACCTATGCCATTCGCGCGGAAGATGGCTCGAACGTGATTTCGGTTAATGGTGCCGCTGCGCATAAAGCGTCGCCTGGTGATCGTCTGATTATATGCGCTTATGTAACCTTGGATGCCGAAGAAGCGACAAGCCATAAACCGACCTTAGTGTATCTGGACGAGAATAACGATATCACCCATATGCGTCATTCAATTCCGGTGCAAGCAGCTTAATCCAATCACGTAGAGCTGGCGCAGCGTCACATAAACGTCATCAAACTGTTATCAAGTTGTAACAGCATATCTCTATCCTTGCCGCAAATAGGCAAGGTAGAGATAAAAAATGCTCAATATTGAACAAGCAGTTCAACAGAAATTCCCCAAGTTTCAACACACCAGCCCATGGATTCGTAAACCGACACTGGGCTTTCTACGAAAAATCACTCACGAACAAGAAGTAAACCTGTTTTTATCGACCCATCAGGATCTGCGAGGGTTTGATTTTATTGAACAGGTATTGGACCATTTCGATTTCAGCTACAGCATCAGCCATCGCGACAGAAATAATATTCCTGCAACAGGACGCGTCGTCATCGTCGCTAATCATCCGTTAGGTGCGCTTGATGGGCTGTCTTTACTCAAGCTGGTGGGGGAAGTACGTCGTGATGTAAAAATTGTTGCTAACGATATGCTGATGAATTTTGAAGCTGTTGAATCCTTATTTCTGCCAGTCGATAATCTGTCTAAATCGACGAGAAAAAGTAGTATCTCTCGTATTATTGACTGTTTGAATAATGAAGAGGCAGTCATTGTTTTCCCCGCAGGTGAAGTTTCACGAATTCGTCCTAGCGGTGTCAGGGATGGAAAGTGGAATAGTGGCTTTTTGAACTTTGCCAAAAAGACTAACGCGCCCATCTTGCCGATTTTTATTGGCGCACGAAATTCATCCCTTTTTTATAGTGCATCAATGGTATACAAGCCCTTATCAGGAATGATGTTGGCGCACGAAATGTTCAATAAACACTCCAAGAACATTGTCATGCGAGTCGGCGAATCCATTCCCTACCAACAAATTGCACAACTGCCTCTGGTCAAAGCCGAAAAAACCAAACTCTTACGACGCCACCTCTACCGTCTTGCAAAAGGCAAAAAGCCGTTATTTAAGACAGAGCAGACGATTTCCCATCCACAGGAACGTCGCTTTATAAGACGTGAATTACAGCATGCGGAACTGCTTGGTGAAACAGCTGATAATAAAAAGATCTATTTGTTCGACTATCAACCTGATTCGGCGGTCATGCATGAGATTGGTCGCTTACGCGAAATAACGTTCCGACAAGTCGGTGAAGGCACGGGTAAGCGCCGAGACATAGATAAATATGATCGCGATTACCGGCATTTAATTTTGTGGGATGAACAAGAGTTGGAAATTGCCGGAGCCTATCGTTTAGGTGAGGTTAAACGCATTCTGGAAAAAGAGGATAGCCGCGGCATCTATAGTCAGGAGCTGTTCGATTATGATATCGACAAAATGCAGCCATATTTTGAACGGGGTATCGAGTTGGGTCGTAGCTTTGTCAGCCCTAAATATTGGGGCAGACGAAGTCTTGATTACCTCTGGTACGGCATTGGTGCCTATCTGAAACGTTATCCAGAGATACGCTACTTGTTTGGGCCGGTGAGTTTGAGCAATAGCTATCCAGACTTTGCCAAAGCCTTGATTGTGAGTTATTACAAACATTACTTTGCCGATTCAGAGACGCTGGCAAAAGCCCGTGTGCCGTATAGCCCTGAACAGGAGCATCAGCAACGTATAGCGATGACATTATCTGAAACAGATAAGGATGAGGACTTCACGGCTATGCGCGAGCAATTGTCGCATATGAATGTCACTGTTCCCACGCTTTACAAGCAATATGCGGATGTCTGTGAGCAAGGCGGTGTGCGTTTTATCGACTTCAATATAGATGCAGATTTTGGTCACTGCATCGATGGTCTGGTCATGGTCGATTTAGCAAAATTGAAACCCGCTAAACGTAAACGCTACCTTGGTGACTAACTACCATGGCAGTGTTTAAACTTAGTTCCACTGCCACAAAAGCAGGGCTCATTACGACCTAATTTAATGTCAGGCATAAACACACCATCGTGATAAAACCATTGACCGGCCTCACGCGTGAAGCGTGATCGCTCGTGAAGTTGGACAAAAGGTGCATCTTCATAAAATGCAACAAACTCAACTTCGGCTAAATCATTCGCCTGTTTATGATCGAGTATCTTTAGCCCCAACCAAGCGGTTGTGTTGATGGTATTCTCAATCTGTTTTAACTCATCAGGGCGACGTTTAGATGGGTGCAATGTCGTTAATAAATAGTTTGCATGGCCAAGGCAAAAGGCACTGTAACGAGAACGCATAAGACTTTCAGCTGTGTTGGCGCCGTGGTTAGCCTGATGAAGGGGTTCGCAACAGTTTGCATAGGGCTTGCCGCTTAGGCAAGGACAAATCAGGGAGCGTTGATTCATAGCCTCGTATTCTACTGGATGGCCGCGATGATTTCTAAGTCATCAGACAAGGATTAATAATCTTGTATCGCCATCAAATCAGGATATTGAAACTGGTACTGCAAAACGTGCTTTGCTTTAGTATTACTGACGATTTTAAATAGAGGCAACTGTGTAGGCGCAAAATCAGGGGTAGGGTGGTCGGCTAGACTTGCTGCATGTGTATAAAATTCACGTTTTGTTGGGTGTGTGTCAGCACAGCCATTAAAGGTTTGTTGCCAGGCCGATTTTTCAAAAATGGCATCGATAATGCCAATACAATCATCAAGGTGAATCAGGTTGACGGGGGCATCTGCTTGCTGGACTTGTTTTCCATTTCTGAAAAAACGACCGGGATGGCGGTTAGGCCCAATTAATCCGCTAAAGCGTACGATCGTTGTTTCAAATGCTGTTTCGTTTTTGAAGCAGTTTTCGATTTGAAATAAGGCGCTGTCGGGGTCTTCAACACCTTCATCCTCAGTCACTGCTCGGTTCAGGTTTTGATAAACCGAACTCGAGCTGACAAACAGCACGTGTTTGATAGGACTTTTGCGAAGGGTGCTAATAAGACGCTCAAAACTGACACCGTTTTTATTGGTGATATTAATGATGAGTGAGTCAGTATTGAGAAAGTCAGGCTCGGGAGGATCTGGCAGATCGATATCGACAATATAGCTGTCAAAACCGGACTGAGCCAATTGACGTTGTTTTGCGTGGTTTCGCGTGGATAGCTTTACCTTGTATCCTTGTTGCATAAAATGCTCAGCAAGCGGTTTGCCAAGCCAGCCACTTCCTAGCATGCTGATTGTATTGATAAGTCACCTACCTGTTTTTGTTGAAACCATTCTAGCGTAATTGCGTATAAGAATAGTCACTGAATCTATAGGGTATTAGACTGTCTAACAAAATCAAACCTAGAGACGAAGGTAACGATGAGCGCACCAGAACTCCCCTCAATTTTTTCAGGAAAAGTGATAACGATACTGTTTTGGCTGCTATTGATGGGGTCGTTGACGCTGTTTTTTAATGGCTTCATTCAACAGCGTGATAACCCGAATAAAGCTTTATCAATAAATGACGGGAATCAAGGTGAGGTTAAGTTAGAACGCAACCGTGCTGGCCACTATCTTGCGCCCGGATTGATTAATGGTCATCCAGTCAACTTCCTCCTTGATACAGGAGCCACGCATGTTAGTGTGCCAGCCGGTATTGCCAAATCAGCGGGGTTAAAAGCAGGCCGCCAGAGCATGGTGACAACAGCGAATGGCGTGGTGCACGTTTATCAAACGACCCTGGACTCGGTGCAACTGGGCGGGATCACCATGCAAAACATTCATGCCAGTATCAATCCACATATGTCAGATGATGTTGTTTTACTGGGTATGAGTTTTATGAAACACCTGGATATTATCCAGCGTGATGGCGTCTTGACGTTGAAAGTGCCTGCGTCAGGATACTGAGATTTTAACGACTTTCATGTACTCAAAATCCATCCGCGCTATGGTTTCGACTTCCGGGTAATAAATCATATCCACCCGCGCCCCTTTTAATGACTTATATTTACGCCGGCGTTTGTATTTGAATGGGACTTCCTGGCCTTCAATCATCACGGTGTTTAATACCCAATCACCTTCTTGGCGTTGGACATGTGAGGCAACCTTCTGCATGGTGGAATGAGTCAGATCTTGATGTTCTGCAAGTAATTTTTTAGTAGTTTTAACTTTCACGTTGATAACGACGGTGCAAAATACCGACACGCTCCACATAGACTTTCGTTTCTGAATAAGGCGGAATGCCGTTGTACTTTTTCACTGCATTAGGACCGGCGTTATAAGCGGCAGTAGCGAGTTTAATATCGCCATTAAATTGTGATAGCAACTGGGCTAGGTATTTCACACCACCTTCAATGTTTTCATTAGCATTAAAGGCATTTTTAACACCTAAATCACTTGCTGTACCAGGCATTAACTGCATAAGCCCTTGCGCGCCTGCTTTTGACTTGGCTTTGTAGTTAAAGGCTGATTCTGCGTGAATGACAGCTCTGACTAAGGCTGCATCGACCTGATATTTTTCGGCCATTTTTTTTACTTCAGTGGCGTAAGAGCGGGTGTTAAGACTGATTGTATGCCAATTAATAGTCGAGTGCGGGTTGCAGGCAAAACAACTAAATTTAAGCACCTCAAAAGAACCATGTTGTGGTTTCTGATCTGAGAAAACAAAACCTTCACCGCTTTGTGACTTGTAAATGACGGTCTGCTGACCTGCACCGTCCACATTACTGAATTCAACACTGCCATCGGCTTTTTGAATGCGCTTGATGGTATCTGCTGAGAGGCTAGAGGAAGCGAACAGCAGGATTATCGGGAGGCTGATAAAAATCCTGAACACTAGCCGGCCCAATAGCGTCCAGAAGAGCCAATAATGATGGTCAGCAGGCCGAGCACCAGATTCAGTAGCACCAGCTTGCGGATCTGAGTCAGGTTGTTTCGCCCGGTGATCCAGTCTTGTTCAGCAACCGCCCACTTTAATTTTTTAAATGGGTTAAAGAAGACATGCATAAAAATTAACATCATAAAAATGCCGACAAGCAACATGATGTGTACATGTACACCAACTCCATCGACGCCACCCATGCCGCCAAGTCGATGTATCATCCAAAACCCGGTGACGAGTAAGGTGATGATGGCACCCCACACCCAGACAAAAAACAACTTGAATGTCTCGCTCCAGAGTGGAAGCCGTTGCTCGGGAGGCAGAAGGGTAGCAGCAGTAGGACGCAGTACCATATAGGCAAAAAACATCCCTCCAACCCATATAACGGCGGCTAGGAGGTGAAGAGGTATTGCTATGGCCATGACCGTTTCCTTGTATTACAAAACTATGTCTTACTCGATTGTAAGCGCTGCGAGCTTAATACGCCATTCTTTAGGTCCTGTTTCGTGCACAGACTGACCTTGGCTATCTACCGCAACAGTGACTGGCATGTTTTCTACATAGAACTCTCGAATCGCTTCCATGCCTAATTCTTCAAAGGCAATAATACGAGAAGACTTTATGGCTTTAGAGACTAAATAAGCTGCGCCACCAATAGCGATAAGATAAATAGAACGGTGCTGCTTAATGCTTTCTACCGTGGCTTGGCCGCGTTCAGCTTTACCGATCATGCCTAACAATCCGGTTTCTGCCAGCATCATATCGGTGAACTTATCCATGCGAGTTGCTGTGGTTGGGCCTGCAGGGCCAACGACTTCGCCATCAATCGGATCAACCGGACCGACGTAATAGATAAAGCGACCATTGAAATCGAGGCCTTCAGGTAATGGCTGACCTTTAGCCATTAAGTCTGCAATCTTCTTGTGGGCCGCGTCACGTCCGGTCAGGAGGTGACCACTGAGTAGCAAAGTTTCGCCCGGCTGCCATTGTTCAATATCATTCTGAGTAACGGTATCAAGGTTTACATGGCGCGTATTTTCGGCGGCCTGCCAAGTGATATCTGGCCAGTCATTCAAAGAGGGCGGTTCAAACTCTGCCGGGCCCGTGCCATCCAAGGTAAAGTGAATGTGGCGAGTTGCAGCGCAGTTTGGAATCATCGCAACTGGCAGTGAAGCCGCATGGGTTGGATAGTCATTAATTTTGACATCCAGCACCGTGGTCAGACCGCCAAGTCCTTGTGCGCCGATCCCCAGATTGTTCACCTTTTCATAGAGCTCAACACGGAGTTTTTCTGTCGCCGTTTTCGGGCCTCGCTCTATCAAATCCTGAATATCGATGGGATGCATCAACGATTCTTTTGCCATTAGCATGGCTTTTTCTGCGGTCCCGCCAACACCAATCCCAAGCATGCCTGGTGGGCACCAACCTGCACCCATTTTAGGAACGGTATCCAGCACCCAGCCAACAAGACTATCGCTGGGATTTAAAATGGTGAACTTTGCTTTGTTCTCACTGCCACCGCCTTTTGCTGCGATCAGTACTTCAACGCTATCACCAGGCACGAGCTCAGTATGAATAACAGCGGGGGTATTATCCTTGGTGTTCTGGCGACTTCCTAAAGGGTCTGATACCACCGATGCCCGCAATACGTTATCCGGGTGTAGGTAGGCACGACGCACCCCTTCATTCACCATATCTTCCAGACTCATGGTGGCTTTCCATTGCACATTCATACCGACTTTTACAAAAACATTGACGATACCGGTGTCTTGGCAAATAGGCCGGTTATTCTCAGCGCACATGCGTGAGTTCATTAGAATCTGTGCGATGGCATCTCGTGCTGAAGCCGATTGTTCGCGTTCATAGGCATTGCTCATTGCCTGAATGAAATCTTTCGGGTGATAGCAAGCAATAAACTGCAATGCATCTGCAACGCTATCAATCACATCAGATTCTTTGATTAAACTCATGGCTAAAATCTCAGCTCAGTTTTTGTTTGATCGTCTCAATGACAGATTCGATTGGGAACTCATCGCCTTCACCAGTACGACGCGATTTGTATTCGATCATGCCGTTATCAAGGCCTCGTTCGCCGAGAATCAGGCGATGTGGAATACCAATCAATTCCATATCGGCAAAGGCAACACCAGGACGCAGCCCACGGTCATCCAATAACACGTCGATACCGGCCGCTTGTAGCTGCTGATATATTTCTTCCGCTTTTTGTTTGACTCTGACTGATTTGTGCGCGTTCACTGGCACTAATACAACTTGGTAAGGCGCAATGGCTTCCGGCCAGATAATGCCGCGATCATCATTATTTTGCTCAATAGCTGCGGCAACCACACGTGATACGCCGATACCATAGCAACCCATGGTAATCACTTGAGATTTACCGGTCTCGTTCAACACCACAGCATTGAGTTTGCTGCTGTAGTTTTCACCCAGTTGGAAGATATGACCTACTTCGATACCGCGAGCGATATCCAGCGTGCCCTGACCATCTGGACTTGGATCACCGGCTACAACATTTCGCAGATCAGCGGTATCTGGTTCAGCTAAATCTCTTCCCCAGTTAACACCGGTAAGATGTTTATCATCGTCATTAGCCCCACAAACAAAGTCTGAGACAAAAGCAGCGGCATGATCAACAAGCACCGGAATGGTCAGACCGACAGGACCAATCGAACCGATATTGGCACCACATGACTCCAACACTTTTTCCGGTGTGGCAAATGTCAGCGGTTCAGCCACTAGGGGATGTTTTTCTGCTTTGATTTCATTTAAATCATGATCACCACGTAATACCAGTGCGACCACAGAGTCTTCTTCGGCACCCTCAACCAGCAGTGTTTTTAGGCATTGTGTTGCTGGTTTATTGAGGAATTGGCTGACGTCATCAATGGTATGTTGTTGCGGCGTTTCAACGGTGGTCATGGTTTCAGCAGCTGCGGCGCGTTGGCCTGCTGGCGCGATAGCTTCTGCTAACTCGACATTGGCTGCGTAGTCGCTTTGATCACTGAAAGCGATGGCATCTTCACCTGAACTCGCGAGCACATGAAACTCATGTGAGGCATTACCGCCTATACTGCCGGTATCCGCTTGAACTGGACGAAAGTCGAGGCCGATACGCGAAAAAATACGTGAGTAAGCAGCAAACATGTCATCGTAAGTTTGTTGCAGCGATGCGTGATCCAAGTGGAAAGAATAAGCATCTTTCATCAAAAACTCACGAGCACGCATTAATCCAAAGCGAGGACGAATTTCATCACGAAATTTGGTTTGGATCTGATAGAAATTAATCGGGAGTTGTTTGTAACTACGAATTTCCTGTCGAACTAAATCGGTAATCACTTCCTCATGGGTCGGGCCATAACAAAACTCACGCTGGTGGCGATCGGTAATACGCAGCAGCTCTGGCCCGTATTTTTCCCAGCGCTGACTTTCCTGCCATAACTCTGACGGTTGTACCGAGGGCATAAGAACTTCTTGTGCGCCTGCCTTATCCATTTCGTCACGAATGATGGCTTCGGTCTTTCTGAGAACTTTCAAGCCCATCGGAAGCCATGTATAAAGGCCTGACGCTAAACGACGTATAAGCCCTGCACGCAGCATTAATTGATGGCTGACAATTTCGGCATCAGCGGGTGTTTCTTTGAGGGTTGAAATGAGCAGGTTGGAGGCACGCATGAAAGTTTATTATTCCTGTTATGACTAAAAGGCACTGCTGGAAGCCAGCAGTGCCATAGGTTTCTGATTAAATGAAAAGACTAAAATGTACTGTGATTCCAGCCCCAGTTTTGACGTTCTGAGTCTGTCATGCTGATATAAACTCTTCCGCCATCAATGCCTAATTGTTCATTGATAAGCGTACAAAGTGCATCGGAAAAGGCTTGTCTGTCGCCGGGTAAGCCCAGCGCACGGTAATCGAGTATCGCTGTGGGGGCATCACTGCCACCAAACAGCATATTGGCTTTTTGCTCAACAGCAACCATGACATAGCTTTCAGGTTTGCCGGAGATCTTAGATACGGTTTGACTGGCTAATTTTAATAGAGACGCTTCGTCTTTGACTTCTTGATTTGTGACAATGTTTAGGTAGGGCATCTGCTTCTCCTTATTGGCAATAAAGATCTATCTTGTCTTGCAGGTCTTGAATTTTTTGTTGGCGCTCTTCCTCAGATGGCCTGGTGGCATTCCCTTCTTCATCGATTACGCGGCGACCGGGATTGTTTTGATAGCCGCGCAAATTATCTGTCGCTACCTGACAATTTGTAGCCAATTGAGCTTCTCGCTCTGCTTCTTGTTCGGCTGTTTCTTTCGCCTCTTGTTCGGCTTTTTCAGCAGCTTGTTGTTGCTCAATCAGTGTTTCAATTTCATTTTCATCTGTTTCAGACGCAATTGGCGGTGGAGGAGGGACGTCTATAGTCTCAGCCATGCCTGACTCCGGAGGGGTTTGTGAGTAATGGGTCTGGCCATTTTCATCAACCCATTTAAATATCTCGGCGTTGACGGAAAACGATAACAATACAGTCAACAATGCCAGGCAAACTTGCTTAAAATAAGGTATAACCATAATTCACACCGACTTAAATAAAAATAATTCTACGCCAAAGCGGCCAATCATAAAATGTCTTCTAGTTTAGCGCGTTTCGAAAAGCATATTAATGTGACTGAGTCAGGCAAGCTTGCTGTTGATATTCTGGCGTCAGAAACCGCTTTATCGAAACAGCAACTTAAGAAAGTGATGCTTAAAGGCGCAGTCTGGGTAACCACAGGAAAAAAGACCCAACGCCTCAGACGAGCTAAGCGACAGCTAGATATCGGTCAGACACTACATATTTATTACGACGAACATGTACTAGACTGTGAACCGGCCGAACCAGAACTGATTGCTGATATGGGCCAGTACAGCATCTGGAACAAGCCCTATGGAATGCTTTCACAAGGCTCAAAATGGGGTGACCACTGCACAATAACCCGTTGGGCAGAACAACACTTAACCCCGCAGCGAAATGCCTTTGTGGTGCACCGATTAGATAGAGCGGCGAATGGTCTGATTATTGTCGCGCACGAAAAAAAAGCGGCTGCATTATTGTCAGGTCTTTTTCAAAGCCGCCAAATCGAGAAGCGCTACCAGATCTGGGTCGAAGGTGAGTTTTCAGAACAAGCGACGGTGGACAACCCTGTCAAAGTCGATTTGGATCTGGATGGCCGTCATGCGGTGAGTTTTTTTACCCGACTGAAGTTTGATGCAAGCAAACAGCAAAGCCTGTTGGATGTACGAATTGAAACAGGACGAAAACATCAAATCCGGCAGCATGCAGCAAGCTTAGGTCATCCAGTGGTTGGCGATAGACTCTATGGCAATATACTCCAGCAAGAAAATTTACAGTTGAAAGCCTATTTTATGGCCTTTCGCTGCCCTTATACAGCAGAAGAAAAACAGTTTAACCTGTTGATTAATTGACAACTTATACTCACTAGGCGTAATGTCAAACTGTGATTAAAAGGAGTGTCGTTATGAACGAAAAACATCCTAAACACAGTCAAAACGAAGTCACCCCATCGCAGCTTACTCGCCGTGAAAATCGACAGACTCAGCGACGCATCGGGCATGACCGTCGTGACATGATTCGCTTTGAACCGAATAAAGATGATCGCAGAATTCGATCAGACAGGCGGCATGGCAATCAGACTTGGCGTGATAATCAGCCCGTTTGATCAATCACTGCTTCGCAACATTCCCGGTAGGTAAACGGCTTGGGCGATACTGCGTGCAGCGAGTAAAATGATTAATGCTGCCCATAAGCCATGGTTGCCAAAGCCCTGCAATAAAAACCATGCTGGTAAGTAACAACAGAATGTGGCAAACAACATCGTATTTCGCATTTCACGACCTAAAGTGGCGCCAACAAATAAGCCATCCAGTAAATACGACCAAACGCCAATGACAGGGGCTAATATCACCCAAAAAAGGTAGTCAGTAGCGCTCGCAGAAACGGCATCGATACTGGTTAATAAGTTTATTATCTGGTTGCCAAAAAAGTAATATACAAAACTGAACAGACAAGCGACGAAAAATGACCACGCACCATTTAATACGAGGCTGCGTTTGAGTCTGTGCCTATCAGATTGACCAATCGCATTACCTGTCATCACTTCTGTTGCATTGGCAAAGCCATCCAATACATACGCCATAAACGTAATAAAATTGAGTAGCACCATGTTGGCTGCCAGAGTGATATCACCTTGTTGTGCACCTTGATTGGTGAAAAAGGCAAAACAGAAAATCAGGCACAAGGTTCGCAACATAAAGTTGCCATGCAGGTTTAAGCCTTGTCGGTTGTTGAAGATCGATTGTAGTTCTTTTTTGAGTTGAATCTGTTTTAAGGCAAGCTGACGTCTGCTCAATATAAAAAGCGCAAAAATAAGGCCAATGTACTCAGCCATTACTGAGGCGAGGGCAACCCCATCTGCTTTCATGCCAAACTGATTGACTAGCAATAAATCGAATCCGATATTGCAGATGTTAATGACCAGTACAATCACTAACGCTGACCGTGATGCCCCCATACCAATGAGCCAGCCTAAAATGGCGTAGTTGAGCAGTGTTGCTGGCGCACTCCAAATTCTGATGTGGTAGTACTGCTGTGCCGCGGCGAGCACCTCAGGGCTACCCTCTATGATCTGAAACGCTAGCCAGCCAATAGGCGATTGCAGTAATAACAACAGGGCTGCGATGATGATGGCAAGCAAGCCTGACTGAATTAACACATTACGCGTCGCACTTTGGTTTGCATCACTGTTGGCTTGCGAGGTAAGTCCTGTGGTTACCATGCGAAGGAAACCGAAGCCCCAGAATAAAAACGTAAAGAGCATGGTGCCGAGCGCCACAGCGCCTAAGTAAACAGGTGAACTTAAGTGACCTACCACGGCAGTATCGACCATGCCTAATAGTGGTGTAGACAGGTTAGCAAGTATCATCGGGCCTGCTAGGGACCAGACTTTACGGTGTGTGACAGCGTGTGTGTATTGCAAAAGGTTTCCTAGAAACAACAAGACCACCCGAAGGTGGCCTTGCAGGTTAATACATTCACAAAATCAGATTAATAATGGCGCAATCACCAGACTGACAATCGCCATCACATTGATCAAGATATTCATTGATGGGCCAGACGTATCTTTCAGCGGGTCACCAACGGTGTCACCGACGACAACCGCTTTGTGCACTTCCGAGCCTTTGCCGCCATGGTTGCCCTTTTCAACGTGCTTTTTGGCATTATCCCATGCACCACCGGCATTCGCCATCATCAACGCCATCATCACACAACAGATTAAGGCTCCACCAAGCATGCCGCCCAAGGCTTCTGGACCCAGGCCGAAACCGACGACGACTGGCGCTAATACCGCCAAAGTACCCGGCAGAATCATTTTGTTTAACGCTGCCTTGGTTGCAATATCCACACAACGTGCCGTATCCGGTTTGGCTGTGCCTTCCATCAAGCCGGGGATTTCTTTGAACTGCCGACGTATTTCTTTAATCATATCGAAGGCAGCATCACCCACAGCGGTCATGGTCAGAGCACTGACCAAGAACGGGAATATGCCACCGAGGAACATACCCATCAACACAACCGGATTATTGATTAATAAAGCAAAACTGGGGTCGCCCAGCGTGATTGTTTCGATATAAGCACTGATGATAGCTAGCGCCGCCAAAGCCGCCGCCCCAATTGCAAAGCCTTTACCGATAGCTGCAGTCGTATTACCCAGTTCATCTAATGAATCGGTAATATCACGGGTTTCCTTACCCATTTCCGCCATTTCTGCAATACCACCGGCATTATCGGCAACCGGACCGTATGCATCTATTGCCATGGTAATGCCAACGGTGGCCAGCATCCCGACCGCAGCGATACCAACACCATACAAACCAGCAAAGTGACTGGAAACAAAAATAATCCCCGCGATAGTGAGAACAGGAATCGCCACTGACTGCATACCTAGAGCCAAGCCCCCAATCATCACCGTGGCTGGGCCTGTTTCACCGCTGGACGCGAGTTTACGAACGGGGGCACCACCAGTGTAATACTCCGTTACTAAACCCACGATGATGCCGCCTACAGCGCCAGACAGTACGGCAATCCACAGATTAGTCATCCCCCCTAGGCTAGTGATTAACAGCCACGAAACGATGATAAACAGCACGGAGGATCCCATGGTGCCAATACGCAATGCCACTTCCGGGCTTTTTTGTGAGAAAACTTTGACTGTCAGGATGCCAGCAATCGAGCAGAGTAGGCCGATTGAAGCTAATGCCAGTGGCATAAACATTAAGGTTTGTTGCGTATCGGCTAATTGACTGATGGCGAGTGTGCTCATGGTCGAGGCAATCGCAATAGTGGCTATCATCGAGCCACAGTAAGATTCGAAAATATCCGAGCCCATACCAGCTACATCACCGACGTTATCACCAACATTATCGGCGATGACGCCTGGGTTACGCGGATCGTCTTCCGGAATACCAGCTTCTACTTTACCCACAAGGTCAGCGCCAACATCAGCGCTTTTCGTGAAGATGCCGCCACCGACACGGGAGAATAATGCAACCGAGGAAGCGCCCATTCCGAAACCATGAATGGTGTGTGCGGTATGGGGATCTGAGCCATACAATAAATAAAGAATACCTAAACCCAGTAGCCCCATCGCAGCAACCGTTAGCCCCATGATAGAGCCACCAAAGAAGGCAATTGTTAGCGCATCTGCTGCACCACTGTCGCGAGCGGCTACAGCAGTTCTGACATTGGCTTTGGTTGCAGCGTACATGCCGATAAAACCGGCACTGGCAGAACAAATGGCGCCGATAAAAAAGGCCAGCGCACTATGCCAGCCTAGATCGGAAAGTCCAAGCGCGATAATAGAAACAAGACAGAAGATAGCGAGGCGGCTGTATTCAGCTCGCAAAAAGACCATAGCACCCAGATGGATCTGATCGCCGATGTCTACAACATTGCCTGAACCGGGAGATTGCGCCTTAACTTTGTTGTAAACCAGAAATGCACAGAATAATCCGAAAATCCCAAGAATCATTGGGACGTAGCTGAGTGACGTCATATGCTTTACCTCGTTATTATATTTAGAAAATACTGCTTGGAGCTGCTCCTTAATCTACGTTATGTGGTGCACAAACTTTTATACCTGTATCGTAACGGCAAGTAAAGTGGAGAAGTAGGCCTTGTTTTTCATAGGGATAGCGCACAATTATGATTGAATGGCTAAGCTATGCCGGTGCAGGAGTCATTGCAGGTTTGCTGGCAGGTTTGTTCGGTATCGGTGGCGGTCTTATCATCGTGCCGATTCTGCTACTGGTGTTTAGTTGGCAAACCATGTCAGCTGATGTTGCTATTCATGTTGCCATCGGCACGTCCTTGATGACGATTAGCTTGACCTCATTGTCTTCGATGCGAGCCCACCATCGTTATGGCACTATTGACTGGATACTGGTCAGAAAACTGACACCAGGTTTAGTGGTAGGGAGCATATCTGGCGCAGTCATTGCGGCGAATCTGTCCAGCCAGTGGCTACAATCTTTTTTCGGTGCGTTTGCTTTATTGATGGCTACCAGAATGTGGCTACCATCACCTAACACTCTCTCCCCAAAATTATTAGCCCATAGTGGCATGTCAGCTTATGGTTTGTTGACAGGCGTTATTTCAGCGATGGTAGGCATAGGTGGTGGCACGCTTGTGGTACCTTACCTAGTAATGGCGGGGCAACAAATTCAACGTGCGGTTGGCACGGCTGCGGCCTGTGGTTTCCCGATTGCCGTGAGTGGTGTGATAGGGTTTATTTGGATGGGATTGTCACAGCAAACGAACACGTCTAGCTGGCAGACAGGCTTTGTACATTGGCAAGCATTCTTGGGAATAATCTCAACCAGTATTTTTATGGCACCGGTTGGCGCCATAATGGCGAAAAAACTGTCGCATGGAAAACTGAGCAAATTGTTTTCGCTGTTATTATTAGTCGTAGGCGTCGTTTTTCTAAGCCGATAAGGTGAGATAGAGGAGGACATCATGAATAAATGGATATGTACCGTTTGTGGTTTTGTCTACGATGAAGCTGAAGGTATGCCGGAAGAGGGTATTGAGCCGGGCACAGCGTGGGATGATATTCCAGATGACTGGGTTTGCCCTGATTGTGGAGCAGTCAAAGAAGACTTTGAGATGATCCCTTTTGAACAGTAAGTGATAACCACAGTGTTTTAGAGTTTAATCCAGACGAAATTTCTTCTATAATCAGAGGTTTTGTTCACCCCCATAACTGGAGCTCAAGCACTATGAACCTCGACCGTGTTGGCTCAGGCAAAAAACTGCCTGAAGACATTAATGTCATCATCGAAATCCCTTCACACTCTGACCCAGTGAAATATGAAGTGGATAAAGAAACTGGCGCTTTGTTCGTCGACCGTTTCATGAATACGGCGATGTTTTACCCATGTAACTATGGTTATGTGCCTCATACATTGTCTGATGACGGTGACCCGGTTGATGTGCTGGTAGTAAGCCCGTATGCACTGATCAGTGGTTCTGTCGTTGCTTGCCGCCCGGTAGGTATGCTGAAAATGACTGATGAGTCAGGTGAAGATGCGAAAGTTATCGCTGTGCCCCATGACAAAATGTACGACCATATTCAAGACATCAACGATGTGTCACCGCTTTTGCTAGACCAACTGGCTCATTTCTTTGAGCACTACAAAGATCTGGAAAAGAATAAGTGGGTCAAGATTGAAGGCTGGGTAAATAAAGAAGAAGCTAAAGCTGAAATCGTAGCCAGTGTTGACCGTTTTAAAGCTGCACCGGTTAAACCTCAATTCTGATTGCTTAGTCAGGACATCTTCGGCGAGCTGGCTTGTTCAGTCTCGCCGATTTTTTTATCTAAAGCGGAACAGCCATGACAACTTTGGTTTTGCAGGGTACGGCGTTAAGCAGAGAAATCGCCGATCAAATTACTCTCCATGTTAGCGGTGCACTGAATTGGCAGCAAAAATTCGCCACTATCACCGGCGCCAGTATCGGTAAAGACGGTATTAATGCATTACGTCAGCAATATGATTTTGACATCAATATGTTGCCGGCGTCTTTTGATGCCAGTACCGTTGGGCTACTTGTTACCGACATGGATTCCACCCTCATCAGTATCGAGTGTATTGATGAAATTGCCGACTTTATGAACCTTAAGCCACAGGTCGCCAAAATTACAGAAGCTGCCATGCGTGGCGATATCGATTTCGAAACTTCACTCAGAAAACGTGTGTCTTTGTTAAAAGGGCTTAATGTTTCGGTACTGGAGCGTGTCTATGAAGAACGCTTACAGCTGAATCCGGGGGCTGAGGTTATGGTGGAAACATTAAAACAAAACGGTATCAAGCTGGCACTGGTTTCCGGTGGCTTTACGTTTTTTACCGACAGACTCAAACAACGGTTGGGTTTAGACTATACACAAGCTAACTTATTGGCTGAGAAAGACGGCAAATTGACCGGTGAAGTAGACGGTGAGATCTGTGGCGCTCAGACAAAAGCAGACTTTTTACTGCATTGTTGTGAGCAGCTTGACATCACACCAGCACAGACGCTGGCGGTTGGTGATGGTGCTAATGACTTGTTGATGATGGAACCTGCGGGCTTAAGTGTGGCTTATCACGCAAAATCGAAAGTGCAGCAACAAGCTGATACTGCCATCAATCACAATGGTCTTGATGCGATTTTGGGCTTGTTGCAGCTCAACTACAACTAACCTAAGCTTGAAATTATCAGCATCGACCCCATCTCAGCTTAGACAATTTTCAAACTAAGAGGATTTATCAATGGAAATCATGGAACGCATTAAGCAGGCGATTGAAAGCAATTCAATTATTCTGTTTATGAAAGGTACACCAGAATTCCCACAATGCGGCTTTTCCAGCCGTTCATCACAAGCCGTTGCGGCATGTGGTGCAGAGTTTGCCTTCATTAATGTTCTGGCAGAACCTGAAGTACGTGAGAATTTGCATCGCTACGCCGATTGGCCAACCTTTCCGCAGCTGTATATCAACGGTGAATTGATTGGTGGTTGTGACATCATCATGGAACTGTATGAAAACGGCGAATTGAAAAAAATGATTGATCAAGCGAGCTAAAAAAGCGCATGAGTCAGGATAACGATCACGAATGGCACGACGGTGACCACGAATACGCTGTTGCACCATCTAAGCCAGATTTGAAGCAGCCACCCAAGTATCGGGTGATTATGCTCAATGATGACTATACGCCGATGGATTTTGTGGTTGAAGTCCTGGAGAACTTGTTTGGCATGGGCCGTGAAAAAGCAACACAAACCATGCTGCAAGTTCACACCGAAGGCAGTGCGTTGTGTGGTATTTTTACTTATGAGATAGCTGAAGCGAAAGTCGAACAGGTCAACAGCTATTCTCAACGCCACGGCCATCCATTGCAGTGTACGATGGAAGAGGAATGACCCGGTTCGATATCCAACCAAATAGGTGGAATGCAAGATGTTAAGTAAAGAACTCGAACAAACTCTCAGTCAGGCATTCAATTATGCTCGGCAGCGCTCACATGAGTTTCTTACCGTTGAGCACTTACTGCTTGCCTTACTGGAAAATGGTCAGGCTCTTGCCGTTTTGAAAGCCTGTGATGTGGATATTGCAATTCTAAGGCAGGAGTTGAGTGACTTTCTTGCTGACAATTTGCCAACCTTGCCTGAAGACAGTGAGCGTGAAACACAACCAACACTGGCCTTCCAACGTATTCTTCAACGTGCTGTCATGCATGTGCAATCGTCTGGTGGTACAGAAGTATCGGGTGCAAACGT
>NZ_GG657900.1:0-52652 GCF_000156355.1 Methylophaga thiooxydans DMS010 | reverse complement strand
TCAATATTGACACTGGTACTATCAAAGCTGGGTAAGAAAACCGTGGTGATAAGGTCATCAATATCGTTTTTGAACAATGTCGCACTAGTCTGAACCCTGCCGTTTAACCAGCTCTGATCAAGGCCCAATTCCCAATTCTCACTGGTTTCTGGATCCAAATTTGGATTACCAGAGTAAGCGCTAAAAAAACTGTTAGGGGTAAACCCATACAATTCGTAAAGTGATGGTGCTCTGAAGCCTTCGCTGTAGGAGGCTCGAATTTGCGTAGACGGTGTTACCTCATAGCGGGTTGCAACACGGTATGAGGTTTCAGAGTCGAAATCATCAGTGTTGTCATATCGAACACCAAGCGTCGCTGAAAGTTTTTTTGTAAGCGTAATTTGATCCTGTAAATAAATGGCGCGATTTTGGCGTGATTTATCTGTCATCTGGTTTTGAATAAAGCCACCACCGAAATCCGTGAAACCCTCGGCTTCAATTTCTTCTTGTTCAAATTCGTAACCGACAGTGATTACATTGTTGTCAATAAGATAAAGATCATTCTGCAGGCTCAGTTTTTGTTTTTCCCCATCGTAGTCAGTGCGATTCAATGTTTCAAAAGCTGTTTGTCTGTCATTGCGGTTTTTGCGTTCGATATCGGTATGGGTCAAACTCAGTGTTGGTTGCCACACCCCATCAAAAAACTGGCCTTTAATTTCAGCACCAATATAGGTCTGCTTGCTACTGTTGTAGGCATCGAAGTCTTCAGAAAGAAAACCGTCAATGTCGGTTTCTGATTCTATGTGTCGGCCAAAGAAAGAAGCCTGAACGTTCTCGCCTTGCCAGCCAATACGGCTAGAGACTACTTTATTCTGGTGACCATCGTCATCACGGGAAATACCTGACGGCATGCGATCTTTGTTCGGTGCGGTGTCGTTATCTGATTCGTAAAGGCCACCAGTCAATGAGTAATTGAAACGGTCTTTTGAGCCAGAAACTGAAAACGTTTCATGATGCGTAGATTTGTTACCTGCAACCAGTTTAGCGCGAGCTTTAAGTGGCCCTTCACCAGCTTTAGTACGAATATGAATAACAGCGCCTATGGCATCAGCACCGTAAAGTACACTTTGTGCACCTCTAACGATTTCAATTGAGTCCACATCATCGAGCAGGAAGTTGCCGAAGTCGAAGGCACCGGTTGGCGAGCTAGGGTCATTAATTTCAATACCATCGATCATAATCAGAGTGTGGTTAGAATTAGTGCCTCTGGCAAAAACTGAAGTTTGTGAACCTCGGCCACCGGTTTCAGCAACGCGCAGTCCTGACACGCCTTTTAGAGCGTCTGCGAGACTGTGAAGCTGTTTGAGTTCGATTTCTTCTCTGGTAATGACAGAAACACTGCTGCCTGTATTTTTTACCGCAGTTGGTGTTCGTGTCGCTGTGACCACAATTTTATTGAGATCGGTGCCGGCTGCGTATGTGTTGATGGATATGCCTGTTAATAAAGCAGTACCAACAACGTGGGAAAGAAAGGTTTTTTTAAATAACATGATGATGCCTGTGCTTTGCAGTATCCACCCGATACTGCTGATGAGATCTATCCGCTGCAGGCGTGACGAAAGCTCGGCAAAGCCGATAATGATTCGCCACATCGCCCACCGCGACGCGAAGTTGGGATCAAAGTCCCGCTGACACAGGCCGGTCTCCGGACTTACAAGTAAACTTAGACAATCGCCTTCCCGTATTTCACAGTGGCCTTTTGAATGTCTATGACTTGATTACCGTTGCGGGGGCAGTATTGGATTTGCTTTTCAGCACACCAATTTCCCGATTATCCTGCATGTTTTCATGCAGACACCTGCGTCAGAGTGCGCAAACTCTAATCTTGGTGAGGTGCTTTGTCAAACTGACAGACTTAGTCTACTAATTGATTAGCTTTAAATTATTAGTGTGAAAAAACTGGTCAGTACAAGCCTTACCCATTAGAATTAAACGATTTACTTTATTAAGCATGACAGATGACAGATACGTTTAAAGACAAAGGCTTTGCCACTAAAGCGGTCAGAGTAGGCCACCGCAGAACCGCAGAGTCAGAACAGTCCGAGCCAATTTTTCCGACATCCAGCTTTGTCTTTGACAGCGCTGAACAGGCTGCTGCACGTTTTTCGGGGGATGAACCAGGTAATATTTATTCACGCTTTACCAATCCGACGGTGCGAACATTTGAAGAGCGTTTAGCCGCGCTTGAAGGCGGTGAGTCCGCGGTAGCAACGTCATCAGGGATGTCGGCGATTTTATCGACGATGATGGGGTTATTGGAGTCGGGCGATCATATTGTCTCTTCCATGAGTATTTTTGGTACAACTCGTGTGCTGTTTGACAAGTATCTGAGCAAGTTTGGTATCAATACTGATTATGTGAAGTTGTCTGATCTGGATGATTGGAAACGAGCGATCACGCCAGAAACTAAAATGTTGTTTCTGGAAACACCGTCCAATCCACTTAATGAAATTGCTGATTTAGAAGCTTTGTCTGCGCTTGCTAAAGAACATGATTGTTTATTGGTTGTTGATAATTGTTTCTGCACACCCGCTTTGCAAAAACCATTAGATTTCGGCGTCGATATTGTGGTGCATTCAGCAACGAAATACATTGATGGGCAAGGCCGTTGCATAGGTGGTGCCGTGGTTGGTGATGCTGAAAAAGTGGGTGAAGAGATTTACGGTTTTTTGCGTACAGCGGGACCAACGATGAGCCCATTCAATGCCTGGACTTTTCTTAAAGGCTTAGAAACATTGGATTTGCGGATGAAAGCGCATTCATCCTCTGCCTTGGACTTAGCGCAATGGCTGGAGCAACAACCCGCTGTCAGTCGCGTTTTCTACGCTGGCTTGCCAACACATCCTCAACATGAGCTGGCGAAGAAACAGCAGTCGGCATTTGGTGGCATTATCGCTTTTGAAATTAAAGGTGGCCAGCAAGATGCCTGGAAAATGATCAATGCCTTGGAGTGGATTTCTATTACGGCCAACCTAGGTGATAGTAAAACCACCATTACCCATCCAGCCACTACCACACATGGCAGACTGTCGCCTGAAGCAAAAGCACTAGCGGGCATTACCGATGGCATGCTTCGTATTTCGGTCGGGCTGGAAAGTGTTGACGATATCAAAACGGATCTGACTCTGGGCTTCTCACAGCTGTAAAGCAGCGGCATAAAACCTGCATAAATCAATCTAACTTAAAATTCGCTGTCAGAAAATTGTCTCCTCATTTGGAGGAGGCGACCTGATAGCAACCAATAGCGGGTTAGAGCGATGTTAAAATTCATCAAACTTATTTTGCCGGTTGTGCTGTTATGTTTATTGCCACAGCGGCAAATGTGGGCTGCTGATGAGCCTGTGAGTGATGTGCGGGTGGTCGTTGATATATCGGGCAGTATGAAAAAAAATGACCCGAATAACCTTCGAGCGCCAGCCGTTAGAATGTTAGTCGGCCTAATGCCGGAAGAAGCGCGGACAGGTGTGTGGACCTTTGCCAAGATGGTCAATATGCTGGTTCCATGGAAACCGGTTAATGATGATTGGCGGCAAACGGCTATTGAAAAATCAAGCCAAATTCACTCCTTGGGGCTGTTCACCGATATTGAACAGGCGCTGAAAAAAGCCACTGCCAATCAAAAACAAGCTAATCCCAAGTTCAGACGCAGTATGATCCTTCTCTCCGATGGGTTCATCGATCTGCAAGCTGGAAATACCGCCACGCAAAAGTCCAGACAACGAATCCTGGATAAACTTGTGCCTAAATTGAAGAAAACTCAGATAGCTGTTCACACTATTGCCCTGTCAGAGAATGCCGATCATGAGTTACTCAAGGCCTTATCAATGGCTACTGATGGCTGGTATCAACGTGCTGATAATGCCGAAGACTTACAGCGCATTTTCTTACATTTATTCGAAAAAGCAACGCAGCGAGATACGGTCCCATTGGCTGACAATCAATTCAGCATTGATGACTCTGTCACTGAAATGACCGTTTTGGCATTCAGACAAAAAGACACAGCAGCAACGACGTTGACCCTGCCGGATGGTTCCAGAATGACACAGTCTGATCGATCTGATGCGATTCGTTGGCAGCATGACAGCAGTTATGACTTGATCACCATTGATAACCCAGCAACGGGGCAATGGCAGATAAACGCAGAACTGGATCCTGATAACCGCGTGATGGTCGTGACGGATATGTCGCTAGAAACGACTGACTTACCCAATAATGTGTTGCTTGGAGAGAAGTTTGATTTTGAAGCAACATTAACCGAAAAAGGCGACGTTATCACCCGGGATGGATTTCTGAAGCTTGTTGATGGCACATTGGAACAGGACAAACAAGGTGAGGTGAAGTCACTGGCATTACTTAGACAGCCAGATAAAAGTAAATACAGGGCTACATTGGGTAATACCTTCAGAGACGGTCGTCATGATGTCATCGTAACAATGAAAAGTGCTACCTTTGAGCGACAACGTCGTCAAACCATCAATGTGATTGCCGCACCGATTAATGTTGAAGTAGAGCAACTTGATCAACAAACACGGAGTCATCGCATTGAGGTTCAAGCAGACGATAGACTCATTAAACCGGATTCTTTGACGATAACGGCACTATTAAGAGAAGAAGATGGCAGCGAGTGGCCCTATGATTTGCTGAAGACGGGCGACAATAACTGGCGCTTAACATTGACAGAACTGGAAGCACAAAAACCGTATCAGTTGTCACTACAATTACGTGGCGAAACACCAGAAGGACGTAAAGTGTTCTTACAACCAGAGCCGTTAACCTTAATGGATTCATTTGCCAATGCGACGAGTGAGTCTGAAGTCGTATCAGAAGACGCCAGTGATAACCCTGAAGTCTCTATGGCTGAGACTGCACAAGCAGAGAAGCTCATCGAGCCAGAAACAGAACAAAACATAATAGAACAGAATCAAGCCATGTCAGACAATATGAAATTATTGATTGGTAACGCTATTATCTTACTGTTGCTTCTCGCCGGTGTGGTTTGGTGGCGAAAACAAACAGCATCAACTGTTGTGGCCGGAGATTTAATTTAAATGACGCTGACGGATCCTATCTTTGAGTTATTGGCTTATGAAGTAGCAATTATTTTCGCGATTATTGCAGGGTTATTGCTGATTAAGAGTGTTAAACAACGCAAAAGAGTCAATAAAGATACAACTAACGCAGTAAAACAAATCAAACTAAGCCGTGAGCAGCGTGAGCAAACTATTAGAAAGGTCTTATCAGAGAGTTATGGCTTGGAAGGTGAAGCGCTCAATAGCCTGACGCAAGATTTTTTAGCGCGGGAAAGAACCATTTACACAAGGGTACTGACTCTCTATTCAGAGCAAGACGGAAACGCACTGGCAGAGCTCCCCAAACACATTGAAAAAGCAATTGATGAAAGTTTGGCGTTGATGCCTGTGGGACAGGGCAGTCAGACATCAGCCCCGCCGCACAACGGCGAAGACGAAAAGGTTGAAGATGCCGACCTTGTTGAGAATGAAAGCGCTGAGCCAGAACAAGAAAAAGAAGGTGACCTTGCCGACTCTGTCCAAACTGACGATGAGTCGAATGATACTCCTGAAAACGACGAGTCATTATTTGACGATAGCGCCAGTTCACCAGTAATCGAATCGTCCGAACAAGAGCTCGAACAAGAGCTCGAAACAGAGCCCGAACAAGAGGTCGTAACAGAGCTCGAACAAGAGCTCGTATCAGAAGAACCCGAACAAGAGTCCGAACAAGAGTTCGAAACAGAATCAGACCTAGAGCCAGAAACAGAATCTACACCCAACGCTTCTTCAGAATTTGAAACCCTTGATGCAAGCAATACCGAGTATCAAGCTGATTCAATAGAGTCTGATGAGCAGCTACTTAGCACCGATGATATTGAGGCATTGTTGGGTGGTGATGATATTCAGATAGAAAGCGATGTAGTAGACCTGTCAGAAAATACACCAAACGAAGCTGTTCAGAACGACGAACAAGAAACACACCAAAACAGCGGCGATAATGTTGCTATGCCTGATGAGGTGGGCGTTGAAACCTCTGATTTTGATACGGAGCAAACCGCCAAGCAATCAGAACCCCTCCCTCAGCCACAAATAGATGAAGCGGAATCAGGTCAATATGTCGAGTCAGAGATTACCGAGATAGATGGTGATCTCGGCACTGCTGCGGAGAGTGAATATTCAGAGTCAGTCGACGAAGCTATCGAGCGCTATGCTGAATCCACACAGGATCTCGAAACAGTTGGTGAATCAGAAAATGAACAGCAGGATATTGCTGATGAAGCGGTAATGCAACCGGTTGCTGAGCAAGAAAAAACTGCCCAGCCAAAAGCCAAAAACAGTTTGAAAGATTTTGTTAAATCAGACAGCTTTGATATTACACCAAAACCTAGTGAATCCAGCTTTAGTGAACAAGTTGAAACAAACCTATCAGCGGATGTAAATATTGATTCTGCTGCATTTATTTCTGATGACATTGTCGATGACGAGCAGCCATCAGAGTTGGCTAAAGAAACGGCAGAGGAACAACAGTTTGTCGAAGCAGAAGAACATCGAGACGAAGCAGACTACATAATTAGCACTGATGATTTAGCAGAAAATAATGTTGACAGTGATGCAGTAGCAAACACACTGCCAGAGCCAGAGCCAGAGCCAGAGCCAGAGCCAGAGCCAGAGCCAGAGCCAGAGCCAGAGCCAGAGCCAGAGCCAGAGCCAGAGCCAGAGCCAGAGCCAGAGCCAGAGCCAGAGCCAGAGCCAGAGCCAGAGCCAGAGCCAGAGCCAGAGCCAGAGCCAGAGCCAGAGCCAGAGCCAGAGCCAGAGCCAGAGCCAGAGCCAGAGCCAGAGCCAGAGCCAGAGCCAGAGCCAGAGCCAGAGCCAGAGCCAGAGCCAGAGCCAGAGCCAGAGCCAGAGCCAGAGCCAAGAGCTGATTCATCGAGCTATCAAACAGAAGCAGAACGTTTGCAATTGTTGATGACAGCAACCGAAACTGAACAGGTTGAGGTGCAGCCATACGCGGCAATTCAGGATGATGACACGGCAACGCCCGAAGCAGAAGAAGTCGCAGCTGTACGATCAGAGCTTGAAGATCTACGTGCAAAGGTGCGAGCTCGCACTGAACAATTAAAAGCCAATGTACAGTCACAAAGTTCAGCTATAACAGGCGATGATGAGCAGATAGCACCGTCTGAGTTTTCACAAACGCAAGAACAATACGACGTAACAGAAAGCAAAGACAATGATGTTAGTGAGACGATTGCTGAAAACCAGCCTGAAATTAACGAAGCGGATGCTGGTAATTCAGTTGAGTCTTCCGATTTAGAGGATGAGGAAGCCTTATTAGCTCAATGGCAACAGCAATTAGCAGAGGATGAAAAATCGGTCGCAAGTGAAGATACCGTTGACGCAAGTACGGAGCCAGCCGAAGATCCTGCCGCGGTTGATGCTAATAGTGTGCATGAAGAAATTGATACCGGTCCGCCAGTTGAATTGACCAACGCAGAATCTGCTGTATCTGAAATGTGGCAGGACTTAACCGAAGAACCTTTACCGTCAGAAGACGATTTGCAAGCGATGTTTGAGGAAATCAAACAACTCGATCAACCGCAGAGCAATCAAACTGATGAGCTGAACGACAAAGGCCATGCCGAACAAGGGCAACTAAAATCCATTTTGTCTTCAATTCCTTCATTTTCACAGATGAACAAAAAGCCGAATGAGCCGGAGTAGAATTTACTTATTTGAGTTTGATACAGGCTTTTAGACTGCGCTAGCTGCCTGATTCTGCTAAGATCTGCCAGCAAATTTCGCTGGAAGATAATATGACAGAACAAGTACATGATGTCGCCATTATTGGCGGTGGCGTATGCGGTACAGCGCTACTTTATATGCTGACTGAATACACCGATATTCAGGATATTGCCCTAATTGAAAAGTATGATGATGTTGCCAAGGTGAACTCGCATGGTCGCAACAATAGTCAGACTCTGCATTGTGGTGATATAGAAACCAACTACACCATAGAAAAAGCCGCTAAAGTCAAAGCGGCCGCACAAATGGTAGTGAATTATTCTGAAACATTATCTGAGCGTGATGAGGTCATTTTCAAATACCCGAAAATGGTGTTGGGCGTCGGTGAGAAAGAATGTCAGCAATTGCGTGCGCGTTTTGAGACATTCAAAAACGTCTTCACCACAATGCAGTTGTTGGAAAAAGACCAAATCGCTGAGATTGAACCCAATGTCATCATGGTCAACGGTCAAATGCGAAAAGAGCCATGTGTCGCCTTGGCGGTGCTGGATGAATATTCAGCTGTTGATTATCATCGTTTGGCGCAAACGTTTGTGTCAGAGTCAAAAAAGCGTGATGACAAAGACCTGCATCTACACCTGAATAGTCATGTTGAAAACATCATCGAAAAAGATGGCCTGTTCACGATTATCACTCAAGGTAGGGTCATTAAAGCCAGAAATGTGGTGGTATCAGCCGGTGGGCATAGTCTGCTTCTGGCTCAACAGATGGGCTATGGACTTGAGTTTTCGTGCTTACCGGTAGCGGGGAGTTTTTACTTCACACCACCGTTATTAAACGGCAAAGTTTATACCGTACAAAATGACAAACTGCCCTTTGCGGCGGTACATGGTGACCCTGATGTATTGGTGGAAGGGAAAACACGGTTTGGGCCTACTGCACTGTTACTTCCCATGCTGGAACGTTATAACAGCAAAACCTTTTTTGAGTTCCTCAAAGTCCTTAAGTTGGATCGGCGCGTGTTTAAAGTGTTCTGGGATCTATTTAAGGTGAGTGATATCCGCAATTATATTTTCAAAAATTTTCTATTTGAAGTGCCTGGGTTACGTCGTTGGTTGTTTATGAAAGATGCACGCAAAATTGTGCCGTCTTTGCAGCTCGAGGATGTGACTTTTGCCAAAGGTTTTGGTGGCGTTCGCCCGCAACTGATTGATAAAAAAACTGCTACATTGATGTTAGGTGAAGCAAAAATAAATCCAGGCACCGGTATTGTTTTCAATATGACGCCATCACCGGGCGCAACAAGTTGTCTTGAAAATGCAGAAATTGATATGCGACTGGTTGCTGGCAGGTTGGGCGCTAAAATTGATGAAGCCAAATTGAGCGCTACCTTAAAAGCCTCATAAATAGGACTGAAGCTCTGCTCTTTTTGGACGATACATCTTGTATCAGTAGCACAAGCGATAAGGGGCGTAATGGAATCGAACACATCAGTGAGCAGTAAAGCGAGAAAATTCAAAGATCAAAGACAGGTTTTTACCTTCTTTGTAGAAGAGATGATGTTCGGCCTAAGTGTCGATAATGTGCTGATGTTGGATCAAAATATCGATAAAATCCAGCGGGTTCCAGTTGAAGAACAGGGTTTTTGTGGCGTCATCAAGTTTCAGGGTGTCGTTGTTCCGGTTTTTGATTTTGCACACCGTGTGGGCGTTCGTTCTGGTTTAGATGCCAAAAAGCAGCTGCTTGAGCAAATCAAGCAAAGAGAACGGCAACATCTGGAATGGGTAAAACAACTGAGTCAGAGCCTGACACATGGTGACGCGTTTTTGTTAGATCTCGCTGCCTCTGATTGTGATTCCGCCCTCTGGTTTCGTCAGTTTGACTCACGAGATGAAGCATTGAATGACATTATTCATGCCTTTATCGATCCTCATAATCAATTACACCAAACGGGTGAGCAGGCGCTAAATCAGGTGCGAAGGGAAGGCTCCGATAATGTCGTCAATGACTTTAAACATAAAGCCAACCAACTTTTGCTGACACTCAAAACCTTGGGGCGACGTGCTAAAGAACAGATCGAGAGTGATATGCGTCAAGTTTTATTGTTTATTACGGATGATGGTAAAACCCCACGCTATGCCTTGTTGATTGATGAAATTAACGATGTAATCAGTTATGATGCCGCCGAGTTTCAATCCACCACAAACGGCGCTTTGTCACAAATCAAGAAAATACGTGAGATCTTGTTGGGTATATACAGCCGTGCTGATCTGAAGGATTGTTTGTTGTTTGACATCAATAAACTAACAGATGAACAACAAACTCAGGTTAAAAGTACTGCCTGACAAAACATCGGCCGATAATTAAGAACCGCTAATAATCTATGAAATCCTCTCCCTATATCACTGCTGACGGCATGTTTCGCTTGAATCAAGAATTGAGCGAACGCTGGGCTCGCCGCCGCGAGGTAGTACAAGCGTTGGCCGCCGCCGCGGCAGAGGGTGATCGTTCTGAGAACGCAGAGTATATCTATCGTAAGAAAGAACTGCGAGAACTTGATCGCCGTATTCGTTATTTGCAAAAACGTATCCCGGATCTGAATGTCGTTCATGATGTTCCCGATGATACTGGCCGTGTTTTCTTTGCTGCATGGGTCACACTGGAAACTGAAGCGGGAGAAGAAGTGACCTATCGCATCGTCGGCCCTGATGAAATTGATCATGCCAAGGGAAATATTAGCGTTGACTCGCCGCTTGCCAGAGCCTTACTTGGCAAGATGATTGATGATGATGCAATCATCCGTGTTGAAGATGGCCGAAAGCAATATTACATTCTAGCAATTGATTACCGCTCACCTTGAGACCTCATAAACGCAACAGACTTGCACTTATTAATCATCACTAATATGATATGATGTATCATAACTTTTGAGTCTGAAATGAAAGATAATATTGCCGTAGTTTGTTCGGGACTGTGTTTGTTGCACTGTCTTTTGTTGCCGGTGTTGTTGGCGTTGGGGATGACGGGGCTACTGACTGCCATGATGGCATCTGAATGGTTTCATGCCCTTGTACTTGTCCCAGTGATTGGTCTGGCAGTAGTCAGCCTTCCGGTGTCTTATTTCAAGCATGGTTCAATCAAACCTGTTGCGTTTGCCGGAGTCGGGATCAGTGGCTTGATAAGCAGTCTTTTTGTGGCCGAAGCATACGAACTCTGGCTTACCATTCCTTCAGCTTTATTGGTGATTTGGGCACATTTATGGAATCGCTGGCTATTGATTCGACACAACATGCAATGGGCGGTGCAGGCTGATGGATGAAAAAACGCTGTTAAATGCACCGGAAGAGGAATACATGAATGATGAGCAACTGACCTTTTTTGATGCTCGCTTACAGGCGCTGAGAAAGCAGACATTGGAAGAAATTGAATCAATACGAGCAGAAATACATCATAGCCGAGTCAGCGATATGAGTGATCGTGCCACGCTGGAAGAAGAGTCGATGATTGCCATTCGGATCGCCGACCGCAAGCGACAAATGATTCCTAAGATAGATGCTGCAAGACGACGGATTCGTCAGGGCGAATACGGTTATTGCCTGCAAAGTGATGAGCCGATTGGCATTGCCCGCTTATTGATACGACCGACTGCCGAATTTTGTGCTGATGTTAAAACGTTAAATGAAAAAAGGGAAAACCACTATGAGCATTGAAACCGATAATCGTCTTCCTGTCACAGTGCTGTCGGGCTTTCTGGGGGCTGGTAAAACCACGGTGCTAAACCATATCCTCAATAATAGGGAAGGCCGACGGGTCGCTGTTATCGTCAATGACATGAGCGAAATCAATATCGATGCTCAGCAAATAAACAATGATATTGACTTTAACCGAGCAGAAGAAAAGCTGGTAGAAATGAGTAATGGTTGCATATGTTGCACCCTACGAGAAGACTTGCTGGTGGAAGTTCGCCGCTTGGCAGACGAAGGACGGTTTGATTACCTGGTGATTGAATCAACTGGTATCTCCGAACCACTGCCGGTAGCCGAAACGTTTACTTTTGCCGATGAGTCTGGTGAGAGTCTGTCAGAAGTGGCACGCCTTGATACATTGGTCACCGTAGTTGATGCAGCCAATTTTATGAATGATTTTATGCAGGCCGATATGCTACAGGAGACTGGCGAATCATTAGGTGAAGATGACAATCGCAGTGTGGCTGATCTACTGGTCGATCAGGTGGAGTTCTGCGATGTCGTTTTAATCAGCAAGACCGATTTGTGTAGTGATGACCAACTCAATTCCGTTACCGGTGTGATCAAGAGTCTGAATCCTGAGGCGGAGATTATACCGATCGAACAGGGTCAAGTGGATCTGAGTAAAGTTTTGGCGACGGGACGTTTCGACTTTGAAAGAGCCGAGCAGGCGCCCGGCTGGCTCAAGGAAGCGAGAGGGGAGCATGTCCCGGAAACAGAAGAGTATGGTATCAGCAGTTTTACCTACACGGCCCGTAAGCCATTTCATCCGAAGAAATTCTATGATTTTCTGCATCAGGAATGGCCATGTGGCAAATTGATTCGTTCTAAAGGTTATTTCTGGCTTGCCAGTCGTCCCCAGTTTGCCGGTCAATGGAGTCAGGCCGGTGGTATCGCACGGCATAACGTTGCCGGTATGTTTTGGCGTGCGATGCCCGAACAAAGTTGGCCGCAGGATGAAGAGTCAAAACGGATCATTATGGAAAGCTGGGAAGAACCTTTTGGTGATATGCGTCAGGAGTTGGTCTTTATTGGCCAGAGTCTAGACGAAATGCAAATCAGATCGATGCTTGATGATTGTCTGCTGAGTGACGATGAGTTGTTGGCGGGTAAAGAGCTGTGGCAGCAGCTACCGGATCCATTTCCTAGTTGGGAACAAGCGTAATGTCAGGTGCATTAGCGAGACAGGAGCAGCAGACGCCAATATCTGTGTCTAACAGCCCTTTGGTGCTCAGCGATATCTATCAGCCGGGTATAAATTTCGCCATATGGGACAGAGCATTGGGGGCAGAGCTGAAGCAGGATGTTGACAGGCTGATGTTGCAAAAACAGCTTTTTAGTTTCAGAGTTATCCTGCGTCCAGAAGAAGTGTCTGAATGGCTCACAGCACAATGGCCTGGTAGCCATCTTGATGTCTTTCAGGATGATGTGCAGCAGTTAGTGACAATGTTTGCTGATTTATTTGACCTTACTCATGTCGGAATGAGACTGGAATGTGTGGATAAGACCCTTTGTCCCTTATTTCACATAGATAAGGTGATGGCGCGGATGGTGACGACATATCACGGTCCAGCGACGGAATGGCTAACAGAAGACAATATTAATCGTCAGGCTCTCAAATTACGCGATCATGACAGGGTCATGCGAGACAAAAGTTTGCTGCAGTCAGCCACTGCCGGCAATGTTTTGCTGTTTAAGGGGGAAGAGTGGCCTCAGGAAAATGTAAGGGGAGTGGTACATCGCTCTGCCCAGGCAACAGCAGATAACAGACGTTTATTATTGACGTTGGACTTAGTATAAGAGTTGAGTCGGCTGTAGCATGGGTCATTTACTGTTAGAATCTTGTTATCGATCCAGCCTTAACACTGACGCATTTTGGGCATTCAACGTATGAAATTAGACAAAATTATCCAGCAAGCTGAAAAAACCTGCCTTGAGCACGGCGGGCGACTAACGCCCAAGCGTCGTCAGATTTTAGAAATTTTACTCGCTAAGCCACAGCCTTTATCTGCCTATGAAATTGCTGAACTTTATCAGCAGGTTTTGCATGAAAAGATACCCGCTATGTCAGTGTACCGGATGCTGGATTTTCTTATCTCCCAAGGCTTGGTGCATAAGCTTGCTTCAGCAAACAAGTTTATTGCCTGTTCACATATTACTTGTGACCACAGTCATCAGACAGCGCAGTTTCTGATCTGTGACAATTGTCAGGCGGTTCGTGAGATCGGTATTGATAATCACCTTATCAATGCTTTGGAAAAAAGTATCACAGACAATCATTTCCAGTTAAACAGCCAACAGCTGGAATTACACGGTTTGTGTGAAAACTGCCAATAACGATGCAAAGCCAATAAGTTAGAATATTTCGCTATAAAACGATATGATATATCGTTATTTTTTGAGGTTTAGGTAGAGCATGCTTGAAGTAAGCAATCTGAATAAATTTTTTGATCATAATCATGCTGTTAAGGATTTGAGCTTTTCACTGGATGCAGGGGAAGTGCTCTGTCTGTTAGGAGCCAACGGTGCCGGCAAAACCACCACAGTGAACATGTTGTTGGGTTTTACTGAGCCTGATTCTGGTTTGGCTACTCTCGATGGCCTTGATATGCACAGGCAGAGTGAGCAGTGTCGTCGTCAGATGATGTATATCCCTGAAAATGTACAGCTCTATCCCGCATTTACTGCACTCGAAAATATGACGTATTTGGCTGAGTTAGCGAAAGTGGATGTGACAGCAGAGTCCATGGCTGCAGCATTAGAGAGGACCGGTGTTGAATCAGTTCATCACGCAAAAAAACTCGGCAGTTTTTCCAAAGGTATGCGACAAAAAGTGGCAATAGCCTTTGCTTTGCTTAAACACGCGAAGCTGGTGGTAATGGACGAGCCAACATCGGGACTTGATCCTGTTGCTACACGAGAATTTATTGACGTCATTAATACGATCAAAGAACGCGGAACAGCGGTATTGATTGTCACCCATGACCTGTTCTGTGCCAGAGAGTTAGCTGATCACATTGGCATTATGAGTCAGGGCCAACTCAAACAATTGCTGCATAAACCCACATTGAGTTTAGCGGAGTTGAATGATCAATATTTCCGTCAGTTTGCCGCTTAACAAATCAGGATATTCAACGTAGTGAAGAAACAGTTATTAGCAACACTTGTGACAGGCGCTTTGGCAGCCTCAGTTCAGTCCGTTTCAGCAAACAATCAGATGTCACCGATGATCGTGGTCGGCACGACACCAAGTTATAGTGAGAACAATCTCGCAGGCTCAGTGGACAGCATCACTAGAGATGAGCTGGCTATCAGTCATGTTGATGACACGATGGATGAATGAGGACAGATGGATTAAGTAAGACGGGATATAACGGGATTTAATGGTTTTAAATGGGAAGAAGCTTTTAATAATGAGGGTTTGAGTAACATTTAAAGCTTATTTAATAATTAATTATGGATCGCGATCATTTTAAATATAGTAAACATTTAGACACATGAATTGCGATCAAGCTCATTAGTGACGACGACCACTCCAAACAACTCGCCCAATAATCGAAAGCTCGTTCTGCAAATCAAAATCCAGTGATATCTCAAAAGGCTCATAAGCTGGATTATCACTGGTAACCTTTAACCGCTGACTTGGTAGGCGCTGTAGCCGTTTAACTAGTAATGACTCACCCATTCTGATTACATAGATGCCGTCACGTTTAGCAACGTTGTCAGTGTGATCAACGAGTATAACGTCGCCTGGACGCAATGCAGGCTCCATGCTCTCACCTTCTACATAAATCAGATATAAATTAGCTGGGCTGCTGTGTAGCTCGTTATATATCCATTCTTTTTTGAATATAAGTGCATCAGTTTCCTCTTCCTCGTGAATGACATAACCGTTGCCAGCTGATGCTTTTACATCAAACAGTGGGATGTGGGCGAATGTTTCCATAATGCTACCAGTTCCTGCTGAATAGTCTTTGATGCTCGATCCCACTTCTTCGTTGGAAGTGGGATCGACTTGCCCCACTTTAGATTTTCGATCCCGCTTTTCATAAGTTTCTGATTCGTTTGAATTTCTATGTGTTGATGATGAATTATCATCAACATCTAAGTGGGATCGAGTTGGAAAGGTTTCGTTCCCCGTCAGCACGTAATACGAATTAAACCCAAGCCCTAATATTTTTTCTAAATAAATAGCATCAGGGCTACGTTCACCTTTTTCATATTTGGCTTGTGACTGCCTTGTGATTCCAACAAAGTCAGCAACATCCTGCTGGGTTAAGCGTAGACGCTTACGCTCCTCTAGTATTCTGCCGCCAATGTAAACTAATGATTCCATTACAAGCCCTTGACAATGTTATTTTATGTGTACATAATTTTTGCAGGTGTTATGTTTTGTTTGCATTTATGTAAACGCTTATATATTTAATTACGGATTGTAACAATGAACTACAAGCAAATACATCAAGCATTGAAAGCCAAAGGTCTTTCTTGGTTAGTCGCTGGTGAAGTAATTGGTTGCACTCATCAGCATGTAATGAATGTTTGTGCAAGACGAGCGGAAAGTTTAAGAGTTGCACGATCAATATCCGTGCTAATCGAGAAAGATATTGCAGCAGTTTTTCCGGATATTCCCCGCTATCAGTCTGATGTAAAAACTGATCGCCAAGCCAAAATTGATCAAGCAAAAGCGCGTCTGGCAGAAGCCGGTCTTGCTGAGAGCGCCTAATCATGGTTGATAACTATCCGCATCAAGAGCACTTACATCCGCAAAAAGCACGCGCCCACAAAGCAGTTCAAACCAACGGCGATTCCAGTTCGGCGGCACAAGGTAAGTATCGGCTGGATGAGTGCGCTTCAACGTCGCAATCAAACTTTTTAGTTGATAAAGACGGAATGCCAGTTTCTCCTGGGTTTGGTGATCCAGATCGCCAATCTGCTTACAAAGCGTCGCGGATGAAGGCGGCAATACGTTTTCAACAACTTGCCAAGCAACAGTCTCAGCGAGTTGTGGAAGTTCCTCTGAATTGTCCGGTTCACGTATGTCCGATTTGTCAACTTTCAATGCTTTTAAAAAAGCTGATAGCTCGGATAAAAGCATGGTCGATGAAATGATGATGAATCCATCATTCTGCCCGTGTAAATACGCGGCACTGACGGGTGCTGGTCTGGTTGTTTTCACTTTGTTATCTCCTGTTTGGTTAAAACGCAGAACCAGCCTATCCCGTGCAGTACTGCCGCAACAATCAATAAATTTGGAAGTGGTGTTGTGATGAGAATTCCAAAAAGTAAGGTGGCTTGGAAACGCATCCAGCCGAACAATATAAAAGACGCGCTGCGGCTTAATAAAGAGTACGCCAGACAGTTCAAAAGGCTAACTGTTCCAGCTATCGCTGAACTGATGGCTGTCAGTGAAGACCGCTTATACAAATGGCTCTCTACTGGTGATATGCCAGTCAGTTTTATCCCGGCATATGAGCATATCTGTGAGATGGATTATGTCACCCAATATCTGGGTTACCGAAGTAACAAGCTGATGATTCAAATCCCCACAGGGAAAAAAGTGGATGAACTAGGTTTAGCCGAACTACAGCAGCTTTCTGCAGATGCAATGAGTTTGCTAATCAAGTTTTATCGTGAGGGTGAGTCGGTAGATATCCTTACTTCAGCGCTCACTCGACTGTTAGCTGGCGTGGCATACCACAGAGAAAATGTTATCTCTCAGAGTCAGCCAGGTCTAGATTTTGAGGGCGGTGAAGATGACTGAACAAAACAGGGAATGGTTCACAGCAACTGAATTAGCAAACAAACCAGGTCTTCCAAAGTACAAGCGTGGCGTTAATCAGCAGGCCTCAAAACAAGGCTGGAATACAAGGCAAGTAAAAGTAAGAGGTGGATCAGCAAATGAATACCACCTTTCCAGCCTGCCAGTAGAAACTCAGGCCGCGTTGATAAAACAACACCTGCCGACCCCAGTTAAGAGCAGCTCGGAAAGCACTGAATTTAGCTACGATCCTCAAGCATTATGGCAGCACTATGACAACAAGCCACAAAAACAAAAGGACGCAGCTCAGAACAAACTCAACCTGCTTTTGCAGGTCATGGCTCTGACAGAAAACGGTGGCGCCACACTTAAGAATGCCTTCTTACTGGTGGCTGATCAAAACGACATTAGTGAACGCACCATGCAAGGCTGGTATCACGGTACCAAGAGCAAGAAAGGGGTGAAATTCTATGCTCGTCAAGACTGGTTAGCCGCGCTGGTACCCGGCTTTGTTGGCCGAACGGTCACAGCAGATATGGATACTGAGGCTTGGGAATTTTACAAAGCCGATTACCTTCGCCTGGAGCAGCCAGAGTTCGAAGCCTGTTACTACCGACTACAACGTACTGCAGCCGAACAAGGCTGGAAAATCCCCAGCAAAAAAACACTGGAACGTCGCATCAAAGCCATACCGCTGGCAACCCGCGTTTATCTACGTGAAGGTGAAGCCGGTTTGATCAAACTGTTTCCTGCCCAACAGCGAACAGTCCAAGAGCTACATGCGCTTGAGTGGATCAATGGTGATGGCTACCAACACAACGTGTTTGTTCTATTGCCAAATGGCGATGTAACGCGCATGAAAACGTGGTTCTGGCAGGACGTCTACAGCCGCAAAATACTGGCTTACCGCGTCGATGAATCAGAAAACACCGACTCAATCCGAGCCAGTTTTGGCGATGTTGTGGATCAGTTCGGCATACCCGAACACGTCACTATTGATAACACCCGCGCTGCAGCCAATAAATGGATGACCGGTGGCGTTAAAAACCGCTATCGCTTCACCGTAAAAGAAGATGATCCACTCGGCCTATTCCCTACGCTCGGTATCAAAGTGCACTGGACATCAGTGATTGGCGGCAAAGGACACGGTCAGGCTAAACCTGTCGAACGTGCCTTTGGTGTTGGTGGTCTTGGTGAATATCTGGACAAGCATCCTAAGTTTGAAGGTGCCTATACCGGCCCAAACCCAATGGCCAAGCCAGAAAACTACGCCAAAAAAGCGGTACCCATTGAAACGTTCCTAGCAGTACTGGAACAAGAAATCATTGCTTGGAATGCCAAACCGGCTCGACGCACTGAAATCTGCAACGGCACAAAAAGTTTTGATCAAGCTTTCACCGAAAGCTATCAAACCGCCGTTATCAAAACAGCTAACCAAGAACAACGTCGCATGTGGCTGCTGATGGCTGAAGCCATCAAAGTGCAGAAAGATGGATCATTTAATCTTGATGCCGGATCAGCCACAGGACAAGGCAAAAACCGCTACCACGCGCCAGCGTTGCTCGACTTTGCAGGCCAGAAGATTACCGTTCGTTTTGACCCTCAAGCGCTGCATGAAATCGTCTATGCCTACACCTTAGATAATCGCTATATCGGTGAGGCGCAATGTATTGAAGCTACTGGGTTTGGTGATACTGAAGCGGCTCGAAGCTTCAACAAGCATCGCACTCGCTTTATCAAGGCCACCAAGCTGGCAGCGAAAGCCGAAGTCGCGATGGATGCAATGGAAGTGGCAAGTCGCCTGCCTTTGCAGCCACAGCCTGAAGTCGCCAACCCGAAAGTGGTCAGACCACTTCGCCCAGCGCCAGAACTAGGCCGACACATACCGCAGCCACAACTAACTGACGAACAAAAACAGGATCTGGCTACATTCCAAGCCGAGTTCCAACAGCCACAAGAGCCTGCAGCACAAATCATAAGAAATGATGACCCCAGAGCGCGCTACAAGCGTTGGGTCAATTTAGACCGTCGGTTGCGAGAAGGGAGTCAACTCTCAGCAGCTGATCAGAAATTCTGGGCGATGTACCAGAAAGGCGATGAGTTCCGCTTTATGAGCGAGTTCAGCGCTGACTTTGAGAGCTTCGACGAAACTGTCGAGGCATAAAAAAACAAACCCGCTGGCAGGCGGGTAAGTAAAACGTGATGAGGTAAATAATGACAACAAATCAAAACGTGGTCAACTTGGGAGACAGAGTCGAAGCCTCTGTCACCACGGCACCACTGAAAAACGTCATGCTCTGTACACGATTGCTGGAACAAGCGATGAATCGCCCAGCACATCTACCAGGTATGGTCACTTTCTTTGGCCCGAGTGGCTGGGGTAAATCGTTTGCTGCAGCTTATGCAGCGAATAAATACCGCGCTTACTACGTTGAATGCAAAAGCACCTGGACAAAAAAAGCGCTGCTCCTTTCCATTCTCAAAGAAATGGGCATCCAGCCAGATAAGACCAACTATGACATGGTCGAGCAAATCAGTCAGCAGCTGGCGCTGAGTGGTCTGCCGCTCATCATCGATGAGATGGATCACATCGTCGAAAAGAAAGCCGTCGAAGTAGTGCGTGACATTTATGAAGGATCAAACGCTGCCATCCTGCTGATCGGTGAAGAGAAGCTCCCGACCAAGCTGCTCAAGTGGGAACGGTTCCACAATCGAATGCTGGCTTGGCAAGGCGCTCAACCTGCCGATCTGGAAGACACACGACAACTGTCCCAACTTTACTGCCCGGACATCACCATTGCTGATGACCTGCTCGAACGCATCCAGCGTGAAAGCATGGGCGTCGCCCGTCGAATCTGCGTCAATCTCAACCAAGTTCAGCAAGCCGCCTACTCAGCTGGTACCGACCAAATCGACGTCAAACTCTGGGGTAACCGTCCCCTCTATACCGGCGACGCACCCAGGAGGAAGGTTAAATGACACAGCCTGTTCATATCACAAGAGCAAACGGCAAGCTGTCAGGTAGAGATGCCTGCTGGCAAGCCATACGTGAATTGAAAGTGTTTTCTTTACTTGACCTGGAAGCACACACCAGTGATCACAAACAGCTGAATGAAGTGAATCGCCGAACAGCCAGAACCTACGTGATAGGGCTGGAAGGTGCTGGCTATCTGGAACGCACCACCAAGCGCATGGGCGGTGCCATTGTCTGGAGGCTGACTCGTGATGTCGGTGTGAATGCACCTCGCGTCAACCGCAAAGGTGACCACGTCACTGGTGGCGAGAGCCGTGAACAGATGTGGCGAACCATGCGAATTCTGAGTGATTTCAGTTGGCGTGATTTGGTGGCATCAGCCTCTACGGAAGAAACACCTATCGAACCGAACACTGCCAAGGATTACATCACCTTTCTGGCTAAGGCGAATTATCTCAAAGAGATAATCCCAGCCAACCATGGTGGTGGTCTGGCGCGATACAAACTATTACCCGCGATGAATACCGGTCCAAAGCCGCCGATGATTCAACGCATTAAACAAGTCTTTGATCCCAATTTAAACAAGGTCGTATGGCCAAAGGATGGTGAGTAATGGATGAAGCGACAGTAGACGTAATTCAACAATTAATGGCATGGCACCAGAAACGAGTTGATGAATTGCAGCTGATAGTGGATCAAAAAGGTGCCTCTATCAAAATCGGTGAAGAGATTGAAATAACCGATCCGGAGGTGCTCAAAGGCGTTCATTTAGGCGTGAAGATTAGTTTGTCACTGCTTGGCAAGTTACCCATTTCATTAAAGGAAGGTGAGTAATGCTGATTTTAACAAGACGTGTGGGCGAAGCCCTGATTATCGGTGATGACGTTGTCGTGAATGTGCTTGGTACCAAAGGTAATCAAGTCCGGATCGGGGTTGAAGCCCCAAAAGATGTCTCTGTTCATCGTGAAGAAATTTATAACCGCATTCAGAAAGAAAAGGATGACAACAAATGAGCGACTGGAAACAAGTACTCAAAACCGAATGTGAGAAAACATCACAAGCCAAGGTGGCCGCTGTTCTCAGACAGAATGATGGCTTTCCTTCACCAACCGTGATTAACCAGGTCATCAAGAGTAAATACCCCGGCAGAACTGACCGACTGCAAGCACTCATTGAAGGCAAGTTTATGTCCGGCAGTGTGCAATGCCCGGTGGTTGGTGCTATCCCCAGCGACCAATGCATTGAATACCAAAGCCGCCCGTATGCAGCAACAAACCCGACACGCATTCAACTTTATAGAGCCTGCCGTGGCGGCTGTGAACACAGCAAAATTGGAGCCTAATCATGAACAAGAATTTGGGTAACGACATCATCAGCAAAAAAGTAGAAGACGTTCGCCACTGCTTAGCAGAACTAGCACGACGTGGCCTCACCATTACCGATATCAACATCGGTGAAGCCAGAAAGCCGACCATCACCATCGTCGGCTACAACGACAGTCCAGGTGGACTTAAGGGCGGCACAAAAACCCGCATTAAAACCGGCCTACGTCGTCTCGAAACCTACGCCACAGAAGTCAGCGGCTGCCAGGTGCAGTGGAAAGTTGTGGCTTAAACAGGAGTAACCCATGAATACAGCTATCAATACAGAGCAACACAAGGTGAACGCACAAGGTCACCTTGTACCCATTAGCAAAATCAAACAAATCGATCTGGATCGTGATGATCTTATCGAAGAACTGTTTGGTAAGGCCGAGTTGCTGCGAGAGCAGATGGTCGCCTTCAAAGCTCAGGCGATGAATGACGTTTATGCCTTCGTCGAGCTTGTTGCAGAAAAATACGATGCCAAGCTCGGTGGCAAAAAAGGCAATATCAGCCTCACCAGCTATGACGGTAAACGCCAGATTCGCATTCAAATGGCCGAGCTGTTGCACTTCGATGAGCGTGCTGAAGCAGCTAAATCCCTGATTGATGAATGCATTCAAGAATGGTCAGAAGGCAGCAACGACAATATCAAAGCCCTGGTCGATCACGCCTTCAAAACCAACACTGAAGGCCAGCTTAGTGCTGCCCGAATCCTCGGACTGCTGCGGCTGGAGATTGACGATCACAAATGGAAGCAAGCCATGGAGGCGCTGAAAGATTCGATGCAAATCACTGGCTCCAGCGCCTATGTGCGTTTCTATTACCGCCCGACCACCGAGAGCAAGTTTCAGAATCTGGCTCTCGATATGGCTGCTCTGTGAGGTCTTCTATGGAAATGATTGTATTCGAAGACAGGGGCCAGGACTTTCTGGAGTGGGACATCGATGAAGATGGCGTCGTTGTTGATTCAAGACCATTTCAGGCTGGTATCTGGAGTGGCACGTTTGTATCAGACATAAAAGTTGGTGAGCGACCAACCGTCACCAGTCCCCGTGATGGGGTTCAACGACAGTTGAAGTATCGCGTCATCGATATTCAGCCTAAATCCGCTTAACCAACGGCGCGTCAGCAGACAGGTGGTGCCAGCAAAAAACTAACAGACTGCAGCTGAGACGGTGGGTTTTATAACCTTTCTCCCCGCCGGGCAACGCCGACTGATCCACGAGACGGATTACTTAGCCCCTTCGTTGGGGTTAAGGCAGTGAAAAATCCGGGAGATGATATGGATGAATTAAGGAACCCAATCTGTTTTGCACGTTGCATCTGGCGGTCGCTTAGTCGTGGTCGGTATATATCTGGTCACAAGTACAAAACAGCAAAAGAGGTTACACCGGAAAACATTCATATCCTCCGCTGTAAACATTGTGGCCATAACTCCATTGCATGGAGCTGGGGATCGTTAGAGGAATCCAAATAATGAACATGAAAGAAGCAAGCGAGATGCGACCAGACATACTCACTATCAGTGGTGAATACTTTAACTTTATGTGTCCTGAAGAGTCTGAGTTCGACATTTACGTTGCCGCTCATGGCCTATCAAACATTTGCCGCTTCGCTGGCCACACTAATAAGTTCTACAGCGTAGCCCAACATTCGGTTTATGTGTCTGAAATTGTACCGCCTGAAATGGCTTTGCACGGACTGCTGCATGATGCCGCAGAGGCGTTTGTTGGTGATGTGGCCAGACCACTGAAAAACCTCTTGCCCGATTATCGTGAAATAGAGAAGCGTGTTGAAAAAGCCGTGTTAGGCCGTTTTGGGTTAGACGCTGAGATGCCTGCAGAAGTGAAGCACGCAGACTTGGTCTTGTTAGCCACAGAGCAGCGTGACTTGATGGCACCACACGATGATGAATGGCCGTTAATTAAAGATATTGAGCCATTAAAAAAAGCCATTGAACCAGTGTCTCCCAGCACAGCGTTTTTAATGTTTGTTGGCCGTTATCTACAAATCGTGGGGCAGCTATGAGTTCAAGACAAAAGCTAATCCAGCTTGTTCATATCGGCGCTAGCCGCTTGTTTAAGGACGAAGAAGCTCGTCGCACATGGCAAGGAGACCATACCGGTGAACGTTCGTGCAGCAAGATGACGGACAAAGAATTGAAACATTTAGTCAATTTGCTACGTGATGCCAAAGCGATTAAACCACCTAAACGCGCAGGCAGAAAGCCATTCAATCGCAGCCCGTATATGGCAAAAATTGAAGCCTTACTGACCGATATGCAACTCAGTTGGGAATACGCTGAAACCATAGCCTGGCACGTCACCGGTGGTAAAGGCCATGCAACAACAGGCCGTCCTGGTATTGAACGTCTGGAGTGGGTGCACAAGCGTCAGCAGTTTGAAGCGATCATTGCCGCGTTATATCAGGAACAGAAAAAACGCAGCCTGCTGCAAACCGTTGAGTACCTACTGGATGCCATGAACCTGAGCGAAAGCTATGTCGAGAAGCTGGTAGCAGGCCGTGCGAATGCCAGCAAGTGGCGTCGTAATGTGCCGCTACTCAATGCCATCGTCGATCACCTTAATGACAAAGTCGCGTTTGAACGTGCCACTCAAGTAGCGCTGCCATAAGCAAGGTACCGAGCCAGTGAATTTACCTGATTATTTACCACCTGTAGCCAGAGAGATAGCCGATGTGATCGGTCTTGATGGACTGTTGCGTCTGGTGAAACAGTTCGGTGGTGTCACTATTCGAGTGCCGGGGCAAGGTGACCTAAAGCAAGTGCTTAGTCCAGATCAATACAAACAGTTCGTGCATACCTTCCGTAATGAGAAAATCGCCATCCCCAAGCTTCAAGCAAGGCTATACCAAGTGGATCTGGCAGAGACAAGCCGTCTGCTTGATCAAGGCTTTACCAAAGCAGAAGTCGCCCGGACACAAAAAATTACTGAACGCGCTGTCTACAAACGCCAGGCTAAACAGCGTCAACTTGAAAATGACAAACAACAGGATCTCTTTTAATGTTCGATTTTATCAATCCACTCACAACTGATGACTTCAACGATAGTGTTGAGTTTTTATACCCTAATTTTTTGCCTAAAAAACAAATCACTATGATCTATGCCGATGGCGGCATGGGTAAAAGCTGGTTGCTTTTCGGGCTGGCAAAATATGCCACTGAACACAACAGTGGTAGTGAGCAAGGCGCGATGAATGTGCTGTACATCGATGTCGATAACCCCATCAGTGTGCTGAAAGAGCGTGGCATCGAACATAAACTGATCGAAGCCTGCCCGAATCTAACCTACTCGCACCGCAGTAAGTTCAATGGTGAGCCACTCGAACTGCTGGATGAGCTTGAAAACAGAGCCTATGGCAACGCGTTTAAAAACATGCTGCTGATGCTGGACAGTCTCAGAGACTTTGGTGATATCAATAATGACCTGACAGCCATGCGGATCGGCAACAAGCTGAAAAAGATACGTGACGCCGGTGCCACCATTATTGTGTTGCATCACTCCACCAAGAACGGCAGCAACTATCAAGGATCAAACAACCTACGTAACAGCGTCGATAATATGTACCGTCTTATCAAAGCGGACTCGCCCGAAGGTGAAATTCGCTGGCTGCTCGAAGTTAAAAAAGAACGTGCTGCCATTGCCAATATCGCACTAAGAATAGAAGTGGCAGATCTGTTTTTAACCGAACTGGATCTCGACGAAGTCACACTCAACGATGAAGAAAGAGCGTTTATCGACAAGGTAAAAACCGTGCTGAAGGAGCAAGGTAGTTTGAATAAAACCAAGCTACTGGACGCCTGCGGTCACAAAAAAGATGATAAAACCGCCCGTGATAGACTAGATCGCTTTGACCGTATTCACTGGCAATCTGAGAAAATAAAAGGTGCTTACACCTATAGTTTGGTTTAACAACCACTACAACGCGAACAACCTATCTGCTAAGTTGTAGCGGTTGTATCGGTTGTTGATAAAAGGAACTTAAAAATGAAAAAACTCGCTTTTTGTATCTATGCGCTACTACTTTCTTCATCAGTTTTTGCAGCCGATGACTCACTCTTCCAGCCATGGTGTGATGCTTTCACTGCTCAGGGTATGGTGAGTTTGGCAGCGAATCGCATTTATGGCAGCCCCAGTACATTGAATGATGAGCAGTATGAGTCGCGTAGTAACTGGGTAAATAATAGCTACCGAATGGCAGCTGAGAGATTTGCAGCCCGTTCCGGGCAGAGTTTTGAAAAAGTAGATATGGATGCAATGTCAAACGGTTGGGTTCAACGGTGTCAGCTGAAAGACCAAGTCCAATGAATCTTATAGGTAAATTTCCAGCTTGGTTATAACTTCCAGCCAGTCTGAAAAAAATAACTCAAGATTGCCCAGACTTCTAAAACCTGCTTAACTAAATTGTAGTAACACCCCAGCGCCCTGAACTCATTCAGGGCGTTTTTGTTTGTGCCAGAAAGCATCATGCAACCCATGGACACAAACAAAACCTACCCAGAACTTTTCCTCAAAGCAGTCAATCATGTCTTGAAGATTGAAGGCGGCTATGTGGATGATCCAAACGATGCCGGTGGCGAAACCAACTACGGCATCAGCAAGCGTCAATACCCCCATCTTAATATCAGACTGCTGACATTAGATGATGCCATTGCACTCTATTTCCGTGACTACTGGCAAGCCTATGGCTGTGGCGATTTGCCACCAGTCATTGGTTGTTTCTTGTTTGACTCGGTAGTAAACCACCGGCCCAAAACAGCAATCAAATTCCTTCAATGCGCTTATCGCGTGGAAGTAGATGGTGTGATCGGTGATGAAACGCTTGGCGCTATCAGACGTTTCGCTAATAACGAAGACTACCTTACTAACAAGCTCACTCTCAGCCTTGCCTATCGGGCTGACTTCTATCATGACCTCGCCGTTGAAAACCCATCACAAGAACGCTTCATTATGGGCTGGATGCGCCGTCTGTTTGTGTTGCAGCAATTTATCAATACAGAGGTGACTCATGGAGCCGATTAGCATTGCTTTAGGATTAGCGCAATTCGTGCCGGGGCTAACCCGGCTTTTAATGGGGGATAGGGCTGGTAACGTCGCTGATAAGGTTGTTAAAGCAGCCAATGCAGTAACGGGCGCAGGTAACGCTGATGAAGCCTTAGCCAAAATAAAGCATGATCCAGAGCTTCAACTAAAACTGCAAAAAGAAATGAACGTTATCGTTCTCGCCGAACTAGAAGCCGAGAACAAGCAGTTGGCCACCATCAACGCCACCATGCGAACCGAGTACACCTCTGGCGATTCATTCGTCCGTCGCTGGAGACCTTTCTTCGGTTACACCATTGCCGTGACATGGTTTGTACAAATGTCTGCTTTGGGCATTGTGATCGTTATTTCACCGAATGACGCTCCTGCTGTTATCAATGCCATGGTCAACCTATCTGGTATGTGGGCAATCGCGCTTGCTGTGCTGGGTGTCTCAGTGAAAAAGCGTTCTGATGATAAACAAGTGTCAGCCGGACAAACGCCACCTCCGGGCGTATTTCAGAATCTATCTACTCTTTTAAGCCGTAACAAGGAAAGTAAATAAGCATGGTGGACGTGTTCGACCGCGCCCAGGAGCGCGAACAAAAAGACAGGGATATCGCGATTCAGACGGTGCTTCGAAGTAGCAGAGAAACAGAACAACCTGATGAAGAAAACGGTATTCGCTATTGCTTGGATTGTGGTGAGCCGATTCCAAATAAAAGACTGGAAGCAAGACCAGACGCGGTGCGCTGTGTGGACTGTCAAAACATTAAGGCTAAGCGGGAGCGATAAATGGAATTAGATTACACCGCATACAGGTTTTGGTTTGATGTGTTTCTGGCTTTTTTGTTTGCAGGTAATTGGGTTTACACCTGGCTAATCAATCGCCATCGCGTGAATAAAACAGAGATTAAAGAAGTGAGCCAGCAGATAGTTAAAGTAGTTAGCCGAATGGATATCGTTGAAGAGCGAATGAATGGTGCACCAACGCATACCGACCTTAGCAATATCTACAATCGCATGAATGGAATGAGTGAAAACATCAGCGAAATGACTGGCTCTTTGAAAGCCATGACAACCCAGCTAACGCTAATCAATGACTATCTGTTACGAGGAGATAAGCGGTGAGCTTTAATCAAATACTCACAGAATCTATTCGTCTTGCCTTATTGCAGGCATTGGAGCAAGACCCTGGCTACTCGCATAACGAAAACATCTTGCAAATGATTTTGGCCAGTGTTGGTCATGATGTGTCTGCTGATCGTGTTCGTACCGAATTGCGCTGGCTGGAAGAGCAAGGTCTGCTGGCGATTACAACGGTTGGTGAATTGTTGATTGCCAAGGTGACTCAGCGTGGCGTCGATGTTGCGCTGGGGCGGAGCCGAATTGATGGTATTGGGAGAGCGCGACCATGATTAGAAAATTAAAGAACTGGCTGTTACAGCAAGATATAAAGAGCTTCGGCAAAGAAGTGTTAAAGAGTGTGGTTATTTTTTGCTACATCATTGCCGCTGGTTATTTCTTTGGTGTTGGGATGTCACATTCTTATTCACCCATCACCATCAGCGTAGAGACGACTGAATAATGGCTCGCGCCTCATCCATTGAGCAATTGCCAGCCGATATTCTGGAGCAGCTGCAAACCCTGTTGCGAGATCCGCGAGTCTCACAACTGGATGCCACAGCACAAATCAATGCCATCCTTGAACAGCTCGGCACTGATGATCGCGTCAGCAAGTCTGCGGTCAATCGATATGCCGTCAAGATGAAAGATGTCGGAGCCAAACTACAGCAATCACGCGAACTGGCCAGCATGTGGATCGGCAAGCTGGGCGCTGCACCGCAAGGCCAGGTTGGTAAGTTAGTCAATGAAATCATCCGCACGATGGCGTTTGATTCAGCAATGCATATGGCTGAAGGTGATACCCCTGTAGAGCCAAAAATGCTGGCTCAATTGGCACTCGCTGTTCAGCGACTGGAGTCAGCGGCCAATATGAATGAAGAGCGAGAGAAAGCCATCAGAGCCGAAGCCGCTAACGAAGCTGCAGCGACAGCTGAAAAGTCTATGGTCAGCCAAGGCATGAGCCAAAAAGCAATTGATTCAATCAAGACAGAAATACTGGGGCTGGGTTAAGCGATGGGCGCTGCTTTAGCCATATACAAAGATTACGATCCGAATGATGTCCTGCTGCCATATCAAAAGAACTGGATGGCAGATGACAGTATTCTTAAGCTTGCTGAAAAGTCACGACGTACAGGTTTAACTTGGGCTGAAGCAGCCGATCAAGTATTAGCCGCCTCATCGTCAAAGGCTGCGGGCGGTACCAACTGCTACTACGTTGGTTCTAATAAAGAGATGGCCGTAGAGTTTATTGATGCTTGTTCGATGTGGGCTAAGTCATTCAATAAGGCTGCCTCAGCCATTGAAGAGGAAATCTTTGAAGATGAAGACAAAGATATTCTCACCTTCACTATTCGCTTTGCCAGCGGCTTTAAGATTCAGGCACTCAGCTCACGACCCAGCAATATGCGTGGTCGTCAGGGTAATGTCTGCATTGATGAGGCGGCATTCCATGATGCACTTGATGAGCTTTTAAAAGCTGCGTTAGCTCTGACGATGTGGGGCAGCAAAATTCGAATCATCTCTACGCATAATGGCGTAGAAAACCTGTTCAATGAACTCATCGAAGACAGTCGATCTGGAAAAAAAGATTACAGCGTTCATCGAATCACACTGGATGATGCGTGTGAAATGGGTCTCTATAAACGCATCTGCCAAATTCAGAAAATTCAATGGACACAAGAAGGCGAAGACGAATGGAAAGCTGGGCTTCGTAAAAATACTGCCAGTACCGAAGATGCCGAAGAAGAATATGACTGCGTCCCCAAACAAGGCGGTGGCACCTATATCAGCCGCGCCCTACGTGAGTCCCGCATGCATGATGTGCCGGTGCTGCGCTATTCCGGTACCGCCGAGTTCAACCTGTGGCCAGAGCATCTTCGCCAGGCAGAAATGCTGGCCTGGTGTGAGGTTAATTTAAAGCCGCTTTTAGACCAGTTAAATCCCAATTTACGCCACGTTTTAGGCGAAGATTTTGGTCGCTCCGGTGACTTAACCGTGCTGACACCGATGACCATCAGTCAGCAGCTCAGGCGCGTAGTGCCATTTATGGTTGAACTGCACAACGTGCCGTTCAAGCAGCAAGAGCAGGTGCTGTTTTATATCTGTGATCGTTTGCCTCGATTCAGTGCGGCCAAGCTGGATGCCCGTGGTAATGGTCAGTATCTGGCAGAGCAAGCCAAGTACCGCTATGGCGTCAATGTGGTCGAAGAAGTGATGCTTAGCCAAAGCTGGTACCTGGATAATATGCCCAAGTTCAAAGCTGCGTTTGAGGACGACACCATTCTTATCCCGCGTGATGCCGATGTCGCAGACGATATCGGTGCGCTGCAAGTGATTAAAGGTGTACCGAAATTGCCCGATGGTAAAACCGATGCTGCCAAAAGCCGACACGGTGACGCAGCGATTAGTTTGGTCATGGCGCATGCTGCCAGCTTTGATTTGGCTTCACCGATTGAGTGGACAGCAGCCCCCAGCAAAACCGAACGCGACAACCCCGACAACGACTACAGCAGCCTGATGCAAAAAGGCGGTGGATGGTAACAATGGAACAAGTAAGAACAAGTCAAATCGTAGATGCCGCTGGTAAGCCAGTACAGGTGCGAGAAGCACTGAGTGAAGAGCAAACATCCAAGCTCGGCTTTATCAGTAAAGAGTTTGAGAACCATCCTTCAGGTGGTTTAACACCACGCAAGTTAGCCAGCATTCTGCAAGCAGCTGAACAAGGCAATCTGGTCGAACAGGCCGACCTGTTTGAAGATATGGAAGAAAAAGATGCCCATGTCTTTGCGGAAATGAGTAAGCGAAAACGGGCGTTGATGGGTGTCGATTGGGATGTGGTCGCACCGCGTAATGCCGATAAAAAAGAAGAAGCGCTTGCCGAAGAGGTCAAAGAGTGGCTGCTTGACATGGAAGACTTCGAAGATCACCTTTTCGATATCGGTGATGCGATTGGCAAAGGCTATTCGATGCTGGAACTCGGTTGGCATAAGCTGGGTAAAACGCTGTTACCAACGCTAGAGCATCAATCAGCACGCCTATTTACCATCGATGAAAATGATCGCAAAAAGATTCTGCTGCGTAACAGTGGTGGCAGAGGTGATGAATTGTGGCCGTTTGGCTGGGTAACGCATGTTCATAAAGCCAAGTCTGGCAGCATTGCCCGTGGCGGTTTGCATCGTATCCTCGCATGGCCATACCTGTTTAAAAACTACAGCATTCGGGATCTGGCCGAGTTTCTGGAAGTCTATGGCATACCAATGCGACTCGGCACTTACCCCAGCGGTGCCAGTGATGAAGAAAAAAATACCTTGCTTCGCGCCGTCATTGGTATCGGCCACAGTGCTGCAGGCATCATGCCCGATGGTATGGATGTCGATTTTAAAGAGGCCGCCAAGGGAGCCAGCGACCCATACCAGTTTATGATCAACTGGTGCGAGTCGGTTCAGTCTAAAGCGATTCTCGGTGGCACCTTAACCAGTACGGCACAAAATACCGGTCTGGGTTCTAACCTGGGTGATATCCATAATGAAGTGCGTCATGATCTGCTGGTCAGTGACGTGCGGCAAATTGCTGGCACCTTAAACCGTGACCTACTTTGGCCAATGGTTGCACTCAATATTCCCGGTGCCGATCCACGCCGTGGCCCACGTATCAAGTTCATCTCTGAGGAAGGTGAAGAACTTAACGAACGCGCCGAACGCGATAAGCTTTTGTTCGATATGGGCTACCGGCTTAACCAAGAAAAACTGACGGAGATCTATGGTGAAGGCTATGAACCGGTTCCAACTAACACCCCTGAACAAAATGATGCTGCACGCCCGAATGCCGCCGCTACCGCTGCAGCCAAAGCCGGTGATAATGAAACAGAGTTAGATGGTGTTGTGAATCAACTGGCAACACAAGCACAGTCACCGTTAGACGACCTTTATAACCGTATTAAATCCTTATTAGAGGAAGTGGATGATAACGGTGGCACGCTAGAAGACTTTCAGGATCGCCTGGTCGAAGCATTCGGTTTTCTTGACCCGGAAGAACTTGCTGACGTGATTCAAATGGCGCTGGCCACCGCTGAGCTGGCTGGGCGTTATGAGGTGTCTGAAAATGACTGAAATAGAAAATGAAATTCAAAAGAAAGAACTTAACGCTCCAAGGTTAACTCCAGATATGCTTCAGGCTGTAATCAAGTCAGAGCAGTATCACGTATTTGAAGGAAGCCAATTAACTGTCTGCTGCTTAACTTTACAAAATGGCTTTACTGTAACAGGTGAATCAGCTTGCGCTAGTCCAGAAAACTTCGACGCTGAAATAGGTGAGAAGATAGCCTATGAGAATGCCAAAAATAAAATCTGGCAACTGGAAGGTTATCTGCTGAAGCAAAAATTGCATGAAGCTGGCTAAATGAACATCAATTACGGCTCCATGCCTTTCAATAAAGCGGTTGATGCGTTTCGTGACAAGCTGAACCTGCCGACGGCATCCTGGACAGATATCTATGAGGGCCAGCATGCCCGTGCCTTTGTCATTGCCGGGGCGATGAAAGAAGACCTGCTTAACGATTTTCGTTCATCAATGGACAAAGTGATTACTGAAGGCATGAGCCTGAAGGACTTTCGCAAAGACTTTGATCAGATAGTCAGCAAGCACGGCTGGGGCTATAACGGTGGTCGCAACTGGCGCAGCCGGGTTATCTACGAGACCAATCTGTATCAAAGCCATAACGCTGGTCGATATGCCCAGATGCAGCAAGTCAAACACACTCGACCATTCTGGCAGTACATACACAATGATGCTGTCGAGCATCCACGGCCAGAGCATGTAGCCTGGGACGGATTAATCCTTGATGCCGACGACCCATTCTGGCAGACCCATTACCCCCAGAACGGCTGGGGTTGCAAGTGTCGGGTCAGAACACTCAGCAAACGCGATATGGATAAGCTCGGTAAAACTGGCCCGGATAACGCTCCTGCAGTAGAACTGGAAGATAAAGTGGTCGGTGTCCGAGGCCCGTCGCCTCGTACCGTAAGCGTACCCAAAGGTGTTGATCCGGGCTTCGCCTATAATCCAGGCAGAGCCGCTTTTGGTGAGCAGCTGGCTGATGATGTGATGGCGCAATACACAAAAACACGCACTCAGTGGACAACGCTCACACCACAAGGCTGGGCTGAAGCTGGCAGAGAACAACAGATACCTTTCACCAAGTCGCCGGTGAAGTTGGGATCACGCTTAAATAAAAAAGCAGAAGTATATGAGCAGCTGCAAAAACAAGTGGGTGAAGAGAAACTCTACACCCCCGGAGGCTTACCGTTTCTGCTCAACAGCAAGGCATTATCAGAACATATTGATCCCGCCCGTGCTGAGTTCCTGCCGTTACTGGACGACTTGCTGACCAATCCTTATGAAGTCTGGTTATCGTTCCAGCAACACAACGGCACTGGCAAAGTGGTGCTGCGCTCTCGCATTGTCAAAGCCTACGATATCGGTAAAGGCCGGTACCTGGTCGCGGTGGCCAATGTGAGAAAGGGGTTACTGGAAAGCTGGACGTTTATCCCGACATCACGCCGTAATTACCTGAACAGTCAGCGTAAGGGGTATCTGGTGTATGGGGATGAAGAATGATGGGGCCACTTTTCCTGACGCACCAGGTTGGCGGGTTTTTGATGCTATGGGCGTACGCGCCAGCATCGCAACCGATAAACATAGTATAGGTGAATAATGGCAGGCGCATCAATCAGTATCGACTATAGCTTCCCGGATAAAGCCATCGCCGCCCGGCTACGCGCCCTGGTCGATGCCGGTGAAGACTTGGAACCCGCCTTTATCGATATCGGTGAAGGTTTACTTAACAGCACCCATGATCGATGGGATCAGCAAGTCGATCCTGAAAGTAACCCATGGGAGCCACTCGATCCGAAATATCAGGCACGTAAAAAGAAAAACGCCGACAAGGTGCTGGTGCTAGAAGGATTCATGCGTGACACGCTAGCCTATAACACCAGCAGCCAGAGTATGGAAATGGGTACCAACCTTATCCAGGGCGCGACCCATCAGTTCGGTGATGAAGACCGAGGTATTCCCGCCAGGCCCTACTTGGGTGTGTCAGAAGACGATGAACAAATGATAATTGATACCCTTTACGAACACTTTCAAGATGCACTACGTTGAATCTCTGTGTGCCGTTCTAAGCTGTTTTAACTGTTGATGTGCGGTCAGTATTGGAATATAAAAGTATTAAACGATTGTGCGGGAATTTAAACGGGGTTAAGCGGTCTTTAATAGTGTTGCTATTGCTTGGATATGTAAAACTGTGACAATATGCCTTATTATGGATAACTACTAATAGGGAGTAACCCTGATGCTGATGGTTTGATTGGTGTCGGGTTTTTTTGTGCCTGATGGCAGACAAATATCAATCAAGAACAGACTTACTCGTTGAAAATGCATCGCTTCGGGGAAGTATCGCAACAATGCGAGCTGCTGAGTGGTCAAAAACTATAAGGTGGTTTATTGCTGGGTCAGCATTGGTTTTAGGGCTATATCTTTTATCGCCAGTTGCAATTTCATGGGCTGGTAAAACAACAAAAGCTGATATTGGCATTAACGCGAAAATCCACGCTGAAATTAACAAGGATGAAAAGTCAGCTGAAGAGAGTAGTTATCTAGTTGGCTTGCTCGGTGGTCTCTTTGGTGTGTTCGGGATTTTATATGGTAGAGGTCAGTCAAGACATAGAAAAAATGTGGTTGAACGCTATCAACCATATAAAGAGATGTATGAAAAAGAAGTGGACAGTAAGAGAACATCTAGTGACTTAACGCCAAGAGGCGAAACAAGACCGGAGGATGTGTGATGGATTCACAATTGAATGATTCAATATTACTGATCGCGTTATTTATTGGGATTTGGTACGCCTGGTTTGTTGAGTATAGAAGCTATTTGAACGACTCTACTCGTCAGCGCCTTTTTGATATACGTGATCAATTATTCAATGCCGCTGAAGCGGGAGAAATTGATTTTGATAATGAATTGTATTGCATTACACGCACGACTTTGAATGGGGTGATTAGATACACCCATCAGTTAAGTGCGATGCATTTTATCCTGACGTTATTTTTGGGCCGGAATGATATTAAAAATAGTCCTCAGTTAAAACGTTATCAAGAGCGTTGGGAGGATGCTTTCTTAAAAACAGAGTCAGAGCATCAAAAGAAACTGATATTAAAAGCCCAAAAAGAAATGCACCTTACTGTCTTTTATCACATTGTCAGAGGTTCACTCTTTTTAAGGGCGGTACTATATATGACGGCATTGCTCCTAATTCTAAAAAATCGCAAGATTGATAATGCTGTCACGTCAAAAAGTGTACGTAGTAAATGGACAATGCTGGATGCTGAAGCTAATTGCATAGGTCAAGCGGTTGCATCTTAACTTCTGATTGTTGCCGTTTTTATGCGTAGACGGTATCTTCAATAACAACAAATATTTAATGCCCTGAACTGTTTCAGGGCATTTTTTTTGCCCCGCATTCGTAGAGTGGCACCTGTTCTTGAAATAAACGACGAACAGGAGACTCGCCATGACATCATTCCCTCAAGGTCGCTATGCATAACGTAGCGCTTGCAATCTGCTCACTACTGGTCGGCACTGATGGTGCCGTCCAGTTATTTCCTGCTGGCAAGTTCGATGCCCCTCGCGGTGCGATGGCAGGGAGTGGCCCTTGGTATCTTGATGATGTTTCTGCAGCTGCACTTATTAATCGCGTTCAATCACGCAAGAACGACATCGTTTTCGATTACGAACACCAAACTTTGTTGGCTGCTAAAAATGGTCAGCCTGCACCCGCTGCCGGTTGGGGTAAGCCTGCCGCGTTGAGTTGGGTGCCTGATAAAGGTCTCATGTTGTCTAGTCCTGAATGGACACCAAAAGCCAACGGCTTCATCACCAACAAAGAATATAAATATATTTCACCCGTTTTCACCTATGACCCCAAAACAGGTCATGTCTTGGATTTACTTCATGTCGCGTTAACCAATAACCCAGCCATTGATGGAATGGATGATGTATTGGCAGCGGCTTCCCTTCTCCCGCAACCAAAACAAGAGGACGCTTCTATGAACGAGGAGACTTTAAAGCTGTTACGCCAATTATTTGGCCTTGCAGCTGATGCCGATGAATCAGCGGTGACTGCAGCTCTGACTGCTATGAATAAGCAGGTTACCAACATGGCAACCACATTGGAGCTGAAAGACACTTCAGGGCTTGCTGCGCTGACAGCGGTTAGCAATGCTCTCGGTGAGCTAAAGAAAAAAGCCGATAGCGCTGATGAAGCTGTTGCTGCTGCCACTGCGGCTACCCCCGACACCGCTATGGCTGTTATTAAAGAGCAAGGCGAAGAAATTGCTGCTCTGACAGCGCGCCTGGATGGCAATGACAAGGACGCCATGATTGCCGCAGCCAAAGCAGATGGCAAGCTCACTCCCGCCATGGAGCTGTGGGCTAAAGACCAGCCGGTTGATGTGCTGAAGTCCTACCTTAAATCAGCCGCCCCCATTGCCGCCCTGACAGGTAAACAAACCACCACACAGCAAGTCGATGACGACGGCAACCCCGTTCTGTCTGATGCGCAGTTGGCGGTTTGTACGCAATTGGGTGTCGAGCCAGCCGAATACGCCAAATCACTCAAAGGAGATAAGTAATGGCCGCATTAACCAAAGACCGTAATACCCCGCAACGGTTAGGTGAAGTTCACAACCATCCAGTGGCGGCATCAAGTGTCATCTTTGCTGGCTCTATTGTTGTGCTTGATTCATCTGGCAATGCTGAGGCTGGTTCAACGGCAACCGGTTTGAAAGCCGTAGGCCGTGCAGACCAGCACGTTGATAACGGTGCTGGCTCTGCCGGTGATAAAGCCATTGATGTACGCAAAGGCACGTTCTTGTTTGCAAACGATGGCTCGATTGACCGCACCGATATCGAAGCCACCGCTTACATCGTCGATGACCAGACAGTGGCTAACACTGACGACACCGGCTCCCGTAGTGCTGCAGGCAAGATTGTCGACGTTGATGTTGACGGCGTCTGGGTCAAATTCGACTAAGACTTCACTGGTTTAGCTAATTAATAAGGATGACACCATGAAAAAACTGATTCTCTTGCCGATGGCCATCGTCGGCGCTCTCGTAATGATGACCTCCGCGATGGCGGCTGACTGGTCATTGCCAGCCAGCCTAATGACCGGCCCTGCCTCATTGAATACGGCCATGATGGGTGATGCAATGCCAATGCTGGCGTTTGGCGGCATCATCATTAACAAACAGGCTATTCAAGATATTTTTATTGGCCTGAAAACCGTCTTCCATAACGCACTCAAAGCCCGAACCAGTAACTGGCAACTGACTGCGATGGAGGTCATGTCTAGCACCAAGACCGAAGACTACGCCTGGTTAGAACGTTTCCCGAAAATGCGTAAATGGGTGGGTGAAAAGCATGTCAAAGCCTTGAAAGCCGGTAAATACACTGCCACCAATGAAGATTGGGAAACGACCATCGCGGTTGATCGTAACGATATCGAAGATGACACCTTGGGTATCTACAACACCCAAGCCAATATGGCGGGTGACTCAGCGGGTGAACTGCACGACATCATCTTGGACGATCTGAAAAACAACGCCTTTATTAATGAAGGTCTTGATGGTCAGTACTTCTATGACACCGATCATGAAGTGAATGAAGATTCGGTATCGAACAAACTGACAGTGGCATTGAGCGCGGCAACATCAGCGGCTGCAGCGGCGTCTTACGGTGCGGCACGTACTGCAATGATGAAGTTCACCGATGACGAAGGCATGCCATTGCGTCTGGTACCCGACTTGCTCGAAGTGCCACCGGCTTTGGAAGCTGTCGCACGTAAATTGGTCGAAGCCGACAAGCTCGACGATGACAGCCCGAACCCCTACAAAGGCACAGCCAAAATTGAAGTCAATCCGGGGTTAACGTCTGATACTGTCTGGTTCCTCCACCACACCCGCAACGCTGTGAAGCCTTTCATTATCCAGATGCGTAAGAAGCCTGTCTTCGTCAGCCAGACGGATATGGAAAACGATGATGTATTCAATAAGCGTGAATACAAGTTTGGTGCCGAAGCGCGAGCGACTGGCGTGTATGGCTTCTGGCAACTGTCTGTCGGTTCCACCGGCGGCGCGTAGTTAATCAGCCTTTAAGACAACTTTATCAGGGCGGTTTTCCGCCCTGATAACCAAGATAAGGAACGCATGATGGAAAACTTACTACAACTGCTACGTGAGAAGGCATTCGACAAAAAGCCTACCGTCGAAGAACTGAAAAAGTTTGATGGTCTGGACAGCATTACAGCCAAAGAGCGTGATGAAGCCTGGAAAGTCATTCAGGACGAAAAGCAGGCTCAGTCTAAAACGAATTCAGAAGCTGATGATAATGGGGGTGGCGGTGACTCAGACAAAAACAGCACAACCACAACAACCACTACAACCGACAGTGACCCTGATTCTAAACCAAGCACCAAACAGAACGCTTTACCACACTACCGTGTGACCGTGATGCGGGATGGGTTTCGTCGTTTAGGTCGTGCCTGGTCAGGCAGTGATGATGTCGAGCTGAGCGAAGAAGAGGTCGCCATCCTGGAAGCCGATCCGATGTTCAGCGTTGTCGAGCTATAAGCGGATATCTCAACGATGCCTTACTGCACACAACAAGACCTGGTCACCCGATATGGAGAGGATGAACTGATCCAGCTTACGGATAAGCAAAACACGGGTCAGCTGGACACGGACGTCATTAATTTAGCCATTGCCGACTCAGACAGCATGATTGATGGTTATCTGGGTGGCCGTTACAGCCTGCCGATTGACCCGCTGCCAAGGTCATTGGTGCGTATTGCTTGCGAAATTACACGCTATTACTTGTACGAAAATCTAGCGCCCGATGAAGTAAAAGACCGGTACAACGAAGCAGTCAAGTCACTCAAAAGCATCGCCCGTGGCGAATTGAGCATTGGTATCAGTACAGAAGGTGCCAAACCTCTCAGCCAAAACACAGTGAAAATCAACACCGGTGGCAATGTCTTTAACCGTAAAGATAAGAGCTTTATATGAACAGCATTAGCACCGTTGAAGATCACATCATTGAAAAAGCACAGGCGTTATTTGGCAATACATTAAGCGCTGCTGAAGTGTTACCCAGCGCGTTGAACTTGGCAGTACTGAAACAGTTGGTTGCCTCAAACAGAACGCCGGGCGTTTACACCACGTTTCTCGGTGGTCAAGGCAACTCACGCGGTAGCCTCAATGGCCGTTTTGATGTGTATGTCATCACCCGTCACGTTGGTAACCACAGCGCCCGGCGTCGAGGTGACACAACCACCATTGGTGCTTATGACATTTTAGCGGCACTGATTCCTAAGCTGCATGAATCGACGATTGCAGGGGTCGGTTCACTGGCGCTGAAGAATGTCAGGAATCTGTTTTCAATGCAGCTGGAGCAAAGCTTCAAAGCCACGATGTATGCCGTCACTTTTGAGTTGCCAAATATGCCATTTCCTAATGACTTTGACCCATCAACGTTGGCTGATTTTGTCACCTTTCATGCTGAACATTCATTGGTCGACGGCGACGACGAACCCGACGCTATTGACCACATAACATTGGAGCAATAAACCATGCCAGACCGAATTTTTATCAAACCCGCCAAGCAGGCTGTCAATGTGCGAAAGCTACGCGGCGGTCTGTTAAATCAGCACGGTGAATACGTGCCACGTGAAGTGTATTACCTGAAGCGGATAAAAGACGGTGATGCGATTGAGCTAACCAGTGACGCCGACATTAAAAAAGCGTTGGCCAAGGCTAAAACGGATGCCAAAAAAGCCGTTGCTGCCAAACCCACAGATTCAACTGATAAGGATGCATAAGCATGGCTATTTCTTTTGATACGATTCCTGAAAAATTACGTCTACCGTTTACAGCCATTGAGTTCAGTAATCGGTTGGCAGGTAATGCCAATATTGATTTTAAAATGCTGGTTATCGGTCAGCGACTGTCAACCGGCACGATTCCAGCGGGGCAAGCAGTTCGTGCCAATAGCCCTGAAGAATTGGAAGCGTATTTTGGTCGAGGCTCTATGTTGGCTGAAATGGGCAAGGCACAAATCAATGCCGATCAGTTTACTGAAAAGTGGTTCTTGGCTTTAGATGATGCATCAGGCGGTGAACAAGCAACCGGGTCAATCACCGTTACTGGCCCGGCCACGCGAGGAGGCACAGTCTTTCTTTACATCGCAGGCTATCGCTTACTCATTGGTGTTGACGCTGCTGACACGGATGAAGATATTGCCAGCGCTATCGTTGCAGCCATTACGGCAGAGACGACCTTACCGGTAACAGCCGAAGTTAATGGTGCAGAGTCGACTGAGGTCGATATCACTTGTAAGTGGAAAGGTGAAACCGGCAACGATATTGATATGCGACTCAATTTCTACGATGAAGCCTTGCCTGATGGTGTCGGCCTCACCTTTGTGGCCATGTCTGGCGGTACCGGTAATCCTGATCTTACTGATGTGTTCACTGCTATTGGTGATGAATGGTACAACTGGCTTGCAGTGCCTTATACCGATACAGCCAACTTAGTGGTGCTAGAAGCCGAAGCAGAAAGTCGCTGGGGGCCAATGCGTGCCATCGGCTTTCGGGCATTTACTGCGTTTAAAGGCACCCACTCAGAAACCGGGACTTTTGGCAGTGGACGAAATGGCCCACACGTCACCTGCATGGGTACCAATGACTCACCGACTCCGCCTTATCTATGGGCTGGCGTCAATTGTGTTGTCGCTGCCGCTTCCTTGCAAATTGACCCGGCACGTCAGCTAAGAACGCTGGCATTGCCTGGTATTAAGCCACCGAAAAAAGAACTGCGTTGGGATGGTACCGAGCGTAATCAGCTGCTGTTCGATGGTATTGCTACTTACAGTGTTGATCGTGGTGGATTGGTACGAATTGAACGTCAAATCAGTATGTATCAAACCAATGCGTCCGGCTTTGCTGATGACAGTTATCTCAACATCAACACGGCAGAAACATTAGAACGCATCCGCTTTGAGCAACGGGCAATGGTGTCTCAAAAATTCCCGCGTCACAAGCTGGCGGATGATGATTTTGATATTCCAGCCGGTCAGGCGGTGGTGACGCCTAATGCCATGGAAGATGAGTTTTTAGCCTTGTATACCGTCTTTATGGATCGCGGCTGGTGCCAGGATTATGAAGGTTATAAAGCCACAATCATCGCTGAAATTCATGATGACGATCCAGACCGTCTGGATATGTATGACTCACCAAAACTCATCAATAACCTACGTGTCACGGCTGTGCACACTGAATATCGTCGTTAAATTTAGGAGTAAGCAATGAGCGAACAAGTCACAGGAAAAGTAAAAGTCAGAATTGACGGCGGTGTTATTGAGTCAGAAAACGAAGCCACGTTAGATCCGGGTGGTGTTTCAAGAGAACCGTCGAGCCATGGTGGCAAAACCTATTTCACCGAATCAGATTCACCACCGAACCTGAAGTTTAAAATCCTGCTCACGTCAACGGTTGACGTGACAGAGGTGAATAAGTGGAAAAACAAAACCGTCACGTTTATCACTGATACCGGCCAACGTTATTTAATGCGTAACGCCTTCACTGTGAATGTGATTGAGCATGGCATGACCAGTGCGGATGTCGAGATGTCAGGCGATATGGCGGAGAAGGTATAAACGCATGGCCACGATAACAATTTCACTCGAACACGGCGTCAAAATGGGCGATAAAACCCACACTACAGTCTTGCTGCGAGAGTTAACCCCTGGAGACATCATTGATGCGGGGCTAGCGTCTGAACGTGTCACGGCATCAGATGATGGCTATGTGTTTGCTGTCAGTCCGACATTGATGGGGCTTCATACCTTGGCGAAGCAGATTGAATCTATTGGTGATTATGACGGCATTGTTGATATTGATGACCTGCGTAAATTTCACCGTGAAGATTTTGAGCTGCTTCAGTTTCATGCAGAACGATTAGACCAGGCAGTGCTGGAGTCTGTCATGCAGCGGGGGAAGCATGATGCGTCTGGCGGAGAACCTGAACTGGCAGACGATTAAGTTCAGCCAGTACAGCCAGACGCCTCTTAACTACACATTAAATAGACCTTTAAGACTCTTTTATACGCAGCTAATGAAACGATGAGCCAAAACGACTTAACAACCAGCATCAACATCAACGCCGGAGGTAACTTCGGCCGCCAGATGCGTGTTAATGAAGACCGTTGGAAACGCTTTAGCAAAACAGGCCAACGTCAAATGGGCGTGTTGCGTAGAAGTGTCAGCAGCTTTGGTAACGGGCTTGATAAGTTAGGCAATCGTTACACCGCACTATTGACCGGTGCCGCTGGTGCCGGAACAGCCAAGTTTTTAGTCTCGCTTGAGCGTCGCTTCACTCGGCTAGGCATTCAAGCCAATATCGGTGCTGAAGCAATCGATGAACTGAAAAAGAAAATCTATGAAACGGCACAATCACCCGACATCAGAGTTGACCCAAGTCAAATCACCAGCGCGATTGAATCTATTGTCGAGAAAACCGGTGACCTGGACTTTGCTGAAGCCAATATCCGCAACATTGGTTTAGCCATCCAGGCAACCGGTGCAGAAGGCACATCGATTGGTGAAGTGCTAGGTGAGTTCCAGAAAATGGGCATCGTCTTGGAAAAAGACGTGCTTACGGCACTCGACACACTCAATGTGCAAGGTAAAGAAGGCGCGTTCACCTTGCAAAATATTGCGGCATTAGGCCCTCGTGTTGTCACCGCTTACACCTCGATGGGGCGGCAAGGTATTCCTGCTATTCGTGAGATGGGTGCGGCATTGCAGGTTATCCGTCAGGGTACCGGCTCATCAGAGATGGCAGCGACGGCTTTTGAAGCCTTAATGCGGACACTGAGTGATGCTAAGAAAATAGACATGCTCAAAAGCGGCGGCATCAAAATATTTGATGCTGAAGCTTTAAGTCGTGGCGAAGAAGTGTTGCGACCAATCAATGAAATCATGGTCGACATTATCAAAAAAACACAAGGCAAAAAAACACTGTTAAGCACCGTGTTTGATGCAGAAGCCATGCGTGCATTCAATTCTTCCACTGCCGAGTTCCAGCGCACTGGTGGGCTGGAAAGCTTAGATAAATTCATGAATGTCCACGCTGATGGCACCACCACATTAGAAGACTCGACCAGAGCAGCAAATGATGCCGCAGGCGCTATGCGAAACCTCTACACTGCCTGGCAACAATTTGCTGACTCAAACCTGACTACCTACATTCAATCATTGGCGGACACGATCAATGACATTGATAAAGAAACACTGGATATGCTCATCAAAGGTGCAGCAGGTCTGGTTGCAGTCGGTGGCACAGCTATCCTAGCGAGGAAACTCTATAAAGGTGGCAAGGGTATCTCCGACTTTGTTAAAGGCAGCAAAGCTAAATCCGCCATGGGTGGTGCACTAGGCGGGATGGATGGGGTAACGCCTGTTTATGTTGTCAATATGCGCGGCGGCATGGATCCAACGGGTATGGATCCAAAAAAGAAACCAAAAGTAAAAAAACCTAATCGTAGGCAAATGCTTAGAGCAGCGCCAAATATGAAAACAATAGCAGCGATGGGTGCCGGAGCGATGGGTACTGCTGGTTTAGCAGTTGGCGCTGCTGGTTTGGCAGGTTACGGAGCCGGTAAGGTTATTTATGATAATGCATTAGAAGGCACTGAGTTTGCTGACGCATTAGGCCGTTCGATTGCTAAAGCCTTGGCTTTGTTTGGTAATGATAATGCTCAGGCCGCATTAAGTGCGGAAAAACGCAGCCAACTGCAAATTGAAGTCACCGATAAGCGTGTCCAGGTCAAAAATATCCAAAGCGATGACATGGATATTAATGTCGATACTGGCCCTACAGTGGGGAATCTGTAATGGCCGAACAAGTATTGACATGGCGCGAGCAACTTCAACAATCCTCATTCCGTGGCGTTGAGTTTTATGTTGATGACCATACGCTCGAATTTGGTCGCCGTGTCCAGTTGCATGATTATCCCTTTAAAGATGATGCCTATGCCGAAGACTTAGGCGGCAAAGATGCTGTGTACTCCTTTCCTGCTTTTGTAGTGGGTGAAGATTACAGGCAGCAGCGTGACAAACTGATTGAGGCTTTAAACAAAAAAGGCTCTGGCACCTTAGTTCATCGTTACCTCGGACGTGTCCGTGTGCAGGCTGGCCCCAGCAGTTTGCGTGAAACCAATAAAGAAGGTGGTATTGCCCGATTTACTCTGACTTTTTACAAAGCTGAGTCACGCGCCAAGCCAACATCAAAAGTTGACACGCAACAACGCGTCAATGCAGCGGCCAAAAACGCACAAGCTGTAGTGAAGCAACAATTTACATCGGCATACAGCGTTACCGGCTTTCCAGGTTGGGTGAAAGAACAGGCGAAAACCGTCTTATCCGATATCGAGTCACGCTTTTCCGGATTAGGTGTTATCGATGCCACCATTGCCGATTTTGTTGGTTTGCCCGATGCCTTAGCGGGGCAGGTGATTGGCAGTGTCGGCAGTCTTTCTGCCATGACTCAGTTTCGTAAACTGTTCAGCTTTGGTAGCGAATCAGCCGCCGTGCCAACCACCACGCCAAGTCGTGTTCAGCAAGCCTCAAATCAGCAGGCAATCATTAACCTGGTACAACAATCATCACAAATTGAAGCGGCCAGAGTGGCTAGTACCCGTGATTATGACTCGGCTCAAGATGCGATTGCCGCACGTGATGAACTGTCTGAGGTATTAGATGAGCAAATGCAAGCGGCAGACGATGAGACCTATATCGCACTGCAAGATTTACGGGCTTCCATGGTTCAAGACCTGACAGAACGTGCCGCCAACCTCAAGCAAGTTCGTCGCTATACACCACAAGCGACATTGCCCTCATTAGTGATTGCGCATCAGCTCTACCAAGACGCTGATCGTGCAACCGATATCGTCTCTCGCAATAACATCGGTCACCCCGGATTTGTACCCGGTGGTCAGACTTTGGAGGTGTTGGATGCATGATGTCGCCTTGAAAGTGAATGGTCTGGACTGGTATGGCTGGGAAGAGGTTCGGATCAATCGTTCAATTGTTCAAATTGCGAATGAGTTTAATCTCAAGCTGACTGATAAATGGTCTGAAAACAGCGCGCCACGCCCTATTAACGATGGCGATTCCTGCAAGGTGACGATTGATGATCACACGGTCATCACTGGCTATATTGATGAAGTTGATCATAGCTATGATGACAGCACTAATGGCATTCAAGTAGCAGGGCGTGATGCAACCGGTGACCTGGTTGATTGTAGCGCGCCATCGTTTCAGTGGGCTGGTCGTAACCAATTAGAGGGTGCGTCAGTACTCTGTGAGCCATACGGTATTCCGGTGTCCTCAACGGTTGATACCAGCAAACCGTTTGCCACAATGAAATCAGATGAAGGTGAAAGCACCTTTGAAGTGCTCGATACCGTCGCTAAAATCAGAGCAGTACTGCTAGTGTCTGATGGTTTGGGTGGCCTAAAAATCACACGTTCCGGAACCCGACGCCTGAAAGGCAGTTTAGAAACCGGTGTCAACATTAAAGCCGGTAGTCGTAAACGCTCATCACGCGAACGCTTTAGTCACTACACGGTTAAAGGCCAAACCAGCAGTGCCTGGATAGATACGGTATCGGTGTCAGCTACCGTGGCAGATAAAGCCGTTACTCGTCATCGACCTAAAATTATTCTAGCTGAAGATGCCTTAGATGCCGCTGGCTGCAAAGCCAGAGCCACATGGCATAGAAATATTTCTGCAGCGAAAGCTCAGACATTTAATTACACGATGCTGAGCTGGTATTTAGACGATGAATTGATCGAACCCAATTGCCTTATCGCAGTGAAAGACCACTACCTGAATGTCAATCGTGACCTATTGATCGTAGGCATCACCTATATAGTTGATGATAAAGGGCTGCGCGCTGAGCTGATCCTTGGTTTGCCTGAAGCGTTTGAACTACAAGCCCTGCCAGAGCCAAACGATGAAGGCGGTGTCTGGTAATGCGTCGCTTACAGAAATTACTGTCACCATTAAAACGTGGCCTGCAACAAATGCTACGTGTCGGTGCCTTGCTTAAAGTCAATGACGCACCACCGATTCAAATGGTGCAGATCGAAACCTTATCTGGTGAGGTGATTGAGGTGCCTCGCATTCAAGATTACGGCATAACATCCGTGCCACTACCCGGAGCAAAAGGTGTCGTCGCGGCTATTGGCGGTAAAACCAATGGCTATGTTTGCATCAAGATGGATGATAAGCGCTATCGTCAAGTCAGTCTCAAGCCGGGCGAAGTTGCACTCTACGATAGTCAAGGACAACTCGTTCACCTCAAGCAGGGTGGCCTGATGGAGTTGATTGCCAACACACAAATCACGGCCAAAGTGCCGGTTTTTCGTATCGAAGGCCAACTGAACGTCACCGGCGACATTATCGATCACGTCGATAGCGATGGTCTGACCATGGCGAGCATGCGTTCTACTTATAACGGCCACAATCATAATGGCGATAGTGGCGGCACCACCAGTAACCCTAATCAGAGTATGACACCATGATGGATTTTGTTATCAAAATGGTGAATAAAAATGGTCGTCCACGCTTTGTGCTGGAAACCGATCCATTAAAAATTACCTACGTCGCGATACTGGAAACAGCCGTCATCGTGGCGCTTTTCACTGACAGACAAGCCGACTCAGATGACGTCATCCCCGATGGCACCAATGATAAACGTGGCTGGTGGGGCGATGCCTTGGCGTCTGTTTCTGGTGACTTGATCGGCTCACGGCTTTGGTTGTTACAACGTGAAAAGCAAACCGAGCCTGTGCGAAAAGCCGCTGAAGACTATGCCGATGAAGCCTTGCAGCATCTCATTGATGATGAAGTGGTTGATTCCGTGCAAGTCACAGCCAGTTACCCACGCGCTGAATGGTTAGCCTTAGATATCGACATCGAAACAGCAGACGGCCAGCTTTTAAATTTCAATTATGCCTGGGAGGCTTTCAATGGCGTTTAAACGTCCTTCATTGGCAGAATTACATGCCCGTTTAACGGCGAATATTGATAGCAGAACCGATGGTCAGCCACGTCTGCGCCGTTCACCGTTTAATATCTTTGCCACGGTCATGGCGGGTGGCATGCATGAGATGTATGGCTATCAAGCCTATAAAGCGAAGCAGTTATTGCCTGATAGCGCCGATGAAGCGCACTTTGGTCGTCTCGCATCAATTGAAGGCACCGAGCGAAACCCATTCGAATACGCGATCGGCCAATGTGAAGTCACCGGCACCAATGGCGCTGTTATCGAAGCCGGTAAAACTCTAAAACGTGCTGATGCGGTTGAATACACAGTCGATGATGAAGTCACTATTGTCGGTGGTGAAGCCGTTATTTCAGTCACAGCCGTTTTGCCAGGCGCTGAAGCCAATGCCATCGCTGGCGTTGCCTTAACCTTTGTCGATACCCTTGCCGGTATTAATGGCCAAGCCATCGTTGACGCAGACGGTATTAACAATGGTACCGACATCGAGCAGCTTGAAAGTTGGCGTCAACGTCATATCGAAAACATCCAGCAACCGGCTCAAGGTGGCGCGGCACATGACTACATTAGATGGTCAAAACAAGTGCCAGGTGTTACCCGTGCATGGCAATATCCGGGTGAGATGGGTGAAGGCACTGTCACCGTTCGTTTCGTGAGAGATAACGATGACAGCATCATCCCTGATGCGACTGAAGTGGAAGCGGTGTATGACTATATTTTTGAACAGCACCCTGTTACAGCCGGGATCTATGTTGTTGCCCCCATCCCTGTCGCTTTAGATTTAACTATCGCGTTGACACCGAATACCACGGTTGTCAAAGCAGCCGTTGAATCCGAAATAGCCGACTTACTTTCGCGAGAAGCGATTCCAGAAGATGGTAATGGCAAAGGCACTATCAAAGTCAGCCATATCCGAGAAGCGATTAGTATCGCTGCTGGTGAGACCGATCATGTTTTAGTTAGCCCGACAGAAGACGTCACGCTAACGCTAGGCCAAATTCTCGTGCCAGGTGATATCACATGGCAATAAAAACCCAGCAATACCTCACTATGCTGATGGCCTTAATGCCTCGCGGCCTGCTTTGGGACGATCTGCAACACGATCCTGACTTTATCGGCTTGTTCGAATCAACCGCTGAAGAGCTTGCCATCCTTCACGCCCGTGAAGATGACCTGTTAGACGAAGCAGACCCGCGTACCACCTATGAAATGCTTAATGAGTGGGAAGCCGCTTACGCGCTGCCCGATCCGTGCGTAGATGACGTGCAAACCCTTCAGCAGCGACTGGCTAGCCTATACGCCAAAGTGACCAATAAAGGGGGGCAAAGCATCCCGTATTTTATAGCCATTGCAGAATCGATTGGCTATCAAGTCACTATCACCGAGTTTTCGCGCTGGACAGTCGCAGACCGAGTCAATAAACCGCTTTATGGGCAGTCTTGGCAGTTTGCATGGCAGGTCAATGCGCCTGAAGAAACGATTAGCTATTGGAGAGTGAATGGCCGCGTCGATGAGCCATTAGCATCATGGGGCAATAAGCGCCTCGAATGCACACTCCATAGATTAAAACCCGATCACACCACACTCATTTTTTCCTACGGAGGATAATAATGGAACCACGTAATTATGAAGCGGATGCTTCAGCATCACCTCCTGATGCCCCAGCAGTACCGTCAGTTGGTTATCCAACAAATGGTGATCCTACATCCGGTACACCAGCGACATGGCCCGGCGCGCATTGGTTCTACAAAATGGGCGAGTCACTACGCAACGTCATCACTAATGCAGGCCTCACACCTGATGATGGTGATTTAAACCTGCTGCAGAAAGCCATCGTCAAGCTGGTCTCAGCCACCAACCACGTTGTACGGCTGGAAGATGTCACCTTTGGTCCATCAGTAGCCGATGGCGATGCCGTGTACTGGGACACTGCCAACAGCCGCTATGACCGTGCCATTGCCGACGGTACCGACAAACAGAAGATGGTCGGCTTTGCGGATGTCACCAACAGCCTGGTCGAAGCGTTTGGTCGTTCGGCGCTGTTCTCCGGCCTGACGGTGGGTGACAAGTATTATCTGTCTGGCAGTACGGAGGGGGAAATTACTGCAACTGCGCCATCCGAAAAGGTGGTCGTCGGTCTGGCTAAATCAGCCACCGTGATGTTTGTTGATATTGACCCGATTGCCGGTACGCCTATTCAGGATCAGACGACATGGAATACGGGAACCGATACGACTGAGAGTATTATCAGCCCCGACAAGCTTGATGCCAAAATCAAAACGATGGCTATTGGCGAGGGGCAGGTCTGGCAAGACGTTTTTGTCAGTCGTTCAGAGGGTGTTACTTATACAAACACTACTGGTAGATCTATTCAACTGGCGATAGTTCTAAGCGCTGGCAGTGGGCCTCGTAATTTCCTTGTTGACGGTGAAGTTATCTGCACTATCGCAGGTGATTCTGATGAACAATACGTTAATTTGATTATTCCGAACGGTAGCACATATCAAGCCGGAGCTGGAGTTCTTTCGGGATTTGATGTTTGGTGGGAGCTTAGATAATGAAATATTTTAAAGACGAAAATAATAATGTCTTTGCATTTGAATCCGATGGCTCACAAGATCATTTAATTAAGTCTGGCATGACTGAAATTGATGAGTCAGAAATTCAATCTGTCATAGATTCAAAACTAATAATCGATGATCGGCTTGCTAATAAGCATTCTGAGATTGTTCAGAAATTCAAACTAGCCATGGCTCCAGTCACGAGTCTTTATACGGCTGAAGAAATTGCTAGCTTCCCAACGCAAGAGCCAGAAGCAATAGCTTGGCAGTCGGACAATGCCGCGCCGACGCCACTGATTGACTTCATTGTTGCAGAGAGAGCCAGCGTTGATAAAGCAACCCTAGTCGGACGAATCATTAGCAATGCGTCCAATTATAAAAGTGTGGCTGGCCCAGCTATTGGAAAAAAGCAGGACTATGAAGACTTGCTCTATGCACTTCAAACACAGCACGAAGATGAGCAGCAGCCGGATGTGATTCAAGCTGATATTGACGCGATTGTTGTGGATTACAGCTAATGCCTAAGCAATCAAAAATATCCTGGTCAGACCTGACACCGGAACAAAAAATCAGTTTTGGAAATGGCTGTGGCCCTGACTGGCTACCCGAACCAGTTGCTAAGCTGTTATTTGGCTGGTTCTTCGAGGCGAGTTGCCGTCATCACGATTTTAACTACCAACGTGGTGGTGGTGATAAGGATCGTCTCTCAGCTGACCGAGGCTTTTTTAAAGCCATGCTGCGAGATGTCAAGCGGCTGCATTGGTCATTACAATTGCCAGCAGCTATAGAAGCTGTTGGGTTCTATGGTCTGGTTCGCTTCTTTGGCCGTTTTCATTTTGAAGATGGCCAATACAAATCGCTAGACCAAATACTGAAGTAAAGGAAGAGACAGCGACTCGGCAGTGCGCCAACACTGCCGAGCCGTCAACCCACAGGCACATACCCTGTGAGCCAACCAAGGCCATCCCGCCGCGTCGACGCAGCCGGGCCAGCCTAGCACAAACAGATAGAGGCTCACATGAAAGAAGTTAGATGTGGTGGCTGCAGCCGGTTACTGGCTAAAGCTGAATACGTACAAATCGAAATCAAGTGTCCGCGATGTAAGACACTCAACAACCTGAAGGCCATTGAGCCTCTTAATCCAGCACCAGCGAGTGCCAGACCAATAGAGGAAAAACATGGCCAAACCAATTATCCCGTGGATGGGCGGTAAAACCCGACTCGCAAAAGACATCCTGCCCCTGTTTCCGGAACATCAATGCTACGTCGAAGTCTTTGCTGGTGGCGCAGCGCTCTTTTACAAAAAGGAACCATCCAAAGTCGAAGTGCTTAATGACATCAATGGTGAGCTGACCAACCTTTACCGGGTTGTTCAGCACCACCTTGAAGAATTCGTCCGGCAGTTCAAGTGGGCCTTATCCAGCAGACAACTGTTTGAATGGGAAAAAGCCAAAACACCCGAAACGCTCACCGATATCCAGCGTGCAGCCAGGTTCTACTATCTGCAAAAGCTTGCCTTCGGTGGCAAGGTCGACGGCCAGAGCTATGGCACCGCCACTACCAGTCCGCCACGGCTCAATCTACTCCGCATCGAGGAGGATCTGAGCGCCGCTCACCTTCGCCTGGCCAGAACCAACGTCGAGAACCTAGACTGGCAGCGCTGCATTCAGAAATATGATCGACCAGGCACACTGTTCTATCTGGATCCACCGTACTATGAAACCGCAGGTTACGGTCAAGACTTTGGTTTAGAACAATACGAAACCATGGCAGAACTGGCCCAAACTATCCAAGGCAAAATGCTCATCAGCATCAACGACCACGACACTATTAAAAAGGTCTTTAAAGGCCTCTCAAATAAGCCTTTAAATATCAATTACACGGTAGGTGGAAATCACAATAAAAAAGCATCCCGTGAGCTGCTAATATGGAATTGGTGATAATTAACAAATGGAGTCACATTCTTAAGCGATGATTACACTAAATACCGAGAAAGGCTTAATCCGTGTTGATTCATGGGGAGATATTCAAGACTTAGCTGGTTTTGAGGAAAACCTCGATCCATCAGACCATAAATTAAAGGAGATTCTAGGTAATTATACTTTTACTGAAAAAATTCGTTGTGGTTTATCAACTTGTCATTCGCCTCATAACAAAGGCTATATTGTCTCAACTGAAGATGGCTATACCACTAACATCGGCCAGTTATGTGGTGCCAGTTACTTCGGTGTTGAATTCAACACTCTATCGAAACGCTTCGACCGTTTTGTTACTGAATCTGAAAACCGTGCCACATTAAGAGAGTTTGATATTGATTCTGTTCAACAACAGGTTTCGGAACTAAAGGCTCAGGAAAAAGGTGCCAATTGGGCTAATTCTAAACTTAGCCCGTTTAAACAGAATAAATTTCCTACCATATCTAAAGCCTTGTCTAGCATGATCAAGACACGGAGTAATCAACTTATAATTACCGTGAAAGCTACTGTGCAAGAGGTTGAAGCTATTGAGGCTGCTCAAAATGTAACCCTTGAAAGGCCTCATTATGTTGAACGTCCTGTTGCTGAAATTGCTGGCTTAGAGGCTTTGTATGATGAGAACGACATCAGAGAGTTGGTGGTTATTCAGCTTGAAAGCAATCTCAATCAATTGAGAGATGCCGATATAAATCAGCTCAGTTATCAAGATTTAGAGAAATGGGCGAAGTGGGTTAGAGAGGTTGACTCTTTAGTCAGTAAAGCCACACAAATCATTCTCTTTGCCAGAGTGTTTCTCACTAGAGAGAACTTAAAACCACTTGATCGTTTAGGTGGCAGTTATGATGAATCTTCTGCATTTACTTCTTATATAAAGCAGCTTAAATAGATCATTAATTACCTATAGTTAGTTTGGAGTTTGTTATGTCTGGTTTTGTTTCTGTTGAGGTCGAAGGGAAGCTCTATGAGTCTGAGTACCATGAAGTTGGTGGTGTGGTTCGGGTTTATGGTGATCTAGGTGACCCTCATAAGCCAGAGGTCGAGTTCACCACTCTTGGAGGTATGAAGCCAGACCAAGTCGCTAGGATTTTGCTGAGACGTTTGGTTAAGCGAGGAGTAGTTTCGCCA
>NZ_GG657901.1 GCF_000156355.1 Methylophaga thiooxydans DMS010 | reverse complement strand
CCTGGTTAATCGTAGGTCTAATTAGTATTCCATTCGCCCTTTGGGGTGTGAACTCATATCTTACTGGTGCTTCTGATGTCGTCGTCGCAGAAGTGAACGGTAAAGAAATAACACAAGCTGAACTTCAGCAGTCACTCCAACAATATCGTGATCAAATGCGAAATATGATGGGTGAGCAATTTGACCCTGCTATGTTTGAAGGTGCCATGGTCAAACGAAATGTGCTTGATGGCCTTATTGAACAACAGTTACTTCGTGATGCAAATGAAAAGCTAGGCCAACGCATCAATGATGCTGAAATTTCACAAGTCATCCGCACTACGCCAGCATTTCAGCGAGATGGTGAGTTTGATGCTGAATACTACAACATGGTCTTGGCAAGAGTAGGCTATTCACCTGCGAGCTACGAGGCGCAGTTACGTGCAGACTTGATGTCTCAGCAGTTAACACAAAATATTGAAACAACCGCGCTGGCAACCGAAAAAGATGTGCGTCAGACACTACGACTCCAGGAGCAAAGACGTGAGATTGCTTATGGGGTAGTGCCCGTTCAGGAGTATGTTGAGCAAGTGTCAGTGACCGATGATGAGGTCCAACAACTTTACGACAATCACCAATCAAATTATCAGTCTCCAGAACAACTAAAGTTGAACTATATTGAATTGTCAGTGGCGACTATATCATCAACGTTAACTGTCACAGAAGATGACCTCAAACAGTTTTATGCTGATAATCAGTCGCAGTTTGTTGGTCCGCAACAACGTCGTGCAAGCCATATTCTGATTGAAGGTGATGATAATGACGCACAAACGACAATCGAGGCTATCGCAACACGGCTTGAAAATGGCGAAGACTTTAGTTCTCTGGCCGAAGAATTGTCACAAGATCCGGGCTCAGCGTCGCAGGGCGGTGATTTGGGCTTTTTCGAACGTGACGTGATGGATCCAGCCTTTGAAGAAGCGGCCTTTGCCCTTGAGACGATTGGTGATGTCAGCGAGCCAGTCAAAACAGAGTTTGGTTATCACCTGATCAAGCTTACTGATATTAAGCAGCCAGAAGGCCAGGAATTTTCTCAAGTGCGTGACGAGGTTGAAAAACTCTACCGCCGTCAGCAAGCAGAATCGATTTTTTATGATAAAGCTGAGCAACTGGCAAATCTGAGTTATGAAAATCCAGATAATCTTGATGTGGCTGCTGATGATCTGGAGCTTCAGATCAAAACCACCGAAAGCTTTACCCGCAATGGCACTGAGTCTGGCATTGCCAGTGAGCAAAAAGTGATTGCTGCTGCTTTTGGTGATGATGTGTTGAAAAACGACTTGAACAGTGCTGTGATTGAGTTGGCTGATGATCATTTAGTCGTCATTCATAAAAACAGCTACACACCATCGACAGTGTTGCCGTTTGACTCTGTTTCACCAGCAATTGAACAGCAACTGCTGTTCGAAAAAGCAAGTGAGAAAGCACGTGAACACGGTGAGTCGGTACTAAAAGAGCTGAAGCAAGGTAATCAAGCTACTGATCTGTTGCCAACATGGCAGGAGGCTGAGTTTTACGGTCGCGAGAGTGACAATATCAGTATGCAGATTCTACAACGTGCTTTTGCTATGTCTAAGCCTGAGAGTGGCTCTAAGTTTGCAGGCTTTACTGCTAACAATGGCAACTATATCGTGATTGAACTCACGGCAGTAGACGAGGGTAAACCAGCCGATGTTGAGGCAGAGGATCAGCAAGCATTAAAACAGCAGCTGACCCAAGTACATGCCAATGCCGAAGTGCAAGCGTTTATTACGTCTCTACGTGAACAAGCAGATATTGAAATTTTAGACGAAACCTTGCAATAAGAGCGAGAGTGATACTACGAGAAAAAGCGCCTTCGGGCGCTTTTTTTATGTCAGTCTGTCAATGACAACTGCGCCTACGCTATCGCCCCAGACATTAATGGTGGTGCGAAAACGATCTAGGAACCAATCAACGGCAAGTAATAAAGCAATACCATCTAATGGTAGTCCTACAGCTGTCAATACAATCACCATGGTCACCAAACCTGCTTCAGGGATACCTGCTGCACCGATAGCGGCAAGCGTCGCTGTGATAAACACAATGGCTTGTTGCGTCATCGACAGGTCAATGCCGTAGGCTTGAGCAATGAATAAGACTGCAGCGGCCTCATATAGCGCTGTGCCATCCATATTAATGGTGGCACCTAACGGGAGTACAAATTTGACCGCCTTGGCGTCAACCTGATTGTCTCTGGCACATTCCATCGTCAAGGGGAGGGTGGCAGATGAACTGGCTGTACCAAAAGCTGTGACCAAAGCTCTGCCCATGCCAAGTAAATAATCAAAGCCTCGGCGTGCTATAAAGAGCATGATAAGAACAAGGGTGATGCCGTGTATAAACAGTCCCGTTAGCACTGTCACCACGTGTAAGCCCACGGCTTTTATTTCAGCTAAAAACTGCTCACCACCGCCAGCGTTACCTAAACGTGCCGCAATAAGTGCAAAAATACCAATTGGGGCCAAATGCATAACCCAAACAACCAAGCGCATCATCGCTTCATTAATGCCGTCGAAGACGTCAAAAACCGGTTTGGATTTTGTTCCCAGTGTTGTCAGTGCCATGGCAAACAAAATGGCAAATACAATTAATGGTAACAACTGCGTTTCACTCGCAGCCGAGATCAGATTAGGGGAAATAAGGGATAAGAAAATATCACTAATGCCGGTGTCTTGTTTGGCGAGAATATGATCTGGTACGGTGGTTTGTGTGAGTTGAATTCCCGCGCCTGGTTGAATCCAGTTCACAACCAGTAAACCTGTCAGTACCGCTAGTGCTGTCGTGATGGTGTAGTAGATCACTGTGAAGCCACCCATACGGCCTAGCTGACGGATATCACCTAATGAACCGATACCACTAATGATGGAAGCAATAATTAGCGGAATAATCGTCATTTTTAGTGCATTGAGAAAGAGTGTCCCTAACCAGCTAATCTGAGTTGCCGTGTCACCGGCGTACCAGCCGAAAAATACACCGCCAACGGCGCCCAAGATAATGAAGGCTAATAAAGCCATGGCATGTGTATGTGACATCGTTTTTCAGTTTCCTTTCGCCCAAAACAAAACAGGGCATTAAAAAATGCCCTGTCAGTCATATTAGCAGATTGTTTGTATCGGGTTATTTGTCGCCAATTCCCACGATGTTATAACCGGCATCGACATAGGTAATTTCACCGGTAACGCCTGATGCCAGATCTGAGCATAGGAAAGCCGCTACATTGCCGACCTCGTCAATGGTTACATTACGACGCAATGGTGAGTTACGTTCGCCATATGCCAGCATCTTTCCAAAGTCACCAATGCCTGCTGCTGCCAGCGTTTTAATCGGTCCGGCTGATACGGCATTAACGCGAATACCTTCTTCGCCGAGAGAGTAGGCCATGTAGCGCACGGTTGCTTCAAGTGCTGCTTTCGCCACACCCATGACGTTATAGTTATCGATAGCTCGTTCAGCACCGAGGTAACTCAATGTCATCATCGAGCCATTCCGACCTGCCATCATCGGTTTGCCTGCTTTGGCAAGAGCAGCGAAGCTATAGGCACTGATGTCATTTGCCATGGCAAAACCATCACGGGTGACACTGTCGACAAAGCTACCTTGCAACTGCTCACGTGGAGCGAATGCAACCGAGTGTACGATAGTGTCGAGACCGTTCCAGTGTTGACCCAAAGCGTCGAATACCGCATCGATTTGGGCATCGTCGCTGACGTCGCAAGGAAAGACTAAAGCTGGATCGGCACCACATGCTTCAGCGATTTTCTCGACCCGAGATTTCAGCTTGTCATTTTGGTATGTGAAAGCTAGTTCAGCACCTTGATTTGCCATAGCGTGTGCAACGCCTGATGCTATAGAGCGAGGGCTGGCAACGCCCACAATTAACGCACGTTTGCCTTCCAGAAAACCCATGTGTCTCTCCTAAACTGCGGATAAAGCGGGATAACTTACCTGATTTTGTAGATGACGGGAAGGGTAACGATGCAGTAATCTCGTTATAATCTTGGTCACAAAGCTGTTTATCTTATTCTGCATAGGGGTTGTATGACACTGAAACATCTGCTGGTTTATTTACTGCTTGGCGTGTTAACAGCATGTAATACACAGGCGGTGAACTCGCCATATCCTGATCAAGATAATGATGCCGCCGCACTTTATTCCTCGTTTTCTTTACGCCCTAAACATTTAGATCCGGCGCGATCATACAGCTCTAACGAGATTGCCATTACCGGACAAATATACGAGCCCCCCTATCAGTATCATTACCTCAAGCGACCCTACGAACTTGAGCCACTGGCTGCTGAAGCGCTGCCAGATGTCAAATACCTCGACGCACAAGGCACTACGATAAAAGATGCAAAAGCAGATACCGAGGTAGCGTTCACGGTGTATACCATTCCTATTAAAAGTGGCATCTTTTATCAACCGCACCCTGCATTTGCGACTGATGAAAACGGCACCTTTCTTTATCACCAGTTGACACCCGCACAATTGGACGAGATCAACGAAATTGCTGACTTTGAGCAAACCGACACGCGCGAGTTACGAGCTGGCGACTTTGTCTATCAGATTAAACGATTGGCGCATCCTGAAATTCATTCACCTATTCTTGGCTTGATGGGCGAGCATATTGTCGGCTTAACTGATTATGCTAAACAACTACGTGATATAAGGCAGCAGGGCGATGTTGTCGATTTACGTGCGCATGATATTGAGGGTGTGAAAGTCTTAGATGATCAGCACTATCAAATCACGGTCTATGGCAAATACCCACAATTACGATTTTGGTTGGCAATGCCTTTTTTCGCTCCCATCCCATGGGAGGCAGAACAGTTTTATAGTCAGGCAGGACTGATAGAAAAGAATATCACCATCGATTGGTACCCGGTCGGAACTGGACCATTTTATATGACAGAGAACGATCCCAATCAGCGAATGGTATTGAGTAAAAACCCGCACTTTCATGGTGAATATTACCCCAGCGAAGGTGAGCCTGAAGATGCCAGAAATGGTTTACTCAACGATGCAGGCAGACCCTTACCGATGCTAGACAAAATTGTGTTTAGCTTGGAGAAAGAAAATACATCTTACTGGGGTAAGTTTATTCAGGGTTATTATGATGTTAGCGGTATAAGCTCAGATAGTTTCGATCAGGCAGTGCAGGTATCATCATCGGGTGAGTTTGGCTTAAGTGACTCGATGAAAGAGAAAGGAATCCAGCTTGAAACCGCGGTCGGAACGTCGACCTTCTACATCGGCTTTAATATGTTGGACCCGATCGTCGGTGGTAACGCTGAGAAAGCAAAAAAATTACGTCGAGCTATTTCCATTGCCATTGATCACGAAGAATACATTTCCATTTTTGCTAATGGGCGTGGCATTCCGGCACAAGGTCCTGTACCTCCGGGCATATTTGGTTATGTTGAAGGTGAAAAAGGGATTAACCCATACACCTATAGATGGGAAAATAATGAGCCTGTACGGCGTACTCTAGATGACGCGAAGCAATTGCTTGCTGAAGCGGGGTATCCGAAGGGCCGTAACGCCAAAACGGGTGAACCCCTGGTGTTATATTTCGATGTGCCGGCAAGCGGACCCGATAGCAAAGCCCAGCTTGACTGGTTACGCAAACAGTTTCGCAAGTTAAACGTGCAGTTAGTTATCCGCAGTACAGACTACAATCGCTTTCAAGATAAAATTCGGCGAGGGCAAGCCCAGATATTCCAGTGGGGCTGGAATGCCGATTATCCCGATCCGGAGAATTTCTTGTTTCTGCTTTATGGTCCCAACGGTAAAGTCGACTCGGGTGGTGAGAATGCGTCGAATTATAGTAATGCTGCGTTTGATGCGTTATTCGAAAAAATGCGGGTGATGCCTAACAATGCACAACGTCAGCATATTATCGAAGAGATGGTTGCTATTGCTAGGGAAGATGCCCCATGGGTATGGGGATTCCATCCCAAACAGTTCACGTTGTTCCATGCGTGGAATCATAATGTGAAGTCGAATTTGATGGCAAATAACACACTAAAATACCGTCGTTTAGACACAGAGCTTAGACAAGAACTACAGACAAAATGGAACCAACCATTGCTATGGCCACTGTTATTGGTGCTGTTAGTTTTAGTCGTTATGGTGTTGCCTGCGGCACTGCTCTATCGACATAAAAAATATAAAAAACCTACTTAGCTGTTTGATGCTGGAGATTTTTTAGACGTTATTCGGTAGAATTAGCGCTTGCTTTTACAGCGCTTTGCTCAGCATTAGATATAGGGAGTTAAATAGTGGATCTGGCTACGCTACTCGGTTTGATTGTTGCTTGGGGACTTATTGTTGCAACTATTGTTTTAGGTGCGGCTGCAAGTACCTTCGTCAATATGCCTTCATTCGCTATTGTTATTGGCGGTACCTTTGCTGTTGTGTTGATGCGATTTACGTTGGGCCAATTTATCGGCTCAATGAAGACGGCAACAAAAGCATTTATGTATAAGTCGGAGTCACCTGAAGAGATTATCGACTTTGTTGTCGAATTGGCCGGGATCGCACGGAAAGAAGGTTTACTCTCACTGGAAAAGCAAGAAATCACAAATCCAGTATTGGCCAAAGGTATCAACATGCTGGTCGATGGCCACGAACCTGGAGTAGTTAAAAAAGCCTTACTGACAGAGATGAATGAAACACTGAATCGTCACAGTATTGGTCAGCAAATCTTCAAAGCGATAGGTGATGCTGCACCGGCAATGGGCATGATTGGTACTTTGGTTGGCTTAGTGCAGATGTTGACCAATATGTCGGATCCAAAATCAATTGGTCCAGCGATGGCGGTCGCATTATTAACTACACTGTACGGCGCTATGTTGGCAAATATGTTTGCCTTACCTATCGCAGATAAACTGTCGTTACGTAGTAGTGAAGAATTAATGAATAAAACGATTATTATCGAGAGTGTATTAGGCATTCAAGAAGGACAAAACCCGAAAGTCTTGGGGGAAATATTACGAAATTTCCTACCCGCTTCAAAGCGTGAAAACGAAGAACCGGCAACGTAATCGAACGGACCGATTGCGATGAGTGAAAACCAACAGAGAACCAAGCGGGATGCAGAAGGTTTGCCAGCTTATATGGCTACCTTTGCTGACTTGATGTCATTGCTGATGTGCTTTTTTGTACTGCTGCTATCTTTTGCCGAGATGGATGCACTGAAATACAAAATGGTCGTCAAATCATTGGAAAATGCTTTTGGTGTACAACGTGAAGTGGCGGCTAATGAAATACCCAAAGGCACCAGTATCATAGCGCAGGAGTTTAGTCCCGGTGAGCCCAAGCCGACACCACTTAAAGTGGTTCGCCAGGATACAATGGATGATAGTCGTGAGCAGTTAAAAGTCACGATGGATGCTGAAAAATTAGCCGAGCAACAAGCTCAGCAAGTTGCTGAAGAAACACAAAAGTTTAAAGAGGCACTGGAAAAAGAGATTGAAGAAGGTTTGATTGTTGTAGAGAGTCAATATAGCCGTATTGTGATTCGGATCCGTGAAAAAGGCTCCTTTATGTCCGGTGATGCTCGTCTCAACAATGATTTCATTCCAATTTTAAAGAAGATACATAACGTGTTGTTAAAAACAGATGGACGTATTGCTGTTGCAGGCCATACCGATGATGTCCCTATCAACACCAGCCGCTACCGGTCAAACTGGGAGTTGTCGACATCACGGGCAACCTCTGTGGTGCATGAATTATTGGCGCCGGGTGATATGCCTGCAGAGCGGTTTGTTCTGGAAGGCTACGCGGATACTAAACCACTAGAGCCGAATGACTCGCCAACTAACAGGGCAAGAAATCGTCGGGTAGAAATTATCGTGCTCAAATCGCCAGTTGAAGCAGAATTAACGCGTTCTATTGATGAGTTGATGCAAGAGCATGAGTCTGTCGATAGTGTCGTGACACCAATTTATGACTAGAGGACTATACAAATGAATTATTTGCATCGTGTCGTTTCCATCTTGGGCTTATTGTTAATAAGCGTTGCTGCTAATGCGGCGGACTGGCAGCTTGATAATACCCAGTCCAAACTCAGTTTCATGTCGATAAAAAAGCAAAATATCGCTGAAGTACATACTTTTGGCCAGCTATCAGGTGGTCTGAATGCTGCAGGTGAGTTTAGTCTGAACATCGACTTGAGCTCTGTGGATACCAATATCGATATCCGCAATGATCGTATGAAAGAATTTTTATTTGAAATTGCTGACTTTCCAGCAGCAAACATCAAGGCAAAACTTGATGCTGACAGCATTAACGCTATGACAGTGGGACAACAAGTGTCGGACTCAGTTACTGGCACATTAGCATTACACGGTCAGCAGCAAGAATTACAATTTGACGTTGTCATCAGTAAACTAGCTGACGACAAACTGTTTGTTATTTCCAGCAAACCAGTGGTGTTGACTGTGTCTGATTATCAGTTGGTAGAAGGTGTCGAGAAGCTACGTGAACTCGCCGGTCTGTCAAGCATCAGTCATGCTGTACCAGTCAGTTTTTATTTAAGTTTAGACGCTGCTAACTAAGAGGTCACAGCGAGTAATGAAAAAATTTTCAGTTGAAACCGGCATTGTCATTCCCATGGATAGACCCAATGTGGATACCGATGCCATTATTCCCAAGCAGTTTTTGAAATCGATTAAACGTACCGGTTTCGGTCCAAACTTGTTCGATGAGTGGCGCTACCTGGATCATGGTGAGCCAGGACAAGACTGTAGTCAGCGCCCAGTGAATCCAGATTTCGAGCTGAATCAAGCACGATACAAAAACGGTAGCATCCTGCTGGCACGTGAAAACTTTGGTTGTGGCTCAAGTCGCGAGCATGCTGTGTGGGCTTTGGACGATTTTGGTATCCGTGTGATCATCGCGCCAAGTTTTGCTGATATCTTTTTCAGTAATACCAGTAAGAACGGTATTTTAGCGATCGCCCTGGATGAAGCGTTAATAGATAAGTTATTCGCACAGGTTGCAGCAACGCCGGGCTATCAACTTAAAGTTGATCTACCTGAGCAGACTATTACACTGCCCGATGGTGAAAAAATCACATTTGAGATTGGCGGCTTTAAAAAGCATTGTCTGCTTGAAGGGCTGGATGATATCGGGCTGACTTTACAGCACACGGCAGATATTGAAGCCTACGAAGAAAAACGCAAACAGGAAGCACCGTGGTTGTTTTCCTGAACCAAGATTTAGTTACTATAAAAGAATAAATGATGACAAAAAAAATTGCAGTTCTGCCAGGTGATGGCATAGGTCCGGAAATTGTTGCTGAAGCAGTAAAAGTCTTAGAAAAATTGGGCACAGAAGGGCTGGATATCAGTCTTGAGTATGGCTTGATCGGTGGCGCAGCTTATGATGAAACGGGTACGCCGTTACCGGAAGCAACACTGACCTTATCTAAGCAAGCAGATGCTATTTTGCTGGGAGCCGTGGGTGGCTACAAGTGGGAGTCGCTGGACATCAGTGTCAGACCTGAAAAAGGTCTGTTAGGTATTCGTTCAGAGCTTAACCTGTTCGCAAACTTACGACCTGCAATTCTCTATCCACAGTTGGCTGGTGCGTCTACCCTGAAAGCGGACGTTGTGGCTGGTTTGGATTTGATGATCGTACGTGAACTAACCGGCGGTATTTATTTCGGTCAGCCACGCGGTATCCGTACACTTGAAAATGGCGAAAAAGAAGGCTTCAACACGCTGGTCTATCGAGAAAGTGAAATTAACCGCATCGGTAAAGTCGCATTTGATATTGCAGGAAAGCGCCAAGGGCGTGTGTGTTCTGTCGATAAAGCGAATGTGTTAGAGAGCACAGAACTGTGGCGTGAAACGATGACAGAATTAGCGAAAGACTATAGTGATGTCGAGCTGAGCCATATGTATGTCGACAATGCGGCGATGCAACTGGTACGTGCCCCTAAACAATTTGATGTGATGGTGACCACGAATATGTTCGGTGACATTCTGTCTGATTGTGCGTCGATGCTAACCGGTTCTATTGGCATGTTGCCGTCCGCTTCTTTGGATGAAAACAGCAAAGGCATGTATGAGCCAATTCATGGTAGTGCGCCCGATATTGCGGGGCAGAATATCGCTAACCCGCTGGCGACCATCTTGTCAGCTGCTATGATGTTACGCTATACCCTTGATGAAGCTGAAATGGCTGATCGAATTGAAAATGCTGTGAGCAAAGTGCTGGATGATGGCTTACGAACAGTCGATATTTATTCAGACGGCACAACGAAGGTATCCACTTCAGAAATGGGTGATGCCGTAGTAGCAGCACTATAATCCAACGTATAAAAGGTGAAATGTGAGTAAAAAAATTGATGTTGCAGTCGTAGGCGCAACCGGTGCGGTAGGCGAGACAATGCTAGAAATCCTGCATCAGCGTGAGTTTCCAGTGGGTAAAGTCTATGCTTTAGCTAGTGAACGTAGTGCAGGCAGCACAGTCAGTTTTGGTAATAAATCGCTGATCGTCGAGGACTTAGCCGAATTTGATTTTTCAAAAGTGCAAATTGGTCTGTTTTCACCCGGTGCGAGTGTATCTGCAATCTATGCACCTAAAGCCGCCGCAGCAGGATGTGTGGTCGTTGATAACACCTCACAATTTCGCTACGACGATGAAATTCCACTGGTGGTACCAGAAGTGAATCCAGAAGCTGTTGCCGGCTACACCAAACACGGCATAATTGCTAATCCTAACTGCTCAACCATTCAAATGATGGTGGCATTGAAACCGATCTATGATGCCGTTGGTATTACACGCATTAATGTGTGTACCTATCAGGCAGTATCGGGTTCAGGCAAGCCTGCTATGGATGAACTAGCAAAACAGACTGCAGCCTTGCTGAATGGCCGACCTGTTGAAGCTGAAGCCTATCCGAAACAGATTGCATTTAATGTCCTGCCTCAGATCGATGTCTTCCAAGATAATGGTTATACCAAGGAAGAGATGAAAATGGTCTGGGAAACACGCAAGATCATGGGTGATGACTCGATTCAGGTAAATCCAACGGCTGTGCGGGTTCCTGTCTTTTTCGGCCACTCAGAAGCGATCCATATCGAAACACGTGACAAAATCACTGCTCAGCAGGCAAAAGACTTATTAGCCAAGTTTGATGGCATTGTGCTATTGGATGAGCATGAAGATGGTGGTTATCCGACAGCAGTGACAGAGGCATCAGGGACGGATCCTGTTTATGTCGGACGCATCCGTGAAGATATCTCTCACCCGAAAGGTTTGAATTTATGGGTGGTTGCGGATAATGTACGTAAAGGTGCCGCATTAAACAGTATTCAAATTGCAGAAGTTTTGGTTGATAAATATCTCTAGCACGTAGGAAAGGGAATAAGGGGATGAAAATGAAGAAGAGTTTATTAGCCGGTCTGGCCGTTGCTTCAACGATCGGATTTTTCACTCCCTTAATCAGCCATGCTTTTGGCTTGGGTAAATTGGAACTGATGTCGGCATTGAATGAACCATTCAAAGCTGAAATTGATGTCACAGCACTGAGTCCCACTGATAAAGAAAACCTGCAAGTCAAAATCGCCTCCAATGATGAGTTTGTAAAGGCAGGTTTAGACCGAAGTATTTTGCTGGGTCACCTACAATTCGACATCGTCGACCGTCAGGGCAAGACCAAAATCTTGGTGACGTCGACACAGGCGGTGAAAGAGCCTTTTCTCGATTTTCTACTCACAGCGACCGCAGGTTCAGGCCGATTACTGCGTGAGTACACAGTGCTGTTAGATCCGCCCGAGTATGTCATGGCGGAAGCAAGAAATAAGACCGCGAGCGTGTTACCTGCCTCGCAAGTTCCTGAAACAAACACCGCGTTAACATCCACTCGCACTGAATACACTGCCAGTTCTTCCGCTAGTAGTTATGCCGTTAAGCGTAGTGACACATTGTGGAATATTGCTTTAAAAACACGTCCGAGCAGTTCAAACAGTGTTCACCAAATGATGATGGCATTGTTGAGACAAAACCCTCACGCATTCAATCACAACAATGTAAATGGGCTTAAAGCCGGTGTTACACTGCAAATTCCTGATCAAGGCACTATCTCTGCGCTGTCAAAATCTGCGGCGGTGGCAGCGTTTTCAGAGCAAGCTAAAGCATGGAAAAATCGCAATACAGTCACAACGGTTGCAGCAGCTACTGAAGAGTCTTCACCTTCAGAAGGTGCACAAAAAAATAGCCCGGACACGTCACCGTCAGAATTCATCGTAGATGAAAAGACAAACGCCAGTGAAGCGGGGGCTGACAACGAAGGAAGATTGCAACTGGTTGCGCCTGACGACGACGTTATCAGTGAAGATGATGCAGCGCCTAATGTTGCTGGCAATGATCAGATCCAAAAACTGACGGAACAACTGACACTTGCTCAAGAAACGATCGAGGCACAGCAACAAGAAAATGTTGACTTTGAATCTCGTATGAACGCGATGGAAGAGCAATTGGAAACGATGCGGCGTTTGATTTCACTAAAAGATACTGATTTAGCGAGATTACAGAGTCAGCTTGAACAAGATAACGCTGCACAAGCAACGAGCTCAGATCCTGAGCTAGAGACACAAAATACGGCGATGACTGAATCATCAGAAACACCCTTAGATGAACAGAAGGGTATGAATGAAGCCGAACTGCAAACCACAGAGCTTGAGACATCAAATGCCACAACCTTAGGGGAGGCACAAGCTGATAGCTTAATCGATGATGCCTCTACAGCATTGAATTTGGATGGTGAAGAAGTTAAATCGCTACTGGGAAATGCCAAACAATTTGTTATTGAGCGGAAACTGGAAACCGCGTTAGGCCTGATACTTATCTTACTTATTTTATGGTTACTCGCACGCCGCAGCAGCCGCGAAGTGACATGGGATGAAGCTGTTCAAAAGCTTGATAAAAACCAGCAACAGGATGAAGGCCCTGTTGTCGTTCAGCCTAGCCCAGTTGATGATGAAGTCGATGGTGAACCAGAAAATGAAGAAGAAAAGACGGTTGCAGAGTTAGTCGAGCAAGCGGATATGTTTGTTGGCTATGCGGATTATGTGCAGGCAAAAAATGCGTTAGATCAAGCCAGACTGCAAGAACCAGAAAACACATGGGTTCGTTATAAGATGTTGTTTGTTTTGTACAAAAAACAACAAGCAGATGAGTTTGTAACACTGGTAGAAGAGTCAAAATTTGATCAAGACAGTTATGAATGGGATGAAATTAAACAATGGGGTCAGGAGCTAGCACCGAACCACTATCTGTTTGCAAGCCAATCAGAACAAGAAACTGTCGAGACTGATGTTGAGCTGGCAGAAATGCCTGAACAGACTGACGTTGAGCTGACGGAAATACCTGAACAGACTGAAATCGAAGACGTCTCACAAGATGAAAAAGTGAGTACTGAAGAATTAGAAACCACCGCTCAGGATGATGATTCTCCTATTGCGTTTGATTTGAACGAGTTTTCACCAGCATCTGTAGAAACTGATGCGTTAGAAACAGAGTCTGAGCCAAGTACTGCTAAAGACGTCGATGAACATGATGACTTACTGGATTTTGATAGTAACTTCACCGCTTCTGACAACACTGACGTCAGTGACACGGATGAAACAGATGACGCCATTGAGCTCGATCTAACAAGTGACACATCGGATGATGATTTATCGTTCGATTTAGATCTACCAGATGAATCTGATGATTTGAGTGCAGATGACTTCGATACATCTGATGTCGATGATGACGCGACAGACTTGGAGTTTGATGTTGGTGACTTGGATGATATCGATGAAGCTGAAACTAAGCTTGATTTGGCCGCAGCGTACATTGATATGGACGATTCCGAAGGCGCCAGTAGCATTCTTAATGAAGTGTTGTTAGAAGGTAACGACGAACAAAAGAAACGTGCACATAGTCTGCTCGACTCTCTGTCGTAATTAGGAGGGCTGGTGAGAATTGCACTCGGCATTGAGTATGCCGGTACTGACTTTTGTGGCTGGCAAAATCAGCCTAATACCAGAACGGTGCAGGGAGAGCTTGAAAAAGCCGCATCAGTCGTTGCGAATCATTCAATAGATGTCTTCGCTGCAGGCAGAACGGATACCGGTGTTCATGCACTTAACCAAGTGGTGCATTTTGATACTGACGCAATTCGTTCTGAACGTGGTTGGTTACTTGGCATCAATGCTAATTTACCGAAAGATATCAATGTTGCTTGGATGAAACCAGTAGACGATGAATTTAATGCCCGCTTTACAGCAATCAAACGTCGCTACCGATATCTTATCTTAAACCGTCTTAGTCGCTCTGCGGTGCACCATAACCGTATGTGGTGGCATCATCACCCGCTTGATATTGAACGAATGCAGGCTGCAGCCGATCAGTTGGTAGGAAAGCATGACTTTTCTGCATTCCGTGCTAGTGAGTGTCAAGCGCGTAGCCCCATCAAAACCTTGGATAAGATTACTGTTCGACGCCAGCAGGACTGTATTGCTGTGGATGTGGAAGCCAAGTCATTCTTACACCACATGGTACGAAACCTGGTGGGTGTTATGGCCGCTATCGGTGATGGTAGTAAACCGGTCGACTGGGCAGGGGATGTGCTGCGCAGCGTTGACCGAAGTCAGGGCGGGGTGACGGCACCGCCGCAAGGTTTATACCTTGTTGATGTCGAATATCCCGAACAATATTCTATGCCAACAGTGTCGGGTTTCCCGGTGCTCTGGTAAAGTATCTAGTCGATTAGCTTTTTTGTTTCTATCATCATGAGAACGCGTGTCAAAATTTGTGGCATAACTCGCCAGCAAGATGCTGATTTTGCAGCTGATTCTGGTGCCGATGCAATTGGTCTGGTTTTTTACCCGCCAAGCCCTCGTGCTATTTCGGTTGCGCAGGCGCAGAATGTGACAAGAGGATTGGCGCCTTTTGTATCAACAGTCGCGCTTTTTGTTAACCCCAGTGTGGCTGATGTTTCACGCTGCCTTGACGCTGTATCGGTTGATATAATTCAGTTTCATGGCGATGAAAGCCCGGAATTTTGTAGTCAATTCGGTAAGCCTTATATCAAGGCTATCAGAATGAAACCGGATACCAACTTAGCCCAGTTATCTGAGGCATATGGTTCAGCACAGGCATTACTGCTGGATGCGTATCAACCGGGTGTCCCTGGTGGCACTGGAACAACTTTTGATTGGTCTTTGATCCGTCAAATTGAAAAACCGATTATTCTTGCCGGCGGTCTGAGTGCCGACAATGTGGCAGAAGCAATTAAACAAGTGCGACCTTTTGCTGTCGACGTCAGTGGTGGTGTTGAAAGTGAAAAAGGAATAAAAAGTCATGACAAGATCAGCGCTTTTATGAGAGAGGTGGCAAATGCCTGAACAGTCAGTACATGATTACTACAAAACGTTCCCAGACGAGCGGGGACATTTTGGCCCATATGGTGGCCGCTTTGTCGGTGAAACCTTAATGGGTGCTATTTTCGAGCTTGAACAAGCCTACGAACAATACAGAAACGATGCCAACTTCTTGGCAGAGATGGATAAAGATCTCAGTACGTTTGTGGGACGACCTTCACCGCTATATTTAGCTGAAAATTGGACGGCTAAACTGGGTGGCGCTCAGATTTACCTCAAACGTGAGGATCTGAATCATACGGGTGCCCATAAAGTGAATAATACGATTGGCCAGGCATTATTAGCTAAACGGATGGGGAAAAAACGCATCATTGCTGAAACTGGCGCAGGTCAACATGGCGTCGCCACCGCGACAGTTGCAGCACGTTTAGGCATGGAGTGCGTTGTATATATGGGCGCTGCAGACGTAGAGCGTCAAGCCCAGAATGTGTATCGCATGAAATTACTTGGCGCGCAGGTCGTACCTGTAGAATCAGGAGCGCGGACCCTGAAAGATGCATTAAATGAAGCATTACGAGACTGGGTTACCAATGTCGATGATACCTTTTACATCATCGGTACTGTCGCGGGGCCACATCCTTATCCAGCGATGGTACGTGACTTTCAATCAATTATCGGGCGTGAGACTAAGCAGCAGATGCAGGCGATAAACGGGAAGCTGCCGGATGCACTAGTAGCTTGTATCGGCGGTGGTTCAAATGCTATCGGTTTGTTTTATCCTTTTATCGAAGATGAGTCAGTGGCCATGTATGGTGTTGAGGGAGCAGGGCACGGTATCGAAACCGGGCAGCATTCTGCGCCTCTGGCAGCAGGCAGACCCGGTGTGTTACATGGTAACCGTACTTATCTGATGCAAGATGATAACGGTGAAATCGTAGAAACACATTCGATTTCAGCAGGGCTTGATTACCCCGGCGTTGGTCCTGAACATGCGTGGTTAAAAGATATTGGTCGTGCCAATTATGTTTCAGTAACGGATGACGAGGCATTAGCCGCTTTCCATGAACTGACACGTACAGAAGGTATTATCCCGGCATTGGAATCAAGCCATGCTCTAGCTTATGTGAGTAAACTGGCGCCAACCATGTCACCTGAGCAAACAATGGTCGTGAACTTATCCGGTCGTGGTGATAAAGATATGCACACTGTCGCAGCGATGGCTGGTCTGAAATTCTAAGGGAGCAATAATGAGTCGAATTAGCCAGTGTTTTGAAAACTTAAAAGCCGATGGTCAGACGGCCCTAATTCCATACGTGACAGCCGGCGATCCCGAACCATGGGTGACTGTGCCTTTATTGCATGCCTTGGTTGATGCGGGTGCAGATATTATCGAACTGGGTATTCCGTTTTCTGATCCCATGTGTGATGGTCCTGTTATTCAAAAGGCTTGTGAGCGTGCGCTGAAAAACGATGTCAGTATCAAGCATGTTTTAGAGATGGTGAAAAAGTTTCGTGAGAAAAACTCAGATACTCCCATTGTATTGATGGGCTATGCCAATCCTATCGAAGCCATTGGTTATGAAAAATTTGCCGAGCTTGCCAAGCAAGCGGGAGTGGATGGTGTGTTGACGGTTGATGTGCCACCAGAAGAATCAACAGAATTCCGCACTATCATGGATGCAAACGGTATTGATACGATTTATCTGGTTGCACCGACAACATCAGCAGAGAGAATGGCAACGATTGCCAGTTTTGCACGTGGATTCATTTACTATGTATCTATCAAAGGTGTAACTGGTGCGGCAGCATTAGACGTGGCAGAAGTCTCTGAAAAAATGGCGCAATTACGTGAACTGACAACCCTACCACTTGGTGTAGGGTTTGGCATCCGTGATGGCAAATCTGCAGCGGCTGTATCTGAAATTGCTGACGCGGTTGTTGTTGGTAGTACATTAGTGCGTTGTATTGAAGAGCACGCTGAGCGTATGGATGAATTACCCGCTGCCGTGGCTGGTCTTTTGGCCGAAATGCGCCATGCGATTAATGCCCGTGATTTGGCTAGTGCCTGATTCGAAATTTAAGGTGACAAGATGAGTTGGTTTGAAAGGTTAATCCCGTCAAAAATTCGTACAACAGTTCGAAGCCGTTCTGTTCCAGAAGGTGTCTGGTGTAAATGTCCTAGCTGTGACAATGTGCTTTATCGCGCTGAGCTTGAGCGTAACATGATGGTATGTCCCAAGTGTGAACATCACCAGCGTATTAATGCCAGAACGCGCCTGGAAACCTTTCTTGACGAAGACGAGCGCCAAGAAATTGCAGTTGACGTGAAACCTGTTGATACCTTGCGATTTAAAGATAGCAAACGCTATCGTGATCGGATTACACAGGCACAACGAAATACAGGCGAAAACGATGCTTTATTGGCGATGCAGGGCAAAGTGAATAACCTGCCTTTAGTCGCTGTTGCGTTCGATTTCAGCTTTATGGGTGGCTCAATGGGTTCAGTCGTTGGCGAGAAATTTGTCCGCGCCGCCCAAGTTGCTTTGAAAAATAATCTACCACTGGTGTGCTTTTCAGCCAGTGGTGGTGCACGTATGCAGGAAGGTCTGTTCTCATTGATGCAAATGGCAAAAACCAGTGCCATTCTGACGCAATTGAGCGATGCAGGTATTCCATTTGTATCTGTCATGACCGATCCAACTATGGGTGGGGTTTCTGCTAGCTTGGCGATGCTCGGTGATATTAACGTGGCAGAACCGAAAGCTTTAATTGGTTTTGCTGGGCCGCGTGTTATTGAGCAGACGGTGCGTGAAAAGTTACCAGAAGGCTTTCAACGTGCCGAGTTCCTGCTAGAGCACGGTGCTGTTGATTTGATTATCGATCGTCGTGATATGCGTGATCGTCTTACTAATGTTCTCACCATGCTGCAAAAACGTGCAGCAGTGTGATTAAGCATCTCAATGCGCTTTTCATCATTGTCGCAGTGGTTGCAGTGGCAGGAAAATTTACACTTTACGGAAATTGACCCTGGCCTTGATAGGGTAGGTAAGGTCTGGCAGCGTATGGGGGGGAGTAGTACGCTACCTTTCAAAGTTGTCACCATTGCCGGCACCAATGGCAAAGGCTCTTCTGTCGCGATAACAGCGTCGATATTACAGGCTGCTGGTTATCGCACTGCCACCTATACATCGCCGCATCTACTGCGTTATAACGAACGCATCAGTATTGATGGCGAAGCCTGCAGTGACGACGCAATTTGTGATGCCTTTGAACGTATTGATCAGGCACGTGATGATATTTCACTCACTTACTTTGAGTTTGCAACCCTCGCAGCAGTCGATCTATTTTCGCGGCAAAACGTAGAGATTGCGGTGCTTGAAGTCGGCATGGGCGGGCGCCTTGATGCTGTCAATCTGTTTGATACCGATGTGGCATTGATTACGCCCATTGGCTTAGATCACATGGCTTGGCTCGGTGATAATCGTGAAACGATTGGTCGCGAGAAAGCGGGTATTATCCGCGCTCACAGCCCGGTCGTGTGTGCTGAAAACGCACCGCCTGAGTCGGTGTTGAATTATGCCGAAAGTCTTAGTGCGACGTGTTTTGTTGCTGGTAATGACTTTGATTACACAAAAAATCAATCGACATGGTCATGGCAAAATAACGATAAAAAGCATGACGATCTGCCGATGCCTGCGTTAACCGGTGCCTACCAGCTACAAAATGCCGCTGCAGTGCTACAAGTCTGTGAGTTATTATCGCTTCAAGGCATCACAATCAACGAGCAGGCAGTCAGAGAAGGCTTACAAAGCGTGAAGCTATCCGGACGGTTTCAGCTGATTCCTGGTGCGGTCACGCGTATTTTGGATGTTACACATAACCAGCAAGGTGCGGATAATCTACGGAATTTATTAGTAGAAACCGCCGGACAAGGCAAAACCTATGCGGTTCTGGCAATGTTGAAAGACAAAGACACCCATGCTGTTGCTAATGCACTCAACGGGGTTATTGATTTTTGGTATCTAGCAGGGCTTGAGGGTAATCGAGGTCTCAGTGCTGAAGACTTAAGTGAGCGTCTAGCGCCCATCGTCGGCGATAAAAAAGTCGGTTGTTATCACTATGTTTCTGATGCCTACGAAGCTGCTATGGCGTCAGCATCAGCGTCTGATCGCATTCTTATCTTTGGTTCATTCCATACTGTAGAAGCTGCGATGCGCCTAATGCCTGAGCTGACGCAACCAGTTTCAGTCGCTAGCTAAGTTAGGCATACATTTTATCTATATCCGCCTGATGGTGTTTAATGACGGCAGCGCGTTTAATTTTCATGGTTGGCGTCATCATGCCATTTTCCACAGTCCAGGGTTCTAAGCTCAACGAGACTCGACGAATCTTTGCGTAGGCAGGGAAGTCATGAAGCAATTGTCTTAATTTCTGGATAACAAACTGATGTAGATTTTTGCTTTCCAGACTGGAATTGTCCATCGCATCCAACCCCAGCTCTTTGGCAAGACTAAACCATTTGTCTGTGTTTAAGACGATTAAAGCTGACAGATAAGATTCTCCCTCACCGACGATCAGCGCTTGTTCAAAATATTCACCGGATTGGATAGCAGATTCCATATCACTTGGTGGTACTTTTTCACCATTACTTAAAACTAAAATGTCCTTGATACGACCAGTGATATGAATATGGTCATTATCATCAATTTTGGCTTGATCACCAGTATGCAACCAGCCTTCGGCATTGATTGCTTGAGCGGTGGCTTTATGATTATTCCAGTATCCCATCATATTACCGGGGCCACGCACCAGTAATTCATCGTTGTCACCGATTTTGACAGCGACACCGGGAATAGCACGACCGACGCTAGTGGGGTCATTATTAGCAGGTTCATTGACGCTGATAACAGGGCTGGTTTCTGTCAAACCATAGCCTTGCAGTAGATTCAGTCCAAGACCTATAAAGAGTTTTGCTGCTTGAAAAGGGAGCGGTGCGCCACCACTGACGGCCAGTCTGACTTGCCCGCCCATGCGCTGATGTACTTTTTGAGCCACTATCTTATTGAGTAATGGCAGTAGTGAAAATCCCGGCCGCCAGCCTTGTTTTCCTTGCTGATACTTAAATTTCGACCAGCCTGTTGAACAAGTAAGCTGAAATAAGAACCGGCTTATCACCGGTTTTTGATCTAGTTGTGCTTGCAGTCGGCTATAGATACGTTCGAAGATACGTGGCACAGCAATCAATATGGTCGGCTTTACCATCTGCATATCATCAGCTAACTGGGGAATACCGCGAGAATAGGCAACGCTAGCGCCTGCCATTATCGGCAGATAGTAACCAGCAGTGCGTTCTAAAGTATGTGATAGAGGCAGAAATGACAGGAACAGATCATTCGGGAAAATCTCGAAATATTGTAATGAGCCTGCCGCAACAGACAGCATATTATGATGACTCAGCATCACACCTTTCGGTCGACCGGTGGTGCCAGAGGTATAGATAATTGAGGCAAGTTGATAGGGATCGGCATCATAGTCTGTGATGCTTTCGCCACTTGTGGGTAGCCAGTCTTGTGCATAGATCGCTGGTAAGGATAATGACTCAGAATCCTGATTGGCAATGATAACGCGCCGTAGATTATGTTCATCGGTAATCGATGGTTGCAGCCGTTTCCATTGAGCATGATTTTGCAGATAGAGTAATTTTACATCTGCATCTTGTAGGATATAAGCGACATTATCAGGACGATCATCAGGGTATAAGGGAACGACGATTAAACCCAATCCCATAGCTGCTTGATCAAAGAACACCCACTCCTTGGTATTACGCAGGTTTAATGCAACACGATCGCCGGGTTCAAGGTTTTCATGTTTGAGGGCTGCTTGCCAACGTGCTACTTGCTGAGCTACATCGCGCCAAGTGGTGTTATACCAGTCTTTTGTTTGGCTAGAATAACTTCGATATGCAATATGATCGGGCGAACGAGCCAGACGTTCTAGAAATAGGCCGTATAAGGTGCCAGCCTGTTCAGCGGAAATATAGTCCGTTTTGGCTGTTGTCATAATGCGAGCTCCCGTTGCCTACATTAACCAGCGTAGCTGAACCCCAAGCAAATCGACACTAGCATCATATTCGCCTTTCAAGTTATACCCGGTATCGTCGGTTTCGTTGATTTTGGGATTATCGATAAACAAGTGTGCATAACCTGCATCCAGAATGATATTTTCTGAATAATGGTACGTTGCACCAACTGCCACCCATTTCCGATCATTGCCAGGAATTCGAGCGGTTGTTCGCTCGGTATTTGGAATTGGGGTTTCATCGTAAGCCACACCGGCTCTGAATTGCCACTTATCACTATGTCTGTAATCGACACCCAGGCCATATCGCATTGTGTTTTCCCAATCTTCTGCTTTCACAGAAGATAACTGGCCACCATCCGATTGAATATTGAGCTCACTGAAACGGCTCCAGCGAGTAAACGTTGCATCAGCAGAAACAGACCATTGCTTATTGAGGCGATGATGAATGGCTAATGAAAGTGTTTCTGGCAAGTCGACATCTGCTTGTATGTTGTCATCAACGACCGTGTTGCCAGAGGCATCTTTCAGCGTGCCGTCACCTTTGAGAGTGTGTGATATTTTTGAACGGAATGCCAAACCGATACGTGTGTCATCGGTAGCTTGGTAGAGAAGGCCTAGGTTATAGCCATATCCCCAGTCATCGGCACCAAGTTTGACTTTGCCATCAGCGGCCTGTGGGAAGCCACCACGAGCACCCAGATCAGCCATTTGAGAAAGTTTTACGTCAATATATTGAGCACTTACCCCAAAGCCTAAGGAAAGCTTCTCAGT
>NZ_GG657902.1 GCF_000156355.1 Methylophaga thiooxydans DMS010 | reverse complement strand
GGGCTGATTTTTTATTAGGACCTGGAAATTAGGACGGATATGACAAATAAATTCTCTGCTGAAGAGTTCACCGGTATTCAAAACGCGCTGGTGCCCATCGTCGTTGAACAAACGTCACGCGGTGAGCGGTCTTATGATATCTATTCACGCCTGCTAAAAGAGCGTGTGATATTTCTGGTGGGCCCAGTAGAAGATCAAATGGCGAATCTGATCGTGGCGCAATTATTATTCCTTGAGTCAGAAAACCCGGATAAAGATATCCATTTGTACATTAATTCCCCAGGTGGCGCGGTAACAGCGGGCATGGCCATTTACGACACCATGCAGTTTGTTAAGCCCAATGTCAGCACATTATGTATTGGCCAAGCAGCTAGTATGGGAGCAGTTTTGTTGGCGGGTGGCGCTGAAGGCAAACGTCATTGCTTGCCTAATTCACGCATTATGGTTCACCAACCGCTAGGCGGTTTCCAAGGTCAAGCATCGGATTTTGATATTCACGCCAAAGAGATTCTGAGCATTCGTGACAGATTAAACGGAATTTTGGCTCATCATACTGGTCAAGATATTGAAGCTATCAGACGCGATACCGATCGTGATAACTTCATGAATGGTGAACAGGCACTGGAATATGGTTTAATTGATTCAGTACTGACAAGCCGTCCTGAAGAAAAGGCATAAGTTGCCGATATATTGTTTACAAAGATGTTTAAGGTAGTAAGGCTATGAGCGACGATAAAAACAATGATGACAAATTACTTTACTGCTCGTTTTGCGGTAAAAGTCAGCATGAAGTCAAAAAACTGATTGCTGGGCCATCAGTATTTGTTTGCGATGAGTGCGTCGATCTCTGCAACGATATTATTCGTGAAGAAATGCAGGAATTGTCCGCTGACGAAGCAGATAGCAAACTGCCCACACCTCGTGAAATCAACGAGGCGCTTGATAACTACGTTATCGGGCAGGAAAAAGCGAAACGTTATCTCTCAGTAGCGGTGTATAACCACTACAAACGTTTACGTAGCGGTCATAAAGATGACGGTGTTGAACTGTCTAAAAGTAATATCTTACTGATCGGTCCAACGGGTAGTGGTAAAACCTTGCTTGCTGAAACGTTGGCGAGACAACTCAATGTTCCATTCACTATGGCTGACGCCACCACGCTAACTGAAGCGGGTTATGTCGGTGAAGATGTTGAGAATATCATTCAAAAATTACTGCAGAAATGCGATTACGATGTTGATAAAGCGGAAACCGGTATTGTCTACATTGATGAGATCGACAAAATTTCACGTAAGTCAGATAATCCTTCAATCACCCGTGATGTCAGCGGCGAAGGTGTACAACAAGCCTTATTGAAACTTATCGAAGGTACGATTGCATCGGTTCCGCCTCAAGGGGGACGTAAACATCCTCAGCAAGAATTTTTACAGGTAGATACCAGTAAAATTCTGTTTATCTGTGGTGGTGCCTTTGCTGGTTTAGATAAAGTGATTCGTAACCGTACCCATAAAGGCGGTATTGGTTTCTCTGCCGATGTGAAAAGCTTGGATGAGCAACGACCATTAAGCGAATCACTGCGCACAGTAGAACCAGAAGACCTCATTCAATATGGCTTGATTCCTGAGTTTGTCGGTCGACTGCCTGTTGTGGCAACGCTGGACGAGCTGGATGAAGCAGCCTTAGTGCAAATTTTGACTGAACCTAAGAATGCACTAACTAAACAGTATCAACGTTTATTTGATATGGAAGGTGCCGATCTGGAGTTTAGGGACGATGCGCTAAGTGCCATTGCTCGTAAAGCGATGGAACGGAAAACCGGTGCGCGCGGTTTACGCTCTATTATCGAAAACGTGTTGCTCGACACGATGTTTGACTTGCCGTCTTTAGATAACATTTCAAAAGTGGTTATCGATGAAAGTGTTATTGGTGGTGAAAATACACCGATTCTGATCTACGAAGATCAAAATACCGATCTCGCCTCAGGCGATAACTAAGCTACTTTAACAACCAGCACATCCCACGGATGGATCAAGCACTCAATTGAATTGGGTGCTTGATTTTCTGCTGTCTGTCCCCATATTCAAAACATGTCTTAATCTGGGTGTCTCAGGGCACGTGAACGAGGTTTGCCTTAATGGAAAATGAAATAGAAACTACCAATGATAACGCTCTGAAGGTCGTACCTGTACTGCCGTTACGTGATGTTGTTGTCTATCCTTACATGGTAATTCCACTGTTTGTGGGGCGTGAAAAATCAATTAAAGCGCTGGAAACAGCAACGGATGACAATAAGCAAATTCTGCTATTGGCACAAAAAGACTCTTCAGAGGATGCGCCTGAGACGAATGGTCTCTATGAAACCGGCACAATGGCAAACATTCTGCAATTGCTGAAATTACCTGACGGCACCGTGAAAGTGCTGGTCGAAGGCACTCAGCGCGCGAAAGTAGCTTACTTCACAGACAATGAAGAATTTATCGAAGCTGAAGTCGCTACTTTTATCGATGATACGGCAGATGATCGCGAAGCTGATGTGCTGATGCGCACATTGCTGGGTCAATTTGAACAGTATGTGAAGCTGAATAAAAAGATCCCGCCTGAAGTAATTGCATCTCTATCCAGTATCGAAGAAGTCTCGCGCATGGCGGATACCGTTGCCGCTCATATGACTTTAAAGCTTGAAGACAAGCAAATGCTGTTGGAAATGAGTGATGTCAAACAACGTGTTGAGCGTTTAATGGCGTTTCTTGAAGGTGAAATTGACATTCAGCAAATTGAGAAACGCATTCGTAGCCGTGTTAAAAAGCAAATGGAAAAAAGCCAGCGCGAATACTACCTCAACGAACAGCTGAAAGCCGTGCAAAAAGAATTGGGCGAAATGGATGATGCCGCCAATGAAGCGGATGAGCTGGCCGCCAAAATTGAAGAAGCCGGCATGTCAGCGGAAGCACGCGAAAAAGCTGAGTCAGAGCTTAAAAAATTAAAAATGATGTCACCGATGTCGGCTGAAGCCAGCGTGGTACGCAACTATATCGAATCATTGATTGATGTACCTTGGAAAAAGCGTTCTCGTGTGATGTTGGATCTGGATCGCGCAGAAAAAGTACTCGATGAAGATCACTATGGTCTAGAAAAAGTGAAAGAGCGTATTGTCGAGTATCTCGCTGTTCAAAAACGCGTGAAAAAGCTAAAAGGTCCAATCTTATGTTTGGTCGGTCCTCCAGGTGTCGGTAAAACGTCAATAGCACAGTCGATTGCCCGTGCTACCAACCGTAAGTACACACGCATGGCTCTTGGTGGCGTACGTGATGAAGCTGAAATTCGTGGTCATCGCCGAACCTATATTGGTTCAATGCCAGGTAAAGTGATTTCAAACATTACAAAAACAGAAGTGCGAAACCCACTGTTTCTGCTTGATGAAATCGATAAAATGGCACAAGACTTCCGTGGTGATCCTGCCTCTGCCTTACTTGAAGTGCTGGATCCTGAACAGAACTCGACTTTTTCCGATCATTATTTAGAAGTGGAATACGATTTATCGGACGTCATGTTTGTGTGTACGGCGAATACCTTGAATATTCCTGATGCACTACGTGACCGTATGGAAATCATCCGGCTCGCCGGTTATACCGAAGATGAAAAACTTAACATTGCACTGAAGTACTTGTTACCAAAAGCAATGAAAGAAAATGGTTTGAAAGCTAAGGAAATCGAGATAACAGACGATGCCGTCATGGAAATCATTCGTCGCTATACTCGTGAGGCTGGCGTTCGTAGCCTGCAACGAGAAATTTCAAAGATCTGCCGTAAATTGGTGAAGAAAATTCTTCAAGAGAAACGCGAAGATAAAGTCATTGTTAACGCCGAAAATATTGAAGATTACCTGGGCGTTTTCCATTTCCAATATGGCGTTGCTGAAGAAAATGATCGTATTGGTCAGGTAACCGGGCTTGCTTGGACTGAAGTCGGCGGTGAATTATTAACAATTGAATCTGCTGTTATGCCAGGTAAAGGGAAATCTGCCTATACCGGTAAGCTGGGCGATGTGATGCAGGAGTCAATTCAGGCTGCTACCACTGTTGTTCGTGCGCGCTCAACAGAGTGGGGCATCAGTGAAGACTTTCTGCAAAATCACGACTTGCATGTTCACGTACCTGAGGGTGCTACGCCAAAAGATGGACCGAGCGCAGGTGTGGGCATGTGCACGGCACTTGTCTCCGCCATTACCGGAATTCCAGTGCGCTCAAATGTAGCTATGACGGGTGAGATTACGCTACGTGGGGAAGTGTTAGCGATTGGTGGTTTGAAAGAAAAACTACTCGCAGCCCACCGCGGTGGCATCGATACAGTCTTAATACCTCACGATAACGTCAAGGATTTGAAAGAAATTCCAGAGAATGTGAAGCAAGGTTTAGAAATCATACCTGTTCGCTGGATAAACGAAGTATTAGAAGTCGCTTTACAGCATATGCCTCAAGGAACTGAAAGCAGTGGCGAAGCCGATAAGGTAATTGCCAGTGAAAAATCCAAGTATCATGAGGTAAACTCTCAAAACCGACATTAATGACACCAGGAGCAGGTGATGACACTGATTCAGCAACAACGATTAATAGGCGCCATTGTTCTGGTTTGCCTAATCGGTGTTATCGCCTGGTTCCTGCTTGATACGGTAGAGAAAAACCAACCGGAAAAACCTAAGCAAGAACCAATAGCTTTTGATTCAGTCATTGAGCCTATTACAGATGATGTAGACGTGGTCGAGCCTGTCGAAGAAGCCACCGTCTCCCCAGATCTAATAGAACAAACTGATGGGGCTGATCAACAAGCACAGCTTGCAGAAAATGTGACAGAACCTAAAACTGCTCCAGCTCCAGCTCCAGCTCCAGCTCCAGCTCCAGCTCCAGCTCCAGCTCCAGCTCCAGCTCCAGCTCCAAAGGTTGATTCTCAACAAAAAACAAACTCAGAGAAGCCGCAGGATTTATGGGTGTTACAGCTTGCTAGCTTTTCCGAAAAGAAAAACGCAGATGCCTTAGCTGCTCGGGTGAAAGTACTAGGCCATACGCCGATGATAGAAACGACATCCAATGCGGGAACACTGATTTACCGCGTTCGACTAAAACCTGTTAGTAGTCGAAGTCAACTGGAACAAACCGCGCAGAGCCTAAATAAAAAACTCGGTTTATCAACACAAATTCAGCATTACGTGCCGTAATGGTACTAGCCAACGCGTGTTTGAAACATAACTGTAAAAGTGCTGGGTTGTTGGGGCTCAATCTGATAAAATCCGCGGTTTAAATCGCAGCCTATTGCGGAGAATATATGGTTTGGGTCGACTATCTGATCATCGGGATAATATTTATCTCGGCTGCTATCAGCATTGTCCGTGGCTTTATGAAAGAGGTGCTCTCGCTGGCTAGCTGGATCCTCGCTTTCTGGGTCGCGCTTATGTTCCACTCACATCTCTCCACGCTGCTAGCGAATTACATTTCGACACCTTCTATTAGATTGTTTCTGGCATTTTTCATCTTATTTGCAGTCACATTAGTCTTAGGTGCAATGGTTAATCATCTGATATGCCAGGTGGTTGAGAAAACAGGTTTGACCGGCACGGATCGGTCACTGGGTGTTATTTTTGGATTGTTACGCGGTGTCGCAATCGTCACTATTTTGATTTTGGCAGCGGGAGCGACGCCCATGCCGACTGACAGTTGGTGGCAAAATGCATTGCTCATGGAGCATTTTGAGAAACTGGCAATCTGGGTGCGTGATCTGTTACCGACAGAAATCGCACAACACATCAATTACAACTAACTCCTGACAGGGCAGAATATGTGCGGAATTATTGGTATTGTAGGTCATTCTGAAGTTAATCAGGCCTTGTATGACGGTTTGACCGTTTTACAGCATCGTGGCCAAGATGCCGCGGGTATAATGACCTGTGACAGTGATGGTAAATTTTTCCTACGCAAAGATAACGGTTTGGTCAAAGATGTGTTCCATACCCGTCATATGATGCGACTAAAAGGCAAAATGGGCATCGGGCATATTCGCTACCCGACAGCAGGTTGCTCTACCTCAGCTGAGTCTCAGCCTTTCTATGTGAATTCGCCCTTCGGTATTTCACTAGCCCACAATGGCAACTTAACTAATACCAAAGTATTGAAAGAAGAGTTGTTTCGTACAGACCAACGACATTTAAACACTGATTCTGATTCAGAAGTTTTGTTAAATGTACTCGCACATGAGTTGCACAGCACGAGCAAACTCAAGCCCCAGCCTGAAGATGTATTCAATGCGGTCACACAGGTTCATCGTCGCTGCCGTGGTGCCTATGCTGCAGTTGCTATGATTTCTGGTGTCGGTGTACTGGCATTTCGTGACCCATATGGCATTCGTCCTGTCGTAATAGGCAAACGTGAAACCTCAAAAGGCACCGAGTATATGGTGGCTTCTGAGAGTGTTGCGGTTGATATCCTTGATTTTGAATTAGTTCGTGATGTTGAGCCCGGCGAATGTATCTTTATCGATACTGACGGTAATTTCCACGCACAACAATGTGCAGAAAACCCGGTTAAATCGCCTTGTATTTTTGAGTATGTGTATTTTGCTCGCCCTGACTCAATGATGGATGGCATCTCCGTCCATAAGAGTCGTATGCGAATGGGAACAAAACTCGCCAACAAAATTAAACGTGAGTTTCCTGATCATGATATCGATGTGGTTATTCCCATTCCGGATACCAGTCGAAGTGCCGCTCTTCAGCTCTCTTATGATCTAGAGGTTGTCTATCGAGAAGGCTTTATCAAAAACCGTTACATTGGCCGGACATTCATTATGCCTGGTCAAACTATGCGTAAAAAATCTGTCCGCCAAAAACTGAATGCGATTGATTTGGAATTTCGCGGTAAGAATGTATTGCTGGTTGATGACTCTATAGTTCGCGGAACAACCTCTCAACAAATCGTACAAATGGCACGAGATGCTGGTGCTAATAAAGTGTACTTGGCGTCCGCCGCACCACCAGTTCGATATCCTAATGTTTATGGCATCGATATGCCTTCAGCGCATGAGTTTGTCGCACATGATCGAGATGTTAAACAAATCGCTGAAGAGCTTGGTGTTGATTGGCTTGTGTATCAGGATTTGCCTGATCTTGTCGCTGCTATCAATAAGAAAAGTGATGTCGAAAGCTTTGATACATCTTGCTTTGACGGCCAATATATTACCGGTGATATCGATGAGAATTACCTCTATTATATTGATACGCTAAGAAATGATGCGTCAAAACAAGCCGAAGATAAAAGTAATGCTGTGATTGAGTTACACAACAACGCCTGAACCAAAGTCATTGAGGTTGACTGTCTAGCGTCATCTTCTTTGCTGTTTACTGAGAATTCTTATATAATCCCGTCGATTATGCGCCAGCAAATACCTAAAGAAATTGATCCTTTCCGTTTCGCCAATAATTGGCGTCAGTTGGAGGGGGAGTTAAAACTGGCAGATATGTCGAGGCTGTCTGAGTCACTGTTTGATAATAGTGGTGTAGTGAATGTCTCGATGCAGTTTGACGTTGATCAGACTGGAACACCCAATTTACACGGTCGATTTGAAACAACACTGTTGTTGACCTGTGAACGTTGCATGCAAGCACTTGAGTTTCCAGTCACGATTGATACCTGGCTGGGACTAGTAAGACATGAAAAGCTTGCTGAGTCACTAGCTGAACAATACGAGCCGTGGGTGATTGAAGATACTGATCTGGTTGATCCCGCGACGGTTGTTGAAGATGAGTTAATTCTGGCACTGCCCTTGGTGCCAAAGCATGATTTTGACTGTTTGCCTGAAGAGGCATGGTTTGCAGGGGATAAAGAGGTTGAGGAGAAACCGGAAGACAAACCGGAATCTCCATTCGCAGTATTGTCTGCATTAAAATCAAAGAAATGATTTTAGATTTTTATTGGGTTAGGAGTTTTAACTAATGGCTGTTCAAAAAAACAAAAAGAGTGCTTCACGCCGCGGCATGCGTCGTTCGCATGACGCACTGACTGGTTCGACTTTGTCTGTCGATTCAACTTCAGGTGAATTGCACCGCCGTCATCACGTTTCTGCTGATGGTTACTACCGTGGACGTAAAGTCGTTGCTGATACGAGTGAATAAGGCCTGACTACAATTGAGCCTTACAATATCGATTGATGCTATGGGCGGGGATCACGGACCTCAGGTTGTGATCCCCGCTGCCATATCAGCACTAAAAAAACATCCCAATGTGAACCTTATTCTTGTTGGGGATCAAGACACAATCAGACATCACCTAGAGCAAAATCAGGTGATAGATGACCCGCGATTGCAGATTCATCATGCGTCACAAAAAGTCGAGATGGATGAGCTTCCATCACAAGCTTTACGTGGCAAAAAAGATTCTTCAATGCGGGTTGCAATAAACCTTGTCAAACAAGGGACAGCGGCGGCCTGTGTCAGTGCAGGTAATACGGGTGCCTTGATGGCAACGGCGCGTTTTGTCTTGAAAACCTTACCGGGTATTGAACGTCCCGCTATTGTTTCAACATTACCGACTATAACGGGCCATACCTATGTATTGGATCTAGGCGCGAATGTTGATTCAAGCGCTGCCCATTTGGTTCAATTTGCTGTCATGGGGTCTGTCCTAGCTGAACTGGTAGATGGTAAACCCAACCCAACAGTGGGCTTGCTCAATATTGGTTCGGAAGAAATTAAGGGGAATGAACGTGTTAAAGAAGCATCGCGCTTACTTGAACAGACTGACCTTAATTACACAGGCTACGTAGAAGGTGACGGCCTGTATCACGGCGAAGTTGATGTATTGGTGTGTGATGGTTTTGTCGGGAATGTTGCGCTAAAAACCAGTGAAGGCGTTGTGCACATGATTCGTCATTTCCTGCGTCAATCATTTTCACGAAACTGGCTAACGAAGCTCGCGGGATTGATTGCGTCGCCGGTACTGAAACATTTTCGTAACGAGTTAGACCCGCGTGCTTATAACGGGGCTAATTTGATCGGTTTGCAAGGTATTGTGATTAAAAGTCATGGCGGTGCCGATGAGTTTGCTTTCTCTAATGCGATTAATATTGCCATTATTGAGGCTGAAAAAGACGTACCCAATAACATTAGCAAGCATTTAGAAGTGTTGCTGGAAGGGCAGGTATTGTGATCTATTCCCGAATCGCCGGTACGGGCAGTTATTTGCCCGAAAAAGTCCTAACTAATCATGACCTAGAGTCGATGGTTGAGACAACAGATCAATGGATTACAGATCGAACGGGTATTAAAAAGCGGCATATTGCTGCTGATGATGAAACCACCACAGATCTGGCTTATCAAGCAGCGATAAAAGCCATTGAAGCGGCCGGTATCAGCAACAACGATATCGACTTGATTATTGTTGCGACCACAACACCTACACGGATTTTCCCTAGTACAGCATCACTACTTCAGCATAAGCTTGGTATTGGTGGCTGCCCGGCCTTTGATGTGCAGGCAGTATGCACTGGCTTTGTGTATGCACTGACAGTGGCTGACAAATTCATTAAAGCCGGTGGCGTAAATAATGTTCTGGTCATTGGTGCTGAAACTTTTTCTCGTATTATCGACTGGACAGATCGCAACACCTGCGTCTTGTTTGGTGATGGTGCAGGTGCAGTAGTTTTACAAGCATCCGAGCAGCCAGGCATTTTATCCACCCATATCCACTCAGACGGTAGTTATAACGAATTACTCCATGTACCAACGGGCCCTGGTTCGGCGGTAACGGACGATGCTGCTTATGTTGATATGCAGGGTAATGAAGTATTCAAAGTGGCTGTCAAAACACTGAGTAGCATCGTTGATGAAACGTTAGATGCTAATCAAATGGCAAAAACGGATGTTGACTGGTTAATTCCACATCAGGCTAATATTCGCATCATCGCTGCGACAGCTCGCAAACTCAATATGTCGATGGACCACGTCGTAGTCACCGTTGATGAGCACGGCAATACATCAGCGGCTTCCATTCCACTGGCATTAGATGTTGCTGTGCGTGATGGTCGCATCAAACGTGGTGAAACCCTTTTGTTTGAAGCCTTTGGTGGAGGATTCACCTGGGGTTCTGCTCTTATCCAATACTGATTACTCAGAGGTTATTCGATGAAATCAGCTTTCGTTTTCCCCGGCCAGGGGTCACAATCAGTCGGCATGCTGCCGATTTGGCCGCTGAATACGCTCTTGTTAAAGAAACTTTCGCAGAAGCATCAGACGCTTTAGGTTACGACCTGTGGCAACTCGTGTCAGAAGGTCTGAAGACCAACTTAATCAAACAGATAAAACGCAACCAGCCATGTTGACAGCCGGCATTGCGGTTTGGCGTGTATGGCAATCAGTTGCAACGACCAAACCAGACTATTTCGCTGGTCATAGCTTGGGTGAGTACACGGCGCTAGTAGCCGCTAATGCTTTAGACTTCGCTGATGCCGTTAAACTTGTAGAAATGCGCGGCCGTTATATGCAACAGGCTGTACCTGCTGGCGAAGGTGCCATGGCAGCTATTTTAGGTCTAGAAGATCAAGTCGTTCGTGAATTATGCGCTGATGCTGCAGCAAATGGCGTAGTTGAAGCGGTCAACTATAACTCTCCCGGCCAGGTTGTGATTGCAGGTTCTGCGAACGCCGTAAAACGCGCGATTGAAATTGCTACAGAAAAAGGTGCAAAACGCGCACTGTTACTGCCTGTGAGCGTACCTTCACACTGTGCTCTAATGAAGCCTGCTGCGCAGCAGCTGACGGACGCGTTAAATAACATCCCGGTTCAATTGCCAACAACGCCGGTAATTCATAACGCAAGCGTCACTGTAGCGACGGATGCCGCACAAATTAAACAACTGCTGGCAGAGCAACTCTTCAGCCCGGTTCGTTGGGTTGAAACAATACAGTGGTTTGCTGCTCAGGACGTTTCTAATATTGTTGAATGTGGCCCCGGTAAAGTGCTGGCAGGTTTGAACAAACGAATTGATAAAAGCCTAAATGCGATGCCACTGTTTGATTTGGCAACATTGCAAAAAACCCAACAAGCGTTAGGAGAGGGATCATGAGTCTTGAAGGAAAAGTTGCTTTAGTAACCGGTGCAACACGTGGTATCGGCCGCGCAATTGCATTAAGCCTCGGCGAACAGGGTGCAACCGTTATTGGTACTGCAACATCTGAAAATGGTGCTGACACTATTTCTGGCTTTCTAAAAGAAGCCGAGATCAATGGTAAAGGCATTGTATTGAATGTTACTGATAATGATGCGATTGAAGAAGTCGTTTCAGCTATCGAAGCAGAGTTCGGCGCACCAGATATCTTGGTGAATAATGCAGGTATCACTCGCGATAACCTATTGATGCGCATGAAAGATGAAGAGTGGGATGACATTATCAACACCAATCTCACACCCATCTTTAAGCTCAGTAAACGTTGCCTGCGTGCGATGACAAAAGCGCGTTGGGGTCGCATTATTACTATCACATCGGTTGTTGGTGCGATGGGCAATGCGGGCCAAACCAACTATGCTGCAGCAAAAGCAGGTGTGATTGGTTTCAGTAAGTCTCTGGCGCGTGAGGTTGGCGCAAGAGGCATTACCGTGAATACCGTCGCTCCAGGCTTTATTGATACTGATATGACCAGTTCGTTACCAGAAGCACACAAAACCGC
>NZ_GG657903.1:23625-88529 GCF_000156355.1 Methylophaga thiooxydans DMS010 | reverse complement strand
TGGCGAAACTACTCCTCGCTTAACCAAACGTCTCAGCAAAATCCTAGCGACTTGGTCTGGCTTCATACCTCCAAGAGTGGTGAACTCGACCTCTGGCTTATGAGGGTCACCTAGATCACCATAAACCCGAACCACACCACCAACTTCATGGTACTCAGACTCATAGAGCTTCCCTTCGACCTCAACAGAAACAAAACCAGACATAACAAACTCCAAACTAACTATAGGTAATTAATGATCTATTTAAGCTGCTTTATATAAGAAGTAAATGCAGAAGATTCATCATAACTGCCACCTAAACGATCAAATGGTTTTAAGTTCTCTCTAATGAGAAACACTCTGGCAAAGAGAATGATTTGTGTGGCTTTACTGACTAAAGAGTCAACCTCTCTAACCCACTTCGCCCATTTCTCTAAATCTTGATAACTGAGCTGATTTATATCGGCATCTCTCAATTGATTGAGATTGCTTTCAAGCTGAATAACCACCAACTCTCTGATGTCGTTCTCATCATACAAAGCCTCTAAGCCAGCAATTTCAGCAACAGGACGTTCAACATAATGAGGCCTTTCAAGGGTTACATTTTGAGCAGCCTCAATAGCTTCAACCTCTTGCACAGTAGCTTTCACGGTAATTATAAGTTGATTACTCCGTGTCTTGATCATGCTAGACAAGGCTTTAGATATGGTAGGAAATTTATTCTGTTTAAACGGGCTAAGTTTAGAATTAGCCCAATTGGCACCTTTTTCCTGAGCCTTTAGTTCCGAAACCTGTTGTTGAACAGAATCAATATCAAACTCTCTTAATGTGGCACGGTTTTCAGATTCAGTAACAAAACGGTCGAAGCGTTTCGATAGAGTGTTGAATTCAACACCGAAGTAACTGGCACCACATAACTGGCCGATGTTAGTGGTATAGCCATCTTCAGTTGAGACAATATAGCCTTTGTTATGAGGCGAATGACAAGTTGATAAACCACAACGAATTTTTTCAGTAAAAGTATAATTACCTAGAATCTCCTTTAATTTATGGTCTGATGGATCGAGGTTTTCCTCAAAACCAGCTAAGTCTTGAATATCTCCCCATGAATCAACACGGATTAAGCCTTTCTCGGTATTTAGTGTAATCATCGCTTAAGAATGTGACTCCATTTGTTAATTATCACCAATTCCATATTAGCAGCTCACGGGATGCTTTTTTATTGTGATTTCCACCTACCGTGTAATTGATATTTAAAGGCTTATTTGAGAGGCCTTTAAAGACCTTTTTAATAGTGTCGTGGTCGTTGATGCTGATGAGCATTTTGCCTTGGATAGTTTGGGCCAGTTCTGCCATGGTTTCGTATTGTTCTAAACCAAAGTCTTGACCGTAACCTGCGGTTTCATAGTACGGTGGATCCAGATAGAACAGTGTGCCTGGTCGATCATATTTCTGAATGCAGCGCTGCCAGTCTAGGTTCTCGACGTTGGTTCTGGCCAGGCGAAGGTGAGCGGCGCTCAGATCCTCCTCGATGCGGAGTAGATTGAGCCGTGGCGGACTGGTAGTGGCGGTGCCATAGCTCTGGCCGTCGACCTTGCCACCGAAGGCAAGCTTTTGCAGATAGTAGAACCTGGCTGCACGCTGGATATCGGTGAGCGTTTCGGGTGTTTTGGCTTTTTCCCATTCAAACAGTTGTCTGCTGGATAAGGCCCACTTGAACTGCCGGACGAATTCTTCAAGGTGGTGCTGAACAACCCGGTAAAGGTTGGTCAGCTCACCATTGATGTCATTAAGCACTTCGACTTTGGATGGTTCCTTTTTGTAAAAGAGCGCTGCGCCACCAGCAAAGACTTCGACGTAGCATTGATGTTCCGGAAACAGGGGCAGGATGTCTTTTGCGAGTCGGGTTTTACCGCCCATCCACGGGATAATTGGTTTGGCCATGTTTTTCCTCTATTGGTCTGGCACTCGCTGGTGCTGGATTAAGAGGCTCAATGGCCTTCAGGTTGTTGAGTGTCTTACATCGCGGACACTTGATTTCGATTTGTACGTATTCAGCTTTAGCCAGTAACCGGCTGCAGCCACCACATCTAACTTCTTTCATGTGAGCCTCTATCTGTTTGTGCTAGGCTGGCCCGGCTGCGTCGACGCGGCGGGATGGCCTTGGTTGGCTCACAGGGTATGTGCCTGTGGGTTGACGGCTCGGCAGTGTTGGCGCACTGCCGAGTCGCTGTCTCTTCCTTTACTTCAGTATTTGGTCTAGCGATTTGTATTGGCCATCTTCAAAATGAAAACGGCCAAAGAAGCGAACCAGACCATAGAACCCAACAGCTTCTATAGCTGCTGGCAATTGTAATGACCAATGCAGCCGCTTGACATCTCGCAGCATGGCTTTAAAAAAGCCTCGGTCAGCTGAGAGACGATCCTTATCACCACCACCACGTTGGTAGTTAAAATCGTGATGACGGCAACTCGCCTCGAAGAACCAGCCAAATAACAGCTTAGCAACTGGTTCGGGTAGCCAGTCAGGGCCACAGCCATTTCCAAAACTGATTTTTTGTTCCGGTGTCAGGTCTGACCAGGATATTTTTGATTGCTTAGGCATTAGCTGTAATCCACAACAATCGCGTCAATATCAGCTTGAATCACATCCGGCTGCTGCTCATCTTCGTGCTGTGTTTGAAGTGCATAGAGCAAGTCTTCATAGTCCTGCTTTTTTCCAATAGCTGGGCCAGCCACACTTTTATAATTGGACGCATTGCTAATGATTCGTCCGACTAGGGTTGCTTTATCAACGCTGGCTCTCTCTGCAACAATGAAGTCAATCAGTGGCGTCGGCGCGGCATTGTCCGACTGCCAAGCTATTGCTTCTGGCTCTTGCGTTGGGAAGCTAGCAATTTCTTCAGCCGTATAAAGACTCGTGACTGGAGCCATGGCTAGTTTGAATTTCTGAACAATCTCAGAATGCTTATTAGCAAGCCGATCATCGATTATTAGTTTTGAATCTATGACAGATTGAATTTCTGACTCATCAATTTCAGTCATGCCAGACTTAATTAAATGATCTTGTGAGCCATCGGATTCAAATGCAAAGACATTATTATTTTCGTCTTTAAAATATTTCATTATCTAAGCTCCCACCAAACATCAAATCCCGAAAGAACTCCAGCTCCGGCTTGATATGTGCTACCGTTCGGAATAATCAAATTAACGTATTGTTCATCAGAATCACCTGCGATAGTGCAGATAACTTCACCGTCAACAAGGAAATTACGAGGCCCACTGCCAGCGCTTAGAACTATCGCCAGTTGAATAGATCTACCAGTAGTGTTTGTATAAGTAACACCCTCTGAACGACTGACAAAAACGTCTTGCCAGACCTGCCCCTCGCCAATAGCCATCGTTTTGATTTTGGCATCAAGCTTGTCGGGGCTGATAATACTCTCAGTCGTATCGGTTCCCGTATTCCATGTCGTCTGATCCTGAATAGGCGTACCGGCAATCGGGTCAATATCAACAAACATCACGGTGGCTGATTTAGCCAGACCGACGACCACCTTTTCGGATGGCGCAGTTGCAGTAATTTCCCCCTCCGTACTGCCAGACAGATAATACTTGTCACCCACCGTCAGGCCGGAGAACAGCGCCGAACGACCAAACGCTTCGACCAGGCTGTTGGTGACATCCGCAAAGCCGACCATCTTCTGTTTGTCGGTACCGTCGGCAATGGCACGGTCATAGCGGCTGTTGGCAGTGTCCCAGTACACGGCATCGCCATCGGCTACTGATGGACCAAAGGTGACATCTTCCAGCCGTACAACGTGGTTGGTGGCTGAGACCAGCTTGACGATGGCTTTCTGCAGCAGGTTTAAATCACCATCATCAGGTGTGAGGCCTGCATTAGTGATGACGTTGCGTAGTGACTCGCCCATTTTGTAGAACCAATGCGCGCCGGGCCATGTCGCTGGTGTACCGGATGTAGGATCACCATTTGTTGGATAACCAACTGACGGTACTGCTGGGGCATCAGGAGGTGATGCTGAAGCATCCGCTTCATAATTACGTGGTTCCATTATTATCCTCCGTAGGAAAAAATGAGTGTGGTGTGATCGGGTTTTAATCTATGGAGTGTGCATTCGAGGCGCTTATTGCCCCATGATGCTAATGGCTCATCGACGCGGCCATTCACTCTCCAATAGCTAATCGTTTCTTCAGGCGCATTGACCTGCCATGCAAACTGCCAAGACTGCCCATAAAGCGGTTTATTGACTCGGTCTGCGACTGTCCAGCGCGAAAACTCGGTGATAGTGACTTGATAGCCAATCGATTCTGCAATGGCTATAAAATACGGGATGCTTTGCCCCCCTTTATTGGTCACTTTGGCGTATAGGCTAGCCAGTCGCTGCTGAAGGGTTTGCACGTCATCTACGCACGGATCGGGCAGCGCGTAAGCGGCTTCCCACTCATTAAGCATTTCATAGGTGGTACGCGGGTCTGCTTCGTCTAACAGGTCATCTTCACGGGCGTGAAGGATGGCAAGCTCTTCAGCGGTTGATTCGAACAAGCCGATAAAGTCAGGATCGTGTTGCAGATCGTCCCAAAGCAGGCCGCGAGGCATTAAGGCCATCAGCATAGTGAGGTATTGCTGGGTTTTTATTGCCATGTGATATCACCTGGCACGAGAATTTGGCCTAGCGTTAGCGTGACGTCTTCTGTCGGGCTAACTAAAACATGATCGGTCTCACCAGCAGCGATACTAATCGCTTCTCGGATATGGCTGACTTTGATAGTGCCTTTGCCATTACCATCTTCTGGAATCGCTTCTCGCGAAAGTAAGTCGGCTATTTCGGATTCAACGGCTGCTTTGACAACCGTGGTATTCGGTGTCAACGCGATAGTTAAATCTAAAGCGACAGGGATGGGGGCAACAACATAGATCCCGGCTGTAACAGGGTGCTGTTCAAAAATATAGTCATACACCGCTTCCACTTCAGTCGCATCAGGGATGATGCTGTCATCGTTATCTCTCACGAAACGAACGGTGACAGTGCCTTCACCCATCTCACCCGGATATTGCCATGCACGGGTAACACCTGGCACTTGTTTTGACCATCTAATGTAGTCATGTGCCGCGCCACCTTGAGCCGGTTGCTGGATGTTTTCGATATGACGTTGACGCCAACTTTCAAGCTGCTCGATGTCGGTACCATTGTTAATACCGTCTGCGTCAACGATGGCTTGGCCATTAATACCGGCAAGGGTATCGACAAAGGTTAAGGCAACGCCAGCGATGGCATTGGCTTCAGCGCCTGGCAAAACGGCTGTGACTGAAATAACGGCTTCACCACCGACAATAGTGACTTCATCATCGACTGTGTATTCAACCGCATCAGCACGTTTTAGAGTTTTACCGGCTTCGATAACAGCGCCATTGGTGCCGGTGACTTCACATTGGCCGATCGCGTATTCGAATGGGTTTCGCTCGGTGCCTTCAATTGATGCGAGACGACCAAAGTGCGCTTCATCGGCGCTATCAGGCAATAACTGCTTCGCTTTATAGGCTTGATAGCCATACATCTCATGCATGCCACCCGCCATGACCGTGGCAAAGATATTAAACGGTGAACGGCGCAGACGTGGCTGACCATCGGTTCTGCTATCAATATTCGCCGTTAAACGGGCATGTAATTCTGCCAATGAAGGACGTTTAAACGCCATTGAAAGCCTCCCAGGCATAATTGAAATTTAAAAGCTGGCCGTCTGCTGTTTCGATGTCGATATCTAAGGCTAACCATTCAGCGCGTGGGTAACTGGCTGTGACTTGCACGGAATCAACCACTTCATCATCAATGAGATGCTGCAAGGCTTCATCGGCATAGTCTTCAGCGGCTTTTCGCACAGGCTCGGTTTGCTTTTCACGTTGTAACAACCAAAGCCGTGAGCCGATCAAGTCACCAGAAACAGACGCCAAGGCATCGCCCCACCAGCCACGTTTATCATTGGTGCCATCGGGGATGACGTCATCTGAGTCGGCTTGTCTGTCAGTGAAAAGCGCCACGATGACGGCTGTTTCCAGTATCGCGACGTAGGTAATTTTTAATGGATCGGTTTCCAGCACAAAGCGTGGACGACCATTTTTATTCACCATTTTGATAACAAAATCCATCATGGTGTCATACTCTGATTAGGGTTACTGGTGGTGCCGCCACTATCGCCATTATGATTGTGGCCGTTATAAGTAGAACGCATGCTCGCCATGGTCAGACCATCGCTATCGACGTGATCGATAATGTCGCCGGTGACGTTCAGTTGGCCTTCGATACGAAAAACCGGCACTTTGGCCGTGATTTGTGTGTTGGCAATCAACTCCATCAGGCCACCCTGCTTGAGGTGAACGAGTTGTCCTTGACTATCGTAGAGTGCAACTTCGCCCGGCTTGAGACTGACTTGACGATAGCGCTTATCATCCATCTTGATGCAAACATAGCCATTGGTTTTACCGCCAATAGCCGCGACGACACCTTTTGCTCCGGGTAGTGGCACGGATGTTATGCCGTAATCTTGAATGCGAGGCACCTCAATCACCTCACCAGATAAGGTTTCGATCTGCACCATTTGAATCGGTGGTGCGTCATTGACTTTAAGCAAGGCACCGACACGTAGCATTTGTTGCAGGCCACGTTTTAATGGTGACAGTAATTTCTGTAAGCGACGCATTACCAGACACCGCCTTCATCGTTTGGCTCTGGCAGGGCTTGTAGTTCAAACGCTTCAGGCAAACCAAGGATCAGCTCAGCGCGCAGCCCTTTATCATCAACTATATAGGTGATGCCTACGATCAATAGGTCACGATTGACATTCAGGTAGTGGTCTTTCACTGCGATAAGGCAATTGGGTTCGATCAATTCATCGTCTAAATACCAGCTCAGCATCGTGTAATTAAATGTCTGAGCTTTCGCTGCAGAAATATTTCTATGCCATGTGGCTCTGGCTTTGCAGCCAGCGGCATCTAAGGCATCTTCAGCTAGAATAATTTTAGGTCGATGACGAGTAACGGCTTTATCTGCCACGGTAGCTGACACCGATACCGTATCTATCCAGGCACTGCTGGTTTGGCCTTTAACCGTGTAGTGACTAAAGCGTTCGCGTGATGAGCGTTTACGACTACCGGCTTTAATGTTGACACCGGTTTCTAAACTGCCTTTCAGGCGTCGGGTTCCGGAACGTGTGATTTTTAGGCCACCCAAACCATCAGACACTAGCAGTACTGCTCTGATTTTAGCGACGGTATCGAGCACTTCAAAGGTGCTTTCACCTTCATCTGATTTCATTGTGGCAAACGGTTTGCTGGTATCAACCGTTGAGGACACCGGAATACCGTATGGCTCACAGAGTACTGACGCACCCTCTAATTGGTTACGACCAGCCCACTGAAACGATGGCGCGCTACAATCAACCAGGTCACCGGTTGCATCACGCCCTGCTACTTGAATGCCATTAGTGCTGTCATCATAGCTATGATCAACTTCATCAATATAGCCAGTGATGACCGTGTGATCATCAATCGTCACCTTGCAGGAATCGCCATCGTTAATAGGGCGTGGCGCGCTGTTTTCAGACCATTTATCAGTCAGCTTGAGATTAAACTCATTCGCAATTTGAACAATTGAACGATTGATCCGAACCTCTTCCCAGCCATACCAGTCCAGACCATTCACTTTCAAGGCGACATCATGCATCCAACACCTCCAAAGTCTGACCACCGGGTACAAATCCGGGGTGACCGATGTTATTGCGAGAGACGATATCGGTTGCACGATCAGCGTCTTGGTAGAGCTGATGCGCAATCACTAATGAGGGCAATGTCGCTTGTGGTGTATAGCGACGAACTTGCTTGAGGTTGGCGGCACGTTCTGTCAGGTCTTGAACCATGGAAGCCCGTAAATCTTGCAGTGCGATATAGGTCTCATCGTCTGCCGCTTGCATTTGCTCATCTAATACCTCAGACAGTTCATCACGTGCGGCAATCGCATCTTGAGCCGAGTCATAATCACGGGTACTAGCCACTCTGGCCGCTTCAATTTGTGATGATTGTTGTACCAGGTTAATGATTGCCTGCTGATTTGAGGCTTGCTGAACACGACTTGGCGTGGTGGTTGGCACGGCGGCTGATTCGCTACCAAAGCTGAACAGTTTACGAAACTGAGTCATGGCAGAAAGACTGCCGACACTGCCAATCACCTGCCCCGCTAAGGCATCGGGCAAACCAACAAAATCGGCAATGGTGGCATCGATAACACCTAATCCGGAAAAGCGTGACTCGATATCGGATAAGACGGTTTTCGCCTGTTCTTTCACCCAACCTGGAAAGCCGGTAACGCTGTATGCCGATGTAAATTGTTGCTTCACTACAGCTTGTGCGTTTTTGGCCGCTGCATTGACGCGTTGTTGCGTGTCAACTTTTGATGTTGGCTTGGCGCGTGACTCAGCTTTGTAAAAAGTCAGAGTAAATCGGGCAATACCACCTTCTTTATTGGTTTCACGCAAACTGCTGGGGCCAGCCTGCACACGGACACGTCCGAGGTAACGATGAACTAAGGTGCCAGAGCCTTTTTTGTTTAAAGCCTCAATCAGTTTGTCACGCTGCTGCCTGTAATCTTCACCCACTACAAAAGCAGGAAAGGAGTACACAGCATCTTTGCCGCCTAAGTCTTCGGCATAGGCATCATCTTTAAAGGGATAATCATGCAACTGGACACGGCGACCAAATTCGAGCGTATGGTCATCAACATAAAACTCAACGCCACGGAATGAGGATTGTTGAAGTTGCTCGCGCCATGTCAATACTTGTTCGGCCATTACAGATTCCCCACTGTAGGGCCAGTATCGACATTAATATCCATGTCATCGCTTTGGATATTTTTGACCTGGACACGCTTATCGGTGACTTCAATTTGCAGTTGGCTGCGTTTTTCCGCACTTAATGCGGCCTGAGCATTATCATTACCAAACAAAGCCAAGGCTTTAGCAATCGAACGGCCTAATGCGTCAGCAAACTCAGTGCCTTCTAATGCATTATCATAAATAACCTTACCGGCTCCGTAACCTGCCAAACCAGCAGCGCCAACTGCTAAACCAGCAGTACCCATCGCTCCGGCACCCATCGCTGCTATTGTTTTCATATTTGGCGCTGCTCTAAGCATTTGCCTACGATTAGGTTTTTTTACTTTTGGTTTCTTTTTTGGATCCATACCCGTTGGATCCATGCCGCCGCGCATATTGACAACATAAACAGGCGTTACCCCATCCATCCCGCCTAGTGCACCACCCATGGCGGATTTAGCTTTGCTGCCTTTAACAAAGTCGGAGATACCCTTGCCACCTTTATAGAGTTTCCTCGCTAGGATAGCTGTGCCACCGACTGCAACCAGACCTGCTGCACCTTTGATGAGCATATCCAGTGTTTCTTTATCAATGTCATTGATCGTGTCCGCCAATGATTGAATGTAGGTAGTCAGGTTTGAGTCAGCAAATTGTTGCCAGGCAGTGTAGAGGTTTCGCATAGCGCCTGCGGCATCATTTGCTGCTCTGGTCGAGTCTTCTAATGTGGTGGTGCCATCAGCGTGGACATTCATGAATTTATCTAAGCTTTCCAGCCCACCAGTGCGCTGGAACTCGGCAGTGGAAGAATTGAATGCACGCATGGCTTCTGCATCAAACACGGTGCTTAACAGTGTTTTTTTGCCTTGTGTTTTTTTGATAATGTCGACCATGATTTCATTGATTGGTCGCAACACTTCTTCGCCACGACTTAAAGCTTCAGCATCAAATATTTTGATGCCGCCGCTTTTGAGCATGTCTATTTTCTTAGCATCACTCAGTGTCCGCATTAAGGCTTCAAAAGCCGTCGCTGCCATCTCTGATGAGCCGGTACCCTGACGGATAACCTGCAATGCCGCACCCATCTCACGAATAGCAGGAATACCTTGCCGCCCCATCGAGGTGTAAGCGGTGACAACACGAGGGCCTAATGCCGCAATATTTTGCAAGGTGAACGCGCCTTCTTTACCTTGCACATTGAGTGTGTCGAGTGCCGTAAGCACGTCTTTTTCCAAGACGATGCCCATTTTCTGGAACTCACCTAGCACTTCACCAATCGATGTGCCTTCTGCACCGGTTGCCTGGATGGCTAAACCAATGTTGCGGATATTGGCTTCAGCAAAGTCCAGGTCACCGGTTTTCTCGACAATAGATTCAATCGCGCTGGTGATTTGACTTGGGTCAACTCTGATGTCGGGTGATTGTGCCGTTTCATAGATTTTCTTTTTCAGTTCATCGATTGCTTCAGCACCGATATTGGCTTGAATGCCTAGCCGAGTGAAGCGACGCTCAAGCGAGACTAAAAACTTGGCTGTTCCGGCACCAGCGGCACCGGTCAATAGTGCGGTGTAACGATTGCCTAACTTATCAAGCCCGTTACCAAAGCTGCTGACACTTCTACGCAACACGCCCATTTGACGTTGGCCTGTTTTGCTAAAGCGTTTCCAACGGTCTTCATTAACACGCATCTGGCGGCCGAAGTTACCTCCGGCGTTGATGTTGATGCTGGTTGTTAAGTCGTTTTGGCTCATCGTTTCATTAGCTGCGTATAAAAGAGTCTTAAAGGTCTATTTAATGTGTAGTTAAGAGGCGTCTGGCTGTACTGGCTGAACTTAATCGTCTGCCAGTTCAGGTTCTCCGCCAGACGCATCATGCTTCCCCCGCTGCATGACAGACTCCAGCACTGCCTGGTCTAATCGTTCTGCATGAAACTGAAGCAGCTCAAAATCTTCACGGTGAAATTTACGCAGGTCATCAATATCAACAATGCCGTCATAATCACCAATAGATTCAATCTGCTTCGCCAAGGTATGAAGCCCCATCAATGTCGGACTGACAGCAAACACATAGCCATCATCTGATGCCGTGACACGTTCAGACGCTAGCCCCGCATCAATGATGTCTCCAGGGGTTAACTCTCGCAGCAAGACTGTAGTGTGGGTTTTATCGCCCATTTTGACGCCGTGTTCGAGTGAAATTGTTATCGTGGCCATGCGTTTATACCTTCTCCGCCATATCGCCTGACATCTCGACATCCGCACTGGTCATGCCATGCTCAATCACATTCACAGTGAAGGCGTTACGCATTAAATAACGTTGGCCGGTATCAGTGATAAACGTGACGGTTTTGTTTTTCCACTTATTCACCTCTGTCACGTCAACCGTTGACGTGAGCAGGATTTTAAACTTCAGGTTCGGTGGTGAATCTGATTCGGTGAAATAGGTTTTGCCACCATGGCTCGACGGTTCTCTTGAAACACCACCCGGATCTAACGTGGCTTCGTTTTCTGACTCAATAACACCGCCGTCAATTCTGACTTTTACTTTTCCTGTGACTTGTTCGCTCATTGCTTACTCCTAAATTTAACGACGATATTCAGTGTGCACAGCCGTGACACGTAGGTTATTGATGAGTTTTGGTGAGTCATACATATCCAGACGGTCTGGATCGTCATCATGAATTTCAGCGATGATTGTGGCTTTATAACCTTCATAATCCTGGCACCAGCCGCGATCCATAAAGACGGTATACAAGGCTAAAAACTCATCTTCCATGGCATTAGGCGTCACCACCGCCTGACCGGCTGGAATATCAAAATCATCATCCGCCAGCTTGTGACGCGGGAATTTTTGAGACACCATTGCCCGTTGCTCAAAGCGGATGCGTTCTAATGTTTCTGCCGTGTTGATGTTGAGATAACTGTCATCAGCAAAGCCGGACGCATTGGTTTGATACATACTGATTTGACGTTCAATTCGTACCAATCCACCACGATCAACACTGTAAGTAGCAATACCATCGAACAGCAGCTGATTACGCTCGGTACCATCCCAACGCAGTTCTTTTTTCGGTGGCTTAATACCAGGCAATGCCAGCGTTCTTAGCTGACGTGCCGGGTCAATTTGCAAGGAAGCGGCAGCGACAACACAATTGACGCCAGCCCATAGATAAGGCGGAGTCGGTGAGTCATTGGTACCCATGCAGGTGACGTGTGGGCCATTTCGTCCACTGCCAAAAGTCCCGGTTTCTGAGTGGGTGCCTTTAAACGCAGTAAATGCCCGAAAGCCGATGGCACGCATTGGCCCCCAGCGACTTTCTGCTTCGGCTTCTAGCACCACTAAGTTGGCTGTATCGGTATAAGGCACTGCAAGCCAGTTGTACCATTCATCACCAATAGCAGTGAACACATCAGTAAGATCAGGATTACCGGTACCGCCAGACATGGCCACAAAGGTGAGGCCGACACCATCAGGCAAGGCTTCATCGTAGAAATTGAGTCGCATATCAATATCGTTGCCGGTTTCACCTTTCCACTTACAAGTGATATCGACCTCAGTCGACTCTGCACCATTAACTTCGGCTGTTACCGGTAAGGTCGTCTCTGCCGTAATGGCTGCAACGATAGCGCTGGCAATATCTTCATCCGTGTCAGCAGCGTCAACACCAATGAGTAAGCGATAGCCTGCGATGTAAAGAAAGACTGTGCCTCCTCGCGTGGCCGGGCCAGTAACGGTGATTGACCCGGTTGCTTGTTCACCGCCTGATGCATCATCTAAAGCCAAGAACCACTTTTCAGTAAACTGATCGGCATTGATTTGTGCCTTGCCCATTTCAGCCAACATAGAGCCTCGACCAAAATACGCTTCCAATTCTTCAGGGCTATTGGCACGAACTGCTTGCCCCGCTGGAATCGTGCCGGTTGACAGTCGCTGACCGATAACCAGCATTTTAAAATCAATATTGGCATTACCTGCCAACCGATTACTGAACTCAATGGCTGTAAACGGTAGACGTAATTTTTCAGGAATCGTATCAAAAGAAATAGCCATGCTTATGCATCCTTATCAGTTGAATCTGTGGGTTTGGCAGCAACGGCTTTTTTGGCATCCGTTTTAGCCTTGGCCAACGCTTTTTTAATGTCGGCGTCACTGGTTAGCTCAATCGCATCACCGTCTTTTATCCGCTTCAGGTAATACACTTCACGTGGCACGTATTCACCGTGCTGATTTAACAGACCGCCGCGTAGCTTTCGCACATTGACAGCCTGCTTGGCGGGTTTGATAAAAATTCGGTCTGGCATGGTTTATTGCTCCAATGTTATGTGGTCAATAGCGTCGGGTTCGTCGTCGCCGTCGACCAATGAATGTTCAGCATGAAAGGTGACAAAATCAGCCAACGTTGATGGGTCAAAGTCATTAGGAAATGGCATATTTGGCAACTCAAAAGTGACGGCATACATCGTGGCTTTGAAGCTTTGCTCCAGCTGCATTGAAAACAGATTCCTGACATTCTTCAGCGCCAGTGAACCGACCCCTGCAATCGTCGATTCATGCAGCTTAGGAATCAGTGCCGCTAAAATGTCATAAGCACCAATGGTGGTTGTGTCACCTCGACGCCGGGCGCTGTGGTTACCAACGTGACGGGTGATGACATACACATCAAAACGGCCATTGAGGCTACCGCGTGAGTTGCCTTGACCACCGAGAAACGTGGTGTAAACGCCCGGCGTTCTGTTTGAGGCAACCAACTGTTTCAGTACTGCCAAGTTCAACGCGCTGGGTAACACTTCAGCAGCGCTTAATGTATTGCCAAATAACGCCTGTGCTTTTTCAATGATGTGATCTTCAACGGTGCTAATGCTGTTCATATAAAGCTCTTATCTTTACGGTTAAAGACATTGCCACCGGTGTTGATTTTCACTGTGTTTTGGCTGAGAGGTTTGGCACCTTCTGTACTGATACCAATGCTCAATTCGCCACGGGCGATGCTTTTGAGTGACTTGACTGCTTCGTTGTACCGGTCTTTTACTTCATCGGGCGCTAGATTTTCGTACAAGTAATAGCGTGTAATTTCGCAAGCAATACGCACCAATGACCTTGGCAGCGGGTCAATCGGCAGGCTGTAACGGCCACCCAGATAACCATCAATCATGCTGTCTGAGTCGGCAATGGCTAAATTAATGACGTCCGTGTCCAGCTGACCCGTGTTTTGCTTATCCGTAAGCTGGATCAGTTCATCCTCTCCATATCGGGTGACCAGGTCTTGTTGTGTGCAGTAAGGCATCGTTGAGATATCCGCTTATAGCTCGACAACGCTGAACATCGGATCGGCTTCCAGGATGGCGACCTCTTCTTCGCTCAGCTCGACATCATCACTGCCTGACCAGGCACGACCTAAACGACGAAACCCATCCCGCATCACGGTCACACGGTAGTGTGGTAAAGCGTTCTGTTTGGTGCTTGGTTTAGAATCAGGGTCACTGTCGGTTGTAGTGGTTGTTGTGGTTGTGCTGTTTTTGTCTGAGTCACCGCCACCCCCATTATCATCAGCTTCTGAATTCGTTTTAGACTGAGCCTGCTTTTCGTCCTGAATGACTTTCCAGGCTTCATCACGCTCTTTGGCTGTAATGCTGTCCAGACCATCAAACTTTTTCAGTTCTTCGACGGTAGGCTTTTTGTCGAATGCCTTCTCACGTAGCAGTTGTAGTAAGTTTTCCATCATGCGTTCCTTATCTTGGTTATCAGGGCGGAAAACCGCCCTGATAAAGTTGTCTTAAAGGCTGATTAACTACGCGCCGCCGGTGGAACCGACAGACAGTTGCCAGAAGCCATACACGCCAGTCGCTCGCGCTTCGGCACCAAACTTGTATTCACGCTTATTGAATACATCATCGTTTTCCATATCCGTCTGGCTGACGAAGACAGGCTTCTTACGCATCTGGATAATGAAAGGCTTCACAGCGTTGCGGGTGTGGTGGAGGAACCAGACAGTATCAGACGTTAACCCCGGATTGACTTCAATTTTGGCTGTGCCTTTGTAGGGGTTCGGGCTGTCATCGTCGAGCTTGTCGGCTTCGACCAATTTACGTGCGACAGCTTCCAAAGCCGGTGGCACTTCGAGCAAGTCGGGTACCAGACGCAATGGCATGCCTTCGTCATCGGTGAACTTCATCATTGCAGTACGTGCCGCACCGTAAGACGCCGCTGCAGCCGCTGATGTTGCCGCGCTCAATGCCACTGTCAGTTTGTTCGATACCGAATCTTCATTCACTTCATGATCGGTGTCATAGAAGTACTGACCATCAAGACCTTCATTAATAAAGGCGTTGTTTTTCAGATCGTCCAAGATGATGTCGTGCAGTTCACCCGCTGAGTCACCCGCCATATTGGCTTGGGTGTTGTAGATACCCAAGGTGTCATCTTCGATATCGTTACGATCAACCGCGATGGTCGTTTCCCAATCTTCATTGGTGGCAGTGTATTTACCGGCTTTCAAGGCTTTGACATGCTTTTCACCCACCCATTTACGCATTTTCGGGAAACGTTCTAACCAGGCGTAGTCTTCGGTCTTGGTGCTAGACATGACCTCCATCGCAGTCAGTTGCCAGTTACTGGTTCGGGCTTTGAGTGCGTTATGGAAGACGGTTTTCAGGCCAATAAAAATATCTTGAATAGCCTGTTTGTTAATGATGATGCCGCCAAACGCCAGCATTGGCATTGCATCACCCATCATGGCCGTATTCAATGAGGCAGGGCCGGTCATTAGGCTGGCTGGCAATGACCAGTCAGCCGCCATCGCGGAGGTCATCATTACGAGAGCGCCGACGATGGCCATCGGCAAGAGAATCAGTTTTTTCATGGTGTCATCCTTATTAATTAGCTAAACCAGTGAAGTCTTAGTCGAATTTGACCCAGACGCCGTCAACATCAACGTCGACAATCTTGCCTGCAGCACTACGGGAGCCGGTGTCGTCAGTGTTAGCCACTGTCTGGTCATCGACGATGTAAGCGGTGGCTTCGATATCGGTGCGGTCAATCGAGCCATCGTTTGCAAACAAGAACGTGCCTTTGCGTACATCAATGGCTTTATCACCGGCAGAGCCAGCACCGTTATCAACGTGCTGGTCTGCACGGCCTACGGCTTTCAAACCGGTTGCCGTTGAACCAGCCTCAGCATTGCCAGATGAATCAAGCACAACAATAGAGCCAGCAAAGATGACACTTGATGCCGCCACTGGATGGTTGTGAACTTCACCTAACCGTTGCGGGGTATTACGGTCTTTGGTTAATGCGGCCATTACTTATCTCCTTTGAGTGATTTGGCGTATTCGGCTGGCTCGACACCCAATTGCGTACAAACCGCCAACTGCGCATCAGACAGAACGGGGTTGCCGTCGTCATCGACTTGCTGTGTGGTGGTTTGTTTACCTGTCAGGGCGGCAATGGGGGCGGCTGATTTAAGGTAGGACTTCAGCACATCAACCGGCTGGTCTTTAGCCCACAGCTCCATGGCGGGAGTGAGCTTGCCATCTGCTTTGGCTGCGGCAATCATGGCGTCCTTGTCATTGCCATCCAGGCGCGCTGTCAGAGCAGCAATTTCTTCGCCTTGCTCTTTAATAACAGCCATAGCGGTGTCGGGGGTAGCCGCAGTGGCAGCAGCAACAGCTTCATCAGCGCTATCGGCTTTTTTCTTTAGCTCACCGAGAGCATTGCTAACCGCTGTCAGCGCAGCAAGCCCTGAAGTGTCTTTCAGCTCCAATGTGGTTGCCATGTTGGTAACCTGCTTATTCATAGCAGTCAGAGCTGCAGTCACCGCTGATTCATCGGCATCAGCTGCAAGGCCAAATAATTGGCGTAACAGCTTTAAAGTCTCCTCGTTCATAGAAGCGTCCTCTTGTTTTGGTTGCGGGAGAAGGGAAGCCGCTGCCAATACATCATCCATTCCATCAATGGCTGGGTTATTGGTTAACGCGACATGAAGTAAATCCAAGACATGACCTGTTTTGGGGTCATAGGTGAAAACGGGTGAAATATATTTATATTCTTTGTTGGTGATGAAGCCGTTGGCTTTTGGTGTCCATTCAGGACTAGACAACATGAGACCTTTATCAGGCACCCAACTCAACGCGGCAGGCTTACCCCAACCGGCAGCGGGTGCAGGCTGACCATTTTTAGCAGCCAACAAAGTTTGGTGTTCGTAATCGAAAACGATGTCGTTCTTGCGTGATTGAACGCGATTAATAAGTGCAGCTGCAGAAACATCATCAAGATACCAAGGGCCACTCCCTGCCATCGCACCGCGAGGGGCATCGAACTTGCCAGCAGGAAATAACTGGACGGCACCATCAGTGCCGACCAGTAGTGAGCAGATTGCAAGCGCTACGTTATGCATAGCGACCTTGAGGGAATGATGTCATGGCGAGTCTCCTGTTCGTCGTTTATTTCAAGAACAGGTGCCACTCTACGAATGCGGGGCAAAAAAAATGCCCTGAAACAGTTCAGGGCATTAAATATTTGTTGTTATTGAAGATACCGTCTACGCATAAAAACGGCAACAATCAGAAGTTAAGATGCAACCGCTTGACCTATGCAATTAGCTTCAGCATCCAGCATTGTCCATTTACTACGTACACTTTTTGACGTGACAGCATTATCAATCTTGCGATTTTTTAGAATTAGGAGCAATGCCGTCATATATAGTACCGCCCTTAAAAAGAGTGAACCTCTGACAATGTGATAAAAGACAGTAAGGTGCATTTCTTTTTGGGCTTTTAATATCAGTTTCTTTTGATGCTCTGACTCTGTTTTTAAGAAAGCATCCTCCCAACGCTCTTGATAACGTTTTAACTGAGGACTATTTTTAATATCATTCCGGCCCAAAAATAACGTCAGGATAAAATGCATCGCACTTAACTGATGGGTGTATCTAATCACCCCATTCAAAGTCGTGCGTGTAATGCAATACAATTCATTATCAAAATCAATTTCTCCCGCTTCAGCGGCATTGAATAATTGATCACGTATATCAAAAAGGCGCTGACGAGTAGAGTCGTTCAAATAGCTTCTATACTCAACAAACCAGGCGTACCAAATCCCAATAAATAACGCGATCAGTAATATTGAATCATTCAATTGTGAATCCATCACACATCCTCCGGTCTTGTTTCGCCTCTTGGCGTTAAGTCACTAGATGTTCTCTTACTGTCCACTTCTTTTTCATACATCTCTTTATATGGTTGATAGCGTTCAACCACATTTTTTCTATGTCTTGACTGACCTCTACCATATAAAATCCCGAACACACCAAAGAGACCACCGAGCAAGCCAACTAGATAACTACTCTCTTCAGCTGACTTTTCATCCTTGTTAATTTCAGCGTGGATTTTCGCGTTAATGCCAATATCAGCTTTTGTTGTTTTACCAGCCCATGAAATTGCAACTGGCGATAAAAGATATAGCCCTAAAACCAATGCTGACCCAGCAATAAACCACCTTATAGTTTTTGACCACTCAGCAGCTCGCATTGTTGCGATACTTCCCCGAAGCGATGCATTTTCAACGAGTAAGTCTGTTCTTGATTGATATTTGTCTGCCATCAGGCACAAAAAAACCCGACACCAATCAAACCATCAGCATCAGGGTTACTCCCTATTAGTAGTTATCCATAATAAGGCATATTGTCACAGTTTTACATATCCAAGCAATAGCAACACTATTAAAGACCGCTTAACCCCGTTTAAATTCCCGCACAATCGTTTAATACTTTTATATTCCAATACTGACCGCACATCAACAGTTAAAACAGCTTAGAACGGCACACAGAGATTCAACGTAGTGCATCTTGAAAGTGTTCGTAAAGGGTATCAATTATCATTTGTTCATCGTCTTCTGACACACCCAAGTAGGGCCTGGCGGGAATACCTCGGTCTTCATCACCGAACTGATGGGTCGCGCCCTGGATAAGGTTGGTACCCATTTCCATACTCTGGCTGCTGGTGTTATAGGCTAGCGTGTCACGCATGAATCCTTCTAGCACCAGCACCTTGTCGGCGTTTTTCTTTTTACGTGCCTGATATTTCGGATCGAGTGGCTCCCATGGGTTACTTTCAGGATCGACTTGCTGATCCCATCGATCATGGGTGCTGTTAAGTAAACCTTCACCGATATCGATAAAGGCGGGTTCCAAGTCTTCACCGGCATCGACCAGGGCGCGTAGCCGGGCGGCGATGGCTTTATCCGGGAAGCTATAGTCGATACTGATTGATGCGCCTGCCATTATTCACCTATACTATGTTTATCGGTTGCGATGCTGGCGCGTACGCCCATAGCATCAAAAACCCGCCAACCTGGTGCGTCAGGAAAAGTGGCCCCATCATTCTTCATCCCCATACACCAGATACCCCTTACGCTGACTGTTCAGGTAATTACGGCGTGATGTCGGGATAAACGTCCAGCTTTCCAGTAACCCCTTTCTCACATTGGCCACCGCGACCAGGTACCGGCCTTTACCGATATCGTAGGCTTTGACAATGCGAGAGCGCAGCACCACTTTGCCAGTGCCGTTGTGTTGCTGGAACGATAACCAGACTTCATAAGGATTGGTCAGCAAGTCGTCCAGTAACGGCAGGAACTCAGCACGGGCGGGATCAATATGTTCTGATAATGCCTTGCTGTTGAGCAGAAACGGTAAGCCTCCGGGGGTGTAGAGTTTCTCTTCACCCACTTGTTTTTGCAGCTGCTCATATACTTCTGCTTTTTTATTTAAGCGTGATCCCAACTTCACCGGCGACTTGGTGAAAGGTATCTGTTGTTCTCTGCCAGCTTCAGCCCAGCCTTGTGGTGTGAGCGTTGTCCACTGAGTGCGTGTTTTTGTGTATTGCGCCATCACATCATCAGCCAGCTGCTCACCAAAAGCGGCTCTGCCTGGATTATAGGCGAAGCCCGGATCAACACCTTTGGGTACGCTTACGGTACGAGGCGACGGGCCTCGGACACCGACCACTTTATCTTCCAGTTCTACTGCAGGAGCGTTATCCGGGCCAGTTTTACCGAGCTTATCCATATCGCGTTTGCTGAGTGTTCTGACCCGACACTTGCAACCCCAGCCGTTCTGGGGGTAATGGGTCTGCCAGAATGGGTCGTCGGCATCAAGGATTAATCCGTCCCAGGCTACATGCTCTGGCCGTGGATGCTCGACAGCATCATTGTGTATGTACTGCCAGAATGGTCGAGTGTGTTTGACTTGCTGCATCTGGGCATATCGACCAGCGTTATGGCTTTGATACAGATTGGTCTCGTAGATAACCCGGCTGCGCCAGTTGCGACCACCGTTATAGCCCCAGCCGTGCTTGCTGACTATCTGATCAAAGTCTTTGCGAAAGTCCTTCAGGCTCATGCCTTCAGTAATCACTTTGTCCATTGATGAACGAAAATCGTTAAGCAGGTCTTCTTTCATCGCCCCGGCAATGACAAAGGCACGGGCATGCTGGCCCTCATAGATATCTGTCCAGGATGCCGTCGGCAGGTTCAGCTTGTCACGAAACGCATCAACCGCTTTATTGAAAGGCATGGAGCCGTAATTGATGTTCATTTAGCCAGCTTCATGCAATTTTTGCTTCAGCAGATAACCTTCCAGTTGCCAGATTTTATTTTTGGCATTCTCATAGGCTATCTTCTCACCTATTTCAGCGTCGAAGTTTTCTGGACTAGCGCAAGCTGATTCACCTGTTACAGTAAAGCCATTTTGTAAAGTTAAGCAGCAGACAGTTAATTGGCTTCCTTCAAATACGTGATACTGCTCTGACTTGATTACAGCCTGAAGCATATCTGGAGTTAACCTTGGAGCGTTAAGTTCTTTCTTTTGAATTTCATTTTCTATTTCAGTCATTTTCAGACACCTCATAACGCCCAGCCAGCTCAGCGGTGGCCAGCGCCATTTGAATCACGTCAGCAAGTTCTTCCGGGTCAAGAAAACCGAATGCTTCGACCAGGCGATCCTGAAAGTCTTCTAGCGTGCCACCGTTATCATCCACTTCCTCTAATAAGGATTTAATACGGTTATAAAGGTCGTCTAACGGTGACTGTGCTTGTGTTGCCAGTTGATTCACAACACCATCTAACTCTGTTTCATTATCACCGGCTTTGGCTGCAGCGGTAGCGGCGGCATTCGGGCGTGCAGCATCATTTTGTTCAGGGGTGTTAGTTGGAACCGGTTCATAGCCTTCACCATAGATCTCCGTCAGTTTTTCTTGGTTAAGCCGGTAGCCCATATCGAACAAAAGCTTATCGCGTTCGGCGCGTTCGTTAAGTTCTTCACCTTCCTCAGAGATGAACTTGATACGTGGGCCACGGCGTGGATCGGCACCGGGAATATTGAGTGCAACCATTGGCCAAAGTAGGTCACGGTTTAAGGTGCCAGCAATTTGCCGCACGTCACTGACCAGCAGATCATGACGCACTTCATTATGGATATCACCCAGGTTAGAACCCAGACCGGTATTTTGTGCCGTACTGGTTAAGGTGCCACCGAGAATCGCTTTAGACTGAACCGACTCGCACCAGTTGATCATAAACTGGTATGGGTCGCTGGCTCCCTTGGCGGCCTCTTTAAAATCGACATCCATACCATCGGGCATGATGCCTGCAGCACTGTGGCCGATACCAATGACGGCGCGAAGCAAGGTATTTTTTTCTTCATCACTGGCACCGCTGGGGTAAGTGCCGAGTCGCATTGGTATGCCATAGACTTCCAGAAACTCGGCCAGATCCCGAATGCTGTAGTTTTTAAACAGGTATGGCCATGCGAGGATACGATGCAAACCGCCACGGGCAATGCTGCCAGACTTGGCTTTATGAACATGCGTTACCCAGCCAAACGGCCACAATTCATCACCTCTGCCACCACTGTTACGCAGCAGAATCTTTTTGCGATCATTTTCATCGATGGTAAATAGGCGTGCTGATTGATGCTCTAGCGTTGGTAACAGCGTTTTACCCAGCTTATGCCAACCGAGTTCCAGCATCGAATAGCCTTTGCCAATCGCATCACCGATATCGAAAAGGTGATCTTCGAAGTCTTCCATGTCAAGCAGCCACTCTTTGACCTCTTCGGCAAGCGCTTCTTCTTTTTTATCGGCATTACGCGGTGCGACCACATCCCAATCGACACCCATCAACGCCCGTTTTCGCTTACTCATTTCCGCAAAGACATGGGCATCTTTTTCTTCCATATCTTCAAACAGGTCGGCCTGTTCGACCAGATTGCCTTGTTCAGCTGCTTGCAGAATGCTGGCTAACTTGCGTGGTGTTAAACCACCTGAAGGATGGTTCTCAAACTCTTTACTGATAAAGCCGAGCTTGGATGTTTGCTCTTCACTCAGTGCTTCTCGCACCTGTACTGGCTTACCAGCGGCATCTACGATTTGACTTGTTCTTACTTGTTCCATTGTTACCATCCACCGCCTTTTTGCATCAGGCTGCTGTAGTCGTTGTCGGGGTTGTCGCGTTCGGTTTTGCTGGGGGCTGCTGTCCACTCAATCGGTGAAGCCAAATCAAAGCTGGCAGCATGCGCCATGACCAAACTAATCGCTGCGTCACCGTGTCGGCTTTTGGCAGCATCGGTTTTACCATCGGGCAATTTCGGTACACCTTTAATCACTTGCAGCGCACCGATATCGTCTGCGACATCGGCATCACGCGGGATAAGAATGGTGTCGTCCTCAAACGCAGCTTTGAACTTGGGCATATTATCCAGGTACCAGCTTTGGCTAAGCATCACTTCTTCGACCACATTGACGCCATAGCGGTACTTGGCTTGCTCTGCCAGATACTGACCATTACCACGGGCATCCAGCTTGGCCGCACTGAATCGAGGCAAACGATCACAGATATAAAACAGCACCTGCTCTTGCTGCTTGAACGGCACGTTGTGCAGTTCAACCATAAATGGCACTACGCGCCTGAGCTGCTGACTGATGGTCATCGGTGTCAGCACGGTTAAGTCACCGGAGCGACCAAAATCTTCGCCTAAAACGTGGCGTAAATTGGGATTTAACTGGTCTAAAAGCGGCTTTAAATTAACCTCACACCAGGCCAGCATTTCTGCCTGGCGAAGATGCTCTGGCCACAGGTTGAACTCGGCGGTACCGGAATAGCGCAGCACCGGCACATCATGCATGCGGGACTCACGTAGGGCGCGGCTGATATAGGTGCCACCGCCTTGTTTGGGGACGCAGTCATATTCTTCTTCGGCATCTTCGGTACTGGCAGTATTTTTACGAAGCCCAGCTTTCCATTCGTCTTCGCCTTCTTGTGTCCATTGAATTTTCTGAATTTGGCAGATGCGTTTATAGAGACCCATTTCACACGCATCATCCAGTGTGATTCGATGAACGCTGTAATCTTTTTTTCCAGATCGACTGTCTTCGATGAGTTCATTGAACAGGTTTTCTACGCCATTATGCGTAGAGATGATTCGAATTTTGCTGCCCCACATCGTCAGAGCTAACGCAGCTTTTAAAAGCTCATCAAGTGCATCATGGAATGCCGCCTCATCAATGCAGACATTACCCTGACGACCACGCATATTGCTGGGTCGTGAGCTGAGTGCCTGAATCTTAAAGCCGCTGGCAAAGCGAATAGTGAAGGTGAGAATATCTTTGTCTTCATCTTCAAAGATTTCCTCTTCAATGGCTGAGGCAGCCTTATTGAATGACTTAGCCCACATCGAACAAGCATCAATAAACTCTACGGCCATCTCTTTATTAGAACCAACGTAGTAGCAGTTGGTACCGCCCGCAGCCTTTGACGATGAGGCGGCTAATACTTGATCGGCTGCTTCAGCCCAAGTTAAACCTGTACGTCGTGACTTTTCAGCAAGCTTAAGAATACTGTCATCTGCCATCCAGTTCTTTTGATATGGCAGCAGGACATCATTCGGATCGTAATCTTTGTATATGGCTAAAGCAGCGCCCATCGCTTAACCCAGCCCCAGTATTTCTGTCTTGATTGAATCAATTGCTTTTTGGCTCATGCCTTGGCTGACCATAGACTTTTCAGCTGTCGCTGCAGCTTCGTTAGCGGCTTCGGCTCTGATGGCTTTCTCTCGCTCTTCATTCATATTGGCCGCTGACTCCAGTCGCTGAACAGCGAGTGCCAATTGAGCCAGCATTTTTGGCTCTACAGGGGTATCACCTTCAGCCATATGCATTGCTGAATCAAACGCCATCGTGCGGATGATTTCATTGACTAACTTACCAACCTGGCCTTGCGGTGCAGCGCCCAGCTTGCCGATCCACATGCTGGCCAGTTCGCGTGATTGCTGTAGTTTGGCTCCGACATCTTTCATCTTGACGGCATATCGATTGACCGCAGACTTGCTGACGCGATCATCAGTGCCGAGCTGTTCAAGGATGGCATTGATTTGTGCTGTGGCATCCAGTTGTGAGACTCGCGGATCTCGCAACAGGGTTTGCAGCTGCTCCAGAATATCGGCTGGCAATTGCTCAATGGATGAGGCGCGAGCCATTATTCAGTCGTCTCTACGCTGATGGTGATGGGTGAATAAGAATGTGACATCCCAACACCAAAGAAATAACCAGCGGCAATGATGTAGCAAAAAATAACCACACTCTTTAACACTTCTTTGCCGAAGCTCTTTATATCTTGCTGTAACAGCCAGTTCTTTAATTTTCTAATCATGGTCGCGCTCTCCCAATACCATCAATTCGGCTCCGCCCCAGCGCAACATCGACGCCACGCTGAGTCACCTTGGCAATCAACAATTCACCAACCGTTGTAATCGCCAGCAGACCTTGCTCTTCCAGCCAGCGCAATTCGGTACGAACACGATCAGCAGACACATCATGACCAACACTGGCCAAAATCATTTGCAAGATGTTTTCGTTATGCGAGTAGCCAGGGTCTTGCTCCAATGCCTGCAATAAGGCAAGACGAATAGATTCTGTGAGTATTTGATTAAAGCTCACCGCTTATCTCCTCGTAACAGATAGTCATTGATTAGCGTTAGCTGGGTTGTCATGGCTTTCAAAGAGCCAGTCATTTCGCTGATGTTTTCACTCATTCCATTCATGCGATTGTAGATATTGCTAAGGTCGGTATGCGTTGGTGCACCATTCATTCGCTCTTCAACGATATCCATTCGGCTAACTACTTTAACTATCTGCTGGCTCACTTCTTTAATCTCTGTTTTATTCACGCGATGGCGATTGATTAGCCAGGTGTAAACCCAATTACCTGCAAACAAAAAAGCCAGAAACACATCAAACCAAAACCTGTATGCGGTGTAATCTAATTCCATTTATCGCTCCCGCTTAGCCTTAATGTTTTGACAGTCCACACAGCGCACCGCGTCTGGTCTTGCTTCCAGTCTTTTATTTGGAATCGGCTCACCACAATCCAAGCAATAGCGAATACCGTTTTCTTCATCAGGTTGTTCTGTTTCTCTGCTACTTCGAAGCACCGTCTGAATCGCGATATCCCTGTCTTTTTGTTCGCGCTCCTGGGCGCGGTCGAACACGTCCACCATGCTTATTTACTTTCCTTGTTACGGCTTAAAAGAGTAGATAGATTCTGAAATACGCCCGGAGGTGGCGTTTGTCCGGCTGACACTTGTTTATCATCAGAACGCTTTTTCACTGAGACACCCAGCACAGCAAGCGCGATTGCCCACATACCAGATAGGTTGACCATGGCATTGATAACAGCAGGAGCGTCATTCGGTGAAATAACGATCACAATGCCCAAAGCAGACATTTGTACAAACCATGTCACGGCAATGGTGTAACCGAAGAAAGGTCTCCAGCGACGGACGAATGAATCGCCAGAGGTGTACTCGGTTCGCATGGTGGCGTTGATGGTGGCCAACTGCTTGTTCTCGGCTTCTAGTTCGGCGAGAACGATAACGTTCATTTCTTTTTGCAGTTTTAGTTGAAGCTCTGGATCATGCTTTATTTTGGCTAAGGCTTCATCAGCGTTACCTGCGCCCGTTACTGCATTGGCTGCTTTAACAACCTTATCAGCGACGTTACCAGCCCTATCCCCCATTAAAAGCCGGGTTAGCCCCGGCACGAATTGCGCTAATCCTAAAGCAATGCTAATCGGCTCCATGAGTCACCTCTGTATTGATAAATTGCTGCAACACAAACAGACGGCGCATCCAGCCCATAATGAAGCGTTCTTGTGATGGGTTTTCAACGGCGAGGTCATGATAGAAGTCAGCCCGATAGGCAAGGCTGAGAGTGAGCTTGTTAGTAAGGTAGTCTTCGTTATTAGCGAAACGTCTGATAGCGCCAAGCGTTTCATCACCGATCACACCATCTACTTCCACGCGATAAGCGCATTGAAGGAATTTGATTGCTGTTTTGGGCCGGTGGTTTACTACCGAGTCAAACAAGAAACAACCAATGACTGGTGGCAAATCGCCACAGCCATAGGCTTGCCAGTAGTCACGGAAATAGAGTGCAATGGCATCATCTAATGTCAGCAGTCTGATATTAAGATGGGGGTATTGACGCTTGCTGATGCCGTAGTTGGTTTCGCCACCGGCATCGTTTGGATCATCCACATAGCCGCCTTCAATCTTCAAGACATGATTGACTGCTTTGAGGAAAAGTTCTGGGTAGGTTTTGTTTGTGTCCATGGGTTGCATGATGCTTTCTGGCACAAACAAAAACGCCCTGAATGAGTTCAGGGCGCTGGGGTGTTACTACAATTTAGTTAAGCAGGTTTTAGAAGTCTGGGCAATCTTGAGTTATTTTTTTCAGACTGGCTGGAAGTTATAACCAAGCTGGAAATTTACCTATAAGATTCATTGGACTTGGTCTTTCAGCTGACACCGTTGAACCCAACCGTTTGACATTGCATCCATATCTACTTTTTCAAAACTCTGCCCGGAACGGGCTGCAAATCTCTCAGCTGCCATTCGGTAGCTATTATTTACCCAGTTACTACGCGACTCATACTGCTCATCATTCAATGTACTGGGGCTGCCATAAATGCGATTCGCTGCCAAACTCACCATACCCTGAGCAGTGAAAGCATCACACCATGGCTGGAAGAGTGAGTCATCGGCTGCAAAAACTGATGAAGAAAGTAGTAGCGCATAGATACAAAAAGCGAGTTTTTTCATTTTTAAGTTCCTTTTATCAACAACCGATACAACCGCTACAACTTAGCAGATAGGTTGTTCGCGTTGTAGTGGTTGTTAAACCAAACTATAGGTGTAAGCACCTTTTATTTTCTCAGATTGCCAGTGAATACGGTCAAAGCGATCTAGTCTATCACGGGCGGTTTTATCATCTTTTTTGTGACCGCAGGCGTCCAGTAGCTTGGTTTTATTCAAACTACCTTGCTCCTTCAGCACGGTTTTTACCTTGTCGATAAACGCTCTTTCTTCATCGTTGAGTGTGACTTCGTCGAGATCCAGTTCGGTTAAAAACAGATCTGCCACTTCTATTCTTAGTGCGATATTGGCAATGGCAGCACGTTCTTTTTTAACTTCGAGCAGCCAGCGAATTTCACCTTCGGGCGAGTCCGCTTTGATAAGACGGTACATATTATCGACGCTGTTACGTAGGTTGTTTGATCCTTGATAGTTGCTGCCGTTCTTGGTGGAGTGATGCAACACAATAATGGTGGCACCGGCGTCACGTATCTTTTTCAGCTTGTTGCCGATCCGCATGGCTGTCAGGTCATTATTGATATCACCAAAGTCTCTGAGACTGTCCAGCATCAGCAGCATGTTTTTAAACGCGTTGCCATAGGCTCTGTTTTCAAGCTCATCCAGCAGTTCGAGTGGCTCACCATTGAACTTACTGCGGTGCGAGTAGGTTAGATTCGGGCAGGCTTCGATCAGTTTATGTTCGATGCCACGCTCTTTCAGCACACTGATGGGGTTATCGACATCGATGTACAGCACATTCATCGCGCCTTGCTCACTACCACTGTTGTGTTCAGTGGCATATTTTGCCAGCCCGAAAAGCAACCAGCTTTTACCCATGCCGCCATCGGCATAGATCATAGTGATTTGTTTTTTAGGCAAAAAATTAGGGTATAAAAACTCAACACTATCGTTGAAGTCATCAGTTGTGAGTGGATTGATAAAATCGAACATTAAAAGAGATCCTGTTGTTTGTCATTTTCAAGTTGACGCTGTTTAGCCTGGCGTTTGTAGACAGCGCGTTCAGTAATTTTTTGTGTCCGGGCGACTTCTGCTTTGGTAAAGCCTTGATCAAGCAGACGGCTTGTCTCTGCCAGATCCACTTGGTATAGCCTTGCTTGAAGCTTGGGGATGGCGATTTTCTCATTACGGAAGGTATGCACGAACTGTTTGTATTGATCTGGACTAAGCACTTGCTTTAGGTCACCTTGCCCCGGCACTCGAATAGTGACACCACCGAACTGTTTCACCAGACGCAACAGTCCATCAAGACCGATCACATCGGCTATCTCTCTGGCTACAGGTGGTAAATAATCAGGTAAATTCACTGGCTCGGTACCTTGCTTATGGCAGCGCTACTTGAGTGGCACGTTCAAACGCGACTTTGTCATTAAGGTGATCGACGATGGCATTGAGTAGCGGCACATTACGACGCCACTTGCTGGCATTCGCACGGCCTGCTACCAGCTTCTCGACATAGCTTTCGCTCAGGTTCATGGCATCCAGTAGGTACTCAACGGTTTGCAGCAGGCTGCGTTTTTTCTGTTCCTGATATAACGCGGCAATGATCGCTTCAAACTGCTGACGCTTGTGCACCCACTCCAGACGTTCAATACCAGGACGGCCTGTTGTTGCATGGCCTTTACCACCGGTGACGTGCCAGGCTATGGTTTCAGCGTATTCCCAACTGAGTTGCATATCGGTCAGTAAGGCTTCAATTTTTGCCATATACGGGCTGCGATTGAATGGCTTTCTGCCTGCGCGTTTAGGTGGTTTAATCGCTTTGGCATCACGTAGCAAATTGACTAAATGTTTCAATTCTTTGTCCGTCATCTTGCTGCACGAACGTTCACCGGTATGGTCTCCTTGCCATGTGCGACGAGCTTCTTCGTCCTTAAACAAGCGGCTAGCGCCGATATGAACAAGCTGGATTAGCTTTTGTCTTGAACTCATAGCTGCCCCACGATTTGTAGATAACGGCCAACAAACATTAAAAACGCTGTGCTGGGAGACACTGGTTCAATGGCTTTTTTTAATGGCTCAATATCTTTAATTAACGGCCATTCATCATCGTGTGGTGCCATCAAGTCACGCTGCTCTGTGGCTAACAAGACCAAGTCTGCGTGCTTCACTTCTGCAGGCATCTCAGCGTCTAACCCAAAACGGCCTAACACGGCTTTTTCAACACGCTTCTCTATTTCACGATAATCGGGCAAGAGGTTTTTCAGTGGTCTGGCCACATCACCAACAAACGCCTCTGCGGCATCATGCAGCAGTCCGTGCAAAGCCATTTCAGGCGGTACAATTTCAGACACATAAACCGAATGTTGGGCTACGCTGTAGAACTTATTAGTGTGGCCAGCGAAGCGGCAAATGTTTGATAGGCCATGAGCGGCAACGTAAATGTCGAACTCAGACTCTTCAGGACACATAAAGTTAAAGTATTCACCACTGATAGTGAGTATGTCTGGTCGCATCTCGCTTGCTTCTTTCATGTTCATTATTTGGATTCCTCTAACGATCCCCAGCTCCATGCAATGGAGTTATGGCCACAATGTTTACAGCGGAGGATATGAATGTTTTCCGGTGTAACCTCTTTTGCTGTTTTGTACTTGTGACCAGATATATACCGACCACGACTAAGCGACCGCCAGATGCAACGTGCAAAACAGATTGGGTTCCTTAATTCATCCATATCATCTCCCGGATTTTTCACTGCCTTAACCCCAACGAAGGGGCTAAGTAATCCGTCTCGTGGATCAGTCGGCGTTGCCCGGCGGGGAGAAAGGTTATAAAACCCACCGTCTCAGCTGCAGTCTGTTAGTTTTTTGCTGGCACCACCTGTCTGCTGACGCGCCGTTGGTTAAGCGGATTTAGGCTGAATATCGATGACGCGATACTTCAACTGTCGTTGAACCCCATCACGGGGACTGGTGACGGTTGGTCGCTCACCAACTTTTATGTCTGATACAAACGTGCCACTCCAGATACCAGCCTGAAATGGTCTTGAATCAACAACGACGCCATCTTCATCGATGTCCCACTCCAGAAAGTCCTGGCCCCTGTCTTCGAATACAATCATTTCCATAGAAGACCTCACAGAGCAGCCATATCGAGAGCCAGATTCTGAAACTTGCTCTCGGTGGTCGGGCGGTAATAGAAACGCACATAGGCGCTGGAGCCAGTGATTTGCATCGAATCTTTCAGCGCCTCCATGGCTTGCTTCCATTTGTGATCGTCAATCTCCAGCCGCAGCAGTCCGAGGATTCGGGCAGCACTAAGCTGGCCTTCAGTGTTGGTTTTGAAGGCGTGATCGACCAGGGCTTTGATATTGTCGTTGCTGCCTTCTGACCATTCTTGAATGCATTCATCAATCAGGGATTTAGCTGCTTCAGCACGCTCATCGAAGTGCAACAGCTCGGCCATTTGAATGCGAATCTGGCGTTTACCGTCATAGCTGGTGAGGCTGATATTGCCTTTTTTGCCACCGAGCTTGGCATCGTATTTTTCTGCAACAAGCTCGACGAAGGCATAAACGTCATTCATCGCCTGAGCTTTGAAGGCGACCATCTGCTCTCGCAGCAACTCGGCCTTACCAAACAGTTCTTCGATAAGATCATCACGATCCAGATCGATTTGTTTGATTTTGCTAATGGGTACAAGGTGACCTTGTGCGTTCACCTTGTGTTGCTCTGTATTGATAGCTGTATTCATGGGTTACTCCTGTTTAAGCCACAACTTTCCACTGCACCTGGCAGCCGCTGACTTCTGTGGCGTAGGTTTCGAGACGACGTAGGCCGGTTTTAATGCGGGTTTTTGTGCCGCCCTTAAGTCCACCTGGACTGTCGTTGTAGCCGACGATGGTGATGGTCGGCTTTCTGGCTTCACCGATGTTGATATCGGTAATGGTGAGGCCACGTCGTGCTAGTTCTGCTAAGCAGTGGCGAACGTCTTCTACTTTTTTGCTGATGATGTCGTTACCCAAATTCTTGTTCATGATTAGGCTCCAATTTTGCTGTGTTCACAGCCGCCACGGCAGGCTCTATAAAGTTGAATGCGTGTCGGGTTTGTTGCTGCATACGGGCGGCTTTGGTATTCAATGCATTGGTCGCTGGGGATAGCACCAACCACCGGGCATTGCACACTGCCGGACATAAACTTGCCTTCAATGAGTGCTTGCAGTCGGTCAGTTCTGCCGGGGTATTTACTCTTGATGACCTGGTTAATCACGGTTGGTGAAGGAAAGCCATCATTCTGTCTGAGAACAGCGGCCACCTTGGCTTGTGATGTTTTCTCACATTCGGTTTTGAGTACTTGTTTCCAGTCGCTCATTTGTTGTCATCCTTTTCTTTCTGAATGCGGTTATAAATTTCTTCACGATGAACAGAGACATCTTTTGGGGCTTCAACCCCGATCCGGACTTGATTACCTTTGGTACCAAGCACATTCACGACAACGTCATCACCGATAATCAGGGCTTCGCCCACACGTCTTGTTAAAATCAGCATTACTCACCTTCCTTTAATGAAATGGGTAACTTGCCAAGCAGTGACAAACTAATCTTCACGCCTAAATGAACGCCTTTGAGCACCTCCGGATCGGTTATTTCAATCTCTTCACCGATTTTGATAGAGGCACCTTTTTGATCCACTATCAGCTGCAATTCATCAACTCGTTTCTGGTGCCATGCCATTAATTGTTGAATTACGTCTACTGTCGCTTCATCCATTACTCACCATCCTTTGGCCATACGACCTTGTTTAAATTGGGATCAAAGACTTGTTTAATGCGTTGAATCATCGGCGGCTTTGGACCGGTATTCATCGCGGGTAATAGTTTGTATCGCGCCAGACCACCACCATGGTTGGCTGGGATTATCTCTTTGAGATAATTCGCCTTAGCCAGAAAGGTGATGTAATCCTTGGCAGTGTTCGGTTCGATAGGTGTTTCTTCCGTAGAGGCTGATGCCACCAAATCACGCCAACTGAAATCACTCAGAATTCGCATGGTTCGCCACATCTGTTCACGGCTCTCGCCACCAGTGACGTGGTCACCTTTGCGGTTGACGCGAGGTGCATTCACACCGACATCACGAGTCAGCCTCCAGACAATGGCACCGCCCATGCGCTTGGTGGTGCGTTCCAGATAGCCAGCACCTTCCAGCCCTATCACGTAGGTTCTGGCTGTTCGGCGATTCACTTCATTCAGCTGTTTGTGATCACTGGTGTGTGCTTCCAGGTCAAGTAAAGAAAACACTTTCAATTCACGTATGGCTTGCCAGCAGGCATCTCTACCTGACAGCTTGCCGTTTGCTCTTGTGATATGAACAGGCTGTGTCATTTAACCTTCCTCCTGGGTGCGTCGCCGGTATAGAGGGGACGGTTACCCCAGAGTTTGACGTCGATTTGGTCGGTACCAGCTGAGTAGGCGGCTTGCTGAACTTGGTTGAGATTGACGCAGATTCGACGGGCGACGCCCATGCTTTCACGCTGGATGCGTTCGAGCAGGTCATCAGCAATGGTGATGTCCGGGCAGTAAAGTTGGGACAGTTGTCGTGTGTCTTCCAGATCGGCAGGTTGAGCGCCTTGCCAAGCCAGCATTCGATTGTGGAACCGTTCCCACTTGAGCAGCTTGGTCGGGAGCTTCTCTTCACCGATCAGCAGGATGGCAGCGTTTGATCCTTCATAAATGTCACGCACTACTTCGACGGCTTTCTTTTCGACGATGTGATCCATCTCATCGATGATGAGCGGCAGACCACTCAGCGCCAGCTGCTGACTGATTTGCTCGACCATGTCATAGTTGGTCTTATCTGGCTGGATGCCCATTTCTTTGAGAATGGAAAGGAGCAGCGCTTTTTTTGTCCAGGTGCTTTTGCATTCAACGTAGTAAGCGCGGTATTTATTCGCTGCATAAGCTGCAGCAAACGATTTACCCCAGCCACTCGGGCCAAAGAAAGTGACCATACCTGGTAGATGTGCTGGGCGATTCATCGCTTGTTCCAGCAATCGTGTACAGAGCATGACGTTTTTCAGTGGTGCCGTGGTGACAGAGGCTTCGACTCTGTCTCCCAAGTTGACCACGTTTTGATTTGTTGTCATTATTTACCTCATCACGTTTTACTTACCCGCCTGCCAGCGGGTTTGTTTTTTTATGCCTCGACAGTTTCGTCGAAGCTCTCAAAGTCAGCGCTGAACTCGCTCATAAAGCGGAACTCATCGCCTTTCTGGTACATCGCCCAGAATTTCTGATCAGCTGCTGAGAGTTGACTCCCTTCTCGCAACCGACGGTCTAAATTGACCCAACGCTTGTAGCGCGCTCTGGGGTCATCATTTCTTATGATTTGTGCTGCAGGCTCTTGTGGCTGTTGGAACTCGGCTTGGAATGTAGCCAGATCCTGTTTTTGTTCGTCAGTTAGTTGTGGCTGCGGTATGTGTCGGCCTAGTTCTGGCGCTGGGCGAAGTGGTCTGACCACTTTCGGGTTGGCGACTTCAGGCTGTGGCTGCAAAGGCAGGCGACTTGCCACTTCCATTGCATCCATCGCGACTTCGGCTTTCGCTGCCAGCTTGGTGGCCTTGATAAAGCGAGTGCGATGCTTGTTGAAGCTTCGAGCCGCTTCAGTATCACCAAACCCAGTAGCTTCAATACATTGCGCCTCACCGATATAGCGATTATCTAAGGTGTAGGCATAGACGATTTCATGCAGCGCTTGAGGGTCAAAACGAACGGTAATCTTCTGGCCTGCAAAGTCGAGCAACGCTGGCGCGTGGTAGCGGTTTTTGCCTTGTCCTGTGGCTGATCCGGCATCAAGATTAAATGATCCATCTTTCTGCACTTTGATGGCTTCAGCCATCAGCAGCCACATGCGACGTTGTTCTTGGTTAGCTGTTTTGATAACGGCGGTTTGATAGCTTTCGGTGAAAGCTTGATCAAAACTTTTTGTGCCGTTGCAGATTTCAGTGCGTCGAGCCGGTTTGGCATTCCAAGCAATGATTTCTTGTTCCAGTACTGCTAGGAACGTTTCAATGGGTACCGCTTTTTTGGCGTAGTTTTCTGGCTTGGCCATTGGGTTTGGGCCGGTATAGGCACCTTCAAACTTAGGATGCTTGTCCAGATATTCACCAAGACCACCAACACCAAAGGCACGTTCGACAGGTTTAGCCTGACCGTGTCCTTTGCCGCCAATCACTGATGTCCAGTGCACTTTGATACCGAGCGTAGGGAATAGGCCGAGTGGATCATCTTCTTTTACGGTGAAGCGATAGCGGTTTTTAACGCCACCGGTCATCCATTTATTGGCTGCAGCGCGGGTGTTATCAATAGTGACGTGTTCGGGTATGCCGAACTGATCCACAACATCGCCAAAACTGGCTCGGATTGAGTCGGTGTTTTCTGATTCATCGACGCGGTAAGCCAGTATTTTGCGGCTGTAGACGTCCTGCCAGAACCACGTTTTCATGCGCGTTACATCGCCATTTGGCAATAGAACAAACACGTTGTGTTGGTAGCCATCACCATTGATCCACTCAAGCGCATGTAGCTCTTGGACTGTTCGCTGTTGGGCAGGAAACAGTTTGATCAAACCGGCTTCACCTTCACGTAGATAAACGCGGGTTGCCAGCGGTATGGCTTTGATGCGACGTTCCAGTGTTTTTTTGCTGGGGATTTTCCAGCCTTGTTCGGCTGCAGTACGTTGTAGTCGGTAGTAACAGGCTTCGAACTCTGGCTGCTCCAGGCGAAGGTAATCGGCTTTGTAAAATTCCCAAGCCTCAGTATCCATATCTGCTGTGACCGTTCGGCCAACAAAGCCGGGTACCAGCGCGGCTAACCAGTCTTGACGAGCATAGAATTTCACCCCTTTCTTGCTCTTGGTACCGTGATACCAGCCTTGCATGGTGCGTTCACTAATGTCGTTTTGATCAGCCACCAGTAAGAAGGCATTCTTAAGTGTGGCGCCACCGTTTTCTGTCAGAGCCATGACCTGCAAAAGCAGGTTGAGTTTGTTCTGAGCTGCGTCCTTTTGTTTTTGTGGCTTGTTGTCATAGTGCTGCCATAATGCTTGAGGATCGTAGCTAAATTCAGTGCTTTCCGAGCTGCTCTTAACTGGGGTCGGCAGGTGTTGTTTTATCAACGCGGCCTGAGTTTCTACTGGCAGGCTGGAAAGGTGGTATTCATTTGCTGATCCACCTCTTACTTTTACTTGCCTTGTATTCCAGCCTTGTTTTGAGCCTGCTGATTAACGCCACGCTTGTACTTTGGAAGACCTGGTTTGTTTGCTAATTCAGTTGCTGTGAACCATTCCCTGTTTTGTTCAGTCATCTTCACCGCCCTCAAAATCTAGACCTGGCTGACTCTGAGAGATAACATTTTCTCTGTGGTATGCCACGCCAGCTAACAGTCGAGTGAGCGCTGAAGTAAGGATATCTACCGACTCACCCTCACGATAAAACTTGATTAGCAAACTCATTGCATCTGCAGAAAGCTGCTGTAGTTCGGCTAAACCTAGTTCATCCACTTTTTTCCCTGTGGGGATTTGAATCATCAGCTTGTTACTTCGGTAACCCAGATATTGGGTGACATAATCCATCTCACAGATATGCTCATATGCCGGGATAAAACTGACTGGCATATCACCAGTAGAGAGCCATTTGTATAAGCGGTCTTCACTGACAGCCATCAGTTCAGCGATAGCTGGAACAGTTAGCCTTTTGAACTGTCTGGCGTACTCTTTATTAAGCCGCAGCGCGTCTTTTATATTGTTCGGCTGGATGCGTTTCCAAGCCACCTTACTTTTTGGAATTCTCATCACAACACCACTTCCAAATTTATTGATTGTTGCGGCAGTACTGCACGGGATAGGCTGGTTCTGCGTTTTAACCAAACAGGAGATAACAAAGTGAAAACAACCAGACCAGCACCCGTCAGTGCCGCGTATTTACACGGGCAGAATGATGGATTCATCATCATTTCATCGACCATGCTTTTATCCGAGCTATCAGCTTTTTTAAAAGCATTGAAAGTTGACAAATCGGACATACGTGAACCGGACAATTCAGAGGAACTTCCACAACTCGCTGAGACTGTTGCTTGGCAAGTTGTTGAAAACGTATTGCCGCCTTCATCCGCGACGCTTTGTAAGCAGATTGGCGATCTGGATCACCAAACCCAGGAGAAACTGGCATTCCGTCTTTATCAACTAAAAAGTTTGATTGCGACGTTGAAGCGCACTCATCCAGCCGATACTTACCTTGTGCCGCCGAACTGGAATCGCCGTTGGTTTGAACTGCTTTGTGGGCGCGTGCTTTTTGCGGATGTAAGTGCTCTTGATGCGGATAGTTATCAACCATGATTAGGCGCTCTCAGCAAGACCGGCTTCTGCCAGACGCGCTTTTGCTTGATCAATTTTGGCTTGGCGATCAGTTTTTACATCAGACTGATAGCGGGGAATATCCGGAAAAACTGCTGCAATATCTTTCTCGATTAGCACGGATATTGATCGTGCAACTCTTAAACTTTCCGCTCGTCTTGCACAAACATTCATTACATGCTGATGAGTGCAACCAATTACTTCACCAGCGACTAACCAAGAAAGACCTTTGGCTTTCAATGCTTGATGTATTTGCTTGTAGTTCATTGTTACAATCCGTAATTAAATATATAAGCGTTTACATAAATGCAAACAAAACATAACACCTGCAAAAATTATGTACACATAAAATAACATTGTCAAGGGCTTGTAATGGAATCATTAGTTTACATTGGCGGCAGAATACTAGAGGAGCGTAAGCGTCTACGCTTAACCCAGCAGGATGTTGCTGACTTTGTTGGAATCACAAGGCAGTCACAAGCCAAATATGAAAAAGGTGAACGTAGCCCTGATGCTATTTATTTAGAAAAAATATTAGGGCTTGGGTTTAATTCGTATTACGTGCTGACGGGGAACGAAACCTTTCCAACTCGATCCCACTTAGATGTTGATGATAATTCATCATCAACACATAGAAATTCAAACGAATCAGAAACTTATGAAAAGCGGGATCGAAAATCTAAAGTGGGGCAAGTCGATCCCACTTCCAACGAAGAAGTGGGATCGAGCATCAAAGACTATTCAGCAGGAACTGGTAGCATTATGGAAACATTCGCCCACATCCCACTGTTTGATGTAAAAGCATCAGCTGGCAACGGTTATGTCATTCACGAGGAAGAGGAAACTGATGCACTTATATTCAAAAAAGAATGGATATATAACGAGCTACACAGCAGCCCAGCTAATTTATATCTGATTTATGTAGAAGGTGAGAGCATGGAGCCTGCATTGCGTCCAGGCGACGTTATACTCGTTGATCACACTGACAACGTTGCTAAACGTGACGGCATCTATGTAATCAGAATGGGTGAGTCATTACTAGTTAAACGGCTACAGCGCCTACCAAGTCAGCGGTTAAAGGTTACCAGTGATAATCCAGCTTATGAGCCTTTTGAGATATCACTGGATTTTGATTTGCAGAACGAGCTTTCGATTATTGGGCGAGTTGTTTGGAGTGGTCGTCGTCACTAATGAGCTTGATCGCAATTCATGTGTCTAAATGTTTACTATATTTAAAATGATCGCGATCCATAATTAATTATTAAATAAGCTTTAAATGTTACTCAAACCCTCATTATTAAAAGCTTCTTCCCATTTAAAACCATTAAATCCCGTTATATCCCGTCTTACTTAATCCATCTGTCCTCATTCATCCGCGCCGGTTTCGCTGAGTTTTACGCCACCCACTACATTGATAAATACATCTTGGTCTTGGCATGTAATGCCACCATGGCGGTGTAAAATGGCTAATAGCATGGCCAGTCTATTTTGTTCCAAACCGACGGTGACTCGTCGTGGGTTACCTAATGGACTGCTATCAACCAATGCCTGTACTTCCACCAACATGGGCCGACTGCCTTCACGAATCACCGTCACAATACTGCCAGGTACTGACTCTTCACCACGAGACAAAAAGATTGCCGACGGATTACTGACTTCTTTTAAGCCCAACTCCGTCATGCCGAAAACGCCTAATTCATTCACCGCGCCAAAGCGGTTTTTGACAGCGCGCAGAATTCGAAATCGTGTTGACGTGTCGCCTTCGAAGTAAAGTACGGTATCGACCATATGCTCTAAGACCCGTGGTCCAGCCAATGCGCCCTGCTTTGTCACATGGCCGACAAGAATCATCGTAGTGCCGCTGGATTTAGCAAATCGTACAAGTTGCGCCGCACTCTCTCTGACCTGTGCCACCGTACCCGGCGCCGATTGCAATAATTCAGTAAATACGGTCTGAATGGAATCAATCACCATGACTTGTGGTTGACGTTGACGCGCGGTGGCAATCATTTGCTCTGCGTGGGTTTCAGCAAGCAGCTCCAATGGTGCTTGCTCAAGCTGCAAACGCTCGGCGCGCAGGCGTATCTGCTGCAATGACTCTTCACCACTGATATACAACGGCTTAACGCCAGTGGAGTCAGCCATCGTTGCCATCGCCTGTAACAATAGGGTCGATTTACCGATACCGGGATCACCACCAATCAATACCACTGAACCTGTTACTAAACCACCACCCAAAACACGGTCCAATTCTGGTAAGCCGGTAGTCCAACGCACAGCTTGTTCAGATGTGACTTCAGCTAATGCTTGTACTTCATTTTTTTGTTCGCCTGCATAACTACTGTGGCGGCTAATCGTCGCCTGAGCAGTCGAAGATGCCGATGCCTGCACTTCTTCTGTCAGGCTATTCCATGCACCACAATCATTACACCGTCCCGCCCACTGCGGAGTTTGTGAGCCGCATTCTTTACAAACGTAAACGCGCTTAACTTTCGCCATTTATCACTTCCTTGTTCACGCGTTGGCAGAGTACCGTGACTAATTCATACGGAATGGTTTCGGCCAGTGTCGCGAGTTGCTCTACAGCCAAATTAGCCGTACCCCAGACTATGACGTCATCACCCGTTTCGGCTTGCTCGACATGATTAAGGTTAATACATATCGTGTCCATCGACACGCGACCAATAACAGGGGCTTTTATGCCACGAATAATGACCTCAGCCTTATTGGACAGGTGCCGACTATAACCGTCGCCATAGCCAATACTCGCCACCCCAATACGCGTAGGTACTTCGGCTGTCCACTCACCACCGTAGCCCACTTGATCACCGACTTCCAAATCATAAACAGCGATTAGCTGGGTTTTTAACGTCATAACGGGTTTCAGACCCAACTCGGTGCCGGACTTATCTGAAAAAGGCGAAACACCGTACAACATCAATCCCGGCCTGACCCATTGTTGATGCGATTCAGCGAGACAGATAACCGCAGCAGAGTTAGCCAAACACAGTGGCAATGACGTTTTATGCTTCAATGCCAGCATATGAGCTAATTGTTTCTGGTTGCGAGGGTCACCGTCCAAATCTGAGTTGGCAAAATGGCTCATCAACCCCACTTCACCGCTAATATTGCTGCTTTCTGCTAATAACGTCAGCGCCATCTCAACCTGCTCCGGACGGATTCCCAAGCGGTGCATGCCACTGTCAACCATCAACCAGTTAAACGCTAATGGCTTTGGCAAAGTCAGCGTTTGTAATAGCTGGATTTGGCTGTGTAGATGAATAACCGGTGATAACTGATATTCGGATGCGGTGATAAAGTCTTGCTCAGTGTTCACACCTTCCAGCAAAACGATGGGATGCTCAACACCTTTCTGTCTGAGAAATACCCCTTCCTTCAATCGTGCCACGGCAAAGGCATCACTCTCTTTCAATGCTTCAGCGGCAGTTATTGCACCGTGACCATAGGCATCGGCTTTAATAACCGACATTACACGACTGTTTGGAGCACATTCTTTTACGCGAAGAAGGTTGTGGCGAAGCGCTGCCACATCAATGTATGCGACTGGAAAATTCAAAATTAAGGTCCGTCGTAGCCGGCTCCGTCGTCATAGTATCCGGGGGCAAAATTCTCAAACTTAGTAAATTGTCCCTGGAATGTGAGTCTGGTTTTACCAATAGGTCCATTACGCTGTTTACCGATAATAATTTCTGCAATACCCTTATGCTCAGATTCCGAGTTATAGACTTCATCACGGTAAATAAACACAATTAAATCGGCATCCTGCTCAATGGCGCCGGACTCACGCAGATCAGACATTACAGGACGCTTATCCGGACGTTGCTCAAGGCTTCGATTCAACTGAGAAAGTGCAATTACCGGTACATTGAGTTCTTTTGCCAAAGCCTTTAGGGAACGAGAAATTTCAGAAATCTCTGTTGCCCGATTCTCACCGCCTTTGCCACTACCTTGCATTAGCTGCAAATAGTCAATCACGATTAGACTTAGTCCATGCTCGCGCTTTAGTCTCCGTGCTCGAGCACGTAATTCTGTGGGACTCAAAGCCGGCGTGTCATCAATAAATAAAGGTGCCTCATTAAGCAGACCGATAGCGGATGTCAGCCTTGGCCAGTCATCATCTTTCAATTTACCGGTTCTGAGGTTTTGCTGGTTAATACGTCCCAATGAGGAAAGCATACGCATTGCCAGCGCATCTGCCGGCATCTCCATACTGAATACAGCAACGGGCTCTTTACTACTGATCGCGGCATTTTCCGCAATATTCATCGCAAAGGTCGTTTTACCCATCGAGGGACGACCTGCCACGATAACCAAATCCGCGGGCTGTAAGCCCGTAGTGTCATTATCGAAATCAATAAATCCGGTTGCAAGGCCAGTGATATGACTGTCACGCTCAAACAGCTGATCGATTCTATCGACAACCTGACTCAGGACATTTTTTACCTGTACAAAACCGCCACCGCGTTTGGCACCTTTTTCGGCAATCTCAAAGACATGACGCTCAGCCATATCTAACATTTCTTCTTTGGTCATGCCTTCAGGCTTGAAGGCCATATTGGAAATGTTATTACCGACCTGAATTAACTGACGCAAGATGGAGCGCTCACGAACAATGTCGGCATAAGCGGCTATATTGGCAGCGGTGGGGGTATTACGGGCTAGAGAGCCCAGATAAGCGACTTCCCCGACTTGATCTAATTCACCACGCTTGTCATGCCATTCGGCGAGAGTAATTACGTCAACAGGCTGGGATTGCTCCATCAGCTGGACGATGGCGCGATAGATAAGACGGTGATCGTGTCGATAAAAGTCTTGCTCAACAAGCACATCGGCCACTTGTTCCCAAGCGCCATTATCAAGCATAAGACCGCCGAGTACAGATTGCTCAGCTTCGACTGAATGTGGCGGGACTTTCAGTGCCTCTGTGGCGGTATCCTTGAACGTATCTGGATAGCTAATTTCTTCCACAGTGCCACCTAACCCCTAACAGATAACTAACAACTCACAGCGAGACTGTGAGCATAGCAGAAAATGGGATCGGACAAATCCGATCCCAGTTTTTCTTAAGCTTCTTCTTGTGCTTTAGCAATCGCTTCCGCTTCTTCCAAGGCGGCTTCGCGCGCTTTCTTGGCTTCTTCGGCTTGTGCTTTTGCCTGCAGTTCTGCTTCAGACGTCACTACTGTTTTCACAGAAACTACAACGTCAGCATGCAATTGCACGTCGATGTTATATTCACCTGTGTGGCGCAGTGGGCCAGTTGGCAGACGCACTTCGTTACGATCGACATCAGCACCTGCTGCGTTTAACGCATCAGCGATTTCTGCTGCTGTGATTGAACCGAACAGTTTACCTTCAACGCCCGCGTTAGCCATGATAGCCAGCTCACCCGCTGCTTCCAGCTTAGTTTTGCGGCTTTCAGCTTCTGCCAATACTTTGGCTGCTGCTGCTTCCAGTTCAGCACGACGTGCTTCAAACTTTTCTCTGTTTAACTTGGTGGCTGGTAAAGCTTTACCAGTCGGTACCAGGAAATTACGACCAAAACCAGATTTTACGCTGACTTCGTCGCCCAGATTTCCAAGCTTTTGAACTTTTTCTAGCAAAATTACTTGCATCGTTCTACCCTCGTTCGCAGTGTCCAAACTGCTTATTCAAATACTCGTAATTACTCCGTTTGGGAGCGTTTACGAAAATTAAACCACTGATCCAAAACACCTAATGTGGCTAACATCATCACCATTTGTGGCAACATGATAACCAGCAATACATACATCGTTACTAACCATGCTTTACTCTTGTCTCGTGCTACGACAATGGCATGAACAATCGCTAAGCCTTGAATGCCAAATGCCACCAGCATCACCGCTAAGCAATCTACCAACAGTGACCATGTGCCACTGATTGGCGTTAAAGCCAAAATCATCAGCACCGCCGTAAACATCGCGACGGGTTTCCCTAGGCTAAGTTGTCTAAACTCATTGCCAAATGCGCCCGGATTATAGAGTTTTGATTGCCATGCACGACCAATAATCAGTCCTACCACTGCGTTAATACTTACCCCCGCAGCAATCAAACCAGTCATCATGCCAGACAAACGGCTGGTCAATTGCTGTGTTTGCACTTGATCCAACTGCCAACCTGGTTGTTCACTGACCGTGGCCATAAACGGTTCGATGATTTGCTGCCACCATCCCGTTACATCGGGAATAAGCAGGTGCATCAACACAACAATAAACAGCCCAACACCGGTTGCGGATAACAGAGCCGTTGCAAATGAACGGGTATACCCCAATGCCAGTGTTGCCAAAAAAACCGGTAACCAGCTGGATAGCAAAATCAAACCTGCAACCCATAACTGCCCCAACAGAAAACCAGCCAATAATGCGAATACAATTAGGGTCGCGGTAACGACTCTAGCGCCTTCACGTGGCCCCATTCTTAATGTAGTCAGGGCAATCACGCCACTGGCCAGGTAGTTGAGCGGTGGCAACATCATCGCCGCGACAGACAATATCGCTGTAGCGATGGCCGCCTGCCATCTACCCTGCATGGCGAAATCTGCAATTCCTCGCAGCATAACTTAGTAACTAAACGTAAACTTCAGGTGTTTTAATCAACTGAATTACTTGTGCATGTCGCAGTAAGGCAACAATGCAAGGAAACGCGCACGCTTCACACAAGTAGACAGCTGACGTTGGTAACGCGCTTTAGTACCTGTGATACGGCTGGGTACGATTTTTCCTGTTTCAGTGACGTAATTTTTCAGCAAATTTACATCTTTATAATCGATTTGCTTAACGCCTTCAGCGGTAAAGCGACAAAATTTTCTACGTCTAAAAAAACGTGCCATGTGATATCTCCTAAATTGCTAAAGCAGCATTAAGCTGATTTTTTCTCTTCATCTTTTTGCATCATAGGTGAAGGCTCAGTAGCAGCCTCATCCATGTTTACAACCAGATGACGGATAACAGCATCGTTGAAACGGAATGCAGTGGTGACTTCGTTGAGTTGTTCAACATCACATTCCACATTCATCAAAACGTAGTGTGCTTTGTGCACTTTGTTGATGGGATAAGCCAGTTGACGACGGCCCCAGTCTTCTTGACGGTGGATTGTGCCGCCTTGGCTAGTCAGCGTTTGTGTATAACGCTCGATCATGCCAGGTACTTGTCACTCTGATCAGGTGTGGACCAGAAACACGATTTCGTAATGTCTCATTAGAGCTCCTCACGGTTTATACAGCTTTATGACATGTGCCATAAAGCAAAGGAGTTTTGCGTGAATTTAACTAAAGGCAATCTAATAGTTTACTTGGTTTTCACTTCAACTCACAAGTGACGTTGACGATAAGCTTCATATAAGCATACACCGGCCGCCACCGAGACATTAAGACTTTCAGCTTCACCTTGCATAGGAATATAAACGACCTGATCACAGTTATCCCGTGTCAGACGACGAATTCCCTTACCTTCAGCGCCAAGAACAATGGCCATTGATCCTTTCAATTCAGCTTGAAAAAGGCTGAGTTCTGAATCACCTGATGTCCCTACCAGCCAAACCCCGGCATCTTGCAATTCTCGCATTAAACGAGATAAATTCGTGACTTGCGCAAAAGGCACTCTTTCCGCCGCACCACTGGATATTTTAACCGCCGTCGCGGTTAGACCAGAAGCGCGATCCTTAGGCGCAATCACAGCATGCGCACCGGCCGCTTCCGCAGTTCGCAGACAAGCGCCCAAATTATGTGGATCTTGAACACCATCCAGGATCAACAATAAAGCAGGTTCATTGAGTGATTCAACCAGCGTCATCAGCCCTTTTTCATCAAGACTTTCCAGTGGTTTACACCGTGCTGCGCACCCTTGATGCTGCACATTCGGTGCAATTTTATCCAAGGTGTCACGTTCTGCTTTATGCACCACAACGCCTTGTTGCTCTGCCGCTTTCAACAAAGCATCTACACGCTGGTCTTGACGATCAGCCGCTAACCAGATTTCTTTAATACGACTGACGGGCACATCTAAAGCGGCCTGCACAGCGTGCAGGCCGAAAATGACATCAGGATCCAATGGGGTATGACTTGCCGTTTTTGGATTTTTACGGCGCTTGGTAGGCTTCAGATTCTTGTCCTTCTACAACCGGTTTTACAAAGATTTCCACGCGACGATTTAACTGACGCCCAGCTTCTGTTTCGTTAGTGGCACGGGGTTCTGTTTCACCTCGACCAATCGCGTACAAACGTCCTGTTGCAACACCTCGTGATGAGAAATAATCTACCACTGATTGTGCTCGACGTTCAGAAAGACGTTGATTGTAACTTTCTGAGCCCACACTGTCAGTATGGCCGACAACATGAATGATCGTGTTTGGATAGCGTTGCAGCACATCTGCCACTTTGCTCAAAGTCGGTGTAAAAGCCGATTTCAACGCAGCACTATCGAAATCGAAAGAGACCTCGTTAGCAATATCAATTTTCAGCGTTTCATTTTCCAATTGCTGAATCTCAAGCTCATGCCGGGCTTGTTCCTCGGCTAAAGCGGCTTCCATTTCTTTTTGTTGATTGTCCATGTAGCGACCAACACCACCACCTGCCAATGCACCCACAGCAGCGCCCGCAATCACACCACCAGCACCATCATCTACCGCATACCCCACTAATGCACCAGCTGCTGCACCAATCGCAGCACCTGCTTTTGTTTTCTGATTCGGGTCATTTGCGGCACAGCCACTTAAAGCAGTCGCCACTATGGTTGCTAAAACGAGTTTTTTCATTATTTTTCCTCCAAATTATTCCAGCATTCTAGACCGCTGTACGGTTGCTGACTATACTGGCTTTGCTTAATGAAAACTGAGATCCAAATTCATGAATTCAGAATTTATTCCTGTCAATATCGCGATTTTGACTATTTCCGACTCTCGCACTTTTGACAATGATACATCAGGAAAAGTGCTTGAAGACAAGGCAAGCAAAGATGGGCACCGTGTTATTCATCGACAAATTGTCGTAGATGATATTTATCAAATCCGTGCGATTGTCTCTCAATGGATTGCCGATCCAGACGTGCATGTTGTCGTTACGACAGGAGGAACCGGATTGACCGGACGTGATGGCACACCAGAAGCCGTAAAAGTCTTATTCGATAAAGAAATCGAAGGATTTGGTGAACTGTTCCGTAGCCTGTCATATCAAGTCATCAAAACCTCAACAGTACAATCTCGTTCGGTGGCAGGTGTTGCTAATGGCACATTTATTTTCAGCCTGCCGGGTTCCTCTGGTGCCTGCCGAACAGGCTGGGATGAAATCCTACATGATCAGCTTGATGCCAGTCACAAACCCTGTAACTTTATCGATTTAATCCCCCGTTTGTTGGAAAAATGATGCAGCTGTCTCTTTTTACTACGGCCGGTTGTCACTTGTGTGAACAAGCAGCAGCGTTATTCCCCCCCATCGCTGAAGACTTCCCCGTTAATGTCACAGCTATAGAGATTGGTGACGACGATGCATTAGTAGAGCGGTATGGCATACGCATTCTGGTCATAAAGTTCGAAGATGGAGAAGAGCTTGAGTGGCCATTTGATGAGCACACACTCAGACAATATATTATCAGTAAAATCAATCACTAGCAGACCTTAACAGGAACTTCACACGGACTCTGTAACTCTGATTTAGTATCTTGTCGGAGTTTTAGAGATGATCGTCAGACTAACTGCATACCTGTCATTTTTAATGACCCTGCTGGCAACCATAAGTTACGCAGGAGACTTCCCGCCGACACCAGGCAAACGCTACGATGTCGGTGGCTATAGTATCCATATGCTTTGTAAAGGTATGGGAGAACCGACGGTCCTGATTGATGCCGGATTAGGCGATGACTCCACAGATTGGTTTGATATCCAAAACAAATCGTCTGTAGATACCCGTACCTGTGTGTTTGATAGACCAGGTTACGGCTGGAGCGATGCAGGACCGCAGCCCAGAAGCAGTTTGATCATCTCCAATGAAGTTTCAAAACTCATTCAAAAAGCTAATATCTCTGGTCCTCTCGTGTTGGTGGGGCATTCTTTTGGAGGCTATAACATGCGCGTGTTCGCCGCTCAGCATCCACAGAAAATAGCTGGCATGGTATTGGTTGATGCATCGCATGAGAGTCAGTATGAAAAACTGAATATCAAATTACCCAAACACTTCGATCGCAAAGGCAATATCTTAATTTTGCCCAAAGCAAACGATACAGTCAGTGATAAAGCAATTGCGCTGAGGGAGCGTGCTTTTCATGCAGCACGGGCAGAGATTTCCTCACTTTATCAAAGCACCTTACAAGTGAAGCGTTATCATGACTTCCCTCGTGTACCCTTGATCGTTATCAGCCGCGGATTATCTGAATGGAAAGACCGTGATGATGCTGAAATGCGTGAAAAGATTTGGGTACAACTTCAGCAAGACTTATGGAAATTATCCCCTATCAGTCAACACTTATTTGCCAACACCAGCGGCCATGACATTCATCTTGATCAACCTGACCTAATTGTCGGTGCGATTGCTGATGTCGTCAGCATGAGCCGTGTTATGAATTAATCACCAAACTGGCTATACTGTGTTCCTTTTGTTAAGACACAGTTCATGACCATTCAGTTTATAGATAGCAGCGCCGGCCTCAAAGACCTGTGTGAACAACTTGCGGAAAGCACGTGGCTTGCCATTGACACCGAGTTTCATCGCGAAAAGACTTATTACCCTCAACTCTGCCTGATTCAGGTTGCCAATGATGATGTCATCGCCTGTGTTGACCCACTGAAAATTGACGATTTGTCGCCATTAATGGATGTGTTTTATCGCACAGATATGACCTTAGTCTTTCATGCAGCAAGGCAAGATCTGGAACTATTGTTTTTACTGCGTGATGCTTTGCCCCAGCAGGTCTTTGATACTCAGCTTGCAGCAACCGTTTTAGGTTATGGCGATCAGATTGGCTACGGTAACTTAGTCAAACAGTGTCTCAATGTTGATCTGGATAAAGCACATGCCCGCACCGATTGGCGGCAACGCCCTTTGTCACCAGAACAAATTGATTATGCGGCCGATGACGTGCGTTATCTTCGTGAACTTTATCACCAGCTTGAAGCAAAATTAGTCGATACAGGTCGCATTAACTGGTTAAAAGAAGACTTTGCAACGCTGTCAGCAACTGAAACATACCAATCAAACCCAGAAAGCAGCTGGCTGCGCATCAAAGGTTCCGGTCGCCTTAAAAGTTCACAACTTGCAGTTCTCCAACAACTTGGCGTGTGGCGAGAGCAACGTGCTATCAAACAAAACTTACCCCGTCGCTGGATAATTAAAGATGACGTTATGCTCGATCTGGCTCGTTTTTCACCTTCATCCTTGGATGCAATGAATAAGATCCGAGGTCTGGAGTCACGTGATATTGACCGTCATGGCCAAGCAATATTAAAAGCGATTGAAGCTGGCAAAGCAGTACCACAAGAGCAGTGGCCAGTGATGAAACGACCACAACCGCTTAGCAATCAACAAGACGCTTTAGTTGATGCCCTGATGGGATTGTTGCGTAAACTTTGCGATGAGCAAACCATCACCCCAGTTGCTGTTGCAACAAGGAAAGACATCGAGGCGCTTGTTCGTGACCAAGATTCTCCCATCAAACATGGTTGGCGACATGAAATTGTCGGTCAGAAATTAGAACAGTTTTTAGCGGGTGAGCTCAAAATCTCAGCCAGCCAGCAACAACTCGAAATTCAATAAAGGTAATCTCTATGTCTGCACTTATCTGTGGCTCTTTTGCGTATGACAGCATCATGGTTTTCCCGGACAAATTCAAAAACCACATCCTGCCTGATAAAGTGCATATGCTGAATGTTGCTTTCCTTGTACCTGAGCTTCGCCGTGAGTTTGGGGGCTGTGCCGGTAATATTGCTTATAACCTGAAACTACTCGGTGATAATCCCTTACCGATGGGTACCGTGGGAACAGACTTTGGCCCTTATGCTGAGTGGATGGATAAAAACGACATCAGTCGTCAACATGTTCATGTCAAACAAGGTCACTATACTGCTCAAGCATTTATTACTACCGATATGGATGACAACCAGATCACTGCATTTCACCCCGGTGCGATGAATCTTGCCCATGAAACGCCCATTAGCGAAGCTGACGGCGTGACATTAGCCATTGTCGCTCCTGATGGACGTGATGGCATGGTTCAACATGCTGAGCAGCTTAAAGCCGCTGGGATTCCCTTTATTTTCGATCCAGGTCAAGGCTTGCCAATGTTCAATGGCGACGAGTTAATGCAGTTTGCTGAACAAGCGACTTACATCGCCTTAAACGATTATGAAGCGCAGCTGTTTATGGACAGAACCGGTTTACCCGAAGAAGAAATTGCTCGTCATGTCGATGCCTTAATTATTACTCGTGGCGCTCAAGGCTCGCATATCTACACAGAAAATAAACGTATTGATATCCCTTGCGACAAAGCCGAAGCTATCGTCGATCCGACAGGCTGTGGTGATGCCTATCGTGCTGGTTTATTACACGGCATTATGCATGGTAAGGACTGGGAAGAAACTGGTCGTATTGCCGCCAAACTGGGTGCGATTAAAATTGCACAGCACGGCACTCAGAATCATAGCTTATAAAGAAAACACCGCGTCGGGAGGCAACTCCCGGCGCTATTTTTCTGGTGCTACCAGAGTTGAATCAAGACCATCACGGCAGCGGCCATCGCACCGGCAATGACATCATCAAGCATAATGCCCAAACCGCCGTGGAGTTTTTTATCGGCAAGGCTGACAGGCCAAGGTTTGAGTATGTCGAAAATTCTGAATAAGACAAAGCCAGTGATAATCCAGGCCCAGCCTTGGGGAGCGGCAATCATCGTTACCAGGTAGCCCACAACTTCGTCCCAAACAACCGCACCCGGGTCATCTTGTTTAAGCCAATCAACTGTACGTTGGCAAATCCAAATACCGAATAAAAAGGCTACTACTGTAAAGGTCAAGTAAGCGAATAATGACCAGTCTTGAATCAACCAATAAATTGGAATCGCCACCAATGTACCCATAGTGCCCGGCGCTTTAGGACTGAGTCCGGCACCAAACCCATAAGCAATGAATGCCGCCGGATTTTTAAGCAATGTTTTAAAATTAACGTCAGGCACCGAAGTGGTCATAGCCTTTCCTTGCATCATAATGTCTCTGTTGACCAGTTTGGTCTCGCAATATCAGTGCTTTTTCAGCCGTTATTTCACCAATACAGCTGATCTTGTCGGCAATCGGTGCCAAGTTGTCGACCTTAGTAGCCGGCACGGTAAAACATAGCTCGTAATCATCACCAGAATTCAATGCTAACTGGCTGGCTTGCTCGAATGGCAACTTGGTCAGGGCATCAGACAATGGCAGTTTATCTAGGTCAATGACAGCGCCGTTACCACTCTTTGACAAGATATGATCTAAATCTGCCAATAAACCATCGGAGATATCAATTGCCGCTGTGGTATTGCCTCGTAGGGTTTCTACCAAGTTGTTTTGTGGGGTAGGTAATTCTAGGCGATGCTGTAAATACTGCCAATCATCAGCCGTTAATTCTGCTGGTGACCAGTTATCGAGGCGATGTTTGAGTGCGGCACCGGCATCGCCGAGTGTGCCACTGACAAAAATAAGATCACCGTTGTTGGCTTGATCACGACGAAAAGCCTGATTATTTTCAACAAAGCCATGCACTTGAATACTGATGCATAGTGGCCCACGCGTCGTATCACCACCCACCAGTTGAATATTATGTTGTATTGCCAGCTCAGCAAGCCCAGCCGAAAATTGTTTGAGCCAAGCTTCATTCACCTCAGGCAACGTCAGTGCTAAAGTAAACCAAGCAGGTGTCGCACCCATGGCCGCCAAATCACTGAGACTAACGGCCAAGCTTTTATGGCCGAGGGTGTGCGGATCCACATCGGCAAAGAAATGTACGTTTTCAACTAAGGTATCAATAGAGACAGCGAGTTGGTGCTGTGGCGGACATTGCAATAATGCACAGTCATCACCGATTCCCAACACGACATCATCACGTTTGGCAGTCAGTTCAGCAAAATACTGCTGAATCAGAGAAAACTCAGATAAGGCCACAAGGCTAACCGATTGTCTTAAATAACAAACACAGGCTTAGCGTTATTTTTTACCACGCGACGATTTAGCCGCCTGGTATTCATGGGGTCTTAAGCGTGCCCCCATTTTATCCAACACACCATTGACGTATTTATGCCCTTGTTCGCCGCCAAACGATTTAGCGAGTTCAACCGCTTCGTTCAATACAACGCGATAAGGAATTTCAGGCAAATGCATAAACTCAAAAACAGCAAGACGCAACACTGATATCTCTACAGGATCCACGGCGTTTAAATCACGATCTACCGCTTCACTAAGCTCAGCATCAATGGCTTGTTGATATTTGATAGTGCCTTCAATCAGGGTCGTGAAATATTTTCTGTCGATTTTATCAGCATACTCAGCGGTAACGAATTCCAACCCCGCTTTTTGTGGTGTTTCATTATTTACGAGCGCCTGATAAAGCGCTTGAACTGCTGCACGGCGTGCCTTAGTGCGTGGTAATCCACCAGCCATTATTTTGTAGCCTCAATTTGACGTAACGCATAGATCATTGTTTATAACGCCTATTTTTGTCACTTAAATTTATATACTTGGTCTTTTTTTCAAATGCCTTGTTGTCATTCATGGATGACAATGGACTGACAGGGTGAATTGTTAAAGATCCAAGGTTGAATTAAAAATCATTGTACTCATATTGTCTCAGACTTGGCTAACCTTCGGTTAAAGCCAGCGCCTAGACTTCTTTTGTTTGTTTTTTGCATGCGGTAATCCCGCAGGATCCGCTGCAACCGTGATCCATTCAAAAGGCTGCTGATCAATCCTCACCGCCGTCAATGTCTCGCCCCACACCGCGCCACTATCGAGCGAGAACACGTTTCCATACTGCCCAACCCCTAAGGTCGACCAATGGCCAAACACAATACGATCGTCTTGACTGGCACGATTAGCCATTTCAAACCAAGGCTTTTGGTGCAGCGGTTTATCCTCTGGCGCCCCTTTAAACTTGAGCGCAAGTCGACCATCTTCGTGACAATATCGCAGTCGGGTAAAGCAATTAGTTATAAAGCGTAGACGATCCCAACCTTCCAGCTTAGGTGACCAGCGTTTCGGTTTATTGCCATACATGTGGGCGAAAAAATCACGCCAGTTATCACTTTTAATAACCGACTCTACTTCTTCAGCCCTTATCAGCGCTTCATCAACTGACCACTCAGGCGGTAGACCGGCATGAACCATACTGAACTGTAAATCGGCATCATGATGAAATAATGGTTGCTGTCGTAGCCAGTCCATTAACTCATCACAATCGGGCGCATTCAGCACCGATTGAATCGTGTCCATATGATGATGAAATTCAACCACACCAGCGGCATTCGCCAGCAGATGCAGATCATGGTTGCCTAAAACACTAATACAACTAGCACCCAACTGTTTAGCAAAGCGGAGCACTTCAACAGATTTTGGGCCACGATTAACTAAATCACCTGCCAGCCAGATCTGATCATGCGCTGGATCAAACTTAATGTGATCCAGCATTTTGATCAATTCGTCATAACAGCCTTGAACATCGCCAATCGCGTATACAGCCATGACATAGGTTCGCTTATCGGCGACGGTAGAGTGGTTCAGGTCTTAACACAGTGGTTTGATAACTTTCAGAAAAATCATCAAACGCGGTCAAAGCATTCGTTAGTCGTTTCGGATTGGCAAGCTCAAAGCTGTTAAAGCCACATTGCGCCATATAAAACAGCTGGTCATGTAACACATCACCCTGAGCACGAATTTCGCCTTTGAAGTCATAACGATCACGCAACAGGCGCGCATAGGAATAACAACGACCATCGGTAAAGGCAGGAAAAATAAGCACCACAAGAGAAAAACGAGCCAGATCCGGGATAACTTCTTCCAACGGATCGTCACCACTGAGGCGAATACCTAAACCACCTTCATGATTTTCCAGTTTTTCGTGTTGCTCCTGCCAGCGTGATAGCGAGATAGTGATATTGCCTGCAGCCAACTCGGCTTCATCATCAAGATGTAACCAGTTATCTTCGACAATCTCACGGTCTTTAATTATCTGCATATACACGCTCCTTAAATGGATCAACGCCGACACGACGAACCGTCGCAAGGAAAGATTCATCTTCATGGCGAAGATCAACATAAGCATCTAACAAGTGACCCACTGTATCGACAACATCTTCTTTAGGAATCGCCTTACCAAGACGTTCACCGATAGATGCATCTTCTTCAGCACTGCCACCTAAGGTGAACTGATACCACTCTTCACCTTTCTTATCGACACCCAGAATACCGATATGCCCTACGCTTTGATGCGCACAGCCATTCATGCAGCCTGAGAATTTGATCTTGATATCACCCAAGTCATGAAGGTAATCCTGATCATCAAAACGTTCTGCAATTTGTTTCGACAACGGAATAGAAGTCGCATTCGCCAGGCCACAATAATCAAGCCCCGGGCAGCAGATAATATCTGTCAGGGTATTGATGTTAGGTGTCGCCAATTCTTCTGCGCTCAAGCGCAACCATAACGCATACAAGTCGCCTTGTTTGACATCAGCCAGAACCAAGTTCTGTGTATGTGTCGCACGTACTTCGCCTAAACTGAATTCATCGGCCAAATCAGCAACCACTTCGAGTTGTTCAGAGGTGATATCACCTGGCGCTAAACCTGGTTTTTTCAGAGAGACATAAACCGCTTTGTAGCCTGGAATTTTATGTTTGAACGTGTTTTGTTTTACCCAACGAGCAAACTCTTCGCTGTCTGCCTGCATTGCCTCAAAGCTCGTATCTTCTGCTGCAGATGCATCATATTCAGGCTCTGTGAAGAACGCTTTCACTCGATCAATTTCTTTCTGGTCCAGTTTTAACTGTTCGCGAATTTGTACCCACTCCGCTTCAACCAATTCACGGATATGGTTAATACCGTGTTCACGAACCGTGATTTTGATACGTGCTTTGTACTTGTTATCTCGACGCCCCAAGCGGTTATACACACGCAAAATGGCTTCCAGATAAGACAGTAAATCTTCTTTTTCGAGGAATGGACGAATCTGCACGCCAATAACTGGGGTACGACCTAAGCCACCACCGACCAGCACTTCAAAGCCAACGTCACCATCTTTATTTTTGACGATTCGCAGACCGATATCATGTAATTGCGTTGCTGCACGGTCTTCTTTTGTACCGATGATCGCAATCTTGAATTTCCGTGGCAGATAAGCAAATTCCGGGTGGAAGGTAGACCACTGACGGATAATTTCAGCCCATGGACGAGGGTCTTCCACTTCGTCTGCCAGAATACCGGCAAACTGATCTGTGGTGGTGTTACGGATATCGTTACCACTGGTTTGAATTGCGTGCATCTGAACGGTAGCTAATTCCGCCAGAATTTCAGGCACATCTTCCAATTTCGGCCAGTTCATCTGAAAGTTTGTGCGGGTAGTGAAATGCACAAAGCCTTTATCGTAACGACGCGCGACATCGGCGATTTTGCGAACTTGAACCGACGACATCATGCCGTAAGGTACAGCGATACGCAGCATCGGTGCATGAATTTGGATATAAAGACCGTTCGCCAGTCGCAACGGACGAAATTGCTCTTCGGTCAGTTCGCCAGCTAAAAAGCGGCGTGTCTGATCGCGGAATTGAGCAACCCGCTGATCGACCATAGTTTGGTCATACTTATCGTATTGATACATTTAAGATCTCTAAAAACTCTAAATACCGGACCCACTATTATAAACGGGGCGGCTTATAACAGGAAATTATAAATAACTATATCCATATTCATTAATAATCTAAATACCGCATCACGACTCGCCTTGTTGGCTAAACGCGGCGTACAGTCCCGCACAACAATTTCATTGACCTATCAACATTATGCGCGGTGTGCTTATTGAAATTACGCTTGGTCCAGCAATCATCCCTCAGAGGTACATCACAAATTGTCACGTTATTTTATGTCAGAATAGTTCACTAAACTGTTCATAAAGACGCTTAACCATGTCTAAAAGCAAACGACAAACGCAACGCCTTTGGTTGCTTGGCGCATTCATCGTTTTGATATATGGCGCCAGCCATTATCAGCCAGACAACACTGATGAGGTTGCTCAACAAACATCGCCGATTGCAGAATTATTTCAGCAAAAACGCAGTGATGTCTTAGTTGAAGTATCCGGTGAAGTAAGTCGGCTTTTTGCTGATGATAATCGTGGTAGCCGACATCAGCGCTTTCTAATTGAATTAGCCGACGGCCATACCTTATTGATTGCACATAATATCGATCTAGCCCCTCGTGTTGAGAATTTAGAAATCGGTGATGAAATCAGTCTATTTGGTGAATATGAATGGAATGATAAAGGCGGTGTGGTTCATTGGACGCATCATGATCCGGCAAATAAACACCCGCATGGCTGGATTCGACATCAAGGCAAGCTATACCAGTAAATGACCAACAAACCACTTAGTTATAGTTTTCCACCACTTGTCGGCAGCAATCCAAAAGTACTGATCTTGGGCTCAATGCCCGGCATCGCCTCTCTGCAAGCTCAGCAGTACTACGCCCACCCTCGCAATGCTTTCTGGCCGATCATGGCTGAAATATTCGATTTGGACATCAACACCCCATACCCTCATCGCTGCCAACTTCTCACGGCAAAAGGCGTAGCAGTTTGGGATGTACTCAAAGCCTGCCACCGTCCCGGCAGCCTGGATCAACATATTGACGCTAACTCCGTCCAAGCGAATGACTTCAGACAATTTCTGAGTCACTATCCTGAGATTGAAATAATTATATTTAATGGAGCTAAAGCCGAAGAGTTGTTTCGTCGGCATGTGCTCAACGCTCATTCTGTACCACAGCAAAAACTTGCCTACCAGCGTTTACCTTCCACCAGCCCCGCTCATGCAGCATTGACACTGGAACAAAAAATGGATGCCTGGGGTAAGGTTTTGCAGCCCATCAGCACCTCGATATGATGAATCAGGTGAAATGCGTTTCTGTTTCGAACTGGATAATACGGTTCTTGCCTGCCACTTTCGCTTCATATAGCGCCCTGTCTGCCTGCTGAATTAATTGCTCCAGGGTCTGAGTTTTGTTCGAGTCACTGGTTGAGATGCCAATACTAATGGTATAACTCAGTGTAGCTTTACTCGATGTAGTAAGCATTTGTTGTTCTGATACTTCTCGGATTAGTTCTACTACCCGTGCCGCCCCATGGGCTCCGGTGTCTGGTAATGCGATGGCAAACTCCTCACCACCAATTCGCCCAACTAAGTCACTTGAACGAGTGTGCACCTCCAGGATGACAGAAAATGATTTCAGCACCTCATCTCCTGCCGCATGCCCATAACTGTCATTTATTTTCTTAAAATCATCAATATCGATGTAAGCGATGGAAAACGGCTTATGACTGCGGTTCATCAATGAGAACAGTTTTTGACTAGACGTTAAAAATGCGCGCCGACTTAACAGCTCGGTGAGGTCATCATAGCTAGCTAGGTAACGCATTTTATTTTCCATGTGATGCAAATCCAACGTCATTTGAATGACAAACCACATGACAAACGGACAGATCAAAGCTGGCACCACAGAAGCTGTGCTGATTAGCTGCCAATCAATCTCTCGCCCAAAGGCCTGTGACCATATCAGTGACGACAACAACACCGAGCTCAAACAAGCAATAGCAGTAATATTAATCACCGCCCTCACACGACCGATACGAGCAAGTCCTTCACGCATATATCTTAGGTCTATCCTTTGTAAAAACCGCCTGAATTGCACCGTGTCCTTCCCTTTTCGTCTGAATTATCTATTTCTGTGCTTAGTTCGATTGATTGGAAATGCGCTGCGGCAGCATTAAACCATAATGCATTGCAGCTACCCCCAAATAAAAAAGGCAGAGGGTTCTCACCCTCTGCCTTAGTTTAGCGCTTTTCAAACATCAATGGATTACACAGATGGTGCCTTCCATTAATACATCTGTTTACTGCACATCAAAACGATCCGCATTCATTACTTTGGCCCAAGCAGCAATGAAGTCGTTAACAAATTTCTCTTTCGCATCATCTTGTGCATAAACTTCAGCATAAGAACGCAAAATTGAATTAGAACCAAACACCAGATCCACTCTGGTAGCAGTCCATTTAACGGCATCTGTTTTGCGTTCAACGATGTCATACACGTTTCGACCTTTCGGCACCCACTTGTATTTCATATCAGTCAGATTGACAAAAAAGTCATTGCTCAATTGGCCTTCATGCTCAGTGAAAACACCATGCTTCGTGCCTGCGTAATTCGTACCGAGTACACGCATACCACCAAGCAGCACGGTCATTTCTACTGCAGTCAGTCCCATTAACTGGGCACGATCAAGCAACATTTCTTCTGGCTTAACGATGTAGTCTTGTTTTTGCCAGTTGCGGAAACCATCCGCCAACGGTTCCAATGGCTCAAAAGACTCAATATCAGTCATCTCCGACGTCGCGTCTCCTCGGCCTTTCAGAAATGGCACCACCACATCAAACCCTGCCGCTTTGGCTGCTCGCTCTATTCCGACACTACCAGCCAGTACAATGACATCGGCCACACTTGCACCGGTTTCGGCAGAAAGCGCTTCATACACGTTTAATACTTTCGCCAAACGTTCAGGCTCGTTGCCTTGCCAATCTTTATGTGGCGCCAAGCGAATACGAGCACCGTTTGCACCACCACGCATATCCGATTGACGGAAAGTACGCGCACTATCCCACGCTGTACTCACCATATCGGCGATACTCAGGCCGCTGTCAGCAATTTTTTCTTTGACCGTCTCGACACTGTAATTCGTGTTGCCTGCAGGAACGGGATCCTGCCAAATCAAATCTTCGTCCGGTACCTCGGGGCCGATGTAACGTGATTTTGGACCCAAATCACGATGCGTCAGTTTGAACCAGGCGCGGGCAAAACTATCTCTGAAATAGTCCGGATCTGCCATGAATTTTTCACAGATAGCACAGAAGTCTGGATCCATCTTCATCGCCATATCGGCATCGGTCATAATCGGGTTGTGACGAATAGCGGGATCGTCAGCATCAACGGGTTTATTTTCTTCACTGATGTCGATAGGTTCCCATTGCCAAGCACCCGCCGGGCTCTTCTTCAATTCCCATTCATGACCGAAAAGTAACTCGAAGTAGCCCATATCGAATCGAGTCGGTTCTGAGGTCCAAGCACCTTCCAATCCTGAGGACACAGCCTTGCCCGCTTTTCCACCCTGGCTTGGATTACTCCAGCCAAAGCCTTGCTGTTCGACATCTGCCGCTTCGGGCTCTACGCCCAACGCATCGGCGTCACCATTACCGTGACATTTACCAACCGTGTGGCCACCCGCCGTCAGCGCAACGGTTTCTTCATCATTCATTGCCATACGTTTGAAAGTGACACGAACCTGTTCAGCTGTTTTCAACGGATCAGGCACACCATTTACACCTTCAGGGTTAACATAAATCAGCCCCATTTGTACCGCGGCTAAGGGGTTTTCCATGGTGTCTGGTTTGTCCACATTCTGATAACGCTCGTCTGATGGTGCCAGCCATTCTTTCTCAGCGCCCCAGTAAATGTCTTTTTCTGGATGCCAAATATCTTCACGACCGAAAGAGAAACCATAAGCTGGAAGCCCCATTGATTCATAGGCCACTGTACCGGCCAGGATCATCAAATCAGCCCAGGATATTTTATTGCCATATTTTTTCTTAATCGGCCATAACAAACGTCGTGCTTTATCCAGACTGACGTTATCCGGCCAGGAGTTGAGCGGTGCAAAGCGTTGATTACCTGTGCCACCACCACCACGGCCATCAGCAATGCGGTAGGTACCGGCGGCATGCCAAGCCAGACGAATCATAAAACCACCATAATGGCCCCAATCAGCCGGCCACCAATCCTGACTATCGGTCATCAAAGCATGCATATCTTTCTTGAGTTCATCAAAGTCCAGTTTGCGAACTTCTTTGCGGTAATCGAACCCAGCATCCATTGGATTGGTTTTAGTATCATGCTGATGCAAAATATCTAAGTTCAGCGCCTCAGGCCACCAACTCGTATTTGACGCCCCAGACTCGGTGACCCCGCCATGCATCACTGGACATTTTCCTGATGCTTGCTGTTTGTCTTCGCTCATAGTCCCTCTCCTCTTGTGGTGAATATGCACTGATTTAGCAGATCTATTTGATTTCTAATGCTGAGTGTTAAGTTAACACTGCTCATACAATCTGTATAACAACTAATTACATAACTATTAATCGTATTTAACGATGACTATAATATGCTGTCATTTTTATTTGTAACGTACGATGAATCTAACTCTAGCAAGTTATATGTTACGAGGGAGTGAAGATTGTTGTGGTAATGAAGGATTGCAACAACAGAGGAATAATGAGCAAAAAAAGACGCCAACCTTGAATGTAAAGGTTGGCGTCTTTTGGTGTAGCTTATTTGAGTAATTGACTTAAGTCTTTCGCGTCCCAATGAGGGAAGTGTTTACGAATTAAGGCATTGAGTTCGAGCTCAAACGCTGAGAACTCCCCTTCTGGCACAATTTCATGATTGCCAGACACGGCATCAGCGATCATACCTGCACCAATGGTGACATTGGTCAGGCGGTCGATAATGATAAATGAGCCCGTATTGCGGTTACGTTTGTAGTTATCAAACACAACCGGTTTATTCAAAGAGAATTCACATAAACCAATTTCGTTTAGTTTCAACTCACTGACAATATTTTGCTCCAGTGTGTTGACATCAATTTGATAATCAATTGCTGTTAACGAACCGGTACTGTCATTCACGCCGACCTTGATGCTGTATTGTTTACCGGCAACCAATGGTTGCTCAGTCATCCATACCACCATGGCTTTGAACTGACTGGAAACATGGGGTTGATGATGATTACTATGAACGATCATATCCCCACGGCTGACATCAATTTCATTGTCCAATGTCACCGTCACCGCCTCACCCGGTACGGCGTGATCTAAATCACCATCATAGGTGACGATTGCTTTCACCTTACTTTCTTTGCCTGATGGCAGTACAGTAATGTCATCACCCGGTTTCAGAATACCGGAAGCCAAGGTGCCACAATAGCCACGGAAATTTAGGTTAGGACGATTCACAAATTGCACGGGGAAGCGCATGTCGTCAAAGTTAGGATCATTAGCGATTTCGACGTTTTCGAGAATATTCATCAAGGTATCGCCTTCATACCACGGCATATTCTCACTTTTGTTAACAACATTGTCGCCTACCAACGCGGACATCGGCACAAAGTGAATATCTTCCAGTTCAAGTTCACGCGAAAACTCACTGTAGTCTTTACGAATATCGTTAAAGACTTCTTCGCTGTACTCCATCAAATCCATTTTGTTAATCGCGACAACAACATGTTTGATGCCCAGCAATGAAGCGATAAAGCTATGACGTCGGGTTTGAGTCTGTACACCATAACGGGCATCAATCAGGATGACCGCGAGCTGACAGGTAGACGCCCCCGTTGCCATATTACGGGTGTACTGCTCATGACCAGGCGTATCAGCAATAATGAATTTACGTTTGGTGGTCGAGAAATAACGGTATGCCACATCAATTGTGATGCCTTGCTCACGTTCTGCTTGAAGACCATCCACCAGCAAGGCTAAGTCGACTTGTTCACCGGTAGTGCCTGATTTCACACTGTCACGGGTTACTGCTTCTAACTGATCTTCATAGATCATTTTAGAATCATGCAGTAAACGGCCAATCAGCGTACTTTTACCATCATCGACGTTACCGCAGGTCAGAAAGCGCAGCATTTCCTTATTTTCATGCTGCTTCAGATAGGCTTCAATATCAGTCGCAATCAAGCTATCAGATTGGTAGGAACTATCAGTGCTCATCTAGAAGTAACCCTCTTGTTTTTTCTTCTCCATTGAACCCGCTTCGTCGTGGTCAATAGCGCGACCCTGACGTTCTGAGGTCGTGGTTAATAACATTTCTTGAATGATTTCAGGCAAGGTGTCTGCATCAGATTTAACCGCGCCGGTTAATGGGTAGCAGCCCAACGTTCTGAAACGGACTTTTTCCATTCTCGGCTCTTGGCCTTCTGGAATACGCATACGGTCATCATCAACCATAATGGTCAAACCGTTGTAGTCCACTACCGGGCGCTCTGCTGCGTAGTAAAGCGGCACAATTGGAATCTGCTCCAAATAGATGTATTGCCAGATATCCAGCTCGGTCCAGTTAGATAATGGGAAAACACGGATGCTTTCGCCTTTGTTGACCTTACTGTTGTAGATATTCCATAGCTCAGGACGCTGCGCTTTTGGATCCCAACGATGGTTTTTGTCACGAAACGAGTACACACGTTCCTTCGCACGAGACTTTTCCTCATCACGACGAGCACCACCAAATGCGGCGTCAAAGCCATATTTATCCAATGCCTGTTTTAAGGCATCGGTTTTCATGATGTCGGTATAGCGAGGGTGATCAAACGGGTTAATGCCCGCTTCTCTGCCTTCCTCATTGGTGTGCACGATCAAGTCAAGTCCCAGCTCTTTCGCTCGCTGATCACGGAACTTGACCATCTCCTGGAATTTCCAGGTGGTATCAATGTGCATAAGAGGGAATGGCGGTTTACCCGGCGCAAAGGCTTTCATTGCCAGATGCAGCATTACCGCTGAGTCTTTACCAATGGAGTACAGCATCACCGGATTTTCAAACTCTGCCGCCACTTCACGAATGATGTGGATGCTTTCCGCTTCCAACTGCTTAAGGTGTGTTAATTGTTTTTCAGTCATTTATCTTTCTCTATTACTTAGATTTGACATGCAGACCGCATTCTTTATTTTCAGGATCTTCCCACCACCAACGTCCGGCACGAATATCTTCGCCCATCGCAATGGCTCGGGTACAAGGCGCACAACCAATGCTGGCATAGCCCTCGTCATGTAATGTGTTATAAGGCACTTCATTTGCTTTGATGTAAGCCCAGACATCGCCGTTAGACCAATCTGTTAATGGGCTAAACTTTTGCAAGCCATGATCGTCATCCCACTCAGACACAGGTAATTCTGCACGGGTCACAGACTGCGAACGACGCATCCCCGTCAACCAGGCTTTTTTACCTTCTAATGCGCGTTTGAGTGGTGCAACTTTGCGAATACCGCAACATTGTTTGCGTAATTCAACGCTATCGTAAAACGCATTCGGACCATTGCTGGTAACAAACGCTTCAATGTCACTAGCATCGGGGAAAAACACCTGCACTTTTTTATCATAATGCGATGTCAGTTGCTGCATCAGATCATAAGTTTGTTTTGGCAAACGCCCTGTGTCCAACGTGAAAATGTCAATACCTGGTGCATGCTTGCAAATCAAATCCATCAGTACCATATCTTCGGCACCAAAACTTGAAGCCAGTATGGCTGGCGAATACTGTTGCTCGATGTCTTTCAGTACCGCAATTGCGGCATCAACCTTGGCGGCACGTGCTTCTTGTATTTCACTCATCGTTTTCTTCTCACAAGGATTGTTGTGGTCAGCACATCTTCTGTTGTGATCTCACAATGCTGGCCATCCTGGCGCAGACTATTCAACATTTCGGTGACAGCATTACCTGTATTCACCAATAGCTTGATGTCCTGCTCAAGCGCAATATTTTTAATCGCTTCTCTGGCTTTAATGTAGTGCATAGGACAACCGTACAAAGTCAGATCCAGTTCTTCAGTTAAAGCAGACATTTAATGCCTATCAAAATTAAAATAATGGCCAATAAAGGGCGCAAGATCTGATCAGAAATTCTGACTCCCAGAAAGCTGCCAATCACGATCCCGGGCAGCGAGCCAGCTAATAAATATAATAACAACGACCAGTCAACTGTACCTACAGCAGAGTGTCCCAGTCCCGCGACAAAAGTGAGAGGCACAGCATGAGCGATATCTGTTGCGACGATCTCGACCCCTTTCATCTTGGGGTATAGAAATAGCAAAATCACCGCGCCCAAAGCGCCCGCGCCCACCGATGACAGGGTCACCATCACGCCCAAAAGCGCGCCCGTGACAATCGTGAACAACGCCTTATGGCCTTCATCCTGACGCAAACTATACAAAGCATTGACAACAGGGTGGCCTTCTTGTGCCCGTAATAAACGCCCGATCCAACCTTTCAAAAGCAAGGCACTGGACGTTAGAATCAATGCAACGCCCAATGCTTTGGTTATCAACTCATTATGATCGCCTTCATGCATGCCCGTGGCATTCATAACCCACAGCGTTATTAACGTAGCAGGAAGACTACCGGCAGCGAGCCGCATGACCACATTCCATTTTACTACGCCATGACGCCAGTAGGCCCAAATGCCTCCTGACTTTGTAATCGCAGCAAACAGCAGGTCGGTGCCGACAGCAATAGCAGGCTGAATCGAAAAGCCAAAAATCAGAATCGGGGTCATCAATGACCCACCACCGACGCCGGTCATGCCAACCATAATGCCGACAAATAAACCCGCCAGTATAAAGCCCCATTCCATCTTGCTTGGTTGCCTACTAAGATTAAGAAAGCTGACAAGTTTACCAAAGAGTAATATTCTATCAACGAATATTATCTACTATCGTTATAACGAAAAGATATAAAGCTTATGAAGATACAACAACTCAAGTACGTACGTGAGGTAGCCAGACGTGGTTTAAGTATCTCTGCCGCGGCGAATGCCCTATTTGCCTCTCAGCCCGGTGTCAGCAATCAAGTTCAACAACTCGAAGAAGAGTTAGGGCTGCAAATTTTCGAACGGCATGGCAAACGCCTGACAGGCATCACGCCGGTAGGAAAGTCTGTCATTGCGATGGCAGAGCGTGTTTTGCAAGATGTCGATAATATTCGTCAACTCGCGGCAGACAGTCGCAGTGAGCAAACAGGCACCTTATCTATAGGCACAACCCACACACAAGCACGTTACGCCTTGCCTCCGGCAATCAAAACTTTCTCTGAGCAATACCCACATGTGCATTTAAATATGGTGCAGGGCACGCCCCCTGAAGTTGCAGAAATGGCCGCCACAGGCCAGGTAGATATTGCCATTGCCACTGAGGGCTTATCTCAATTTGAGCAATTAGCGGTCTTGCCGTGTTATGAATGGAATCGCTGTGTTGTAGTACCGCCAGAACATCCACTATTAGATGAAGGAAAGTTAACGCTGGAAGCCATTGCTGACTATCCGATTTTAACCTATGTAATGGGCTTCACTGGCCGTGCGCAGCAGGATCAGTCTTTTCTTGAACGTGGCCTGCATCCCAACGTTGTCTTTACTGCTACCGATGCCGATGTCATCAAAACCTATGTCGAACTGGAATTGGGCATTGGTATTATTGCCAGCATGGCATTTGATCCAGTTAAAGATGCCCCGTTAAAAGCCATTGATGCCAGCCATTTATTTAACCCCAGCGTTACCCACATGGGTATTCGAAAAGGCAGCTATTTACGTGGTTATATGTATGCCTTTATCGAGTATTTTGCAGCACATCTTGATAAAGCGACTGTCGAACGGGCAATCGACCAGTAGGACTAATTCACATTGTCGATAGGGACAAAAGGTGCTAATTTTAACGCCGCTGTTTCCAGCTTAAACAAAAAAATAACTGAAATATTAGGACTAATTATGAAGCAATTATTAAAAGGCGTACTGCTAAGCCTTGCCCTGTTGCCAGCTTTGGCATACTCACACGGCGCACCGCGCTTGAAAGTAGAAGAAAGCATCGTTATCAACGCAGAGCCGGCTGTTGTCTGGAATGCGGTTAAAAACTTTGACAGTGCTCATACTTGGCTACCTCCCGTTGAAGCGACTGATGCCACTGGTAACGACAAAGGCGCTACCCGTACGTTGACACTGAAAGGTGGAGCAACCGTATCTGAGAAGCTCAAAAAGTTCGACGAAGAAAAAATGAGCTACATGTATCAAATTACGGACATCAGCAAAGCGGGTGAAGTCGATGACCATGGTGAAATGCATGAAGTACCTGCTTTCCCTGTCAGTAAATACAAAGCATGGGTCAGTGTGGAAGCTACTGATGGTGGCTCCAAAGTCACATGGTTAGCAAAGTTTTTCCGCGCTTATCACGGTAGCCATGAACCACCAGCAGAACTGGGCGATGACGCAGCAAAAAATGCGGTCACAGGCCTTTTCACCGTCAGTCTTGAAAACCTAAAAAACATGCTGGAAAAATAACATTCAGCACATTTTTCGGAAAAAGCACCTTTGGGTGCCTTTTTTGTTTGCAGCTTCACTATAATTTGCCTTACCTACTCATTGACGATTCACATCATGACTT
>NZ_GG657903.1:0-23094 GCF_000156355.1 Methylophaga thiooxydans DMS010 | reverse complement strand
GGAATGTTGCCTCGGGGTGGCCAAAGGCCTGAGATACCTCTTTAAAAAGAGAGAACCCGATGAACCTGATCCAGATAACACTGGCGTAGGGACAGGCTAAAACACCGACTTTCTCCTTTTCATAGTTTGTATGGCGTTGTCTTGTCCTTTTGCCTCCTAAAAAGGATAAATATGAAACGTTCCCCTCTTGCAGTTGCTGTCACAACCGCACTCTTTTCAGTCACTGCTATAGCTGAAGTCACGCCAGCTGATTTACCGGCCATGATCGTCAGTGCTGACTTTAGACCTAATACGGCTCAAGAAACCCCGGTTAGCCTTACCCAAATAGATAACGACGTGATTGAGTCACGCGGCGCGCAACATTTAGACGATGTGTTAAATTTGGCCCCCAACGTGAATGTTTCCAGCGGCGCGGCCCGTGGTCAGTATTTTCAAATTCGTGGTATTGGTGAGCGCAGCCAGTTTTCTGCCCCCATCAATCCTTCTGTTGGTCTGTTGATTGATGGTATTGATTTTAGCCGTACCGGTGGTGCGGCTACCTTATTCGATATTGAATCAGTCGAAATTCTGCGTGGACCTCAAGGAACAAAATTCGGTACCAATGCGTTGGCTGGTGTCATCAATATGAAAAGCACCGAGCCCACAAATGAATTAGATATGCATTTTGAAACGGGCATCGCTGAGTACAACACGCGCAATGTCGGTATTGCTGTGGGTGGACCGTTAGTCAAAGACACCTTATTGGGACGTTTTTCTGTGTATAGCCACCAATCCGACGGTTATATGGATAATGACTATTTAGGACGTGACAATGTACAAAACCATGATGAAGTCACTGCACGGGGCCACCTCAAATGGCTGGTCAATTCTGACCTGACCGTTGATCTGAACCTATTACATATCAATATTGATAATGGCTACGATGCATTCACCTTAGATAATAGCCGTAATAGCCTATCTGATATGCCCGGCGAAGATGCCCAGAATACCAATGCCTTCGCATTAAAAACCGACTACCGTGTTAACAGTGCTTTGCAACTTCAATCTAACGTTACCTATGTTCAGTCAGATCTGAAATATAGCTATGATGCTGATTGGTCGAATGTACCCACATTTAATGCCTTCGAAGAATTTAATCGTGACCGTGAAAATTATTCGGTGGAATTGAAAGCTCTATCTAACGAAGATGGCTGGATATTTGGTGATACAACCGAATGGGCTGTGGGCATTTACTTCTTATCTCAAGACGAAGAGTTAGACTTAAACTCAGACTTTGGCAATTTGGATAATGATTACGAAACCGAAAATACAGCATTATTTGGTCAACTTGATACTCATCTGACTGAAAAACTGACATTAATCACTGGTTTGCGTGTTGAGTATTTCGACGCCGATTACAAAGACTCTAGCAATCTCAATATAGATACTAGTGAACGTCTTTTTGGTGGCAAGTTAGGCCTGAACTACCAACTTAATGACGACCATTTGGCATACACCTCACTTTCTAGAGGTTACAAGTCAGGCGGTGTAAATAACAACGATGCTCTACCTGAAAATGAACGGGAGTTTGATACCGAATATATGTGGAGTATGGAAACAGGCCTGAAATCCAGCTGGCTTGATGGCGATCTGATCACAAATATTGCTGCATTCTATTCCATTCGTCGTGATGCACAGGTTAAGAGCTCTGTTGCTCTTCTAGGTGGAGAATTTAAAGACTCTATTATCAATGCTGGTCGAGGGAAAAATTACGGTTTAGAAGCGGATTTTGACTGGCTTATCAATGATGACTTGCGACTGTTTGGTGCGGTAGGATTACTCAGAGCAGTGTTCGATGAATACGACAACCCAAATCCAGACAGCATCAATGTTGAAGGACGTCGGCAGGCACATGCCCCTAATTATCAGTTCACGTTAGGAACCGAAATTTACTTAACGTCCGAGTGGACGGTTAGAGCGAATATGGAAGGTAAAGACGACTTTTACTTCTCAAATAGTCATAGCTCCAAGTCCGGTTCATACGTTATCTATAACGCTAGCGCTACCTACCAAAAAGAAAACTGGAAGTTCACCTTATGGGGACGCAATCTGTTTGATAAGGATTACTACACACGCGGCTTCTTCTTTGACAACACCCCGCCCAACTACGAAGATAATCCAACAACCTACAAACAATATGGCGATCCACGTGTTATCGGCATGACAGTCAGCTACGACTACTAATTCACAGCTTGAGGGCGTTACACGCCCTCTTTTTTATCTAAGAGGTTTTTATGCGCGTTTCTGTAGATATCAGTCTTTATCCTTTAACCGAAAGATATGTTGAGCCGATTCTGGCGTTTATCGATAAATTGGAAAACAATCCAAAACTCAATATTTCTCGTAACAATCTAAGCACCCAGATCTTTGGCGAATACCGTGATGTGATGGATGCAATGGACGCAGAAATTGAGTCCGTATTTGAACAATTACCGCATAGCGTCTTTGTTCTGAAAATGATCGGCACAGACCGCTACGAAGTCGAAGATTGATCGATGCTAGATACCGTCATTAACGGCTTATCGTCCTTATCCGGTTGGGAAGTATTTGCGGCTTTACTGGGTGTCGGCTATATCATCTTCGCTGCACGTGAATCACAATGGTGCTGGCCAATGGCATTCGTCAGTACCTTGATCTACACCCTGTTATTCTGGGAAGGCCAGCTACCGATGCAAGCTTTGCTGAACTTCTACTACATGGGAATGGCCATATATGGCTTCGTATTATGGCGAGGCCATAAACAGGCTGAAAATAACCTGCCTATCCACAGTTGGTCATTGCAGTTTAATCTGGCTTTTTTAACTATCGGCAGTGTATTAACACTCGTGGTTGGCTATTACTTAGTGCAATACAATGCTTCTCAACAGCCTTATCTGGATGCTGGCATCACTGTGTTTTCAGTGCTTAATACTTGGTTGATGGCTAGAAAAGTACTACAGAACTGGTTGTATTGGGTTGTGATTGATGCTGCTGCGATTGTGTTATATCTGGATACGGGCTTTTATGCCACGGCGGCTTTATTTACTCTGTATACCGTATTGGCAACAGCCGGTTTTTTGAACTGGATACGCTTGTACCGACAACAAGTCACATTCAACTGAATAAACATCGATGATAAAACATCTGCTTTTCGCTTTATGCCTATGCGTCAGTCTAAAGTCTAGCGCTGAACAGACCATGATAAAAACACATAGTCATCAGCAGACAATGAATGCGATTGCTGAGGCCGCTCAACAATCACAACAGGCCGTCCGCATTGCTGTTTTGCTCTATGACAATATCGTCGTGCAGGATTTTGCAGGCCCCATTGAGGTCTTTTCCAAAGCCAAGAAACTCACCCAGGGTCACTATCAGGTTTTTACCGTCGGTTTTGATAAGAATCCGATCAGAACTGAACAAGATGGCTTGGAGATAGTCCCCGATTATGCCATCAGCAAGATGCCTGAAGCCGATTACTTGCTGTTACCTGGTGCCAGCATGCCGGTGATTAATGAGCTGATGCAGCATGATGACTTATCTGCTTTTATCAAAAACTGGAATGCACAACAGAACACAAAAACCGTGACGATTTGCACAGGTGCCTATCTATTGGCTAATACCGGTGCACTGGATGGTAAAAAGGCAACAACCCATTTCTTTGTTGCCAATGATTTTGCACAACTTTTTCCTGCGGTCGATCTGATCAAAGACACCCGGTTTGTTGATGAGGGAAAATATATAACCTCCTCGGGCGTCACTTCCGGCATCGATGCCGCCTTATATATTGTTGGGCAGAACAGTGGCATCCCGCTAAGAAACATGATTTCAAGAGCACTACAATACTCGTTCCGACAACAAGAAAACTGGCCAGAACCTCCCGCTGGTATGGCCTTTCACAGAGACTAAATAGTCCTTAAGCGTCACCTAGTCAGTCACCACCGGTGAGGAGACGTCATCCAACGGTCTAGATTTGACTCACCCAAGGCATTCATCAAAAACAGTAATAAACGATAACTCAGTCTATAGCTGGCGATGTCAGGAAAAGCTAGATACTTTTGATACTCTTGCACAAAGACATCAGCCTGTTTTTGATCCAGCTGATATTCTAATAACACTAACTCTAACTCTGGCGGGCCTATAACGAAGGCATCCAGATCGACTAAAGCAGTGATTTTATTGTCATTGATTAAATACTGATCCCAGCGATTATCTAACATGATTGGTACAAAATAACGTGGAGTGACCTGCTCAAGCTGTGTCATTACCTTATATAACCATGGCTCACCGATACGCAGTTTTCTGCTGTGCCTAAGTAAGGTTTTTAACAACATGGCGGGCCAATCTTCAGCCACCTTATCTGCTTGAAAAAGTTTTCCCCAAGTCGTTTGCTGCTTAAGATGTAATGTCGCTATCTGCCGTGCAAACTGAATCACTAGATCGTCTGTTAAGTGCTTTTTCTGTATTGCTTCGCCTTCAACGACACGGCTTAACACAAAAGCGGCTGAATCATCAGCCTCACCACCACAAGCAATCAGTTCGGGTATGGGTAGCACGCCCTGCTTTTCAAGCATGGCCTGAATAGCATGGAAATGCGCCAAATCATCTGGCAATGAAACATCAAATAGCTGATGCATCATTTGCCAGATAGGAGACTGCTCCACCGTAGTCCGATGACAGCGTTTTAGTATCATATCGCCATCAGCAGTCTCGCAGCGCCAAAGCTGATGGGTGCTATCTTCAAACAGTGACGGGATGCGCTCTGCTGAATAAAGTTCAGGTAATGCCGAGTCTGACTTTAACTGCTGAAATAGGTTAGAACCCGCCTTATCTGAGTCACGTTTTTCTACCAAGGTAACGCTTCACCGTTGGTGTGCCAGAAACCACCGGTATTTTCGAGCGTTAACGCTTCCATACGTTTAATCAAACCTGACGCTGATTCATCAGGATCAATCAAGCCGCCATGGCCGGTCATATCAGTACGCACCCAACCTGGATGCAAAATAGCAACCGCAATACCTTGAGGCTTTAAATCAATAGACAAGGACTTACCGGCAGCATTGACGGCAGATTTTGACATGCGGTAAGCATAACTACCGCCAGAATCATTATCAGCTATAGACCCCATTCTGCTGGTGATAATCCCCACTTTGCTGCCCTGATGCAGGTTAGGCAATAAGGCCTGTGTTGTTAGTAATGGGCCTAAACTGTTAACCCGATACATTTTTACGAAACTATCGATCGCGGCATTATCAATATCCCCCAGTCCAATACCACCAGCAATCCCCGCGTTATTGATGAGCCAGTCGATATTTCTGCCAGCCAGTTTATCTGCCATAACAGCTAAACTTTTGGGCTCACTGACTTCGACATCTTCAATAATTTCGACATGAAGCGCTTTTAGATCGCTCGATGCTTGTCGACAAGTCGCAATAACGTGCATGCCTTTTGCCGATAATTGTCGGCAAAGCTCAAGACCGATGCCGCGGTTAGTGCCTGTTATCAGTACCGTTTCTGTCATAAATCCTCCTAGTTTTGCTTTAACTTCAACATTAATTGCGCTGTTGGCGACAGGATAACACCCGCCTCGGTGACAATGGCGTCGATTAAATCCGCAGGGGTTACATCAAAAGCAGGGTTCACAGCCTTCACATTATGTGGCGCAATCGCCTCCTGATTGAAATGTGTGACCTCAATGCTGTCACGGTGTTCAATGGGAATTGCACTGCCATCGCTTAAATTCCAGTCAATGGTTGAAACCGGGGCTGCCACCATCACTTTCACTCCATGATATTTTGCCAACACTGCCAAGGTATAAGTACCAATTTTATTGGCGGTATCACCATTTGCTGCAATCCGATCGGCGCCGACAATGATCCAATCTAGTTTGCCTGAGGCCATTAACAAGCCCGCCGCAGAATCAGACTGCAAAGTCATGGGTATACCTTCCTGCATTAACTCCCAGGCTGTTAAGCGACTGCCTTGTAACCAAGGCCGTGTTTCATTGACATAGACATGCGTCACTTTATTATCTGAAAAGCCTTGGCGAATAACGCCTAAGGCTGTGCCAAAGCCGGCTGTTGCAAGAGCGCCAGCATTGCAATGAGTCAGTATGGTGCTGTTGTCATCTAAAAGTGCGGCACCAAATTGACCCAACTTTTTATTTGCTTCTACATCTTGCCGATGAATGAGTTGGGCAGCTTCCAATAAGTGATGCTCTGGCGATTGGTCACTGGCCAATTCATCCATAACACGCTGCATCTGCTGAATTGCCCAAAACAGATTAACGGCTGTCGGCCGCGAGTCAGCCAGTTCATCAAGCGATGCAGTGAGGGCCTCTTTCCAATTTACAGCTGCCATATCCCATGCTTGCCTTGCAGCCAAGACAACGCCATAAGCAGCAGTCACACCGATTGCAGGAGCCCCTCTGACAACCATGGTTTTAATCGCTTCCGCTACGGCGCTTGAATCGTTAAACTCAAGCCAGCGTTGTTGATGCGGTAACACTCTCTGATCTAGCAAAAATAAACTATTTTCCCGCCAGATAATCGGCTCTATTGTCTTGGTTTTTGTAGCCAATCTATGCTCCTGTACGCATTTAATCATATGTCTAAACACATTTTTTTGAATCACTGCTCGTGCAGAGTAGGTTTTTCACTAACGCCAACGGTATAATCGGCAACATGCAAACTGTCGACTTGATTATAAATGCACGCTGGATAGTGCCTGTAACGGCTTCGCAGCAGGTTTTGGAAAACCATGCTGTTATTGTAAAAGATAGCCGTATTGTAGCGCTTCTCCCTCAGCAACAAGCAACACAGCTTTATACCGCTGCTGCCACTCACGACATGAATGAACACTGTCTGATTCCCGGCCTGATAAACAATCACGCACATACTGCCATGTCGCTGTTTCGCGGCTTAGCTGACGATCTGCCGTTGATGACATGGCTTAATGATCATATCTGGCCTGCCGAAAAGCAGTTCGTTGGTGATTCTTTTGTCGAGTCGGGTAGCGCTTTAGCGATTGCTGAAATGATTCGTGGCGGCACCACCTGTTTCAATGATATGTATTTTTTCCCCGACGCGACAGCTCGCATCGTTGATCGCAGTGGCATCCGTGCCAGTCTGGGCATGGTAATCATTGAGTTTCCAACTAACTGGGCAGCGAATGTTGATGAGTACATGCATAAAGGCCAACAATTGCATGACCACTATCGGCATCACCCACGTATTACCACAGCCTATGCTCCACATGCGCCCTACACTGTGGCAGATACGACCTTAGAAAAAATTATCGTGAATGCTGAAGAAATGGATCTGCCTATTCATATGCATATCCATGAAACCGCTGCTGAAGTATCACAAAGTGTTGAAGACTTCAGTATGCGCCCATTAGAACGCTTGAAGCAGATCGGTCTGCTCTCACCACGCCTGATAGCAGTGCATATGACACAGCTAAGCCATGAAGAAATCGAGTGGTGCGCCGAAGCGGGTGTTCACATCGCGCATTGCCCAGAGTCTAACTTAAAGCTAGCCAGTGGATTTTGTCCGGTTAACGAACTGGACAAACAAGGCGTCAATATCACTATCGGTACTGATGGCGCTGCATCCAACAATGATCTGGATATGTTTGCTGAAATGCGGCAAGCAGCATTATTAGCAAAAGCGGTCGGCCAAGACCCTGGCGCCATCCCCGCACATAAAGCCATTGAGATGGCAACGATTAACGCAGCCAAATCACTGGGCCTGGAACAGCAGACTGGTTCGCTTGAAGTCGGGAAATATGCCGATCTGGTTGCTGTCGATATGTCGAGTCTGGAAAGTCAGCCCATGTTCGATGTTGTCTCACAACTAGTCTATGCAACTGGGCGTGATAAGGTGACGGATGTGTGGGTTGCAGGTAAGCAATTACTTACAAGCAGACAGTTAACCACGCTTAACGAAACCAAAATTATTGCTGATGCCCAACAGTGGGCAAACAAAATAGGATCTCAGAAACCATGAGCCAAACTGATCACAATGTTGATCCCAATGAAGTAGCTAAATTCGAAGCGTTAGCAGCAAGTTGGTGGGATTTAGAGGGCCAATCTAAACCGCTACATGAGATTAACCCACATCGCACCGGGTATATTGCTCAGCGCTGCAAACTAGATAATGCAAACGTCATTGATGTAGGTTGTGGCGGCGGTATTTTATCTGAAGCCTTGGCAAAAAATGGCGCTAAGGTCACCGGTATTGATATGGGAGAAATGCCGCTCGATATTGCCAAACTTCATGCCATGGAATCGGGACTTGATATACATTACGAGCAATCAACAGCAGAAACTATGGCATCCAGACATACTGCGGAGTTCGATGCCGTAACCTGTCTTGAAATGCTGGAACATGTGCCCGATCCTGCCGCTATCATTCAAGCATGTGCAGATTTAGTTAAACCCGGTGGTGATGTGTTTTTCTCAACATTGAATCGTCACCCCAAAGCATACTTACTAGCTGTCGTCGGTGCCGAATATGTCATGAATATGCTTCCCAAAGGTACACATGACTATAAACGTTTTATCCGCCCAGCCGAATTAGCCAGCTGGTGTCGTCAAGCAGGGTTGCAGGTTAAAAACATCACCGGAATAAGTTATAACCCGTTAACCCGTCAGTTTAGCCTTGGTGACGATGTCAAAGTGAACTATATCGTTCACTGCCATAAGGTCTGATATGGCGAAATATGATGTTATTTTCTTCGATCTTGATGGTACCTTAGTTGATACGGCTCCCGATCTGGCATTTGCTTTAAATCAGTTACTTGAGCAGGAAGGTAAGCCCCCACTTCCCTACGAAAACATTCGCCCCGTTGCCAGTCACGGTAGTGCAGGTTTATTAGGCTTAGGCTTTGCTATTACGCCAGTAATGGACGCTTTTAAACCACTGCAAGAACGATTTCTTCAGATTTACCAAGACAATCTATCTCGTCAATCAGCATTGTTTGATGGCATGGAAAATATTCTCGATACCATAGAAAAAACGGGCAAGCAGTGGGGAGTGATTACTAACAAACCTGCATTCTTAACGCTTCCGCTTATGGCCGATCTAAAACTCGATAAGCGGGCAGTCTGCATCGTCAGTGGCGACACCACAGCAAACAGCAAACCACATCCAGAACCCATGTTACATGCCTGTCAGTTAACACATGTCGAGCCAAACAACTGCCTTTATATTGGTGATGCCGAGCGAGATATTGCGGCAGGTCGTAATGTAAACATGCACACCATCATCGCTAACTACGGTTACATCAGTGAGAGTGACAAGCCTGAAACATGGCAGGCCGATGCGATGATTAACCACCCCAGCGAGATTATGCAATGGATTTAGCTATCGACTTTATTCTCAGACACCAAATGAGTTTAATTCTACTCACTGTCGGCATCGTTTTTGGCGCCCTGATGGGTGTTTTTGCACGAAATAAAAAAATTCGCATGCTTGAAACACGTAACAGTGAGCTGGCATTAACACTGGAATTGGAACAAAAAAATAAACAACAGCTTGATGCTATGCTCGACCAGACTCGCGAGCAATTAGCGAACACCTTCAACCAACTCTCGAATGAAGCCTTAAACCGGAATAACAGCAACTTCCTTCGTTTAGCCGAAGAAAACTTAAAGCGCTTTCAAAGTGAAGCTAAAGCCGATCTCGGCACCAAAGAAAAAGCCATTGAGCAAATGCTGAAGCCCATTAATGAAGCATTACAGCAAACCAGCAAACAAATTCATGAGATCGAGAAAGACCGAAAAGAGAGCTATGGCAGTCTTCGCAGCACCATCGATCAAATGACTAAAAGCCAGCAGCAATTGCAGCTGGAAACTCAGAATCTGGTACAAGCGCTACGTCGACCGGAAGTTCGAGGTCAATGGGGTGAAATGACGCTACGTCGCTTGGCAGAACTCAGTGGCATGGTTGCGCACTGTGACTTTTTTGAGCAAACACATACCAATACTGAAACCGGCAGTATTCGCCCCGACATGATCGTCAAGCTACCAGAAAAACGCGACATCATCGTTGATGCTAAAACGCCGCTAGACGCCTACCTTTCTGCCATACAAGCTAAAGATGACAGCACCCGACAAAAAGAACTCAAACGGCATGCACAAGTGATTCGTAGTCGCGTGAAGGAATTGGCCCGTAAAAACTATTGGGCGGAGTACAGTAACTCCCCCGAGTTTGTAGTGTTGTTTATACCTGGTGAGCAATTTCTGGCAGCCGCCCTCGAAGTTGATCCAGCCTTGCTGGAAGACAGCATGAGTCAAAATATTATTCTGGCAACACCGACTAACTTTATTGCCCTACTCCGAGCTGTCTCTTATGGATGGAAACAACAAGCTTTAGCTGAGAATGCTGAAAACATTCGTGAACTGGGTGAGACTTTATACAAGCGTCTTTCAACTTTTGGTAATCATTTAAGTAAGTTGGGAAATAGCCTCGGCAGTACCGTGAATCACTTTAATAGTGCGGTGGGCTCACTGGAAAGACAAGTCTTGCCCGGTGCACGTAAATTTACCGAAATGGGAATTAGCAGCAAACATAAAATCAGCGATCTTCCACCAATAGAACAGCAACCCAGACCGGTACAACAAAATACTGACGATGATCACTAAATCAGAGCTCGATAACGCCTATCGTTTTTGTCAGCAACTTGCTCAGTCTCATTACGAAAACTTTCCCGTCGCGTCGTTGCTTTTACCCAAACGCTTACGTAAACCTATCAGCGTAATTTATGCCTTTGCGCGTACAGCTGATGACTTTGCTGATGAAGGCAGTGAATCTGAATCGACTCGACTAGAGCAGTTAGAGCAATACAGCACGGCGCTGAAGCAAATCAGTGCGGATAATTATCAGGGCAATGCGCCTATTTTTATCGCTTTACAGGATGTGATTCAACAGCATCAGCTACCCATCGGTTTATTTGACGATCTGCTTAGCGCCTTTAAACAAGATGTGGTGAAATCTCGCTATGCGAATTTTGATGAGGTATTAGATTATTGTCGTTTCTCGGCTAATCCGGTGGGCCGATTACTGCTGTATCTGAATGGCTCACCAAGCCAGCAACAACTGCAACAGTCAGATGCCATTTGTAGCGCTTTGCAACTCATTAATTTTTATCAAGATATTGTTCAGGATTACACCGAACAAGATCGTATTTACATACCGCAAAATGAATTAGCTGCTACAGGCTTAAAGGCGTCCGATCTTATCCAGCCAGATTCAGAGAAAATTGCGCCTCTAATTCGCAGCTTATACCAGCGCACAGCAGATATGATGCAAGCCGGTTATCCGCTTGGCGCGTCATTGACTGGAAGATTAGGTTGGGAAATCAGAGCAATGACGTTAGGCGGTATTCAAACGTTAGCTTTGTTGCGACAACAATCTGATCGCAGCCTACTCACACGGCCCAGACTGAAAAAAACAACTTTGTTTGGCATTATGCTGCGTAGTGCTCGAAAGGGACAGTATATGAATCGTTGTCAGCAACTCTTGCTGCCCGAAGATAAAAAAACATCACCGGGGTAGAGACACCCCGATGATGAATAGAGAGGATGAAATTGCTAAGCAATTTCTGCTGAAAACTTCTCGGTTATGGATGCAAGGCCAACACCGAGATTTAGAAAGACTTTGACACTGCAATCATAACCCGATCATCAACAATCTGATGGTTCGAATCAAAACCATAGAAATCATGTTCGCCTTTCTTGATATCCGTATCGTGGTATCTCACATCAACGTTGAAGCCATATACATTACGGCTTAAACCAACATTCCAGTGCACCCAATCAATATCTTCCTTGCCATCACCGTTCGCGTCCAAACTCGGTCCGCTGTTATCAAAGAACTGATAGCCCACACCGCCCGATATGGTAAAGCCATATGGCAATAACCAACTCGGATGAATGGCCACATTGTGAGATTGCAGATCTTCAACACCAAACCAGTCTGTAATCGTGGGTGAGTATTCTAGTTTCAGGTTAAAACGCCCAAACTGCTTATCAATGTAATTAAACATTTCTAAATAGTTAGAATCGCGATCTCCCGGATAGACATATTGAAAGAACATGCCGTTGTAATTAATACCGGTTCCCGCAATGTCATTCGTTGCATAACCAACATATGGCCCCCAAACGGCATTGATATGTGGGTTATTACCTTCTGCATCATCACCGGGAAATAGATTGTTTGCTCCGTAATAGCCGAGATAAATACCACTAGAATGCGTCCAGGTAATGGCAGCTTTAATTGATGGAATTTTGCCATCATTGGTTTCTGACTCACCTCGAAAGACATAATCTGAGGCAAGCTCAACCCACGTACTGAACTTACCACCCAGCACCGTATCGCGATCAAGATAGTCAGTAAAATGCGTCGACTCTTTAGCCGCCTTCGCCGGACCGACTTCTGCTTGCCCTTCATCTGCCCATGCTGAAGAAGCAATCGTTGCCCCTAAAACCAAAGCAGATAATGTCGTTAATGTTTGCGTTTTCATTTTTTAAATTCCTCATCAAGTGATGCTTGCATAACGGGACGACACATTGTCGACTCAGAGGGCACCATTCCTTGAGCCATATCCAAAACAGGGGGATCGTTATACGTCACAACGGGGCTGACCTCAGGAAAAGTCAAAGTCAATTCCGCCGGGATCTCCTGACTGTCAGCATTGGTAATGTCATTTGAGGTGTTGTAATGTTCGGTGAAAACACCATAGTGACCGGGCTGCACTTTATACGTGACTTGTTTTGTACCCACGCCTGCATTAGCCAGATACTTGTTTGGATCGTTCCAGTCACGACCATCCAAGTTTGCGAAAAACTTGATATCGACCAAGACTGAGTCACATAACGGCGTCACCTCTTCGTATTGCGTTGGCCAACCTGAGCCACCCGAAGTGTCAGGGTAACGGCCCCAGTCACCACCTTTTAATGGACAAGCGCCACCGCCACCGAACGAATGACGATCCGGATGATGTACACCATAGATTGGTAAACCAATAGCTCGCGCTTGCCCGCCTTTTTCCAGGTGAAAACGAGGTTGTTGTGTGACCTCTGTTTTGAGTTTTACTTCTTTATTTTTCAAAGAAGCATAATATTCACCATCGGGTCTTACGTAGCTATGATCTGCATTGTCGACATTGTCATAAACAGCCGTGACAAACAGGTAGGGTTTATTAAAGAAAGGTCTCTCAACTAAGTAATACTCCGCTTGGGTTTTACTGGTATCAACCGCTTCCCATTTCACATGCAGTGCGTCCTTACCTTTCTGACCCACATTCACCCACGAGCGCGCATCAGGGAACGATTTCAAACGCAGTACTTTTCGATAATTTTCTTTAATATCTAAACCGGCACGTTTACCCAGTGGTCCAATCTGACCCTCAGCGGGTTGGTTGAAAGCAAAATTCATCGCTTTCTTGGCGTAGGGGTAATCGTTTGCCGACATAGTGCAGTACCAGTTCGGCAAATCAATCGGCTCATGCTGCTGATATTTGCCATCAAATGTTGCATGCGTGATTGGCAAATCGATAAAGTTTAAAGTACCTGCTTCATTGAGTTTTTGATCGGGATATTTATAGCCGGACCAACTTTCATTCGGCAGATACGCACTGTAATTTGACTCGATTATTTTCTGATTTTCTGGTGCATTTAAATCTGCGCCATCAGGCAGGCCTTTTGCCCCTTTTTTCAAATATTGTCTTACTGTGCCTTTTTCCTGAATACGCCACAGACCATGTTTACCCTCGCCGATCATTGTGAAAACCTGCTCAACCACATTCACAAAGCGATAGGTTGAGTTGGTATTCATATAACCGTAATAAACAGGCAGGTGCGGTATTTGTGAATGGGTTTTGCCCGGACGACCGATTCCTAATAACGTTTTTTCTTTATTGTCTTTCGAAATGTATTGGTCGCTGGTGTAATAGAACGGATCACCTGCAGTTAAATCTGTCAGGTTCGCCTCAGCCATCACAGCCACCGGGCTAGTCATTGCGATACACAATGGAATCATTCGAGCTAATGAGGATTGTTTCATCTCTCTCTCCTCTAATAATTTTTGTATTACCCTTGAACCTAAGTTCAAGATTCCATGTATTCGTTAAAACAACTTACGTTGGCCACAGGCATATGCCAGACCGGAGTCGTCTGTAGAAAACGTGATTGTTGAGCCCTTAGGAAAGAACAACACATCACCTTTCTCACCTTTGACTTTTTGCTCACCATCAGAAAAGTAGATATGACCCTCTAAAACGATTTTGTGATCGTCATAATCGTAGGTGTACACCAGCGGATTGCCTTTTTCGATTTTGAATAAACCACATGAAATCGGCGCTTTCGGATCACCGGAACCGACAATATCTTCAAAATAGGCATTCACGCCTGGCTCATTCATAGAAGCAATCGGCATAGATTGCGCATCTTCAAAGTACTTCAGGTTTTTGCTACCGACAGGTACTTCAACTCCGTGAGCCATAACTAACGTGGTGGCTGTTACTGTTGCTGCAAAGATTGCAGATGTTACTACTTGAAACGTTTTCATCTTGAAACTCCGTAACTCTAGTTAAATAGATTTGTATTCAATAGCTTGAACAACTTTGCATCCGCCTAAAATTCATTAAAGGAAACAAAGGTGCCTTATATGAACACGGAAATAGTTATATTCTTGCCGAATTTACGTGTCAAGTAATTTATTACTTATTATGTAACATTATTGTGTTATAACTGGATACGGCAGGCTTCGTGATAAGATTCTTTTTTGATTAACTGCCAACTAACTGTCGTATAAAACGACTGGTTTGCGCGTAAATTTGAGTAAAGTTATGAAACAAAACGGCTTTGGAGATCGGCTAAAACAGCTGCTAAAACAAAAGCACCTGACTCAGGCCCAAGTGGCTGCAGCGGTCGGCACGTCAGTCCCATCCGTCAATCGCTGGACTAAAAACGGTGAAATTGAATACGACAACCTGAGAACATTGGCTGACTTTCTGGAGGTCAACTGGGTCTGGTTACGCTACGGCGATGAAGCTATCGAGAGCCTGCAGAACGTTACATCAGACAAATCCGAAACCATGACAGATATGCGACGCGAGTATCTTAATCAGATTCTTGATAATGAAGCGCGAATGAAATCAGCCTTGGAAATGGCTGAAATTGTTAACTGGGAATGGAATGTACTCACCGGCACGCTCTCTCACTCTGACAACGCCGTTAATGTATTTGGTACAGAACCAGAACGTCTTCGTGCTCAGATGTTGCCATTCGAACACTATGATTTGGGCGCCATACTCGACTTATTTAACGCTAAAGAACCGCATATATGGGACTTTAAAATAGAGGGTAAAGACTCTGACCAGCGTTGGTTCACATCGCGTGGCAAGATCATATTCGATGCGGCTAAACGTCCTCTCAAAGTGATTGGAATTAGTAGCGAAATAACAGACAGAAAAAAAGCAGAGCAAGCGCTGCAACGTAGTGAACATATGATGCGAAAGATCATTGAAACTGTCCCTGTTGGTCTCTGGGCAGCGGATGATAAGGGTAAGATTTGTTTAGCCAACCAAGAAGTCAAACGAATCTGGGGCGGTGCCAAGTATGTCGGCCTAGATCAATATGGCGAATATAAAGGTTGGTGGGATAAAACGGGTAAAGAAGTGGGTCCCGAAGGCTGGACTTTAGCCAGAGCGGTAAGTGCTGGCGAAACAAGTACGGCTGAAGTCGTCAACATTGAAGCATTTGATGGTGAACTCAGAACAATCATTATGTACGCTACCCCCCTCTATGATAATGATGCAAAGATTATAGGCGCTATAGAAGTTAACCAAGATATTAGCGAAATTAAGCAAACTGAACGCGCTCTACGTAAAGAGCTTGAGCAATGGCAGTCGGTATTTAATCAAGCCTTATTTGGTGTGATCAAGCTCGATAATGATCTACAGATCATTCGGCATAATGACTTTTTTACAGATAATGATAGCTATCATACTGCTCCCAAGCAGCTATCTGACTTATTTGATGAAGCGACCACACTGGCGATCAAACAAGCTATACACTCATGTGACGACGTCAATATGCAGCAATTTACACTGAGTGGTCATATCAATCACACTTCTGAACCTAAGAAAATTTATGTCCTACATGATAAACAAGATACAACCACTTTTATTTTCACGGTATAGAGCGATAGATCTGGACAAGTAAATACTACTTTTGGTGCATAATAAGCAAAATCAATACTCCCTAAGACTCATTGTTTTCACCACACATTACTGACAAAGTAAGAGCTTTAAGATGTAGTCTGGAGCTAATTATGAAAACCATTTCTTTTGGAAAGTTTGATACTAAAAACACCACGCCAATTACAGATGATCTTGCTGGTTGGGTTCCGGTAGCAGGTAGTCCGTCGATGACTACTTGGCTCGAGCACGTGCCTGAAGATGGCAAGTTCCTAACTGGTTTTTGGGAAGCCACTCCCGGCACATATCAAGTTACCTATAACGCAGATGAAATGGTACATATTTTCGAAGGTAAAGCCACATTAACCGATGAGAACGGTGAGTCTAAAACCTATGTCGCCGGCGATAGCTTTTTAGTTGAAGCAGGCTTTAAAGGACAATGGAAAACAGAAGAAACCATTCGTAAGATCTTCGCTATTCGTATGGGACAAGATGTGGCTTCACCATTTGGTGAATAAGCTAATTCAGTACCGACGCATTAACAATTAGCTCTATAGAGACCATCTAAGTTGGGAGCGGCTAAGAAATTCGTTAAGTCCATTGAACAATGGATAGCTATGCAGCTAACGTGACGTTTGATAAGAAAAGGCCATCCTTTTGTGGTGGCCTTTTTTTATATTAAGGCCTGGCAATTACTGACAGGGATATCACGCATGGCTATAACGCATCCGCCGTTATCGTTGAGATGCTTTGATGAGATGCCTCCCTGCATCTCGCCTCCGGCGGTCCATTAGCGCTCCCGGCGATAATGTCATATGGGGACATCCCGCTTCAAGATAGTAAACTGCCAACCCTCAAGATAAAAAAATACCCTGGCCTCAATGAGAACCGGGTATCTTCTTAGTATTAAAGCCTGGCAGTGACCTATTTTATCAGCCACATCCCTGTGGCTGCCCCTTCGGGCTCGCTTCGCTCATGCAATATCGTTTATCTCCATGGATGGCGTGTATGCAATGCCATGTCCGGAACATGGCTTGTTCAGGCGATATTGTCACTTCGTTCAAGCAGGTCACGGTCTAAACATCAGGTATAAAAAAAGTCACCCGCATACAGGCTGGTTTATGTTTCGACCTAGTTTGACTGGGCACTTCCTGTGCCCAGCCCTTCGGGCGCGTATCAGCGTCCATTATCGCTCCCGACGATAATGTCACATGGGGACATCCCGCTTCAAGACAGCACAATCCCACACCTCAAGACAAAAAAATACCCGGACCTCAATGAGGACCGGGTATCTTCTTAGTATTAAAGCCTGGCAGTTATTTACATGGATGTATGGTGGCTACCGCTATCCTGCTAACGTAACACTTGAACAATCCCTGTTCATCGTATGCCTATAATTCAGGAGCCGTTATCGTTGACCTACTTTATCAGCCACATCCCTGTGGCTACCCCTTCGGGCTCGCTTCGCTCATTCAAAAACGCTCCCGGCGTTTTTGTCACATGGGGTGTTGCCATACTCAGGTGAGTGCATTACAAAACTATTAGACAATAAAAAAGCCCGACTCTTTCGAGACGGGCTTTTCTATTGTATTAAAGCCTGGCAGTGACCTACTTTCACATGGGAACTCCCACACTATCATCGGCGCTAAGCTGTTTCACTTCTGAGTTCGGTATGGGATCAGGTGGGACCAACTCGCTATGGCCGCCAGGCATAACTGGTTACTAGCGTTCACTAGCTAATTCGGAAAATCGTAACAAGGTGAAGCGCCTATGTCGCTCCCCAAGTGTAACTTGGGGTTATATGGTCAAGCCTCACGGGCAATTAGTACTGGTTAGCTACATGCATTACTGCACTTCCACACCCAGCCTATCAACGTGGTAGTCTTCCACGGCCCTTCAGGAGCTTAAAGCTCTGTGAGAACTTATCTTGAGGGGGGCTTCCCGCTTAGATGCTTTCAGCGGTTATCCCGTCCGAACATAGCTACCGGGCAATGCCATTGGCATGACAACCCGAACACCAGGGGTTCGTCCACTCCGGTCCTCTCGTACTAGGAGCAGCTCCTCTCAATTCTCAAACGCCCACGGCAGATAGGGACCGAACTGTCTCACGACGTTCTAAACCCAGCTCGCGTACCACTTTAAATGGCGAACAGCCATACCCTTGGGACCGGCTACAGCCCCAGGATGTGATGAGCCGACATCGAGGTGCCAAACACCGCCGTCGATGTGAACTCTTGGGCGGTATCAGCCTGTTATCCCCGGAGTACCTTTTATCCGTTGAGCGATGGCCCTTCCATACAGAACCACCGGATCACTATGACCTACTTTCGTACCTGCTCGACGTGTCTGTCTCGCAGTCAAGCACACTTTTGCCATTGCACTAACCGTATGATGTCCGACCATACTTAGTGTACCTTCGTGCTCCTCCGTTACAATTTGGGAGGAGACCGCCCCAGTCAAACTACCCACCATACACTGTCCCTAGCCCAGATAATGGGCCGAGGTTAGAACTCCAAACATACCAGGGTGGTATTTCAAGGGTGACTCCACACAATCTAACGACTGTGCTTCAACGTCTCCCACCTATCCTACACAAGTAGGTTCAAAGTTCAGTGCAAAGCTGTAGTAAAGGTTCACGGGGTCTTTCCGTCTAGCCGCGGGTATACGGCATCTTAACCGCAATTTCAATTTCACTGAGTCTCTGGTGGAGACAGTGTGGCCATCGTTACGCCATTCGTGCAGGTCGGAACTTACCCGACAAGGAATTTCGCTACCTTAGGACCGTTATAGTTACGGCCGCCGTTTACTGGGGCTTCGATCAAATGCTTCTCCGAAGATAACATCATCAATTAACCTTCCAGCACCGGGCAGGCGTCACACCCTATACGTCCTCTTTCGAGTTTGCAGAGTGCTGTGTTTTTAATAAACAGTCGCAGCCACCTGGTCATTGCAACCCCTTTCAGCTCCACGAGCAAGTCGCTTCACCTAACAGGGGCACACCTTCTCCCGAAGTTACGGTGCTATTTTGCCTAGTTCCTTCACCAGAGTTCTCTCAAGCGCCTTAGAATTCTCATCCCATCCACCTGTGTCGGTTTGGGGTACGGTTCGTTATTACCTGAAGCTTAGAGACTTTTCCTGGAAGCCGGGTATCAATCACTTCGCTTCTATTGAAGCTCGTCATCATGTCTCAACTAAGTCAAGCGGATTTGCCTACTCAACACGTCTACACACTTAAACCAACATATCCAACAGTTGGCTGATCTAACCTTCTCCGTCATCCCATCGCAGTAATAACAAGTACAGGAATATTAACCTGTTTCCCATCGACTACGCATTTCTGCCTCGCCTTAGGGGCCGACTCACCCTGCTCCGATTAGCGTTGAGCAGGAAACCTTGGATTTTCGGCGAGGGGGCCTCTCACCCCCTTTATCGTTACTCATGTCAGCATTCGCACTTGTGATATCTCCAGCACCCCTCTCAGGACACCTTCACAGACTTACACAACGCTCCTCTACCATGCGTGTAAACACGCATCCATAGCTTCGGTATATGGCTTAAGCCCCGGTACATCTTCCGCGCAGGCCGACTCGACTAGTGAGCTATTACGCTTTCTTTAAAGGATGGCTGCTTCTAAGCCAACCTCCTAGCTGTCTGGGCCTTCCCACATCGTTTTCCACTGAGCCATAATTTTGGGACCTTAGCTGATGGTCTGGGTTGTTTCCCTTTCCACGACGGACGTTATCACCCGCCGTGTGTCTCCCGTAATTGCACTTCTCGGTATTCGGAGTTTGCATGGGTTTGGTAAGTCGGGATGACCCCCTAGCCCAAACAGTGCTCTACCCCCGAGAGTGAGATACGAGGCGCTACCTAAATAGCTTTCGAGGAGAACCAGCTATCTCCTGGCTTGATTAGCCTTTCACTCCGATCCACAGTTCATCTCCGCATTTTTCAACATACGTGAGTTCGGGCCTCCAGTAAGTGTTACCTCACCTTCACCCTGACCATGGATAGATCGCCAGGTTTCGGGTCTAATCCATGCAACTAGTCGCCCTATTAAGACTCGGTTTCCCTGCGCCTCCCCTATTCGGTTAAGCTCGCTACATAAATTAAGTCGCTGACCCATTATACAAAAGGTACGCAGTCACAGAACAAGTCTGCTCCTACTGCTTGTACGCACACGGTTTCAGGTTCTATTTCACTCCCCTCAACGGGGTTCTTTTCGCCTTTCCCTCACGGTACTGGTTCACTATCGGTCGATAAGGAGTATTTAGCCTTGGAGGATGGTCCCCCCATGTTCAGACAAGGTTTCTCGTGCCCCGCCCTACTTGTCGCAAGCCTAGTACCAATAACGCTTTTTCGTGTACGGGACTATCACCCTCTATCGCAGGCCTTTCCAGACCATTCCACTAAAACGTTAAATATCACTTGCAGGCTGTTTCGCGTTCGCTCGCCGCTACTAGCGAAATCTCGGTTGATTTCTTTTCCTCCGGTTACTTAGATGTTTCAGTTCACCGGGTTCGCCTCAATAAGCTATGTATTCACTTATTGATACTTACCAAAGGTAAGTGGGTTTCCCCATTCGGAAATCGTAGGGTCATAGCTCGTTTATCAACTCGCCTACGCTTATCGCAGATTTCTACGTCCTTCATCGCCTCTTATCGCCAAGGCATCCACCATGTGCGCTTATTCACTTGACCATATAACCCCAAATCATCTTCGGGATCATATGTTCGTTACATATTACGACATAAGTTTTTCTTTACTTAGAATGTCACGCTGTATCACTACAGTATTTCATTCTGCCTTGTTACTTTTTTCCGTTTTGTTAAAGAGCAGTGTAAAAAAACACTTTTCAACTACCTCAGCAAGGTAACTCAAAAGTGCTTTCTACCAGAAAAGATATTGGTGGAGCTACGCGGGATCGAACCGCGGACCTCCTGCGTGCAAGGCAGGCGCTCTCCCAGCTGAGCTATAGCCCCAAATAGGAACTTCCATGGGTACCACGTTACCCCTGTATCAAGGGCTTTTTCTCAATTTGGATTTTGTCGTTGGCGAAGCGTGTTAACACGTAAGCCAGCTAGAAAATTCAAAGTGAGGAAAAGTGGTGGGTCTGGGAAGATTTGAACTTCCGACCTCACCCTTATCAGGGGTGCGCTCTAACCAACTGAGCTACAGACCCAGATATCTCTTCTGTGCAGTATCAAGTAATTTGTGTAGGCACTTACGCCGGTCACCTTTATGAAAGGAGGTGATCCAGCCCCAGGTTCCCCTAGGGCTACCTTGTTACGACTTCACCCCAGTCATTGACCACAAAGTGGTAAGCGACCTCCCGAAGGTTAGTCTACCTACTTCTTTTGCAGCCAACTCCCATGGTGTGACGGGCGGTGTGTACAAGGCCCGGGAACGTATTCACCGCGGCATTCTGATCCGCGATTACTAGCGATTCCGACTTCACGCAGTCGAGTTGCAGACTGCGATCCGGACTACGACAAGCTTTATGGGATTAGCACACTCTCGCGAGTTAGCAACCCTTTGTACTTGCCATTGTAGCACGTGTGTAGCCCTGGCCATAAGGGCCATGATGACTTGACGTCATCCCCACCTTCCTCCGGTTTGTCACCGGCAGTCTCCTTAGAGTGCCCAACTTAATGATGGCAACTAAGGACAGGGGTTGCGCTCGTTGCGGGACTTAACCCAACATCTCACGACACGAGCTGACGACAGCCATGCAGCACCTGTGTTACGGTTCCCGAAGGCACAATAAAATCTCTTCTATCTTCCGTACATGTCAAGGCCAGGTAAGGTTCTTCGCGTTGCATCGAATTAAACCACATGCTCCACCGCTTGTGCGGGCCCCCGTCAATTCATTTGAGTTTTAGTCTTGCGACCGTACTCCCCAGGCGGTCAACTTATCGCGTTAGCTTCGATACACAAAGAATAAATTCTCCATACACCTAGTTGACATCGTTTAGGGCGTGGACTACCAGGGTATCTAATCCTGTTTGCTACCCACGCTTTCGCACCTCAGCGTCAGTAATGGCCCAGTGAGTCGCCTTCGCCACTGATGTTCCTTCAGATCTCTACGCATTTCACCGCTACACCTGAAATTCCACTCACCTCTACCACACTCTAGCCTACCAGTCTCAAATGCAATTCCCAGGTTGAGCCCGGGGCTTTCACATCTGACTTAATAAACCGCCTACGCGCGCTTTACGCCCAGTAATTCCGATTAACGCTTGCACCCTCCGTATTACCGCGGCTGCTGGCACGGAGTTAGCCGGTGCTTCTTCTATAGGTAACGTCACGGCTATACGCTATTAACGCATAACTTTTCCTCCCTATTGAAAGTGCTTTACAACCCGAAGGCCTTCTTCACACACGCGGCATTGCTGGATCAGGGTTGCCCCCATTGTCCAATATTCCCCACTGCTGCCTCCCGTAGGAGTCTGGGCCGTGTCTCAGTCCCAGTGTGGCTGATCATCCTCTCAGACCAGCTACAGATCGTCGCCTTGGTAAGCCATTACCCCACCAACTAGCTAATCTGATATAGGTTCATCTGTCAGCGTGAGGCCCCGAAAGGTCCCCCACTTTCCTCCGTAGAGCGTATGCGGTATTAGCAGCCGTTTCCGGCTGTTGTCCCCCACTGTCAGGCAGATCCCTATACATTACTCACCCGTCCGCCACTAATCAGAAACAGCAAGCTGTTTCGTCATCGTTCGACTTGCATGTGTTAGGCATGCCGCCAGCGTTCAATCTGAGCCATGATCAAACTCTTCAGTTTAATTTAGCTTGTAACTTTATAAGACAAAGTTACCAAATCTTGATTGACGTTGAACATATGAATGTTTCACGTCAGGTTTTCTAGCAACCTAACGT
>NZ_GG657904.1:132874-143293 GCF_000156355.1 Methylophaga thiooxydans DMS010 | reverse complement strand
AATGTCAAAGATTTGAACATGGCATGGTCTTTCTCAACCGGTGTTTTACGTGGTCACGAAGGTAACTCTCTGGTTATCGATGGCACTATGTATGTTCACACTGCATTTCCTAACATCGTATTCGCGTTGGATTTGAACAACGACGGTGCAATCAAATGGAAGTATGAGCCAAAACAAAACTACGATGAAACTGTGCCAGTTATGTGCTGTGACACGGTTAACCGTGGTCTGTCATACGGCGACGGAAAAATCTTCCTGAACCAAGCTGACACGACTCTGGTTGCGTTAAATGCGACTGACGGTAGCGTTGTATGGTCTGATAAACGTGACGATCCAAAACGTGGTGCAACCAGCACTGCTGCGGCGCACGTATTTAAAGATAAAGTACTGGTTGGTGTATCTGGTGGTGAGTTCGGTGTACGTGGTTACATCCAGGCTTACGACTTAGACGGTAACGTTCTGTACAAAGCGTACAGCACTGGTCCTGACGAAGAAATGCTGATTGATCCAGTTAAAACCACTTCTATGCTGAAACCAGTTGGCAAAGATTCATCTTTGAAAACATGGCAAGGTGACCAATGGAAAATTGGTGGTGGTACAACATGGGGTTGGTATTCTTACGATAAAGACCTAGACATGTTCTACTACGGTAACGGTAACCCATCTACATGGAACCCGGTACAACGTCCAGGTGACAACAAATGGACCATGTCTCTGTTTGGTCGTGATTTAGACACCGGTATGGCGAAATGGGTTTACCAAATGACGCCTTACGATGAGTGGGATTACGATGGTGTTAACGAAGTGATCCTGGCTGAACAAAAAGTCAAAGGCAAAATGCATAAGACTGCTGTTCACTTTGACCGTAACGGTTTTGGTTACACCATGGATCGTGAAACTGGTGAACTCCTGGTCGCAGAAAAATATGACCCAGCAGTTAACTGGTCAAACGGCGTTAGCCTGAAAACTGGTCGTCATGACCGTGTAGCGAAATACTCAACTGCACGTAACGGCGAAGATGTGAACACCACTGGTATCTGTCCTGCGGCATTGGGCTCTAAAGACCAACAGCCAGCGGCTTACTCACCACGTACCGGTCTGTACTATGTACCGACTAACCACGTGTGCATGGACTACGAGCCATTCGAAGTTGAGTATGTTGCAGGTCAACCATACGTTGGTGCGACATTAAGCATGTTCCCAGCACCAGGTGGTACTCACTTGGGTAACTTCATTGCATGGGATGCACGTGAAGGTAAAATCGTCTGGTCAAACCCAGAACGTTTCTCAGTATGGTCAGGTGCTTTGGCAACTGCCTCTGATGTTGTGTTCTACGGTACGCTGGAAGGTTACCTGAAAGCAGTAGATGCTCAAACTGGCCGTGAATTGTACAGATTCAAAACGCCATCAGGCATCATCGGCAACGTCAACACTTACAAACATGGTGGTAAACAATACGTTTCTATCCTGTCTGGTGTAGGTGGTTGGGCTGGTATCGGTATGGCTATCCCTAGCTTAGAAAACGATTCAGATGGTCTGGGCGCAGTCGGTGCATATAAAGCACTGTCTAGCTGGACTAACCTGGGTGGTGTACTGAGCGTATTTAGCCTGTAAGACCAAGACCCAATTAGATTAAGCAATTAATCTAACAAGTCTGATAAAAGGCCCGGTATCGTAAGATGCCGGGTCTTTTTTTATGGATACGGCAAATACATAACGATTCGTAGAGCAATTGTGCACTTGAGACTGTTTGAATAAGAATTTGTGAAACAAATATGTTAGCTTAACGGTCACACTGTTTTTAAAAGCAATAAAAAGGAAGAGAGAATGACCCATTTGCAGCGTTGGGCAGTATTACTGTCAGGACTATTTTTAAGCATCACAGCAGTCCATGCTGAAGACTTAGACTTGAAACCTTTGCCGGGGCAAGAGTCTGTCAGGGTGTGTGCTGACGGTTACAACATGCCGTATTCAAATAAAGAGAAAGAAGGCTTTGATAACCGAATTGCAGAATTATTAGGTGAGGAGCTGGGAATCCCTGTTGAGTATTATTGGTTTCCTCAACGTATTGGTTTCTCTCGAAATACCATCAAAAGCGTTGATCCTGAAACCGGCAAGTTTCGTTGTGATTTAGCAATGAGTATTCCTGAGCATACTGACTTCCTCAAGCCAACCAAACCTTATTGGAGCTCAATTGAGGCAATGGTCTACCGTCAAGGTGAAGGTTATGAGCTGAATAAGCTTGAAGATATTGCTACCGTCAGTAAAGAACAAAAACCGTTGCGTATTGGTATCTTTGACCGTGGTGTAACGACCAAGCAATTGCTGGAATTAGGCTTGGCTAATCAAATTGAATATTTTCAGATGATGAGTGGCGATGTCAGTGTTAATGCTGGTCGTATTATCGAAGGTGCACTGGCCAACGGTGAAATTGACGTTGCTCTTTTGTGGGGACCTATTGCTGGTCACTACGCCAGTGTTTCAGACATTCCAATGACAGTGAAACCATTGAACGAACTTGGCGAAGCAATGGTATTTAGCTTTAGCATGGGTACGCGTTACCAAGATAAGAAGTGGAACGCACTGCTGAATAAGTTCCTTGATAAACGTCGTGATGATATTAACGCTATCATGTCTGAATACAATATGCCGTCTCTAGAAAACGTTAATCCCTATCCTAAGAAACGTGTTCGTAAAGATGATGACGATGATTAATTAGTCGGGTTGATTGGGGTTACTACTCGATAGTAGCCCCGATAATTCCCCTCAGGTTGGTATTAATTTTTTTGGCAAAGGCGCTTTGCTCTGCGTCAGCTACAGACTCATCCATGAATTTAGTACTGACAATGACTTTTTGATCACTGTTTTGTCTAACAGCGATATTGCAGGGCATATCATTAATCAGCACAGGATTGATCAACATCATTTCTTTAGCATAGGTGATATTACAAAAACTGGTAATCGTGGACAAAGGGAAATCATTATCACCTCTGTCTCTGACAGCCTGACCAATATGACTTCGATGAATAATCCGATAGTTGTATTCAGAAATCGCGATGTCCAGGTTGAGAATGGTATCTTGAAATGAGTAAGGGCTTGCTCGCTCATAGATATGATCTTCTTGTTGTGGCTGACAACCATTTAATAAAATAACGGTCACAAGCAATAGGCAGGAAGTAGTGATTTTTTTAAATGAACACATCATTTTTGCAGGCTTTGTGTAAACTGGGACGTTACCTAAGCATAACATTATAAGATCCACAATAAAGAGGTATAAATTGTGAAGAAATTAGTCATGTCGCTGGCAACGGGTTGGATGCTGACCCTCGCTACCACCGCATTCGCCGCTCCAGGCTTCTCTGAAGTTAATAATGTCCTTTTCGATAAAGCTCATATGCAAAATATCGAACAGCCGGGCACGCTGACCTATCATTATAAGAAAGAAAGTTTTGTAGAAGATTCACGTGAAGATGATATTCAGGTGAAGGTTTCAAACATTCGTAATACAGGTCGTCGCGACCTAGCGTTTGAATTTTTCTCAAATGAGTACAAACGTCCATATGAACCAATGGAAAATCAACGTGGTAATGGCGTGTTTGTTCTTTATCTTGAGTTTGATATTCATGAAATGGAGCGTTTAACCGGTGGTGAATGGCGTTATTTTCAACGTAAGTTGCGTTGGTCGTTCGCTGAGGGTGGAGATAAAAAAGAAGTCGATATTGACTATAATGGCGAGACTGTAAAAGGTGTTCAGTATATAGTTCAGCCTTATGCAAATGACCCTAAAAATTCACGCTACAAGCTGTATGCAAATAAGTACTATATTTTTACTATGTCTGAACATATTCCCGGTGAGATTTATCAGGTCCGTACCGTGGTGCCAGATGGTGAAACATGGAGTGAAGGTGAGCCAGTTCTGGTTGATGAATCTATCACCTTTGCAGGCTTTGAAGGCGCTTAAACTGACGCTGATACCGGCTGAAATTGAAAACGGGCTGTTCGGCCCGTTTTTTTATGTATGAAGTTATTTCGTAAATTTCACAGCATTCAGGGCTCATTGTTACTACATGAGCTCAGCTATGTTGTGTTGATTTTGGTCACCGCCAGTGTGGGCATTGGCTGGGCCTTTGCCTGGCAGAAAAGTGCTGAAGAATCACTACGACTGACTGCGATGAACAGTCATGTTCAGAATGTTCGGGGTGAACTGTATCGGCAACTGAAAGAAGTCTTTGATGCGTCTTTTTTGAGTGATGTGGATGCAGCAGATGAGTACGATCTATACACGCGTCGTATCAATATGTTTCTGGGTGATTTACAGCTTTTAGCTATCGATAATAAAGAGATCGACGCAACTAACAAGATTGCCATTGCTTACAATCGCTTTCACAACGAAACTAACAAACTATTAGTTCCTGCTAACCTGACGCCGCAACAAAAGCACCTCCTTGATAAACAGCTCGAACAATATACTTTCAGCGAGCTAGAGGCAGCGTTCGGAGGCTTTGAACGTTTATTGCAGGACAAGCAGCGGGTATTAACTAAAAACCGTCAGAAATGGATTTCACACATTATGATACTGGCGCCACTGCCAGTATTACTTGCCATTACCTTATTGTTATTCTCCCGCCGTTATGTCAAAAATAATGTGGTGAGACCATTGGCGAGCGTGATGCAGGGGGCTCGTCGTATCAGTAGAGGTGACTTAGCACATAATATTCCGAAACGGGGGGTCGATGATCTTACGCGTTTGGCTGATGCAATTAACAGCATGGCTGATGAACTGGCCAGTAACCGCGATAAACTGATTGAAGCAAAAAAACAGGCTGCTCTGGGAGAACTTGTACCGTTAGTCGCACACAATATTCGTAATCCTTTGGCTGGTATTAGAGCGGCTTCACAGGTCACGCAGGACGAGACGTCGGATCCGGTGATTCAAGATGCGCTACGCGATATCATTATTGCTGTTGATCGTCTTGAACGTTGGGTCACCTCATTACTAACCTATTTACACCCCCGCAAACCCCATTTCAGTAGACAAAAACTGACAGAGGTGGCTGACAATGCAATGTCACTTATCGCCTTACAGTTAAATGAAAAACAGTTAACCTTAAGCAGAAAGGGGTGGGAAGGACAGGTTAATCAGATTGCTGTAGATAGTAATTTGATGGAACAGACGTTGTTCAATTTGGTGCAAAATGCGATCGAGGCTTCACCCCATCACTCTGAGATCATGCTGAATTATTTTCAAAAAAATGCTCAGGTTGTTTTGACGATAAGTGACCGAGGCAAGGGCATGACGTTTGATCCGGTTTCAGAACAAGTCACCGATGGTGAAGCTAAACGTTTAGGCAGTGGCCTGGGCATTCCATTTGCATTGAAAGTTATCAAGCAGCATGGTGGTCAGTTGATTTATTCTGATGCTGATAGCAACGGGACGAAAGTCACTATTATTTTACCTAGAACTTAAAAAAACGGCATAAAACAGGACATCAATGCTCAACGTATTATTAATTGAAGATGAAACCTTATTTGCTAAATCGGTGTTACGCCGTTTACAGCGTGAGGGCCATACTGGCGCAATAAAAGCGTCGTTGGAGGCTGGTCGTGCGGCATTAAAAACCAAACTGCCAGATGTGATTCTGCTGGATGTACGTTTGCCTGATGGTAGTGGTTTGGATTTACTTAAAGAGATTCGCGCCAATGCCGCATGGCAGGCAATACCGGTAGTCATGATGACAGCGTATGGTGAGCTGGAAGATGCGGTGACGGCCATGAAGATTGGTGCAACTGATTATCTGAAGAAACCTGTTGATTTGGATGAGTTGGTCTTGACCTTATCAAAAGTGATGCAAACCCAGAAACTCAGTCTGCAGTTGGATTATTCACAGGTTCGTGAAACACATGGTATCGAACCGGCCACGATGATTGGCTATAGTCACACTATTCAGGCTGTCAGACAGCAAGTTGAACGCATTGCTAACTTGGTTGATAAAGCTGAACAAGAACATCCGGTCATTTTGGTTTCAGGCGAGACAGGGACGGGGAAAGATGTGATCGCCCGCATTTATCATCAAACGGGCAGTTGGCGCCACAGGCCCTATGTACATGTCGACTGTGCGGCATTACCCGCCGAGCTAATTGAAGCCGAGTTATTCGGCTATGAACGGGGTGCATTTACTAACGCGCATCAGGCTAAACCGGGATTGATTGAAGTAGCAGAAGACGGCACTTTATTTCTTGATGAAGTCGGCGAATTACCGCTGTCGTTACAAACAAAACTGTTAAATGTATTAGAACGTCGACAGGTGCGAAGACTTGGTTCTACACGTGAAGTGCCGGTGCAGGCTCACTTTATTGCAGCAACTAATCGTGATTTAAAACAGATGGTGGCCGATGGGCGGTTTCGGGCGGATCTGTTTTTCAGGCTGAATGTACTAGGTTTACATTTACCACCGCTACGTGAAAGGCAAGAAGATATTGCACTCTTGGCAGTGCATTTTGTGGATGTTGTGGCCAGACGTTATGGGCTAGAGGCGCCTGTTTTTTCTGATGATGCCGTGCAAATATTGCAGTCGTACTCGTGGCCAGGAAATATTCGTGAACTTCAACATGTCGTTGAACGTGCCGTAATGTTATCGCCGCAGGGCGTGATCGAAAGTTCACAGTTGATGTTGCAAGCGCCAACTGCAGCAACCTCAGAGAATGATTACAGTGGCGTGGATAGTCTCAGTGAAATGACGCTAGAGCAGGTAGAAAAATATTTAATTGAGAAAGCGTTAGAAAAGACGGCGGGAAATGTTTCTCGCGCCGCCCGTAAACTGGGTTTGACTCGGATGGCAATGCGCTACCGAATGGAAAAATATCAGCTTTAAAGGCTTATTATTTTACCACTTTGAGGCTTGGACGGCCTTTGCTAACAGGGGCGGTTTCTTCTGAGTTGTCATCTGTAGGCGGTGGTGGCTGGTCGTCGTCTGGGAAGAACATGCCTTCGTTGTTTTCTTTGCCATAAATCGCTTGCACAGAAATGATGGGAATGAAGACATCCATCGCTTTACCACCAAAACGGGCAGAAAAGCTAATCCATTCATTATCTATCAACAGGTCGCGAATAGCGTCCGGCGCTACATTGAGTACAATGCGATCATCTTTGACGAAATCTAATGGGACTTGCACACCTTCATGACGGGTGTTGACCAGTACATACGGTGTGCACTGATTGTCCAGTAGCCATTCATGAATGGCTCGAACTAGGTAGGGCTTTTGTGATGTCATGCTCATATTAACGCATCGCCCTTTCAGTCTCACTGAGGCTAGCCTGAAAGCTGTCACGTTTAAAAATTCGCTCCGCATAAGACTCTACTGCTTTGGCACTGGCTGGAAGCTTTATGTTCAGGCTTGGCAGACGCCATAGCAGTGGCGCTAGCGCACAATCCAACATCGAAAACTCATCACTCATAAAAAACGGTGAGCTCTCAAATAAGGGGGCTAAGACAGTCAAGTCTTCTTGGATGGTTTTACGTGCCTTGCTGGTTTTACCACGTTCCCGACCTGATAAGGCATGCCATAGTGAGTACCAGTCTTTATCAATACGGTGCAGCATCAGGCGTGCTTTAGCACGGGCGACCGGATCGACAGGCATTAATGGCGGATGCGGAAAACGTTCATCAAAAAAGTCCATGATGACACGTGAATCAAATAGCACCAGATCGCGATCGAACAATGTCGGGCCGGCTCCGTAAGGATTCGCTGCAGCGACGTCCTCGGGCCATTCGCCTGCCACTAACTCTACAATATTGGTTTCAATATTTTTTTCTTGAATGACGATTCGGGTCTGATGACTGAAAGGGCAGGTCGGATCCGAGTAAACGGTCATCGTAGAACGACGGTTACTGTTACTCAAAACGTGTTACCTCAGTGTGGCTCATCAGGGTTAACAGAAAGATCTTATTCACGAGTAAAAATGACGTCATGACTAGTGAATGTCTCTCCAGAAGGCTTTCTTCAGCGGGTAAGCAACTAAGAAAAACAGCGCTAAATAAAGCAGCACCCACTTAGCAAGTTCCATTCTTTGCAGTTTGGAAGGTTCACCAATGTATGCAAGGAAGTTGACTAAGTCGCCGACCACTTGATTGTATTCATATGTGCTCATTGGGCCTGCTGTGGCTTCAACCAATTCACCATGATCGTCTTTCGCCATATAACCTTGTTGTTCCCACAACACATGAGGCATACCGACATCTTTGAATGCTAGGTTGTTAGTACCCATGGGACGTGATTCATCCAGATAGAAAGTCCGTAAATAGGTGTATAACCAGTCAGTGCCACGAGAACGAGAAATCACAGACAAGTCTGGTGGTGTGACACCAAACCATTTTTGGGCGTCTTCAGCTCGCATGGCAACCGTCATGGTTTCACCGATTTTATCTGATGCAAACATCAGGTTGTTTTCAACCTGTTCGTCGCTTAGGCCCAAGTCTTTTGCCATACGGTTATAGCGCATGTATGAAGCAGAGTGACAACTCAAGCAGTAGTTAACAAAGGTTTTTGCACCACGCTGGAGAGATGCCTGATCGGTAATATCAATCTCAACAGAGTCTAAGTGAACACCACCTGACGCCGCCATAGCCTGAGTAGAGAACAGACTGACAATAAAAGCTAATACTAAAGTTCTCATTTGAATGTCACCCTTTCTGGCACGGGTTTATCTTTATCTAATTTTGTATAGATTGGCATGAAGATAAAGAATGCAAAATAAATAACAGAGAATATCTGTGCAAGTAATGTGTATAAAGCTGTCGCAGGTTGCGTACCCAAAAAGCTAGTACTAAGAAGCTGACGATAAACAACACTAATGCAATTTTGAAGTAAGGACCGCGGTAACGAAGCGATCTGACAGGACTGCGATCCAGCCACGGCAACAGAAACAGGAACACGATCGATAAGCCCATCGCAACCACACCAGGGAAAGAGGAGTTATTGATACTCGGCACGGCTCTTAAAATGGCGTAAAACGGGGTGAAATACCATACCGGTGCAATATGTTCCGGTGTTTTCAGAGGATCAGCTGGCACGAAGTTAGCATGCTCAAGGAACCAACCACCGCCTTCTGGCGCGTAGAAAAGGATCAATGAGAAAAGAAACAGGAAGACGATAACGCCAACAATATCTTTAACTGTGTAGTAAGGATGGAAAGGAATGCCATCTACCGGCTTGCCATTAGCATCTTTGTTTTTCTTGATTTCCACACCGTCAGGGTTATTAGAGCCTACTTCATGCAAGGCAATAATATGAGCAACAACCAAGCCCAGTAATACCAGAGGCATTGCGATGACGTGAAAAGCAAAGAAACGATTCAGCGTAGCATCCGCGACAACAAAATCACCACGGATCCATAAGGCTAGTTGCTCGCCGATAAAAGGCACAGCGCCGAACAACGAAATGATGACCTGCGCGCCCCAATAGGACATTTGACCCCAAGGCAGTAGATAGCCCATAAATGCTTCAGCCATCAGCACCAGATAAATGAGCATGCCGAAGATCCAGACCAGTTCGCGAGGTTGTTTGTATGAACCGTACATCAAGCCACGGAACATATGTAGATAGACGACAACAAAAAAGGCTGACGCGCCGGTTGAATGGAGGTAACGGATTAACCACCCCCATTCCACATCACGCATGATGTATTCGACTGATGCAAACGCAAGCGCAGCATCAGGTTTATAGTGCATGGTGAGGAAAATACCGGTGACAATTTGTAGAACTAAGACCAGTAAAGCAAGTGAGCCGAAGAAGTACCAGAAATTGAAGTTCTTGGGTGCGTAGTATTCAGATAGATGCTCTTTCCACATTTTGGTGGCTGGGAATCGAGCATCTAACCAGTTCATAAAACCATTCATTACGCGACCCCTTCAGCATCATTACCAATCACGACGACATTATCACCTTCGAAATAATAAGGCGGCACAACCAGGTTTTTAGGAGCCGGCATGTTTTCATATACGCGTCCTGCAAGATCGTATTTGGAACCATGACACGGACAGAAAAAGCCACCTTTCCAGTCTTTACCTAAATCGGCAGGTGCCAACTCTGGACGGTAGGTAGGAGAACAACCCAAGTGAGTACAAATGCCAACCAATACCATCAATTCATCACGAATCGCTCGGGTGTCGTTCTGGCAGTATTCAGGTTGTTGTGAAGTCACTTCACTGTCTGGATCACGCAGTGTGTCATCCATTGAGCCCAGTGTGGTTAATACTTCCTGACTACGGCGGAAGATCCATACTGGTTTACCTCGCCATTCGACAGTGAGTAACTGTCCCATTTCAAGTTTGCTAATATCCACTTCAACCGGAGCACCTGCTGCTTGAGCCTTGGCACTAGGTAACATGGAACTGGCAAATGGAACGGCAACTGCAGCGG
>NZ_GG657904.1:119639-129490 GCF_000156355.1 Methylophaga thiooxydans DMS010 | reverse complement strand
AAAGTCGCTGCGCTCAAAGTGGCAGCAATAAGTGATTTGCCATATTTCATTATAGTTCCTCTCGTTTTTTTAGGTTATTTGCCTCAGTGCGGTGCCAGTGTTGCATACGCAAACTGAACCGAAACTGAACAGAACTAAATCAATATTTTGTAAGGCTTTTTGATTTAGTCGAGTCCGAGACCGCGCGACATACTAAACCAGTCAAGAGTTTAATGTCCATCATATAGGTCGTAAAAATAGGTCAAATAACGGAATTGTTGTTATCGAAGTCGTTAGATCGCTCACTCTGTTGTAAGGCCCACATCGCAGCATAGTGCCCGCCTTGCTTGAGAAGCTGGTCGTGGTTTCCGCGTTCGATAATACGGCCATGATCCAAGACGAGAATAGTATCGGCATCAACCACTGTGGATAGTCGGTGGGCAATAACGAGGGTGGTTTTGTTAGCACTGACCGATAGCAACTCTTGACCAATCGCCTGTTCAGCGTGGCTGTCCAGAGCCGAAGTGGCTTCATCAAACACAAGAATTGCCGGGTTTTTTAATAAAGTGCGAGCAATCGCGACACGCTGCTTTTCGCCACCAGAGAGTTTAAGACCTCGTTCACCTACCAGGGTATCGTAGCCATCGGGTAAGTGGCTTATGAACTCATGGATATGGGCTTGCTTGGCAGCAGAAATGACAGCATCAGCATCGGCACCGGTTTCGCCATAAGCGATGTTGTTAAAAATGCTGTCATTGAACAGTACGGTGTCTTGTGGCACTACACCAATCGCTTGCCTGAGACTGTGTTGTGTTACCTCACGGATATCTTGACCGTCAATCAACACGCGCCCTTGCTGGGGATCATAAAAACGGTATAGCAAACGAACAATGCTTGATTTCCCTGAGCCACTAGCGCCCACTAATGCGAGTTTTTGCCCGGCTTCAATAGTAAAGTCTATTTGCTGCAAGATAGGACGCTGTTTTTGATAAAAAAACGCGACATTTTCAAAGCATATTTTCCCCTGACTCACATTCAGGGATTTGGCATTTGCTGTATCGGCGGTCTCCTGTTGTTGATCAAGTAGGAGAAACATGCGTTCCATATCAGCTAAGGAGTGGCGGATTTCACGATAAACAAATCCTAAAAAACCTAGAGGTAAATATAACTGTAGAAGGTAGGCATTGATTAACACCAAGTCACCCAGTGAGAGTTCCTTATCTACAACGCCCTGACCGGCCAGCAGCATTAATGCGGTCAAGCCAACGGCGATGATGACACCTTGACCCACATTGAGTACGGATAAGGAAATTTGGTTCCGTACCGCCGACTGTTCCCATTGTTTTAGCTTAAAATCGTAGCGGTCTACTTCAAATGCTTCATTGTTGAAGTATTTGACGGTTTCATAATTCAGCAAGCTATCTATCGCCTGATTATTCGCTTCCGAGTCCATATCATTCATTGCTCGTCGAAATCGCATTCGCCATTCCGTGACCAGTAATGTGTAGACTATATATATAAGTATGGTGCCAGTGGTGATTAAGGCAAAAATGCTGTCGTAATTAAGCAGCAAAATAATACAAACCAAGCCGATTTCAACCAAGGTCGGCAGAATATTGAAAATCATGAAGTTCAACAAAAAGCCGATACCACGCGAGCCACGTTCAATATCACGCGATATGCCCCCAGTTTGACGCTGCAAGTGAAAGCGCAATGAGAGATTGTGCAAGTGGCTGAAAATGGTGGTGGCGATACGCCTGACAGTGCGAAATATCACTTTGGCGAACAAGGCGTCACGTAACTCACTAAATACACTGCTGGTTAGTCGTAACCCCCCGTAGATGATCAACATAGCGACAGGTAAATAAATGATAGGTTGCTGTTGTGGATCCAGTGCATCAACGGCTTGTTTCAGCGCAAGCGGAACGCCGACATTCGCTAGTTTGGCTAAGGTCAGCAAACTCAGAGCAAAAAAAACGCGGCCTTTGAACTGCCAGATAAAAGGCAGCAGACTACGAATAGCTCGCCAGTCTTGATATGTTTTCATTAGCGCAGTTTAGCTGAAACAAAGTTGTCTAGGAAAAGCGATTCGGCGGCAGATTATAATTTTAGTTATAATTACGGGATTTAACGGCTTGAAAACTGCGTTTTTAGCCGCACTTAAACGATCCCGAATAAGTTTGGTATTGTGAGGAACGAAAAATGCCACTTTATGAATATCGCTGTGATGCCTGTGGGCACGAGTTTGAGGCGTTACAAAAAATTAGTGATGAGCCTTTGGTTCATTGTCCCGCTTGTGAAGCACAAGACCTTCGCAAACTGATTTCAGCGGCGGGGTTTCGTCTGAAATGTCAAGGCTGGTATGAAACTGATTTCAAAACCAGTAACAAACGTAACTTGGCTGAGAGTGCGACTACAGCAAAAAAGACTGAGCCGGCAGCGTGAAAAACCTGAGCAGCGACAATTTATGCCTATAAACCATTCGCAGCTTTATGCGTAAATATCTGATTGCCGGCTTATTAGTATGGATGCCTTTAGGCATCACCTTTCTGGTGATACGAGCAATAGTTGGTTTTCTCGATAAAACGCTATTGCTCTTGCCTCATGGTTATCAGCCGGATAACCTGCTGGGTTTTCATATACCCGGCTTGGGCGTTGTGTTAGCCATTGTCTTGGTATTGGCAACCGGTATGATTGTTGCCAATTTGCTGGGCAGGCGATTGGTGAATGCATGGGAATCGTTATTGTCACGTATTCCTCTCGTTCGGACTCTTTATGCTGGTGTGAAACAAATTATGGAAGCGGTGTTGGCAGCCGATGCCAAATCGTTTCGACGGGTATTACTCATTGAGTATCCGCGCAAAGGGGTCTGGAGTCTGGCATTTATGACCTCGGATCAACTCGGTGAAGTACAGGAAAAAACAGAAGCAGATGTGATTAGCGTGTTTATACCTACGACACCTAACCCAACTTCGGGTTTTGTTTTGATGGTTCCTGAGCATGAAGTGATTTATCTCGATATGGCGGTTGAGCAAGGTCTGAAGATGATTATATCGATGGGGGTTGTAGTACCCGATTGGCAAAAAAATAAACTGTTGAAGCAACAGCAGGCCGAACTTAACAAATAATACGAATTGCGGCAGCTAATATCAGCCTGCATGCAGAAACAAATTGAAAATAAGAAGATTGGAAAAAAATTATGCGTAGCCATTATTGCGGCGAAGTGAATGAAACGCTAGAAGGTAAATCAGTTACCGTTGTGGGGTGGATGCACCGCCGACGTGATCACGGTGGGGTCATTTTCATTGACTTAAGAGATCGTGATGGTTTGGTTCAGGTCGTTTGTAATCCAGAAGATGCTGAAAGTTTTACCACAGCAGAGCGTGTACGCAGTGAATATGTGCTGAAAATTGAAGGTAATGTTCAGTTGCGTCCCGCGGGTAGTGATAACCCCGATCTGAAAAGCGGTAAGATTGAAATCATCGCCAAAAAGCTCGAAATATTAAACAGTGCTGAAACACCGCCGTTTCCTCTGAATGAATTGTTGGATGTCAGTGAAGATATTCGCCTGCGCCATCGCTATATCGATCTGCGTCGCCCTGAAATGCAGCAACGTCTGCGTTTTCGTTCACAAATTACCCGTCAGTTACGTAACTATCTCGATGATCACGGTTTCCTTGATATTGAAACCCCCATCCTGACTAAAGCCACCCCAGAAGGGGCGCGTGACTACTTGGTGCCAAGTCGTACTCATCCCGGTGAATTTTTTGCCTTGCCACAGTCTCCACAGCTTTTTAAACAGTTGCTGATGATGTCAGGCTTTGATCGTTATTATCAGGTTGTTCGTTGTTTCCGTGATGAAGATCTACGTGCTGATCGCCAGCCTGAGTTTACCCAAGTCGATATAGAAACGTCTTTTGTTGATGAAGAAGAGTTCATGTCGCTGATGGAAGAAATGATCCGTAGCCTGTTTGCAAACGTATTAGAACAGCCACTGCCGAATCCTTTTCCTCGCATGACGTATGCGGAAGCACAGCAACGTTACGGAAGTGATAAGCCTGATCTGCGAATTCCACTAGAACTAGTGGATGTTAGTGACTTGATGCAAGCCGTCGACTTTAAAGTCTTCTCTGGGCCTGCTAATGATGAGCGCGGTCGTGTCGCAGCGCTACGTGTACCTGGTGGTAACAGTCTCAGCCGTAAAGAAATCGATGATTACACCAAGTATGTTGGCATTTACGGGGCAAAAGGTTTGGCCTATATCAAAGTCAATGATTTGGCCGCAGGCCGTGACGGTTTGCAATCGCCTATCCTGAAATTCCTGCCTGATGATGTGGTCGAAGCCATCATGCAACGAGTCGGTGCCGAAACGGGTGATCTGGTGTTCTTCGGTGCGGATAAGACATCGGTAGTGAATGAATCACTGGGTGCCCTACGTGTTAAAGTGGGTCAAGATCTGGATATGGTGGAACATGGTTGGCGTCCACTGTGGGTTGTTGAATTCCCGATGTTTGAATGGGATGACAAATCAGAACGCTGGCATGCTTTACATCATCCATTCACGGCGCCAAGAGAGTCTGATGTTGGCTTGCTGGAGACGGATCCTGAGAAATGTCTGTCACGCGCTTATGACATGGTATTGAATGGTACTGAGTTAGGTGGTGGTTCGATTCGTATCCATCAAACCGAGATTCAAAAGAAAGTACTGGAGCTCTTGGGCATTGGTGAAGAAGAAGCACAAGATAAATTTGGCTTCCTGCTTGAAGCACTAAAATATGGTTGCCCTCCGCATGGAGGTCTGGCATTTGGTCTTGATCGTCTGGTGATGTTGATGACTGGTTCAGCTTCTATTCGTGATGTGATGGCTTTCCCGAAAACACAATCAGCCAGCTGTTTGTTGACTGATGCGCCAAGCGCTATCGCGGATCAGCAATTAAAAGAGCTGAACATTCGCTTGAGAAAGTTGCCTAACGCAGAAGCTCAGTAGTAAAGAGGATTAATTGTGGCTAGCAAAGAAATACCATTTGAGAATTATTTTTCGCTGGATGATGAGACCTGCGAAGCGCGCATTGCCAAAGCGAAAGAAAAACTAGGCGATGATTTGGTGATTCTTGGCCACCATTATCAACGTAACGAAGTCTTTCGTCATGCTGACTTTTCTGGTGACTCGCTGAAATTATCACGTAATGCCGCCAACTCAGATGCGAAATATATCGTTTTCTGTGGTGTGCATTTCATGGCGGAAGTTGCCGATATTCTGTCACGCCCGGACCAAGTTGCGATTCTGCCTGATTTGGCGGCTGGTTGCTCGATGGCGGATATGGCCAACCGAATCAATGTAGACCGCGCTTGGGAAGAAATGGCGGAAGTGTTGAACCCAGAAGAAACCATCACGCCAATTACCTACATCAATTCTGCGGCAGATCTGAAATCATTTTGTGGCAAACACGGTGGTATTGTTTGTACATCAACTAATGCGCCACATGTTCTTGATTGGGCATTTTCACAACGTGAAAAGGTATTGTTCTTTCCGGATCAGCATTTAGGGCGTAATACCGGTCATAAAATGGGCATTCCACTTGAAGAGATGGTGGTCTGGGATTTCGATAAACCAATGGGCGGACTGACGGCAGACGAAATTCGTAATGCCAAGATGATCCTATGGAAAGGGTTTTGTTCTGTTCATCAAATGTTTCAGCCGGTTCAAATTGATAACTTTTTAGAAAAGTATCCCGAAACCAAAGTGATTTCACACCCTGAATGCAGTTTTGAAGTGTGCCAGAAATCTGATTTTGTTGGCTCTACGGAATATATTGTTAAGACGATTGCTGACAGTGAACCCGGCACACGTTGGTTAGTTGGCACCGAGTTAAACCTGGTGAGTCGTCTAAATGAACAGTTCCAGTCTGAAGGCAAGTCTGTTCATTTTATGTCGCCAACCGTTTGCATGTGCTCAACGATGTTTCGTACCGATCCTCAGCATTTGCTATGGGTGTTGGAAAATTTGGTTGAAGGGCATGTGGTGAACCAAGTTTCTGTTGATACGACTACGGCACATGAGGCCAAACTAGCCCTGGATAATATGTTGGCTTTACCTATCTAGCCTTTAATGGGGGTAAGTCTGTGACTGAGCAAAAGCAGGCCTGTACGCAACAACATTATCAGATTACAGAGCGCGATCTGCCTTTGTCTTGTCCTATGCCAGATATGCCGGCCTGGGATGCGCACCCGAGAGTGTTTCTCCCAATCAAAGATAAAGGTGAAGCACACTGCCCTTATTGTGGTGCCATCTTTACCTTGCGAGCTAGTTGAATCATGAAACAAATAGATGTTGCTGTTGCCATTATGCTCAACACGGAACAACAAGTGTTGACCAGCTGGCGGCAGCTTCATCAGCATCAAGGGGGCTTGTGGGAGTTTCCCGGCGGCAAACGCGAGCCTGATGAATCCATGTTTGATACCCTCCAGCGTGAAATCCATGAAGAACTGGGTGTATCAGTAGAAACAGCAGCACCATTTGTGCGTATCGAACACGACTATGGTGATAAGCAGGTGAGCCTCGATGTTTGGTTGGTGTCTCACTTTACTGGCGAGCCGCAGGGAAAAGAAGGCCAAGCGTTACGCTGGCAAACCATTGATGAATTAGAAAAAGGTGAGTTTCCAGCTGCAAATGCTGCCATTATTGAGGCATTGCAACGCGCATCGATTTAATGGTGGTCGTTAGGATCCTGTTCAGGATCAAAGTGTGGTTCACCAGCGATGCGGTGCCCTTCCGTTGCCCACTCTCCAAGATCAATGAGTTTACAGCGCTCACTGCAAAAAGGCTTCCAGAGCTCTTTTTGCTCCCAGTTAACCGTTTTTCCGCATTGTGGGCAAGTTACCGTCGTCACCATAATTACATCGCACAGCAGCTAAGTCTGAATGGAATTTCTTCGAATGTTTGTTGCGGGCGTTGGCTAATATCAAATTGCATAAAACGAATGGTAAAGCGGTGTTTACCACCACTGACCTCTGGAAAATAGGTGACAGATGCGGGTGTTTCTACTCGAATTAGCTGGTAAGGCTGATTGCTGTCGAGACTGCGCTGAAAAAAGCCATCCTTTGCGACTTCTGGACGAAACCCGATACTGCTGCGGATTAATCGTAAACTCATATCGACGGCATTACGCACTGACTGAAACTCGTTTAACCAAAGACGTAATTGTTCAGTTCTGATAGTCGCGTCTGTGTGCTGCAACCAAAAATGATAGGCCGGTAAATCAAAGTCACAGGTACCACCAGGAATGCTTGAACGCTGTCGAATGCTATAAAGAAATTCATTTTCGCGCAAGGTTTGACCAATACCGCTTTTCTGAATATGTAATGCGTCAAGATTTTGATCTAAATCAGAGAGTAATGTTTCGAGTGCCTGAGTATCAACGCCGGGCGTATTTTCAAGTGCAGTAAGGTTAGCGGAAAGACGCTCAATTTCTTTCATTAACTCCTGCTTAAGATCACTGCGCTCAAACACACTTAACATATTAAGCATGGCATCCAGAGCATCGCGATGATGCATTTCAGTTTGCTGGGTTAACGCACTGTCAACACGTTTGAACAGGAACTCCAAGCGCAGGAATGTTCTTATTCTCTCATTGAGTGGTTGTTCAAAAATAATATGTTCTGACACAGTCGTATTAATGGCCGCAATGAAATAATGCGTTTATTGTCCCTGACTCGGAGACTGCTAGCAACTTGCGTTGTATTTTAAAGCTAGTTCACGATAAAAGTGATGTAATTGTTCAACCTTATCCTTTAACGAATTTATATCATTTTGATTGTCGATAAGGTCGTTAGCAACCTGCATGCGTTGCTGTCGAGTCGCTTGGTTATTGAGTATGTTCTGGGCCTGAGTTTTGGTTAACTTATCACGCTTTATAAGGCGCTCTAGTTGAGTTGCTTCAGGAATATCAATGACCAGGATGCGATCTACGAGATCCAACATATCGGCCTCAACTAACAATGGCACAACAAAGATGCAGTAGGCTGTTTCGCTCGTTTCGGCTAAAGCCAACATTTGCTCGCGCACTTCAGGGTGAAGGATTTTTTCTAATTGATGCTTGGCGGTAGCATCACTGAATACAAGATCTCGAAGCAAAGCGCGATTAATTTCGCCATCAGAAAATGTGATGTCGGTACCAAATAGCTCTATGACCTGCTTATAACAATCCGTGTCTTTTTCCAGCAACTTTCTGGCAATGACGTCGGCATCAATGATGGTCACTCCAAGCTCAGAAAATAATTGACTGACAGTGCTTTTGCCACAGGCAACACCACCCGTTAGCCCTACGCGAAAATGCATTAGCTAAGACCAGCTAGCTTAAGATAGCCTTGGTTTAATGGTTCACCCCAGATAAGAGCAATCCAGCCGGCAGCCGCAAGATAAGGGCCAAATGGGATGGGAATATCGCGTTGATGTCTTCTCAGTAAAATCAGACTAATACCAACTACGGCTCCTACCAGAGAGGAAAGTAGGATGATCATGGGCAGGTACTGCCAGCCCATCCATGCACCCAATACAGCCAGTAACTTAAAGTCACCGTAGCCCATGCCTTCTTTACCCGTTATCAGACGGAACAGGTGGTAAATACTCCACAAAGATAAATAGCCGGCTATGGCGCCTATTACACTGCTGGCAAGATCGGTATAAATACCGAATAAATTGAAGAAAATTCCAAGCCAGACAAAAGGCAAAGTGATTTTGTCTGGTAAAAGCTGATGATCAAGGTCAATAAACGTCAATGCGATTAATGACCATGTCAGCAACAACGCACCTAGACAAGCCCAATTAAAACCAAAATGCCAAGCAGCTAGGCCAGAAGCGAAACCCGTTATGATTTCAATAAATGGATAGCGAATGGAAATCGAAGCCTGACACGATCGACATTGCCCTTTCAGTACCAGATAGCTTAGGACAGGGATGTTTTCAATGGCTGAAATGGCATGTCCACAATGCGGACAACGTGAACGGGGAGTGGACAGGTTAAAAGTCTGTCTTTCTTGCTGCGCTTGGTCTGCAAGCTCTGCACACTGCGATTCCCACTCATATTGCATCATGATGGGAAGACGGTAGATAACGACATTCAAGAAACTGCCGACTAACAAGCCAAGCAATACTGTTATCGCCACCCAAGCAATGGGTGACAAAGCAAGGTAATCGAACAATAACATGCTTAAATGGCAGCCCCGAGCTTGAATATAGGCAGGTACATAGCGATAACCAGTGTACCGACAATACCACCAAGGAAGACCATGATGATGGGTTCCATGAGAGCCGTCATATTATCAACAGCATCATCAACCTCACGTTCAAAAAAGTCAGCGACTTTTGCCAGCATAGAATCTAAAGAGCCGGACTCTTCACCAATGGCTACCATTTGGACCACCATATTGGGAAACAGCTCAGTATCAAGCATCGCTTTGTTCAGCTGCGTACCGGTAGAGACTTCATCTCGCATATCCAATGTGGCTTCACCGTATACGACATTACCCGTTGCACCGGCTACAGAGGTCATGGCTTCAACCATCGGCACACCGGCTTTGAACATGGTGGAAAAAGTCCGTGAAAAACGCGCAATGGCGGCTTTCGTCATCACGGCACCAATGACGGGTATTTTTAACAGTAATCTGTCTAGGAAGTGCTGGACTTTTCTGGAGCGTTTTTTTGCGGCCATACAACCCATTACAGTGCCGATAAGAACACCGAAAATTAACCACCATTTTTCCTGGAAAATTTCAGACACACGGATGACGAGTTTTGTTAATCCAGGCAGGTCAGCGCCAAATCCCTGAAACAAAGATTGAAACTGAGGAATAACAAAAATCATCAAAATGGC
>NZ_GG657904.1:0-119517 GCF_000156355.1 Methylophaga thiooxydans DMS010 | reverse complement strand
ATTGACAAGGTTGACGTAGAGATCATCAAAATAGAGAGGAAATTTCCCCAGAGACTGAGCAAGGCTGGTTCCTGACTCGACATCAGCTTTAATGGCAAGGATCATTTCTTGCATACTGGCATTTTCATGGCCTTCGCCGATGATTTGCATGGACTGCATCAGTGGTACGCCGGAAGACATCATCGTTGCTAACATGCGACTGAAAACAGCAATATCCGACGGTTTGATTTTCGGCTTGCGCGGGGCAAACAGATCTTTGGGCTTCTTTTTGATTTTCAGGGGGGCTATCCCCTGACTTCGTAATTCGGCTTTTGCCTGGTTGAGGTTTTCAGCAGAAACTTGGCCTTTAATACGTCGGCCCTGCTTATTAGTGCCTTGCCAAAGGTAGATGTTTGGCACCTTGACCTTTGTTTTTTTCGCCTTGCTCGCTATCGCTTCTGCCATGTGTTACTCCTTGATCACACGGTTAATTTCTTCAAGGCTGGTAAGACCCGCAGCCACTTTTTTGAGCCCTGATTTACGCAAATCATCAATTCCTTCTTTACTCGCTTGATCCGCTAACTGAATGGCATTACCGTCTTCCATAATTATCCGTCCCATGGCATCAGAAACAGGCATGACCTGATAGATACCAACACGGCCTTTGTAGCCCTCAGTACAGCTGTCGCATCCGACCGCTTTGTTGACAGTAATTCCGGCGTCAATCTGTTCCTGAGTAAAGCCTTCCTTAAGAAGCACATCATTGGGTAGATCTTCAGCAGTTTTACATTTGGAGCAAAGTCTTCTAGCCAAACGCTGCGCAATGATCAGTGAGACTGCAGAGGCGATATTGAAGGCAGGTACGCCCATATTGGCAAGACGTGTTAGCGTTTGTGGTGCATCGTTAGTATGTAGTGTTGAGAACACCATATGACCTGTTTGGGCTGCCTTAATAGCGATTTCCGCCGTTTCTAAGTCACGAATCTCACCCACCATGATGATGTCCGGATCCTGACGCAAGAACGCACGTAATGCTTCAGAAAAGCCAAACCCAATGGCAGGGTGAACGTTAACTTGGTTAACACCAGGCAGACTGATTTCAGCAGGATCTTCAGCGGTTGAAATATTGCGGTCACCCGTATTGAGAATATTCAATGCGGTATAAAGCGATACGGTTTTACCACTACCTGTCGGACCGGTTACCAATACCATGCCATAAGGCTTATGCATGATTTCTAAAAAGGTTGCTTTCTGGTCTTCTTCGTACCCCAATGCATCGATACCCAGCTGTGCACTTGTCGGGTCAAGAATACGTAAAACGATTTTTTCGCCAAATAAGGTGGGGCAAGTATTCACACGAAAATCAATGGCTTTGGTTTTTGACAGCTTCAAACGCATACGGCCATCTTGTGGGATGCGACGTTCTGCAATATTTAGCCGAGACAATACTTTTAGACGCGCTGCAATCCGTCCACCCAAGGCGACAGGCGCTGTTTTCATTTCGTGTAACATGCCGTCAATCCGCATGCGGACGCGGTATTTCTTTTCGTAAGGCTCAAAGTGAATATCGGATGCGCCAGCTTTGATTGCTCCGGTCAAGATGCCGTTGATAAATCGGACGACTGGCGTGTCATCGATATTAGCGGCAGTAATGTCATCGCCTTTATCAGCTTCATCCGGTCCCAGATCAATATCGTCAAGATCTTCATCACCAAAGCTGTCTAGTTGTTCATCGGTTTTATCTAATGCCTTTTCAATCACCGATGACAGCTTTTGTTCATCGACGAGAATCGGGTAGGTATTCATCGCCGTGTTGAATTGAAACTCATCAAGTGCTTGTAGGTTGGTAGGATCAGAAACCGCGATGTATAGACGCTTGCCGCGTTTAAATAAAGGCAAGGCATTGTGCTGACGAATAAGTTTTTCTTGGATGAGGCTGGTAGCCGCCATATCCAGATTCATAGCGTTGATATCAAATATCGGCACGCCAAACTCTTGCGATGCAATTGCAGCGATAGCACCACTAGCTAAGATTTTGTGATTGACCAAGTATGTGACAAAGGGTTGCTTGGCATCTTTTGCTGCGGTTTGCGCGGTATGGGCTTGCTCATCGTTTAACAAGCCTTCAGTAACTAAACGTCTTGCTAAGCCACTGAGTCTCATGGGGGGTGCCATATTTGCCATGACTATTTGCGATTCCTTAACATAAGCTGAGCTCTTAAAGGCTAATAGTATGTAAGTTAAACAAGAAATTCTAGTTTCTGCTGTCAAGACGTCTTAGTCTTTCCCGTATATACTGCCCGTTATTCATGAATTTTGGGGAATAAAAATGCAAAAATTCTTACGTTGGAATATGCCTGCCTTACTTCTGTGCAGCATGTTGATGCTGACCGCATGTGGTCAGAAGGGCGATCTTTATCTGCCGGAAGGCGAAATCGACAACATCACAGCAGGATAAGCATTTAAGATGGATTATTTTCAGTATCAGGCAGACACACTGCACGCAGAAAATGTCTCTGTAACGCAAATCACACAACAGTATGGCACCCCAACATACGTATACTCCCGTGCGACATTAGCGCGTCATTGGAAAGCCTTTGATGACGCGTTTTCAAATCATGCCCATTTGGTGTGTTATGCGGTAAAAGCCAATTCAAACTTAGCTGTATTGAATGTTCTGGCCAGACTCGGGTCGGGATTTGATATTGTTTCAGCAGGTGAATTAGCGCGTGTTATTGCGGCAGGTGGTGAAGCGGCAAAAACGGTCTTTTCGGGAGTCGGAAAAAACCGTGAAGAAATTGAATATGCGCTCAATCAAAATATTCGTTGTTTTAATGTGGAATCGATTCCCGAGTTAGCGCGTATTAATGATGTTGCGGCAATGTTAAACAAAGTCGCGCCGGTTTCTATTCGTGTCAACCCTGATGTTGACGCGCAAACCCATCCTTATATCTCTACCGGTTTGAAAGAAAATAAGTTTGGTATCGCTATCGAAGATGCCCGGACGGTGTACCAGTCAGCGAAACAGATGTCGAACCTCAATGTAGTCGGCGTTGACTGTCATATCGGCTCGCAACTGACGACCGTTTCACCGTTTGTTGACGCACTCAAACGTGTTCTGACGCTAATAGATGAATTGGCAGAAGATGGCATTACTATCAAACACCTCGATATTGGTGGTGGTTTAGGTATTCACTATCGTGATGAAACGCCGCCGACACCTGCTGAATATGCTGAGGCGTTGCAGCCATTATTAACTGATCGCGACTTAGAAATTCTGTTAGAGCCGGGGAGAGCCATCGCCGGTAACGCAGGGATTTTGCTGACCCAGGTTGAGTTTATTAAACCGACAGAAGCCAAGCAGTTTGCGATTGTCGATGCAGCCATGAATGATTTGTTGCGGCCTGCGCTGTACCAGTCATGGCAGGAAATTCAGCCAGTGATGTTAAACAGCGATGCAGAGGAAGCCACATATGATATTGTTGGTCCTATATGCGAAACAGGTGACTTTTTAGGTAAAGATCGCCTTTTAGCCATTAAACAAGGTGATTTCTTGGCCATTCGCTCGGCGGGTGCTTATGGCTTTACCATGAGTTCGAATTACAACTCGCGTCCACGTGCGGCAGAAGTAATGGTCGATGGTGATCAGGTGCATCTGGTTCGTGAACGTGAAACGATCGAATCGTTGTACGCGGGAGAGCACATTCTGCAGGCATAACCATGTTGAAATTCAGCAAAATGCATGGCCTTGGTAATGACTTTGTTGTTATCGACGCTATCGAACAAACAGTCGAATTAACATCTGCGCAAATTCAGTTTTTGTCAGACAGGCGTTTTGGTGTGGGTTGCGATCAGTTATTGCTGGTGGAAAAACCACAAACCGCAGAGGCTGATTTTCGCTATCGTATTTTCAACGCCGATGGCGGCGAAGTTGCTCAGTGTGGCAATGGCGCGCGTTGCTTTGCGCGTTTTGTGCGAGATAAAGGCCTCACGACGAAAGACACCATTGCGGTCGAAACTGCCTCTGGTTTGATTTATCCGACCTTGCAAGCTGATGGCAGCGTGACAGTGGACATGGGTAAGCCCATTTTTGAACCAGCCAAAATTCCATTTCAGGCTGAGGAAGCTACCACCTATATGCTGACAATTGATGAGCATGGCAAAAAGGAAATTGCCGCGTTGTCGATGGGAAACCCCCATGCAGTCATGCTGGTGGATGATGTGACGGTTGCATCGGTGTTGGAACTTGGCCCACTGATCGAGTCACATGAGCGTTTTCCTGAAAGGGTCAATGCGGGTTTTATGCAAATAGTCGATTCAGACTCGATTCGTCTGCGCGTATTTGAGCGTGGTGCCGGTGAAACTTCTGCTTGCGGAACGGGAGCGTGTGCTGCCGTTGTAAGCGGTATTAAACGTGGCTTGCTGAATACGATGGTGACTGTGTCACTGCCGGGTGGTGATTTACAAATAAGCTGGCCAGATCAAGACGCCTCGGTGTGGATGACTGGACCGGCGCAACATGTCTTTGATGGAGAAATTGCGTGGGCGACGATAAAGCAACATTAACTAACGCCGATATTGAGCAGTATTTGCAGGATCACCCAGATTTATTTCTGCAACAACCTCAATTGCTGGAGTTGCTGGAGTTAAACGCGTCACCGGAAGGCACAATATCTCTGGCCCAGAGGCAACTGCAACGGCTGCAAGAAAAAAATCAGCAGCTGAATGAGCAATTGCATGCCCTGATTGACAACGCGCACAGCAATAATGAGCTGCAGCAGCGTGTTCATGCTTTATGTTTACGTTTACTTGATGCGCCTGATCTGAAAAGTGTTATCGACGCATTGGTAAAAGAACTCAAACACGAGTTCTCGGCTGATGATGTGGCGCTGCGCTTGTTTTACAGTGCCGATAAACCACAGGAACTGCCAAAGCTTAGTGCCAATGTCGCACAATTGCATGCGGATGATAAAAAGCTACGCAGCTTTGATAATCTGCTGAGTAAGCAACAGCCCGTTTGTGGTCGGTTAACGAAAGCGCAGAAACAAATATTATTCAGTGGACAAGCCGATCAGATTCAATCGGTTGCTTGTTTGCCTCTAGGACACGAGCCTTGTGCGGGATTATTGGCGATCGGAAGCCACGATGCTAATCGCTTCCATGCCGATATGGCAACGGATTACCTGAGTTTCCTCGGTGAAGTGTTTATGCGTATTTTGCGCCAGTATTGTCACAGCCATCATGAGCAATGAGCTAGAGCAGCACGCTAACATTTTTCTCGACTATTTGGCGCAACAACGGCGTCTTTCACACCACACGGTAAACAATTACCGTCGTGATCTCACTCAACTGATCGATTTCTGCCAAGGACAGGAGCTGTCACACTGGCACTCAGTTAAACCTGCAGACTTGCGACAATTTATCGCCTTTCTTCATCGCAAAGGACTTGCCAGTCGCACTATCCAGCGCATGCTGTCTGCGACTCGCTCGCTCTATCAATATCTTATTCGCCAAGGCTTGGCAGAGACTAACCCTGCTCAAGCGGTACAAGCACCCAAAGCTGAAAAACGACTGCCATCGACGCTGGATGTGGATCAAATGAACGCACTGCTTGATCAGACGCAAGCGGATACCTTTGTTGCCTGTCGTGACAGAGCGATCATGGAATTATTTTACTCGTCCGGTTTACGTCTAGCTGAGTTGGCGACGCTGGATCTGCGTGATATTGATTTTGGTGATCAGCTGGTGCATGTCACAGGTAAAGGCAATAAAGATCGAGTCTGTCCTGTCGGCGCGGTCGCGATAAAGGCTTTACAAGACTGGCTGGAAAAGCGTGATCAGACAGGCTTTTTTGATCAACCAGCCGTGTTTATTACCCAGCAAGGCCGACGATTGGGAATGCGCTCGATTCAAAAACGCTTGAGCTTCTGGGGTAAAAAACAGGGCATATCTGATCGTGTTCATCCTCATCGTCTAAGGCATGCCTTTGCCTCTCATATGCTTGAATCAAGTGGTGACTTACGGGCGGTGCAGGAATTATTAGGTCATTCTGATATTTCAACGACCCAGATATACACGCATGTGGATTTCCAGCATTTAGCCAAAGTGTATGACTCGGCTCATCCCCGAGCGAAAAAACGATCAGACTGAATCACAAAACACCACGCCAATAAACAATAGCTGTACAGGGAGAAACAGAGATGGATGGCGAGATAACGTTTTTAGTTTTAACTGTGTTGTTTATTATCGCCGGCGCTGTACTCGGCTGGGTTGCCTTCTTCCGTGAGAAAGCCTTACGTAAGCAAGTCAAACAGCTAGCAGAACAACTTAGTGTGATTGAACAGGGGCAAGCTACGGCAGAGCCTGAATCGTTTTCCGACAACATAGCTTCTGAGCGGCATAGGACAGCCCCCAAGCCTGCAAGCAAAACGTCAAGCTTTGACAAACCTCCGCAGCATGAAGCGCCGAGCTATGAATCCCCTCTTAAACCAAAAGCGCGTCCGCGTTGGCAACAACATTTAATTGAAAACTGGATGACCTGGCTGGGCGGCATTAGTGTCGGTCTGGCAGGTATTTTTATGGTCAAGTACAGCATCAATATGGGCTTGCTGGGGCCAAAAGCACAGATCGCCATGGCAATGCTTACCGGTATTGGATTGCATATCGCAGCTGACTGGCTGCGCCGTCGACAGGGGAGTAGTGATCCCGTGTTTGCTTCACTGGCTGGTGGTGCAAGCATTACCCTCTATGCGGCCTTATTGGCAGCGTTACATGTTTATCAGTTAATGAATCCTACTTGGGTGTTTGTCGCCTTGGCTGTCGTGTCGCTGGTGACCATGATATTAGCTTTGTTGCATGGTCCCATGTTGGCAATGATTGGTCTGGTCGGCGCTTATGTTGTGCCGCTTTTAGTCAGTACTGGCAGCGGTAATATTTTTGCCGCGATGATTTACAGTTTAATCATCAGCGGTGCCGGACTGCTATTGATTCGATATGTCAGCAAGAGCTGGTTGTGGTGGGGAGTGGTCGCAGGTGCTTTGGGCTGGTGGTTACTATCGCTGACATCAACTCAGCCTGAGGCGTTTCGTGGTATCTACTTAGCGATTTTTGCCTGGATGTTACTGGCGATTCCAAGCTTTGATTGGCTGCTGCAAGCTAATAGCAGACATCTCTTTAAGTTGGCAGACAATAAAACTATCAACACCGCGGCAGGGTTTATCTCCATGAATCAACTGGTCATGGTGCTGATTGTGCTGGCATGGGCAGCGTCTATTTATGTTCAGGGGCTCAGTGCGATTAATTTTGGTTTATGGGCGTTGCTGGTGGTGATCTGTTTTGCCGCCACTCAGCGCCATAGTCTATGGGCCTTACCGTGGTTGAGCTTAGGAGTACAGTGGCTGGTTTGGCTATTGTTAGCGTTTAATGTGCAGTTAGATACAAGTCATTATCCCCAAGTTACGCTGACCACAGAGCAACAGTACAGCTTCCTGATTTATAGCGGATTGATGACGGTGTTGTATTCAAGTTTGGCAGGCTGGCAGTGGTTAAAGCTGGGCTTTAGCCACTCCCGATCCTCATTGGCATTATTATCGCCGCTGGTGTGGCTGACATTGGCTTATCTCTGCGTTAACGGTATTTCTCAATCTTTGTCATGGAGCATCGCAACGTTGCTGGCTGGATTAGGGTATGGCTTATTTGCTGCGCTCAGATTAGAGCGGGATAAAAGCGACCAAATGGTGCTTTGGCTAACCTTATCCACCCATGTCGCTTATACCTTGGCGGTCGCCATTTATTTCCGCGAAGCCTCATTGTCTCTCGCCTTATCTGCACAGTTATTGTCATTAAGCTGGCTGATGAAACGCTACCAGCTACCGTGGCTGGAATGGATGATCAAAGCCGCACTAGCGATGGTGATTTTGCGCCTGACCTTCAACCCGTGGTTGCTCGACTACGCTAGCGATATGCATTGGACTATCTGGACCTATGGTGGTGCAACCGTATTTGCGTTGTTAGCCAGCCGACAATGTCAGGCAGGTAGTCATTTGCGGGCGTGGCTGGAAGCCGCGACATTGCACCTGTTTGTATTAACCTTGGGTACGGAGCTACGTTATTGGTTATATGACGGTAATGTGTTCGCTCATGACTACAGTTTGGTGGAAGCTTCCATTAATGCCTCGTTATGGGCGGCGCTCGCATTAACCTATCAGTACCGAGCTAAAGTCAGCCACAGTCTGGCCACGCTCTATCAAGTCTGCTCCAAAATCCTGTTACTCATGGCATTAGCGAGTTACGGCATAGCGGCTTTGATTCATAACCCATGGTGGAGCGGCGAACTTCTCTCTCCGACGCCAGTGTTTAATATTCTCTTATTGGCGTATGGCGCACCGATTATCTGGGCGTTGCTAGTGGCTTATTATCATCAGCCACGGTATCGGCAATTGGCATTACGCTTTGCTGGTCTGGCATTGATGCTGTTTGTGGCACTGGAAATAAGACAGCTGTGGCAGGGTGAAAACGTATCGCTCAATAAGCTTACCGGTGATGGCGAGTTATATACCTACTCAGTGGTGTGGATGCTGATGGCGATTGCCGGTGTATTGTTAGGGACGCGCTGGGGAATTAAAGACGTATACAAAGCCGGTATGGGCTTGTTGGCGGTAGTGATTGCTAAGATCTTTTTGGTGGATATGTCGGGCTTGGATGGATTATGGCGGGTGGCGGCGTTTATGGGGCTTGGTTTATCTTTGTTGGGATTGGCTTGGTTGTATAAGCGGATGCAAGGGGAGGTTCAATCTGTCGAATGAACGCTTATGAAGAAGCATCGTTCTGAGCTTATTATTCAGACGCTGCCGCGGGGCGTTCATTTTCTTTGTTTGCCCAAAGAAAACGAACCAAAAGAAAAGGCAGCCCATGCTTGCCCTGCGGGTTCCCTGCGCTTCTCAATCAGTTTGGAACACGACGAAAACTCGCTACGCTCAAACACTCGCCGTGTTTAACCCAAACTGCTTTGCGATGCTCGGCTTCGCATAAGGGCAAAAGAAAAGGGAACTATCGCAGCAGCTAAGACAGTATCCATAGATCCCCTTTCGTGCTGACGAGTAGCACAGCTTTATCTGGATAACGGCTGGTCAGTGTCTGAGCGTAGCGAGTTTTGACCAGACGCCAGATAAAGCGAGCAACGCAGTGGCGCCGCAGGCCAGCACATTGGGGTGCCCTAGGGTTGTTAGGGAAATGGGCACGCATTTCCCTGACTCGCCATTAAGGCGAAACTGCTTAGTAAACGCTCAACAATAGAATTTAGTATATTGCACGACTTAAGGATATTTTGAAAAACACTTGTTCAAAATAGGGAGATGTTGATGAACGATGTTATTAATGCGATTGGAGCCAGATTTAGGTCTCCATACTTTGGGTATGCAGTTCTTACTTTTTTTGCATTAAATTGGAGAGGGATATTTTTACTCCTTACTTTAGAGTCAGAACCTGAGCTGAGGTTATCTGCTTTTGACGCTCAAACAAATTTCTGGACTTTGGTGGTTCTCCCATTGATATTTGGTGTTCTTGTTGCGGCTTCATCACAGTGGATACGTTATGGGTTTCAATTGGTTTCTAGAAAGCCACTTGAGTTACTTGAAATCTTGACATTAGAGGCCGAGAACACAAAACTCATAAAGCAGAACGAATTAGAACAAAAGCGAGCTCAATATTTCTCTGATAGAGAAGAAGAGTTGATTGGTAGGGCAAAAAGAGATGAAGAAGTTTCTCAGATTACTGATTCGCAGACCAAGGATAAATTATCAACTCAGCTAGAACAGTTAAGAAAAGAACGTGATGCTTTATCTAAACAAGTTCAGGTGAGTAACATGGAGCCGAGCTTATCAGAGGCAGCTGAAATGATTTTAAAAGCTGCGATAGATACAAATGATGGAAATATCATAAAGTTAAGTACATTTGATGGCGATTTCTTAGAAATCGGACGTGAATATTACGGTATAGAAGGTACTCGTGAGTTTGCAAAATTTGAAGCTGCACTAGAAGAGTTAATTCAGTATGGCTTAGTAAAAAACATAGGTAACAATGATACGAATTTCAAGTTGACACACCAAGGTTGGCTTGAGGGCAAGGGATTGAGGAATTAGCCTTTATCAGTGTGCCTGCTCCCAATTATCCCCAACCCCAATTCCTACCTCTAAAGGCACTTTCAGCTCCGCTGCCCCCATCATAAATTTTTCAATGGTGTCTTTCGCCATATCCAACTGTTCTAAAGGCACTTCGAAGACTAATTCATCATGCACCTGCATGATCATACGAATACCGGTATCAGCCTCGGATAACCAGCTATGAATAGCAATCATGGCGCGTTTGATGATGTCAGCCGCGCTACCTTGCATGGGGGCGTTAATGGCGGTGCGTTCGGCATACTGGCGGCGCATACCATTACTGGAGTTGATTTCAGGCAGATAGAGACGGCGTCCGAAAATCGTTTCTACATAACCTTGCTCTTTGGCCTGCTCACGGGTGTTGTCCATGTACTGACGTACGCCAGGGTAGCGGTCGAAATAGGTCTGCATATAGTCGGCAGCCTGATGACGCTCAATACCAAGTTGCTTGGATAGACCATGAGCGGACATGCCATAAATCAGGCCAAAGTTAATGGCTTTGGCGCTGCGACGTTGATCACTGCTGACATCTTCTAATGCAATATCGAAGATTTCTGAGGCGGTATGACGGTGAATATCTTCCCCTGCGGCAAAGGCTTTGAGCAGGCTCTCATCACCGGATAAGTGCGCCATGATGCGTAACTCAATTTGGGAGTAGTCAGCGGCAAGCAGGGTATAGCCATTGCTAGCAACAAAGGCTTCGCGAATGCGTCGACCATTTTCACTACGAATAGGAATATTTTGCAGGTTGGGATCGGATGACGACAAGCGGCCTGTTGCTGTGACGGCCTGATGGTACGAAGTGTGTACTCGCCCACTGCTTTTATTAACCTGCAAGGGAAGCTTATCGGTGTAGGTCGATTTAAGTTTGCTTAAGCCCCGATACTGCATGATTATTTGGGGTAATTCATAGCCGTCATCTGCCAAGCCTTGTAATACTTCTTCTGCTGTGGATGGCTGGCCTTTAGGAGTTTTCTTTTTAACTGGCAGTTCCTGCTTTTCATACAAGATTTCTTGTAATTGCTTAGGCGAGCCAAGGTTAAATGTTTGTCCCGCCGATTCATGTGCCTGCTTTTCTAACTCGGCAATTTGGTGCGCCATATTATCGCTTTGGCTTTGCAGCATCCAGATATCGATATTGACGCCGTTGCGTTCCAGTGTGTTGAGCACAGGTAATAAGGGCATTTCTAATTCGGAGTAAACCTTTACTAACGATGGAATAGCCTGAATTCGTGGCCATAAGGTTTCGTGTAGTTGCAGCGTGATATCAGCGTCTTCTGCGGCATACGGGGCTGCTTCTTCTAAGCCAATCTGATTGAAGGTCAGCTGCTTTTTGCCTTTACCGGCAATATCTTCAAAGTGAATGGTGTCGCGATCCAGATATTTTTTCGCCAGAGAGTCCATATCGTGACGGGTTGCCGTGCTGTCTAGCACATAGGACTCCAGCATGGTGTCATGAGCGATGCCTTGCAGGTTGATATCGTGGTTTAGTAAGACATGGCGATCATATTTGAGGTTTTGTCCGACTTTGAGCTTTGTCGGATCTTCCAGCAGCGGTTTTAGGTCCGCCATCACGGCATCAAAATCAAGCTGATCCGGTGCGCCAGGATAATCATGATTGAGTGGTAAGTAGGCGGCTTCTCCGGCTTTTACCGCAAACGAGACCCCAACGATGCGCGCCTCGAGATAATCGAGACTGGTGGTTTCAGTGTCAAAGGCAAACAGTTTCGCCTCATTGAGTTTTTTCAGCCAGTCTTGCCACTGCTGTTCGTTGAGAATGGTGTGGTAGTCCTGCTCACGAGTAGTGTGATCATTTACTGGTGTTGAAGCTGCTGTGACCACCGTTGTGCTGTTTACTGACTCCAGTTCGTTGATCCAGCTTCGAAATTCCATTTGTTTAAATAATGTAAGCAGCGACTGGGTGTCTTGTTCTTGGTTTTTAATCGCTTCAATATCGATGTCTAATTCAACATCGCATTTAATCGTGGCAAGCAGGTAACTCAGCTCGGCCATATCTTTATTTTCGGCGAGTTTTTCCGGCATTTTCTTCGCGCCACGAAAATCAAGGCTGCGCACCGCTTCTAGGTCTTGATAAATGTCTTTAATGCTGCCGAGACTTTGAATTAACGCTAAAGCCGTTTTTTCGCCGACACCGGGTACGCCGGGAATGTTATCGACCTTGTCACCCATCAAAGCGAGAAAATCAATAATCAACTCAGGGGGCAGACCAAACTTTTCTTTGACGCCGTCAGGATCTAAGGTGGTTTCGGTCATGGTGTTTACCAGCGTGACATGCTGATTCACCAGTTGCGCCATATCCTTGTCGCCAGTGCTGATAACAACATCAAGCCCTTTTTCCGTTGCTTGCCGGGCAAAAGTGCCAATAACATCGTCGGCTTCGACGCCGTCGATTACCAGCAACGGTAAGCCCATCGCTTTGATAATGTCATGAATGGGTTGCACTTGGGAGCGCAAGTCATCCGGCATCGGTGGACGCTGCGCTTTGTAATCTTCAAATAATTCGTCGCGGAATGTTTTGCCTTTGGCATCGAAGATAACGGCAATGGGACTGTCGGGATAATCAGCCAGTAAACGCCGTAACATGGCAGTGACACCTCGTACTGCACCTGTGGGCTCACCGGCCGAATTACGTAGGTCAGCTTTGAACATCGCGTGAAAAGCGCGATAGAGATAAGAGGAACCGTCGACTAAAACAACAGGGGCTGATTGACTCATAAGCGTTATCGATTACCGTTTAATTGCGAACAGATTGCTTTTCTCCAAGCAGTGGAAATGCTATCTTTACTGCGAAATGACACGGAGCATTCACATGTTTAATAAAATCGCTATTGTATGCGCAGTTGCACTTGTAATGACAGCCAATGTTTGGGCTGATGAAGAATCGGTCATGGAAAAGCCACCTGTTATTCCTGAGCCATTACAAAGCGGTGACAGCATAGAGCCCGAAGTCAATATTATTCAAAGAGAAGACCGTACCATTGAGGAATACCGTGTAGGCGGTCAACTTTATATGATTAAAGTGATTCCTTCGGTCGGTAAACCTTACTACCTCACAGATACAGACGGTGACGGATCGTTAGAATCAAAAAGCTTTGAGCTGGATTCCGGCGCCGTACCCAACTGGATTCTGCTGGAATGGTAGGCAATATCCTTTAATCTGAGCAGTTTTCATGTCGGTTTACACTGAAGTCGAACGCGACGAATTAGTCGCGTTTTTGGGTGAGTATGCGGTTGGTGATTTGGTGTCTTATGAAGGCATCAGTGACGGTATCGAAAACACCAATTATTTCGTTACCACCACGCAAGGTAAGTTTGTGCTTACTTTATTCGAGCATCATGACTTTGCTGAGTTAGGCTATTTTCTCGATGTAATGACGTTTTTTTACCAGCATGGCATTCCTTCGGCGCATCCTGCTGCCGATAAGCAAGGCCAATACTTAAAAACCTTATCCGGTAAACCTGCGGCGTTAGTCGTGCGACTGGCTGGCCGAGGCGTTAATACTGAGGCAACCTTGGGGCAATGCGCGGAAATTGGCGCTATCCTAGGTGAAATGCATTTGGCAGGTAAAGACTTTACCGCCCGTCGTGCAACCGAACGCGGTGCAGACTGGCGTCAAAGTACGGCGGAAACCCTACTGACGCATCTCGATGACGATGTGACTGACATGCTGCGTGATGAACTGCGCGTGCAATCGGCTTATGCAACATTGGATTTGCCCTGGGGCGTGACCCATTCCGATTTATTCCGTGATAACGCTTTATTTGATGGCGATGAACTGACCGGCATTATCGACTTTTATTACGCCAGTGATGAATACCTGCTTTATGATCTAGCTGTGGCGGTTAATGACTGGTGTGTCGATGAAACAGGCTTGCCGGATCAACAGCGTTATCAAACCATGATGCAACACTACCTTGAAAAGCGCAGCTTGACGCAGGCGGAGCAGGCTAACTGGAATTTGGTGTTACGCGCGGCTGCTTTGCGGTTTTGGCTCTCACGTTTACAAGACCAGATCTTCCCTCGCGAAGGTGAGCTGACACAAATTAAAAATCCAGATGCTTTTCTTAAAATCCTCAGGTTCCATCGTGAACATCCTCTAACGCTTGAGTTCAACTGACACCTTCAATGCGCGTTTTAATCATTAAACTGACATCGATGGGTGATCTGATGCATGCTTTGCCTGCGTTAACAGATGCCGCATCGGTGTTTCCCGATATAGAGTTTGACTGGGTGGTAGACAAGGCTTTTTCGGCTGTGCCGAAATGGCATCCACGGATTCGAAAAGTCATTACCACTTCTCACCGTAATTGGCGTCAGGGCTGGTGGAAAAATATCAAAAATGGCGAAATAGCGACCTTTTATAAAGGACTCAATGCTGACGATTACGATGTCGTCGTGGATATGCAGAACAACCTGAAAAGTGCCTTTGTCAGTCTGCTCCGAAAAGGCCCTGTTTATGGCCTTGATAAATACAGTTGTCGGGAAAAACCTGCGCATCTGGCTTATCGCCACCCGATTAATGTAAACCCCAATCAACATGCCGTTGAGCGTATGCGTCAGATATTAGCTTCTGCGCTCGGCTACAGCGTACCTAATGACCATGCAGATTACGGTGTCAAACTGGATCATTGTCAGTTACCAGCGTTAGATTTTGCCTTACCTCAGCGTTATTTAATGTTGGTGCATAATGCGAGTTGGCTGACCAAATTATGGCCAGTCAAGCATTGGCAGGCCTTGGTGTTGAAAGCCGCAGAAAAGGGCTACGGTCTATTATTGCCTAGCGGTAATGAAGAGGAATATCAGCGTGCTCAGCAGATCGCTTCAGTCAGTGAGCATGCACATGCTTTACCGCGATTACCGCTGGATAATATTGTGGCCTTGATGCAAGGTGCTGATGCGGCCTTGTGTAGTGATACCGGGCTTGCGCATATGGCTGCCATGTTAGGAAAACCAGCGATCACCATTTATGGTTCAACCGATACCCATCTGATTGGCACGTTTGGCGACAATCAGCAGCATTTAATCACGGGCATGTCTTGCTCACCTTGTTATAAACGTCGTTGTCCTCTGCCGGAAGCCGTCGATGGCCACCCTGTGTGTATGGCTGATATGGAAGTCAATCAGGTCTGGCATAGACTGGAAAGCGTTTTACAAGCACAATAACGTCATTGTTTTGTCCAGAGCAGGCTCATTACGCCCACTATGAAACACGAATTTCCTGAATTTCACCAAGCCAGAGTGGCTGTTATCGGCGATTTAATGCTAGATCGTTTCTACTTTGGTAAAGCCAGTCGTATTTCCCCGGAAGCCCCCGTTCCTGTTGTGAATGTTGATCGTCTGGAAGATGTACCCGGCGGGGCCGGCAATGTGGCAATGAATATTGCTTCACTCGGCGCGACGTGCAACCTGACCGGTGTCAGTGGATTGGATGAGGCGGCAACTGTACTCAAGCAACGTCTGCATTCTGTCGGGGTTAACTGTCTGTTTCATCAAAGCCGTGATGCTGGCACCATTATCAAATCTCGCATCGTCAGTAATCATCAACAGCTGTTGCGAATGGATTTTGAAGAACGCTTCAAACCTGAACTGGCTACAGAAATGCAAAGCCTTGCTGAGCAAGTGACCAACAATGCGAAAGTGATGGTTCTGTCGGATTACAACAAAGGCACCTTGTCTGAGCCACAATTCTGGATTGATACTGCTAAACAGAAAGATATTCAGGTGCTGGTGGATCCCAAGGGAAGTGATTTTACACGGTACCGAGGTGCTGATCTAATTACACCAAATATGACGGAGTTCGAAGCGGTTGCCGGCAAGATCGAGTCAGAAGGCGACTTAATTTCAAAAGCCCAAACGCTGATTAAGCAGCTCGATATCAAAGCAATTCTGATCACGCGTAGTGAACACGGTATGACCTTGATTCGTGCTGATCAGCCTGAGTTTCACTTGCCCGCTATTGCCAAAGAAGTCGCCGATGTAACCGGTGCTGGCGATACTGTTATATCAACGTTGGCATCAGCCTTGGCAGCAGGGCAAGATCTGGAATATGCGGTGACATTGGCAAATGTTGCAGCGAGCATTGTGGTCAGCAAATTAGGCACATCGACCGTCAGTGGGCCTGAACTTAAAACCGAATATGAACGTCATCAGGGTTTGAATAATACCGATCACAGTTTTTGTGGCGCGGTCACCATTGAACAGTTGAAAATTGCTGTTGAGCAAGCGAAACAGCGTGGCGAGAAAGTGGTGTTTACCAATGGCTGCTTCGATATTTTGCATGCAGGGCATGTCAGCTATTTGCAGCAAGCAAGGGCTCAGGGCGATCGTTTAATTGTCGCGATAAATACTGATGAATCGGTGACCAAGCTTAAAGGCGAAGGGCGACCTATCAATACCGCTGAACGGCGCTTAACGGTATTGGCAGGCTTGGCCGATGTCGATTGGGTAACGTGCTTCCAAGGTGATACGCCAGAAGATTTATTGCGTTATATTCAGCCTGATATTTTAGTCAAAGGCGGCGATTACGATAAAAAAGGCGTAGTCGGTTGGGAAATCGTTGAAGGCTATGGCGGTGAAGTCAAAGTCATGGGCTTGGTTGAAAACTGTTCTACCACCGCAATAGTCAATAAAATCCATCAGGGACGTTAGACTTTACTCAGTGCCTGCGCTGCTTTGGTGACGTTGTCTTTTAGGTGCTCGGGATTAATGGTGCCGATAATAATGCTGCTGACAGCAGGTTCGGCAAAGATAAAATCGAAATTTGCCTGAACGATATCCGAATCTAAGGCATTTTTTGCCAGATGACCACTGCCTAGCGCTTTTTTAATAAAAATCCCTTTGTTATCTATCGCTGCCTGCTTTAATACCGCGCGTTCTGCTTGATACTCAAGGTTATGCATCACCATTGCCATATCGGCTTGCTGTAAGGCTTTGATGCCGCCTTCAACGGTCTTGGTCGACATGCCGGTCGCCCTGACAAGACCTCGTTGCTTTAAATCTGCCAGTGTTTGCAATGCACCGTATTGATCAATAACGTCAGTGTCGTTGCCATCAGAGTGAATCAGAACAATATCTAAAACCTCACGCTGCAATAGTTTTAAACTATTTTCGACGCTATTGATGATTGATTCCGGTCTGAAGTCATAACGTGATTCGCCCGATTGGCTATCAAAATATTCACCAGCTTTGGTGGCGATAAGCCACTCATGCGATTGATGTTTGAGTAACTGCCCCAGACGTTGTTCGCTGTGGCCATAAGCGGGAGCGGTATCAATCAGGTTTATGCCTAAGTCCCAGCTTAAAGCGAGTAAATCAGCCGCTTGCTTATCATTTGGAATTTTAAAGCCTTCTGGGTATTTGACCGCCTTGTCACGGCCCAGCTTAACGGTGCCAAGTCCGAGGGGTGAGACGTTGACGCCAGTATCGGCAATGGTTTTTCTCTGTGACAAGTAAGTCATTTAAAAGGCTCTGTCCCACAAGGTCTCGGCAACTTGTGGATGTTGGAATGCCGGGTTTTTATGTGCGCCTGCCTGAAGTTTTGCTGATTCCAGTTGTTTGAAGACTTGATCGGTTAAGTCGGGCGCTAGCGCTAGTTTGGTCGGCCAGCAGATATGCATATTGCCTTGGCTACTGACAAAAGCACTATCAGGGCGGCTTAAGCTTGATTGTTGGGGCTCAGCACGATTGACCGGATGTGTTGCCCAGTCTAGTTCTGGTAGCTCAAACCATGGAAGAATATCGCTCAATAATAGCTTGGCTTCTTCTATTAATCGGGCTTTGTCTTTACCCACGCCTTGCTCAGCAATATTACCCCCCAGATACCAGACAACTTCACCGCTTTTATTAACGTGACTTGAGATAGTGGCAATTGGTTTTGAGCCTGAGCCTAAGCTATGAGCATAGATCGCAGGTAAGGGTTTATCCGTCTGTTTGCTTTTGCATAACAGCATCTGCAATGGACGCCGTTGCATGGCCGGCTTGCTGATATTCAACGCGTTGAGTATGGCTTCATTACCTTCACCGGCAGTAAAAACAAAATGCTGAGCCTGAATTTCATAGCTATCAACGGTCAGAGATGACAGGTGATCGCCTTGTTTTTGCCACGCATACGTTGATTCTTTGGGTACCGCCAACATGCGGTCATGGAATGGCTTCACAAGTGCTTCTAACAGACTGGGAACATCAAGCACAGGTTCATCTAATTGATACAAAGCGCCTTTAAAGGCCGGATCTTGAAATAATGCCGGGCGGTTCTGTAAAGGAACGCTCTGCATACGACTGCTCAGCGCTTTACTGGCAAAAAAAGAGACCATTTTTGACGATAAGCGATCTTTTGACCATAGCAGTTGGTGTTCGGCGAGTTTTTTGACGGAAGTCAGGTCGATTTCGCCTTTACCCTCTAAACAACTTTTCCAGCGCGCCGGCATATTGCTAATCACTTGCGAGGCTTTAGACAAGATGCCATTGAGTGCATATTTACTGCCACCATGGATAATGCCTTGCGAGCTTAAGGTCTGCCCCTGACCGATTTTGCCATTTTCAATTAACACAGCGTGATAACCGGCCTGATTAAGGCGATTATGCAGCCAAAGACCGGCAATACCTGCGCCGATAATTGCTACGTCGGTCGTAATTTGCTGGCGGCTCATGAAATGGCTGGACTGTCTTCGTCGAGTGCTTCACACAGCCAATGACCGATGAGGATATGGCCTTCCTGAACGCGAGCGGTTTCGGTGCTTGGCACGCGGATACAGTCATCAGCAATATGTTTTAATTGACCACCGTCTTCACCGGTGAAAGCGCACGTCCAGACATCGTATTTCTGAGCGGTTTTGATACCACTGATGACGTTAGCGCTATTGCCTGATGTAGACAGGCCAATGGCAATATCACCAGGTTTAGATAACGCCTCGATCTGGCGGTCAAAGATAGAATCAAAGCTGTAGTCATTACCGTGTGCAGTGAGAATTGAGGTATCTGTGGTTAAGGCAATCGCAGCATAAGCGCGGCGCTCTTTGTGATACCTGACTACAAATTCTGCCGCCAGATGTTGCGCATCGGAGGCGCTACCGCCATTACCAAAGAAGAAGACTTTATTGCCGTTATCAAGACACTGTTTGATTCGCTCAATTAAAGCCGTTACTTGTGGTTCGAGTGTAAACAGCCCTTCGATCATGGATTGATGTCGAGCCAAGGTTGATTTGAATGACACGGCTTACCTCTATTTCAGCTAGGTGGTACTATTGCGTGTGATTGAGCGCTAGTCTTGTCTTACAACAGTACGTTAAGTTCAGAACACCACTATTCTAGTTTAATGTTCGCTAAGATGTTAGTGCCTACCCCGCTTTTTAGGTTCAGGATATTTGATTTCATGCATTTTGCTTTTGCCATCACAGAGTATTTTCCCTTTGGTGGGGCACAACGTGATTTTTATTTTGTTGTCGAAGCAATGGCAAAACGTGGCCATCAAATTTCTGTGATTACGCTGGGCTGGCACGGTGATAAACCATCGGATTGGCAACTGTATGAGTTGGAAAAGAATCAAACCACTAATCATGGTCGAATTCGAGCGCTTTCCAATTATGTCGTCAGTCTGAAACAGCAAGGCTTGTTTGATTATGTGGTGGGCTTTACCAAACTAGCGGGCTTGGATGTTTACTTTGCTGCAGATCCTTGCTTTACCGCCAATCGTTATCGCGGCTTAAAACGCCTATTGCCCCGTTACCGCACTTATGCAGCGATCGAAAAAACTTTATTTGAGACGCCCCATTTGCATAGTTTTTTTCTGACTCAACATCAACAAGATCAATATCAAACAAGTTTTGGCCTCAACCCCAACAATAATTATTTATTGCCTGTCTCTGTGGGGGAGTCTTTTCATTACAGTGCTGAGAAATTTGAAGCCGCACGACAGTGGCGAAAACAATATGAACAAGACACGGGACGTTTTTTACTCTTATTCGTAGCGGCAGACTTCAACACCAAAGGCTTGGATAGAGTGATTGCGGCCCTAGCACGCTTGTCTGAGCAACAACAAAGTCGCTTTGAACTGTGGATCGTGGGTAATGGCAAGCAATCGTCTTATGTGAATAAACTGAATATGCTCAGACAGCTTAAGTTTACGTTCTGGGGCGGACAAACGGATCTTGCTCCCTTTTATTTTGCTGCCGATTACCTTGTGCATCCGGCGCGAAAAGAAGCGGCAGGCATGGTGCTTGCGGAAGCAGCGGCAGCAAGGTTGCCGATGTTAATCAGTGATGTCTGTGGCTACGGTTTTCTGGCTGAGCAGGATAAACAGTCCAAGGTGCTTGATGATAAGGTGATTGTGCATGATCTTGCGAAGGTATTGAGTGGGGTGACGCCCTCATTGCCCGTCCGCAGTGACAAAAATCAGAATGTCTCAGCGTTATCGCGTGCAGAGCTGTGTGCTGATCAGATAGAAGCATGGTGTCAGGGATGAAGCAAACCGTTTATCTTCGAGAAGATGTACAAGCTGCCTGGCAACAGCAAGATTGCTTTGATGTATTACTAAAGCAGCAAGGCGACGTGTTTAGAGATAAAGAAGGTCGTCGTACCTTACGCTTCACCTTGAATAATCATAGCTATTTTCTCAAATATCACGCCGGCGTAGGTTGGGGTGAGATTGTGAAAAACCTGCTGCAATGGCGTTTGCCAATTATCAGTGCCAAAAATGAATGGCAGGCGATAGAACGGCTGCATCAGTTAGGCATCGCTACCATGCAACTCGCCGCTTATGGTGAGCGAGGCAATAACCCAGCGAAACGCCACTCTTTTGTGGTTACGGATGATTTGGCCAATACCATGAGTCTTGAAGATCTGGGAAAGCAATGGCAGAAAACAAAACCGACCTTCAAGACTAAAAAAACACTGATTGAGAAGTTGGCGGATATTAGCCGAACCATGCACCAGGCAGGTATTAATCACCGTGATTATTATCTATGCCACTTTCTGTTGACCGATACATTTGCTGACAGTAATGAGATTAACCAAGACACAGTGCTTCATTTGATCGATTTACATCGTGCGCAACAACGAAAAAAAGTCCCGCAGCGTTGGTTGATAAAGGATTTAGGGTCGTTGTATTTTTCTGCCCATGAGGTGCCCCTTACTCTGCGGGACCGACTTCGGTTTATGAAAAGATATAGCAATAAATCGCTGCGGGATACCATAGAACAGGATGCGACTTTCTGGCACAAGGTGGAACAGCGCGCTCAGGTGTTGCTGGAAAAATGGCAAAGGCATACCCCCAAATGAGTGAAGCCATTCATGCTTTTCTCAATGGTCAAGCGGTCTCAGCACCATTTGATATTGATACCGATAAAGGCACGTTTCACTGTCGGAAAATACTGAGAGTTCTAGCAAGAAGACGCTTGGTTGTTGATGCGGAACATCAGGGTAAACGGCTTTTACTCAAGTTGTTCGCACCGACACGAAAAGGAAAACGAGAGCTTTCCAGAGAAATAACAGGTTATCAGGCTTGTAAAAAGGCTGGCGTTCCAGTTCCTGAGCAGCGTTTGATAGAGCACAATTTGGCTGGTTGTTTAGCGGTCGGCTATGCGTTTTTGTCTGATGCCACCAGCTTCAAGCTGACAGAGCATGATGCGCTCTCCGCTGAAAGACTAGTAAAGCTTATGCTGTTATGTCACCAAGGTGGTATTTATCAACAAGATATTCATCCTGATAATCTATTAGCCACGCCGCAGGGCGTTGTGCTCATTGACCTGGCTTCAGTGCGCGGTAAAGCGGGCAAGCCGCTTTCAAAACAAAAAAGCCTGACCAACCTTGCCCTGTTAGTGGCGCAATTTCCGCCAGAACAACAAGTTATCGTGAAGGATAAACTGCGTGTTTATTTTCAGCAGCGTGGCTGGTCATTTGATCAAAAAGCACAGCATAATTTTAAAAAGCGACTTAATCAGCAGTGGCAGAAACGTAAAAATACCTACCTGAAAAAATGCTTCCGTTCATGCACGATGACGGCTTATAAAAAAACGGCGACGATTGAGTATGCGTTTAAACGCCGATTTTTTGAAGCAATATCTGAAGATGTCGTTCATCGAATAGACGCTTTGGTTGAGCAGGGAAATGTTTTAAAAGCCGGTAACTCCGCGACGGTTGTGGTCACAAAGTTGGCAGGACGAGATGTGGTTATAAAGCGTTACAACGTAAAGTCATTCTCGCATTTCTTAAAGCGCTGTTGGCGCCCAAGTCGTGCTGCTAATTCTTGGCGTTATGGTAACTTGATGGCGTTATTAGGCATATCAACGCCGGAAGCATTGGGCTTTATTGAAAAAAGGAAGGGGCCATTAAGGAAAACAGCGTATCTAATCTGCGCCTTATCCAATGATGCCAAAGAACTTAACCATGCTTTTCCTGATGCTTTGCCGCCTAAATTAGTAATGGAGCAAGTCGAACGTATTTTCAGCCTAATGGCAACGTTTAAGTTAAGTCATGGGGACTTAAAGGCGAGCAATTTATTATTAAAACCAACTGGACAAGTTGAGTTGATTGACCTTGACGCCATGCAAGAGCATTGCATTTCGTTTTATGAACGTCGAGCACAGCATCAGGATAAACAGCGGTTTTTCCAGAACTGGCCAAAGCAATAAGCAAGTTAAAGTCGAAGGCCTCGGTAAACTGAAGATTAACCGGGGCGAACGCGTTTTCCTTTTATTTCTATTAAAGATAATTGCGCTTTTTGATTGAGTTTCCAGATGTTTTGAGTGAATTGAATAATATCTTGGAAGTCCAACTTCTCCAGTTCATGTTTATCGTAATCCCACCATTTAGATGCTAAAAGTTGTTCAATAATGGCTTTGTCGAAACGAAAACGAATAGATCTTGCTGGGTTACCTGCCACAATCTCATAGGGTAAAACATCTTTTGTTATGACAGCATCACAACCAATGATTGCACCATGACCTATAGTTAGTCCCGCCATTACAACAGCATTATTACCAATCCAAACATCGTGTCCAATAACGGTCGGAGCAAGTTGATGCGTGTATTGACGACTGAACTGTGTGCTGGTCGAGACCCAGTCTACTGGGTGATTACGGGGTGGTAATCCTAGTGTGACATTGCGGCCGATTGAGCAGTAGCGGCCAATTTCAGCGATACCCAGTAATTTGGAATAACTTCTGATATAGCTATAAGCGCCTATTCTCAATTTTTCTGTGACTGGACTCGACGGGTCCACTATTACGTCACCCATGCGTGAGAATTCTTCGAGCTGTAGCCAGCAGTCATGATCGATGCCTTTGGGACTGCTTATACGGACATTTTTTTGTCGGGCTTTGTACTTGACGAGATAGTCACCTAAGCTGAGCATAACTCAAAAGGCCTGTAAGTCGTTTCCTAAGTGAGGGTATGTTTGCCCAAGTAGTTTGTGAAAGCGAGACCACTTACGTTCTATTTTGGCGCTACCGAACCAAGAAAAATAATTGGCTAGAGGTATCCAATCGGCATTACCTAAATTATCAATAATATGTGCAGAAAACGCTCCGTCATCATTCCGCTGTATCAGTAGATTATTGGGTTTTAATGACATGGTCAGCACGTTATGTTGTAGCTGGTATTGTTTTAACTGGGCGAGCGCAGAGTTAAGCGCAGTCTTATTCTTCAAGAACCGTTCAGGACTTTCAAGATAATAGCCTAGCGTACGAGAAACCTGCCCATCACTATCATATACAAGATCGAAAACAGCGCCTTGGCCTAAGTTAGTTTCTACGTTGCCATGGAAACGTGGGACTGCCCGCCAGTCCGTTAAATGTTGGGTTAAATACCGATAATAAGCTTGTTCGCGGTTTGTTTCGGCATTATTACCGTTGACAACAACTTTGATACATAAGTCGCGGTCGTCAGGATGTTCATAGCACTCGCGATGCCATCCTTTCCCTATGAGTTTCTCTCTAGTTAGTTGTAGCACGGTTATTGTTTGGTGATAAGAATATCTTCCATGACCAAATATTGCAGGTCAGAACCAAAGAACATATTCAACGCATCAGTCGGGCTGCAAACCATCGGTTCACCGCGGCGGTTTAAAGAGGTATTCAATACAACGCCGTTACCGGTGAGCTTTTCCATTTCCTGTAACAGACTGTAGTAACGCGGGTTGGTATGTTGGGTAACGATCTGCGCTCGAGCTGTACCATCTTCATGTACAACTTCCGGAATACGTGATTTCCAGCTCTCATTTACGTCAAAGGTGAATGTCATATACGGGCTGGGATGATCGGTTTGCAGTATCTCAGGCGCTACCGTATCCAAAATGCTTGGACAAAATGGACGCCAGCGCTCGCGATATTTGATTTGTGCATTAATACGATCAGCAACACCAGAATGACTTGGCGAACCTAGAATACTGCGGTTACCCAAGGCTCTTGGCCCAAACTCCATGCGGCCCTGAAACCAGGATATCGGGTTTCCATCAGCCAAAATCTGTGCTGTTTCAGCAGTCACATTATTCATACGTTGCCACGTAACTGGCTGCTCATAGTTGTCACAGGCTTCTATACATTGCTCGGTGGTGTAAGCAGGCCCGAGATACACATGCTCCATCTTTTCGACAGGCACGCCCGCCATTTGTGATGCATAACTGGCGGCACCAATTGCGGTACCAGCATCACTGGCGGCAGGTTGAACAAACAGTTCTTTCACGCCGGGCATGGCAATAATGCGTTGATTAAGTTTTACATTCAAAGCGACACCACCGGCATAAGCGATTTTGCCTGTTTCTTTAATAATGTCGCCAAGATAATGATCAATCAATTGCAGTGCGGTTTTTTCCAGCAGATCTTGAATGCTGGCAGCATAATCAATATAGGGTTCGTCCTTCTCATCACCCTCGCGCATGGGGCCTAGCCAATCAATCAGATCAGAGCTGAAGAAATAACCTTTGCCATTTTTTTTATGTCGACGCAAACCAACAGTGTTGACCAGTTTATTATTGACCTTGAAGTTGCCGTCTTTACAGTCGATTAAACGTGAAAAATCAAATCGGCTTGGGTCGCCATACGGTGCCATCCCCATTACTTTGAATTCACCATCTAGCATTTCAAAGCCGAGGTATTCAGTGAGTGCGCCATACATGCCGCCCAATGAGTCAGGATCATAAAACTCTTTAATTTTATGAATTCTGCCGTTTTCGCCATAACCGAAAAAGGTCGTGGCGTACTCACCTTTGCCATCAATGCCGATGATAGCGGTTTTTTCTTTAAAACCACTCAGGTGATAGGCGCTACTAGCATGAGCGAGATGATGTTCGACCGGCACAAACTTGACTCTATCAGCACCGATGCCCAGATCATCGAGTAACTTCATTACATTCTGATGATTACGCCAATAACGACGGTTACCGCTGAATAAAGCCGTTAAGGCGCGATCCGGTGCATACCAATGACGCTTGGCATAATGCCAGCGCGCGGGTGATTTAAGGCCAATTTCTGCATAAGGAAAGGCAACAATATCGATTTGTTCAGGGGTAATCCCTGCCTGTTCAAGACAGAACTTGGTCGCCTCGTAAGGCATTTTTCCTTTGGCATGTTTATCACGCAGGAAACGTTCTTCTTCAACGGCGGCAACAAGTTTGCCATCAATATATAAAGCAGCGGAGGCATCGTGGTTGACGGCGCCAGACAGGCCTAAAACAATCATTTTATGGAGTGAGTCTTTAAGTTAAACAGCGCTCAGTATAACAAGCAGCATAAGATTTGGACTAGCGTCGTTTTTGCAACATCTTTTTTGTCAGCTGCCGCCATGTCCGCTTTGATTTTTCTGAGAGTTTGGTTTCGCCTAGATAGGCTTTAAAAAAACGCATACGATCAGCTGTTGACCACGCATCAGCAAGGTGACGTGATAAGGTAGAAAAATCACGCGTCATCGCCTGTTTTTTGAATAAACGTTTGCGAAGCTTCTCTAAATCAATGAGTTTTGCCTCCCACTGATCAGTTTGCTGACGAATGAAAATATGCTTGGGATAAAGGCAGTTGTGTTGAAAATGGTGTGAATGAAGCTGCTGTATCAGTTTGGCTATTTCAATGATTAAGCTGTGACGTTCTTGTAGGCTGAGGTGTTCGGGGGATAAATCTTCAAGACTTTGATAACCAGTGAGTGACTTAGTAATAAGGATGGCTTTGGTTTGGTAGGCAGCAAAAAAAATGGGTTCTAAGGTTGGAATCTGATGCTGACGAAGTTGTTGAATATTATTATATTCACGTTGGAAGGTTGGGGTGCCCTTTATACAATGGCTGCGGTTGCGCGTTATATGGTTTTCTTGGCGTTTTATAAAAACATCCGACAACTTACCCGCTACAGGGAGTTGATACTGAATCACGCCGCTCCAACCGCCTCGTCTGTAGTTGGGTGGCTCAAACCAATCGCAATCTAGATTCCAGAAAAAGTCGAAGTTTTCTGGACTGGCGGGAATAGGTAACTTGAATTCAGTCGGCGTCTGCATGATGATCAATTTTATAGATTGTCGCTTTGTTACCACGGCGATTGTGTAATTCGTAGACAATCTCCGCCGTGGTTACTCCGTATAGTTGCGCTAACGTTTTAGCGTCTTTCTTTTCGACACGAATCAGGTAATCAAAGCGCTCAATATTTTTGAACCCTTGCGGGTGATAAACAATAGGCCGGTCATTATTTCGTTTGAAATAATACTGAATAAACTCATCATCGGTGGCGATAAGACTATTTTGATTCAGGTTTTGTTGGGCCCAAATCGCGGTGTTCTTTATATAACTTTTGGAGTTTGTTGTGTGGAGGGCATCAACAAACCCAGCAAAAACCAAGAATGCGAAGAAGGCAAAAAGCCTATAACGACGGTTAAGCCAAGCAGCTTCAATTGCCTGAGTCATTTTCGGTAAAAGAAGCAGGAATAGGCCGACGATGGCCATGGCGCAGTAGCGCGTAACAACAAAATACTGTCTGAAAAGAAACGCAAGCAGAATCAGGATATTGACTGCTAGAAATCCCCATAATAGCTTACGGTAACGATGCGCCGGAACAGATGTTGTCGTTTTCAATGCTACGAGCCAAATCAGTCCGTAATAGCCTGAGACACCTGCCAGCAATTTATACAACAGCATGACGCTGAGTCCTGAGAACAAAATCAATGCACTGTAATCAGCGGAGAATGGACTGAGAATGCGTTTTTCCATCACATTCAGCCGTTCATCGAGTTTTAACTGCAAGGCTTCAGTATTGAGATAAGTCAGGTAATCACTGACTTTATCAAAGGCGTTGAACCACTCAGTCAAGCTTAAAGCTGCTATGGCCAACACAACACCAATCATGAGATTTAGACTATGCAGACGAACTAATTCACGGATCGATGATTTTAGCTGACAGCTGCTGAGGGCAAAGAATGGCATTAAGAATAGTAAAATAATGCCCTCGACCCTGAACAATACCGCGACCAATGCACTGACTTGCCACTGTATAGCCGTCTTTAGTTTAGGCTCAGCCTGGTAACGCATCAATTGATAAAGCGCCAGAGAGCAAAATGCCCAGTATCCAATATCGCGTATCACGAAATCACGATAGTCATTAATGCTATAAAAACTCAGTATAAGCACGGCAGCAATGCCGACCTGCCGCAGATTAGGTAACAACCGATGACTGATTAATAACAACGCATCTGTAAATACTACAAACAAAATACTGTTGAGAGTGTTGGCGCTGAGCTCAATGGGCAGGCCTGATAATTGACTGAACCAAGCTGTTAGCATGGCGAAAAATGGCCAGTCATAGATAGTGGCCATCGATGACAGGCCGCCATCAAAATAAGCCTGCACCATTTCCATGTACATTACGCCATCACGATTAATGATATCGTCGAAATAATAGGCAGCAGCAGAGAGTAATAAACTAATAAGCGCGGTTATTAGCCTAATTTGTGAAAAGCTCAGCGAGAAGTTAGCGTGTTTTGTTGTGTTCATCTGTAATCAATCGTATCAAATCCGTGACGCGGTTAACGGTCAGCTCCTGCATGCACCGGTGGTGGCCTTCTGGACAAGTGCGTTGAAAGCAGGGGCCACAGTCAACATCAAGCTGTAAAAGTCGGGCGTTATTGGCCAGAGGTGGTGTAAAAGAGGGGGATGTCGGGCCATAAAGTGCTACCAATGGGCGCTGTAATGCCGCGGCAATGTGCATCAGACCAGAATCATTGGATGCCACACAATCTGCCGTACTAAGTAAGTCAATGGCATCTTCCAGCTTAGTCTGGCCACTAAGGTCATAAAACTGTTCAAGGTGGCTGGCTGAGATATGTTTTGCTATCTCATGTGCTGTGGTCTGATCGGCTTTTGAGCCCAGTACGACTATTTGCCAGCCATCATCTAAGAAATGGTTTGCCACTGCGGCATAATGTTCGGGAGGCCATTGCTTGGCTGGGCCAAACTCAGCGCCGGGACATAAAATCAAACGTTTTTGGTCTGGCTTAATGACTGGGTTAATATCTGCCTTTATTGGCTCAGCCTGCATTAGAGGCGCCTGATAACTTGGCGCTGCATGCGACTGCGAGGCCGGATAAGCCAGTGACACAAAGCGTTGCACCATCATTGGTAAAGCCGCTTTATCCAGAGTGCGGATATCATTTAAAAGGCCATAACGCATTTCACCGCGCCAGCCTGTTCTCACCGGAATGCCAGCAAACCAGGGAATTAAGGCCGATTTCCACGAGTTTGGTAACACAATGGCTTGGTCATAGGCTTGATTGGCAAGCTCTCGTGCCAATTGTTTTCTTATTTTCCAGCCAAACGTGCCATGGGTAATCGGCATCGTTACAGCTTTATTGACCTCAGGCATGCGTTCCAGCAGTGGTCTTGTCCAGTCCATCGCTAACACATCAATGACGACATTGGGGTTGTCATCTTTCAGCGCACGAAATAGAGCTTGCGCCATTACCATGTCCCCTACCCATGAGGGGCCGACAACCAAGATTTTGTGGATGGCGGTGGTTTGGACAGTCATAGGCTAGTGCAAAGTGCTGTGAGCAATAAAAATGAATATAACACCGGCGGCAATCAAGGAAATTTGTTGCAGCGTTTCTGATGGGCGGATACGGGTATGCAATCCGGGTATCAGGTCGGCGACGGCGACATAGATGAAGCTTGAAGCCGCTACCACCAGAATGTACGGCAAATACTGTTGCATATCGGCTAACAAGAAGTAAGCCAGCAAGGCGCCAACGACCGTGCCAAGACTTGATAAAATATTGTAGTAAAGTGCTTTACGTCGCGTGAACCCGCTGTGCAACAAAAGAACAAAATCACCTAACTCTTGCGGGATTTCATGAGCTGCAATGGCTAAAGCAGTGACGATCCCTAAGTGCACATCGGTCATAAAGGCGGCAGTGATCAAGATGCCATCAACAAAGTTATGTATGGCATCGCCAATCAGAATCAACGACCCCGCAGCTTCGTGTTTGTGATTGTGGCCGCCGTGGTGATCAGGTCGGTTGAGCTCCGGAATCACTTCATCACCATGGTGACTATGACAATGTCGCCACAACACCATTTTTTCCAATAGGAAAAAAAGCAGCAGGCCGAGTAATAAGGTCAGGCCAATTTCATGTGGATCGACGTTGTATTGGTTTTCAATGGCGTGGGGGATTAAGCCCAGAAATGACGCACCCAACAAAGCACCAATGGCAAAGCTGACCAAATGCGGCACGGTAGTGGCGCGATGCTTATCAGACAGCAGTAAAAATGAGGAAGCGATCACCACGCTGAGCAAACCGCCCAACAAACTAAAACCGATGATCCAGAATAATAAATCCATAGTTAGCCACAAAAAAACGTCAAGCCGACAATCATACCTTATTTAGCCACAATCCAGATAAGCGATACCATCCTACCGGTGATGCCATCTCGCCGATATGAGAAAAAACGTTGCTTTTCCGTTACCGTACAAAAATCGCCACCATAAATTTGTGTAATACCCAGCGCGGAGAGGCGCTGTTTTGCGAGTAGGTAAATATCCGCTAGATAATGTGTCTGGTCTCTGACTTTAAATGCCTGCTGGGCATCTTGTGAATAAGCAGTGAACGCAGCATAGACTTCTTGGCCGACTTCAAACTGTGTTGGTCCTATGGCAGGACCAAGCCAGACCAGAATATCCTCTCGTGCCCCACTAAACTGGCTCACGGTGTTTTCCAATACACCATTCAATAAGCCACGCCAGCCAGCATGCGCTGCTGCCACTTGTTTACCCTGTCTGTCCGTGAACAAAACAGGTAAACAATCTGCCGTCATGATGGCGCATACTTGCTTAGGCTGATCGCTGTATATCGCGTCTGCTTGGCTACTTTTTTGCCATGATGAAGCATGAATGACATCAGTTCCATGGACTTGCTCCAGCCAGAGCGGAGAGTTTGGCAGGTTTATCAGCTGCTTGAGTTGATCGCGATTTTTTTTGACGACTGAAGCATCATCACCAACGTGTGTGCCTACATTCATACTGTCGAAGGGCGCCTGACTAAAACCACCCTGACGAGTTGTAGAAACGGCTTTGACGTTAAGCGGTGCAGGCCAGTCAGGTGTCAGCATGTTGTCAGTGACCATCTTAGCTTGGCACTTTAAGGTAGGATCGCCACTGATCGTACAAATCTTTGTCAATCGCCGCGCAGCTTGAACGTTGTTCCAGCGTGTTTTTGAAAACAATCTCGCCGTTTAATGTACAGGCGTAGGCTCCCGCTTCGGAAACGATTAAATCAGCAGCAGCGTAGTCCCATATATTTTGGCCCCCATGCAGGTAAACATGACCACGGCCAGCGGCAAGCCAGCAAAGTTCCAGTGCAATCGAGCCTTCATTGCGCTGTGAACCATACGGACGTTCTTTGACTAATTGTGTACTCAGTGCCTCAGGAAGGCGCTTAAAATCAATAAATGCAATGGTGCGTTTAAGTGTCAGCCCGACATTTTCAACGAGCAACGGCGCATCATTCAGCCATGCGCCTTGGCCTAGGCAAGCGCTAAAACTTTCATCACGAACCGGATCGTAGACAACGGCTGTGATGACTCTGCCTTGTTCTATTAACGCCAGAGAAACACAAAAAAACGGTAAGCCTGCTGCGAAGTTACTAGTGCCATCGATAGGGTCCAAACACCAGAGCGGTTGTCCGGTATCTAGCATTGCTTGCTGTTCTGCTGGTGTCATTTCCTCGCCAAGCAAAGCGATGTCAGGACAAATTTCAGCTAATCGCTCAGACAGCGCATGTTGCATAGCGTTATCCGCTTGCGTCACGATACTGCCGTCTTTTTTGTAGCGGCGACTGACGTTATTGAATAACGGCATGATCGTGGTATCAGCCACGTCTTTTACTATTTGCTGTAGTTGCCGCCGGTCAATATTCATGCGCCTGAGTATAACAGCGCCAACGAAAATTTGATTCAATCTGACAGTGACAAGCTGTAAACTGCTTGCAGTTAATTTATTTGCAAGCAGCTTTACATGCGTATTCCCCGATTTTTCTGTCCTGAGCTCGATGCCAGTCAACGCGTACTGCCTTTACCAGAAGCAGTGCATCGCCATGCGATTCAGGTGTTGAGGCTCAAACAAGGCGCACGGATTCAGCTTTTTAATGGCAAGGGACTCGAGTATCAAGCGACATTGACGCATGTCGAACGTAAACGCTCGGAAGCTGAGTTGGGCGAGCAACTCACACAGGCTTCTGAATCGCCCCTGAATATCACGCTGTTACAAGGTATCTCGCGTGGTGAAAGAATGGATTTCGCTATTCAAAAAGCGGTCGAGTTGGGCGTTAATCAAATCATTCCTGTAATGACAGAACGTTGTAACGTGCAGCTCAAACACGATCGCATTGAAAAGCGTCTTGCTCACTGGCAAGGCGTGATAGTCAGTGCCTGTGAACAAAGTGGACGTGCTGTGTTGCCCACCTTAAGCGAAGTAGTCGATATGCAGAATGCGTTGAACTCGACAGCGGATACCATGAAGTTGGTTTTAGACCCGCAGGCACAGACGCGGTTTAACGATCTGCAAGCCGCCACACAACTCACTCTGCTAATCGGGCCTGAGGGTGGTCTGACGGATGATGAAGTCAAGATGGCAACAAGTAGCGGTTTCACTGCCGTGCAATTTGGGCCGCGTATTTTACGAACTGAAACAGCCTCTACTGCAGCGCTTGCCGTAGTACAAAGCCTGTGGGGAGATTTAGCATGAATGAAAGTACGATTGTGTTACTGGTTTTGTCTTTACTGGGCTGGTTGTGGTGGGATAGCCGTGGCGTTGCCGAGCGAGCAACTATTGCTGCACGTGCCTACTGTGGTAATGCTGGGGTTTCCTTCTTAAACGATACCGTTGCTTGGCAAAAAATGCGTCTGAAACGTAATAGACAAGGCCGAATGCAGTTACATCGAACTTATTTTTTTGAGTTTGCCAGTGATATGCAACAGCGCTATCGTGGACAAATCATCATGTTAGGGAAAAAAGTGGAGTCAGTCAGTCTCGACGTCTTTCGTGCTGCTGAGAGATAAAACATAAGGAGAAGCCATGCAGAATAAAACTGCTTTAGTTGTGGATGATTCACGCGTTGCCAGAATGACTCTGGGAAAGCTGTTAAAAGCACAAAACTTCGACGTGGTGGAATTAGAAAGTGGTGAAGCGGCGCTGGACTGGTTGCAATCAACGGCAGATAAGCCGGTTATTGTCTTTATGGACGTCACAATGGGCGGTATGGATGGCCTGAAAACGTGTTATGAAATAAAGTCTAAGCCTGATTTGGCCTTGATTCCTGTGGTGATCTGTACCGGTAATGATAGTGAAACGGACTTAGAAAAGGCACTGTCGAGTGGTGCTGTTGCCGTATTGTCGAAACCTCCTGCAGCCGATGCCTTGCAAGCCTTATTAGACGATGTGACTGCCACAATGCAAACTGACGAGCCGTCAGCGACAGCGATGGATTCGGAAGACCATCGCTCAGAATTCGATATCAACGCAATGACTGCAGCACTTCGTGAGCAGCTCATGCCTGAGTTGCAACAGCAACTCGAAAAGATGACGACCGATATCAGCCGTGATATCGCCGCAAAAACAGCACAAGAAACAAGCCAAAAGCATAGTCTGAGTTTAATTCCTGAAATGACGCGTCAAGTGTCAGAGTCGGCGCAAACCCAATTGATTGAAATAAAACAGAACCTGGCCAGTCAAGCAAATGATGCTGTTTTCAAAGCAGCGGAGCAAGCGGTTGATAAAGCACTGCAAAGCTATGGTTTGACAGAAAAAGTAATGGTCACCTTGCGTAGCGAAGGCATGGATTGGCTTAATCAGCAGCAAGAGCCTGTTCGCGAGACTTTGTTTAAACAGGTGCAGCAAGATTTGATGCCAATGGTAAGTCGTTGCGTCGATGAGCAGCTGAATGAACGTGTCTTGCCGATAGTCAAAACGCAATCTGTTGAAGCGCAACAGGAAAGTGACAGCAAGCAACAGGCACAGCTGGCGGAGTTGCAGGCGGATTTAAAACAACAACGTTATATCAGCATCGGCGCTGCAGTACTCGCTGTGATTGCGGTTGTGATGGGTATCTTTTGACTGAACGAATGATGCAGCCTACGGTGCATGAAGCATTGGCATTTGGGCGTGCAGAGCTCAGTGATTCGCTGAGCCCTGACGTTGATGTGCAGATCTTGTTATGCCATGTTTTAGACTGCACCCCGACGCGTTTACATGTGTCCCCAGAACATGAACTCGAAGCGCAGCAATGGCAGTTATTCAACCAATTAGTGGAACGGCGTAAGCAAGGCGAGCCAGTGGCTCATCTGACGGGAAGCCGTGGTTTCTGGTCATTGGATCTGTTGGTCGATAACTCGACCTTGATTCCGCGTCCGGATACCGAATTATTGGTGTCGCTGGCATTATCAAAAATTAAGCCCAATATGACAGTGGTTGACTTGGGGACAGGAACTGGCGCGATAGCATTATCGCTCGCCGCCGAAAAAGCAGATATCGATGTGATTGCAACGGATTTTTCGTTTGCGGCTTTACAACTCGCGCAAAAGAATGCAAATCGACATGCGCTTGAGCAGGTTCGTTTTATCAATATGTCCTGGCTGGTGGGTTTTAAATCCGCTAGTTTTGATCTTGTCGTATCCAACCCGCCCTATATTGAAATGCGTGATCCACATTTAAATCAGGGTGATGTCAGGTTTGAGCCATTGTCTGCGCTAGTGTCTGGACCGGATGGCTTAGAGGATATTCGCCAGATCGTGGTGCAGGCAGCGAAATGTTTGAAGAAAGATGGCTGGTTGTTAGTCGAGCATGGTTATCAACAATCAGCAGCAGTCCAGCAGTTATTTACCGATGCCGGGTTTGAACATATTTCGGCACATCAGGATTTTGGCGGCCAAGATCGCGCAGTCATGGGTCAACTGACGTTATAATATGGCTTTTGATGGTTTTAGCTAATCGACGATGAACGACGATCAACTGCTTCGCTACAGTCGACATATTTTGTTGCCCCAGCTGGATATTAACGGCCAGCAAACACTGATCGATAGTCATGTGATGATTATTGGCCTGGGTGGTCTGGGGGCTCCGGTATCAATGTATCTCGCGGCTTCAGGCATTGGTAAATTGACCCTGGTGGATGATGATGAGGTGGAGTTATCTAATCTGCAACGCCAGATAGTTCATGGACAACAGGATATCGGCCGGGAAAAAGTTGCCTCTGCTGCCGATAAGCTGCGCGAGTTGAATCCTGATGTGAGTTTGCAGTTAATCAATCAACGTCTGGATAAAGCCGGATTAATGGCGGCAACTGCTGATGTAGACGTACTGGTTGATTGTTCGGATAACTTTGCTACCCGCTTTTTGTTAAATGAAGTCAGTCGTGAGCAAAACCTGCCCTTGGTTTCAGGTGCGGCGATTCGCTTTGAAGCACAGATCACGGTGTACGATCCACGACAGGCTGAGAGCCCCTGTTATCGTTGTCTTTATGAAGACAAAGGTGAACTGGAACAAAGCTGTTCAGAAAGCGGCGTGTTGGCACCCATGCTTGCAATGGTGGGGGGCACTCAGGCAGTAGAAACCATAAAGCTGTTAACCGGGGTGGGTGAAAGCTTGGCTGGCCGCTTATTATTGCTGGATGCTTTATCGATGCAATGGCGTGAAATCAAAATGAAACAGGACCCCGACTGTCCTGTTTGTTCTCAAAATCAGGAACAGCAATGACACAAAAAACAGTTCAAATTCCTCGACCGCTGGTTAATCAACTGCTGCATCAAGCACAATTATCACCGGCACAGGAAGTCTGCGGTTTAATTGGTCAGTTGGGGCAACAGTGTGAATGTTATCCGATAGAGAACGTGGCGATGGATGCCAGTGTTTTATTTGCTCTCAATGCCAGCGAGCAATTAGCGGCATTCAAATCGATGAAACACAAAGGCCAGTCCTTATTTGCCATTTATCATTCACACCCAAGCAGTCCGGCGATGCCATCAGTGATTGATATTGAAGATGCAAATTACAGCGATGCCTTGTATTTGATTATTTCACTCAATACCAAGGGAGTGCTGGAGATGCGTGGCTTTTATTTAACTGAGGGACAGACTGAGGAAGTTGAGCTAATTATATGAGTCAAGAAATACAGAAACCCAGCCTTGAACGTGCTGCCGAAATTGCTCTGGAGCAGGCCAATAAACTCGGTGCCACGGCTGCAGAAGTGGGGCTGAGTCATAGTGAAGGGCTTTCCGTTACGGTGCGTCAGCGTGACGTCGAAACGCTCGAACATAATAATGATACGGGCTTAGGTATTACGGTCTTCTTTGGTCAAAGCAAAGCGTCGTCAAGTACATCAGATCTCAGTCCTGCGGCGATTCAGGAAGCCGTGCAGGCAGCGTGTAATATCGCTAAACATACACAGGCGGATGATGCCGCAGGCTTGGCTGATGCGGACTTGATGGCAACCTCACTGCCGGATTTATCCCTTGATCATCCATGGAATCTGACTGTTGAGCAGGCCATTGAGTTAGCCACCGACTGTGAGCAAGCTGGACTTGACTCAGATACACGCATCAGTAATTCAGAAGGTGCCACAGTTTCAAGTCACCGTGGGCAGCGTATTTACGCTAATAGTCATGGCTTTCTTGGCAAGACTCAGAGCAGTCGCCACAGTATTTCAGCCAGTCTTATTGCCAAAGATGAACGCGGCATGCAACGCGATTATTGGTATGACATGGCAAGAGATGCCAGTGATTTGAGTTCCGCAACCAGCGTTGGTATCAAAGCCGCTCAACGCACTTTAGCTCGGTTAGGAGCCGGTGATGTTAAAACAGGTTCTTACCCCGTTTTGTTTACAGCCGATGTTGCGCCGAGTCTATTTGGACAATTGATCGCAGCGATTCGTGGTGGCGCTCTTTATCGTAAAGCATCATTTTTATTGGACAAGCGTGGCGAGCAAATTTTCCCATCCTTCGTTCATATCCATGAACAACCGCATTTGTTAAAAGCACTGGGTAGTGCGGCATTTGATGCCGAAGGCGTTGCAACAAGTAACCGCGATATCATTCTTGATGGTGTTCTACAAGGCTATGTATTGGATAGTTATGCGGCCAGAAGACTGGGTATGAGCACAACCGCTAATGCAGGTGGTGTTCATAACTTGAGCATTGATAGCAGCACCGACATGGGGTTTGAGGGGCTGATCAAGCAGATGGATAAAGGCATTATCGTCACCGAAACCATGGGCATGGGAGTTAATATCGTTAATGGCGATTATTCTCAAGGTGCAGCGGGCTTTTGGGTTGAAAATGGTGAAATTCAATATCCGGTGGATGAATTTACTATAGCCAGCAATTTGCAGGATATGTTTATGAAGCTGGTGGCCATTGGCAGCGATATTGATCTGCGCGGTAATACCCGCTGTGGTTCGGTCCTGCTTGATAAAATGATGATCGCTGCAGCTTAATCTGACTCATAAAAAAGCCGGATAATGGGGCTGATATCCGTTAGCTCCATCAAACCGAACAAGCTACCAAATTGCTGACGTAGCTGCTGTACTTTATGGGCTCGTAGCTGACGCAATTGCTGTAGCTGGTCAGCGACATCTGATTCCAGATAAGCGTCATCACTACTCAGCGGGTGTATGACACAGTGATAAGCTATCAGCGATGGGTTTTTTAGTGCGCGTTGCATCCACAGCGTTTTATCCCGGCTGTGATTAAAGTCTTGTTCAAAGGCAAGCGTCCATTGCTGCTGTGAGTTTTGATAGCCATAAAGCGTGGTTATCAGCGTGTTCTGATCGTGAGGCAACGCTTTTAGCATCTCGCTAAGATGCAGCATTTGCTGGCGAAGTACAGTCCAGAAATGCTTATCAACGTTTTCTGCCGCGTTACTATCGGTCATGCCTACCAACGTGATATCACGTTGACCTTCTTGCATGCCCAGAAATACCGGTAAGGTAGTTAATGTCGGAGTCAGCTGGGCACTAAATAGACGGCCTTCAGCCGCCTTAATCACATCATCATGATCCGTTTTTAGTTTGTCTGCGTTTTCAGCAATCACCCAGTCAAAGAACTGGTTCAGACTTTCAGGGCAATTATATCGAATGCGCTGTAAACCCAGCTTGAGTTTGCCGTTCCAAAGCTGTTTATTTTTTACCTGATAGGGAATGGCTTGCAGGTTAACTTTCTTGGTTAATGTTTGCCAGCGTAAAAAGTTTGCACTGATACGTTGGTTCAGTGAAATATCAGTATCTGCAGGTAAATACAACGACATGCCATGTGCTGATACGTCCAGCGTTTCAACCTGCCATGATTGATTCTCTAGTTGAATAGTGACGGGAGTGCGAATGTAAAAACGTGAGCACGCGCGTTCGATATGTTGTTGCAAACTATTTGGTGTGGCCAAATCATCGTCAAAAAAAAGTTTCAAGCTTTGCAGGGCACTCAACTGACTTTGATTAACAGAGTGGTCAGCACTGACGTTGCTAAAGCAATGACTCATATCAAGTAAGCTGACCCGCTTGCGTATTGCGTGCAAAGTTGACTCTAGGCTGTCAGCACAATCGCTATTAAGCTGGCTGATGGTAGCGAGTTCGTTTGCCATCGTGTCGTCAGAGAAGTTGACCTGGCTTGTTTGTAACCACAGCAAGCGACTATCAGGTTTTGCTAAATGCCAGTTAATTAATTTTTTCACCGATTTTTTCTGACTGAGTGCACACCCATAACTGCTATCGGCATGAACTACAGCGATCACATCCTGGGCGCCAGCACACACTTGCAGGAGCGGTAACTGTTGCAAAAACTGTGGGTAAAAATCAGCACCGTAAACGGCTTGTGCGGCCGGCATTATATGCACAGCCAATAAAGCTTGTACCTCATCTTTGCTCGCCAGCCAAAGCTGAGGCTGGTGCAAATGCGTCAACCAAACACGTTGATAAAACTGATTCTGAAGGTTAATCAGGCGATCATCCACATCAACTGAACCTTGCGCGCCATGCGCTGTGAGCCATGCTTGTAACACTTGATCAAAGACATCATCCTGCTGGGCAAGACTTAACACCACGGTCGTGTAGCGTTCATCATGATCGATTTTGATGATTTGATAGGTGGCGGCAGTGAGCAGTGCCTCATTATCGGGATGCGGAAAATCAGTAAATTCTATTCTGACAATATCATCAGCATGTAATGAGTGAGTCCGTTTGAATGCGATGCGAATTGCTTGGCTGGCGATATCTACCGTATGCCCGTTATATAAAACATCGTCTAAGCGAAGTTTTATCGGCGTGCTGAAGGTGATACGTTCTTCACTACGTTGTAGGCTGCTATCCAGGCGTAACAACAGTGGGGTATCAAGTTGTGCTTTGGCCGGTGTTGCCTGCTGAGCTAAGAGTTTCAGGGCTTTGAGCACGGCTTCATAAACGCCAATGGTGTAGCGACCATCAAAACGTGCCATTAACTGTTTGACCAGTAGGTATGCACGGTCATCAAGATAATGCTGGCGACCGCCAAATTCGTAGCACTGACATTCGCCTGCAACTTTACCGCGTAGATCTATAATGCGGTTACAGTCTTTATTTAAACGCTGCTTTTCCAACTCCTGCAAAAAGGCTTGATTTTGCTGTTTACGGTTGGAAATATCGGCCATAAAACGCTGTCAGGGTTGAGAAACTTCGTTAGGGGTTTTCGCTTGAATACTCAAGGCGTGGATCTGACTTTGCATTAAAGCATCTACGTGAGCGAATACTAAGCGGTGACGTTGGATGAGTGATAAGCCTTCAAAAGCATCGCTGACAATAAACAGATTATAGTGGCCCCCACCGGTGTTGCCGGCATGACCCGCATGGCTGGCGCTGTCATCTTCAATCTCCAACTGCGTTGGCTTCAGTGCTTGTAGCGCCTGTTCAATTGATTCTAGTGTATTCATGGGAAAACCTTTTTAAACGGTTTAACCGTGACGTTGGCATAAACATCAGCAGCAATGTAAGGATCCGCATCCGCCCATTGTTGTGCTGATTCGAGATCAATAAACTCAGCCACTACCAGACTGCCTGTGAATCCAGCTTGGCCGGGGTCCTCACTGTCGATGGCAGGGTGTGGCCCGGCCAAAATCAGGCGACCTTCATCCTGCAAGTGCTGCAGACGAGCTAAATGTGCCGGTCTGGCTTCAATGCGGCGTGGCAGGCTATCTGGTTTATCTTCACTAATAATGGCGTACAGCATAGGCACCTTTTATTTGGAGACTTCGACTGCGTGGCGGGCGAGGTAAATGGATTGTGCAATAACAAAGACAATCGTTAACCCGAGCATGCCAAACAATTTGAAATTGACCCAAGTGGCTTCTTCAAAGTTATAGGCAACGTATATATTAGCTAAACCAGACACGATAAAGAACAGGATCCAGGCGATATTCAAGCGTGACCAAACCTGCGTGGGTAACTGAATATGGTCGGCCATCATGCGTTCCAGCAATGTTTTGTCGGTAAACAGTTGCGCACCGATGAAGACTAAAGCAAACAGCCAGTTTACTGCTGTGGGTTTCCACATAATAAAGTCGGGATTTTGTAGCCATAACGTCGCGCCACCTAACATGACAACTAAAATCAGCGTGATCAGATGTGCCCGCTCCACTTTACGGTGCATTAACCAGCTGTAACTGACTTGCAACAGGCTCACCACAATCATTACCGCCGTGGCGGCGTAAATGCCTTCTACATGGTAAATTTCGCCGTTGAAGGTGTAATCGCCACCAGCAAATTTATAGGCGATAAAAAACAGTACGATAGGTAAAAAATCAAAAAACAGTTTCATCTCAAACTCAGTTAAATACAGATCCATTGCATTCTATCGTAAAATGGCGCTTATGACTCAGTATGACTTACACACTCACTCCACGGCTTCGGATGGTTCATTAACTCCCACACAGTTAGTGGAGCGTGCCAGCCAGCAAGGTGTGACGCATTTAGCGTTGACAGACCACGATGGAACAGAAGGCATCGAAGAAGCTAAGCGTATTGCAAACCAAGCCGGAATTGCGCTGATTCCGGGTGTAGAAATTTCAGTCAGCTGGTATGGCGCTACCGTGCATATTGTCGGATTGAACCTTGATATTGATAACCCCGAGTTGCAACAGGGGCTGGCACAACTACGTGAGTATCGCCAAACACGGGCAGAAGCGATTGCACAAAAACTAGAAAAAGCCGGCTACCCCGGCGCTCTAGAGGGGGCGGCACGTTATGCCTCCAAAACCATGTTAGGGCGTGTGCATTTTGCACGGTTTCTGGTGGAAAAAGGCCATGCCAAAGATATGAAAGATGTGTTTAAACGTTTTCTGGTTCGTAATAAACCAGGCTATGTCAGTGGTGAGTGGGCTACATTAAAACAAGCAGTAGAATGGATTGTGGCGGCGGGCGGCCAGGCTGTTGTGGCGCATCCGGCTCGTTATAAAATGACCGCGACAAAACGCCGTAAATTACTGAGAGAGTTTAAATCACTCGGTGGTGTGGCGATCGAAGTCGCATCTGGTCAGCAGCATCCGGAAGAGGTGCGCACGATGGCAAAATTGGCCGAGGAGTTTGATTTGCTGGCCTCGTGTGGCTCGGACTTTCATAGCCCTGATAATAGCTGGACTGAACTTGGTAAAATTACCACTCTGCCGCCGTTTGTCACGCCCATATGGAATCAATGGGCATGAGTCGTCAGGCTTTGTGTATGATGAAACGCTTAAATTTAAGACGTGTAGATAATTATGAGTCAGTTCTTTCAAATCCATCCAGATAACCCACAACTACGTTTAATCAAGCAGGCCTGCGATATTATCCGCCGCGGCGGTTTGGTGGTGTACCCCACTGACTCTGGCTATGCTTTGGGTTGCCAAATTGGCGACAAAAACACGATGGACCGTATTCGACGTATACGTCAGCTCGATGCGGATCATAATTTCACGCTGGTTTGTCGGGACTTATCAGAGTTATCTACTTACGCCAAATTCAATAATGCCGTGTTTAGATTGCTGAAAGCGCATACACCGGGTTCTTACACGTTTGTTTTGCCGGCCACTAAAGAAGTGCCCAAACGACTGCAGCATCCAAAGCGTAAAACTATTGGTCTGCGCATTCCAGAGCACACAATTGCACTGGCTTTACTGGAAGAGCTGGATGAACCGTTAATGAGCTCGACACTGATTCTGCCGGGAGATGACTTACCGATGACCGATGCGGAAGATATTGTCGATGCCATAGGCAAACATGTGGATCTGATTATTGATGGTGGTGCCTGCGGTGCTATTCCAACGACGGTGATTGAATTTATTGATGATGTGCCTGAGGTAACACGATACGGTCAGGGTGATAGCACCCCGTTCGAAAGCTAATATGGCATGGCTGATGCTGAGCCTTTTTCTGGCTCTGATCGTGCTGATAGGTTTGGTCTTTTCCAAGACTGACTGGGGTGGTCCTCATGTTAACTGGCTAGATGGTTGGACACGCCTGTTATGTCGCTATTTACACGGTTTGGATGAAGGTCTCATGCCTTTACCGGCTAGTGGCCCGGCGATCGTTGTCGCCAACCATGTGTCTGGTTTGGATCCTTTACTTTTAATCGCTGCTTGTCACCGACCATTGCGATTTTTGATTGCGACAGAGGAATATAACCGTCCCGTCTTTCACTGGCTGTTTCGTGCGGCAGGCTGTATCCCCGTGGATCGTAAAGGGCGGCCAGAGCTGGCCTTACGCGCGGCACGGCGGGCGTTGGAAAAAGGGGAAGTCATCGCCTTGTTCCCGCATGGCAAAATTCACCTCGATACAGATCCGCCAAGACCGATAAAAGGCGGCGTTGCAAGACTGGCGGCGTGGTCGCAGTGCGACATTTACCCGGTGCGAATTGAAGGCGTAAAAGCACAAGGTAAAACGTTCACAGCGCCTTTTATTCCAGACCATGTTGCGCTTTTTTTCTTACCTGTAATCAATTTGACTGAGGCCAACCAAGCTAATCTCGAATTGATAGCCAAAGCGATTGAAACGCCGACATAAGCAAGCGAAATAATACTTGATTTCTGTATGGGATCCCCCCATTTCCTAGATAACACACTGTTTCAAGGGAAATAACCCATGCAAATCGATAAGTTGACAGGAAAATTTCAAGAGGCGTTGGCCGCAGCGCAAAGTACGGCTGTTGGGCATGACCACCAGTTTATTGAACCGGTGCATCTGATGTTGGCGTTGATTGCACAGCAAAATGGTAGTGTGAAACCCATTCTTGCGCAGTCAGGAGTGAACTTGCCTGCCTACCAAGCAGAATTACAACAACAGCTTGCCAGAATTGCGACGGTTGAAGGGAGCAATGGCGACATCCGTGTTTCTAACGATTTGAGCCGTCTATTAAATCAAACCGATAAGCTGGCACAGAAAAGACAGGATCAATACATTTCAAGTGAACTGTTTTTACTGGCTGTTGTGGATGATAAAACGCAAACGGGTGAGTTGCTGCGTAAACACGGCGGTAACAAAGGTAGCTTGGGAGCAGCGATAGATAAAATGCGTGGAGGCGAACGCGTGACAGATCCGAATGCGGAAGAACAGCGGCAAGCGCTGGAAAAATTTACGATTGACCTGACGGCGCGAGCAGAAAGCGGCAAGTTGGATCCGGTTATTGGTCGCGATGATGAGATTCGCCGCACCATTCAGGTATTGCAACGCCGTACTAAAAATAATCCGGTGTTAATTGGTGAGCCAGGCGTGGGTAAAACTGCGATTGTCGAGGGGCTAGCTCAGCGTATTGTCGATGGCGAAGTGCCGGAAGGCATGAAACATAAACGTGTCTTAGTGCTGGATATGGGCTCTTTGATTGCGGGTGCAAAATTTCGTGGCGAGTTTGAGGAACGGTTAAAAGCTGTGCTGAATGATCTGTCCAAGCAGGAAGGATCGATCATTTTATTTATTGATGAAATCCATACCATGGTCGGCGCCGGTAAAGCAGAAGGTTCTATGGATGCCGGTAATATGTTGAAGCCGGCGCTGGCACGAGGTGAGCTGCATTGCATCGGTGCCACCACCTTAGACGAATACCGTCAATACGTGGAAAAAGATGCGGCGCTGGAACGCCGATTCCAGAAAGTGATTGTCGGTGAACCCAGCGTTGAGTCGACGATTGGTATCTTACGTGGGTTGAGTGAGCGCTATGAAGTGCACCATGGTGTCGACATTACCGATCCGGCGATTGTTGCTGCAGCAACCTTGTCACATCGTTACATTACAGATCGTAATTTACCTGATAAAGCCATCGATTTGATTGATGAAGCCGCCAGTCGCATTCGAATGGAAATTGACTCCAAGCCAGAATCATTGGACCGATTGGAAAGACGCTTAATTCAATTGAAGATTGAACGTGTGGCGTTAAAAAAAGAGTCGGACGATGCGTCTAAAAAGCGCTTAGATACGCTTGAAGCCGAGATGAAAAAACTGGCACGTGAATACACGGATTTAGAAGAAGTCTGGAAATCAGAAAAAGCGGCTCTGCATGGCAGTCAACATGTTAAAGAAGAGTTGGAAAAAGCCCGTCAAGAGTTAGATGCCGCTAATCGCAGTGCCGATTACGAGAAAATGGCAAAACTACAATATGGTCGTATTCCTGAGTTAGAAAAACAATTGGATATGGCGACACAGGCTGAGATGCAGGAATTTACTTTACTGCGTAATAAAGTCGGCGAAGAAGAAATTGCCGAAGTGGTCTCCAAGTGGACAGGAATTCCGGTCTCGAAAATGCTCGAAGGTGAGCGGGACAAGTTACTAAAAATGGATGAGGCCTTGCATGAGCGCGTAATCGGTCAGGATGAAGCAGTAAGCTCAGTGGCAAATGCTATTCGACGCAGCCGAGCGGGGTTATCTGATCCCAACCGACCTAATGGTTCTTTCCTGTTTCTCGGACCAACCGGGGTGGGTAAAACCGAGTTGTGTAAATCACTGGCGACATTCCTGTTTGATACCGAAGAAGCGATGGTACGTATCGACATGTCCGAGTTTATGGAAAAACATTCTGTTGCCAGATTAGTAGGTGCACCTCCTGGCTATGTTGGTTATGAAGAGGGCGGTTATCTGACGGAAGCTGTGCGACGTAAACCCTATTCGCTCATCTTGTTGGATGAGGTCGAAAAAGCACATCCCGATGTGTTCAATGTGTTGTTACAAGTGTTAGACGATGGCCGGCTTACCGATGGTCAAGGCCGCACCGTCGATTTCAGAAATACTGTTATCGTGATGACGTCGAACCTGGGCTCAAACGTTATTCAGGAAATGGCGGGCGAAGAGAATTATCAGCAAATGAAACAGGCGGTGATGGAGATTGTCGGGCAACACTTTCGACCTGAATTTATTAATCGTGTTGATGATGTGGTTGTTTTCCATCCGCTACAACAAGAACAGATTCGTGCTATCGCAGACATCCAGTTGGAGCATCTGAGACAACGTCTGGCTGAACGTGATATCAAACTGCAGGTTGCTGATGAGGCCTTGGACATGATCGCCGAGGCAGGGTTTGATCCGGTTTATGGGGCAAGACCATTGAAGCGGGTAATACAGCATGAGTTAGAAAATCCATTGGCGCAGGATTTGCTCTCTGGCAAATTTAATGCAGGTGATACTGTTAATGTGATCATGGAAGGTGACAAGTTAATATTTAAGCCATTGTTATTACACTAATTAGACAAAGCCTCGCGATGCGGGGCTTTTTTTTAAGCATAAATAGTCAGATTGCTCACTATTGTGACTAAGTGCTTGTTATAATTGCGCCCTTTTATTTTTGGCCGGGAAAAATTATGTCTGATTTTGGTAAGTTTGTAGACGCCTTCACGCCCGCCGAGGTTGCAGAGAAAGTCAAAACCATTGGTGTTGATAAAGCCAATATGCACTTTTTGTCTTTGATTATTTTGGCGTTGATGGCCGGTGCCTTTATTGCATTTGGTGCGATGTATTACACGGTGGCGATCACTGATAGCACAATGGCCTACGGCATGACTAAGTTGGTGGGTGGTGTCGCATTCTCACTCGGCTTTATTATGGTGGTCATTGCCGGCGCCGAGTTATTTACGGGTAATACACTAGTGGTGATGGCCTGGGCCAAAGGCAAAGTGAGTTTACCGGCGTTATTGAAAACCTGGACGATCGTTTATATTGCGAATGCCTTAGGGGCATTTGTCATGGTGTATCTGGTGTACTTATCTGGTTATCTGGATGCGCATCATCATCAAGTTGGCGCGACAGCACTGAAAGCCGGACTTGCCAAAGTCGATAACACATTGACTGAGTCGTTTGTGCTGGGGTTGTTTTGTAATGTATTGGTCTGTCTGGCGAGCTGGATGGTCTACGCCTCCAGAACAGTGAGTGACAAAGTGCTGGCGATTTTATTTCCGATTTCAGCATTTGTGGCGATGGGGTTTGAACACTGTATCGCGAATATGTACATGATTCCGGTAGCTATTCTGGCTTCCTTAGACCCGGCCATTGTGGCAGCAAGTGGAGTGGATGCCAGCCAATTACAAGATCTGTCGTTGAATGGCTTTATGATGAATATTATCCCTGTGACCTTGGGCAATATCATCGGTGGTGGTGTCTTCGTTGCGATGACCTATTATCTTGTGTTTGTGTACTCTCCGAACTCATCAAAATAAAAAAAGAAGGGAGCTAACCGAGGGCTTAGCTCCCTAATTGTCACAACTAAATTACCAGGCTTTATAAGGCAGGAATTTGCCATCCATGGTAACGATGACGCGATCCCCTTTGGGATCTTCTTTGCGTTCAATCGACATATTAAAGTCAATGGCGCTCATAATGCCGTCGCCAAATTTTTCCTGAATAATCTCTTTCATAGTCGGGCCGTAGACGCCAACCACTTCGTATAAACGGTAGATCAAAGGATCGGTAGGTACGGCTTGATCCCATACCTTGGTTGGGTATTGTTCCAGGGCTTCTCGCACTTCGGCAGATAAATCCAAATACTGGCATAAGGCCGAGGCTTTATCTGAAGGCATACTATTCATACCCAAGCACGCTGATGTTGTCCAGACCGGTGACATACCGACTGCTTCGGCAATGTTTTCCCAGCTCACTTCTTTGGTTTCTTTGGCAACCATAATGGCTTGGGTCATATCTAACTTGTTCATTGTGACTCCTCTTAGATAAGAAAAACCGGTACTGACTGGCAGTACCGGCTATATGGGGTAATTAGGTGTTAGCTGAAGATGGAACGGGTTTCGTTGCGCCTGGTTTGTAATGGGTGGCATAAAGCACACTACCTGTCAGTAGCAGACCACCGACCAGATTACCCAAGATGACTGGAATTTCATTCCAGAATAACCAGTTACCAATAGTGATGTCTGCACCCATCATCATGCCTAGTGGAAACAGATACATGTTGACTACGGCATGTTCAAATACCAGACCAAAGAAGATCAGGATAGGCATCCACATCGCGATAACTTTACCGCCTACTGTTTTCGAATACATGGCACCAACGACACCGATAGACACCATCCAGTTACACAGAATGCCTTTGACAAATACGGTAAACCAACCGGCTGCACCGTATTCAGCAAAGCCCAGAGTGCGGGCTTCTGCAGCGCCAGCAAAGGCTTTACCGACAGCGCTAGGTTCGGCTGAAAAGGCAAAGGTTAGCGAGATTGCAATCATCGTGGCTGAGAACAAAGCACCAGCCAGATTACCGACAGCCACCAGGCCCCAGTTTTTGAACATGCCAGACATTGTGGCGCCGGGACGTTTATCAAATAGGGCTAACGGAACCAACGCAAATACGCCCGTTAATAAGTCAAAGCCCAGCAGGTTGAGGATACAAAAACCAACAGGGAAGATAAGGGCACCGACAATGGGGTAGCCAGTCTGAACTGCGGCGGTGACGGCAAGGGCAACAGCAATTGCCAGAATCGCACCGGCCATAAAGGCGCGAATTAAAACATCACGAGTTGCCATGAATAGCTTGGACTCACCGGCATCCACCATGGTTCTGACAAACTCATTGGGTTTTACATAGGACATGAACATTCTCCAATTATCAATAAAAATAACAAACAAAAATGTTAGCTAATGATAATTGGCATATTCCATGCCAAATAATAAACTCTATACTTTACAGTTGGTTAGTGTTTTTTGGCTGCTGAAATAATGAGTGAGTGCACCAGAATGGTCGAGCTGGCGTAATCACCGTGCACAGTTATGAAGCACTACCAGAGTCTTGTTTTATTTTTATCTGCATGGGGATGTCATCTTCGGGGGGCTGCCAGTTTTGGTCATCATGTATCTTAGGTTCAGGGCGCCCGATATGATAACCCTGTGCGTAATCAACGCCATATTGGCGTAGTAAGGTCAGGATATCTTTGTTTTCAACAAACTCGGCAATGGTTTTCTTACCTAAGCCTTTGGCGACATCAATCAGCGCTTTAACAAACAGTTGGTCATCCGCATTTTTATCGAGATCCTTAATAAAGATGCCATCAATTTTGATGATATCGATGGGCAGTTGGCGCATGTAGTTGAAAGAGGCAAAACCAACCCCAAAGTCATCCAAAGAGAACTGGCAGCCGAGTGCTTTAACCGCTGTCATCATTAATTTTGCTTGTTGTAAGTTAGATACTGCAGCTGTTTCAGTCACTTCAAAGATTAAGCCAGACGGATCTAGCTCGTATTTTTTGAGTAGTCGTTTGAGAAAGGGGAGCAGGACGGGGGCGTCGACGACGGAGCCAGATAAGTTAATGGCAAACTTGACCTTCAAACCTTGCTTTTGAAGGCGTGACAGATGCTTGATGCCCTGCTGGATAACAAAGTGATCGATGCTTTGAATCAGGCCAACTTGTTCTGCAATTTCGATGAACTTGCCGGGCATACGAATTTGACCACTCCCCGGTTCCCGCATACGAATCAGGACTTCGTAGTGTTGGATGACGTTATTTTCTATGTTGAGAATAGGTTGGTAATGCAGGACGAATAAATTGTTTTCCAATGCATCTTCAATTTTATGCTTCCAGAAAACCCGTGTTTCTAACTGTTCTCGCGTTTGATCATCGGCAGAAAATATATGGTAAGTGTTTTTCCCAGCAGATTTTGCCTTGTACATGGCGAGGTCAGAGAACCCCATTAATTCATGAATAGATGCATCATGTACCGGGTAATTCACGATACCGATACTGGAGGATATTTTATGTTTGACGTTGCCATACTCAAGCTGAATTTTTTGTAACTCGGCTTGAATTTTTTTCGTCAATACAACAGCACCGACTTCGTCAGTTTCTGGCATTAATACGGCAAATTCGTCGCCACCTAAACGTGCCACCAAATCTGTAAAACGTGTAACCCGTTTGAGTGTTTTAGCGACTTCCTTGAGTAGTTCATCGCCAGCACTGTGGCCACTGGTGTCATTAATATCTTTAAACTGGTCTAAATCGAGATAAAGCAGTGCATTATTATGCTTATAGCGAATTGCAGTGCGTAGTGACTTTTCGAATTCTTCAATAAATTTACGGCGGTTGCATAAGTCTGTCAGCGGATCGTGTTCGGCCATCCAGACGATGCGCTTTTCCGCTTCTTTTTTATCGGTCATATCTAGACCAACAGACATTAGAACCGGGTGTTGAGCATTATTTTCAAGTCGTGAATGCAACCAAGAAATTTGTCGAATGCGTCCTTCTCTATCAATCAATTCAGATTCTTGTTGTGCAATCTGAATATTACCGGCAAACAATTCCCGAAAAAAAGTTTCTGCTTCAATCCAGTTGCCTGCGGGGAAGAAGCGAGCCGCGTCAGAAAGAAGCACCTCTTTTTCGCTGAAGCCGGTTATTTTCTCACCATAATCATTAAACATAGTGACTTTAAACTCTTCATCTATGGTTAAGATAATAAGCTGGGCCGTATCCAGTAGGTTTTTGACAAAGTCACGCTCACCGCGCAGTTCGGTATTGGTGGTGTGTAACATTTTGGTACGTTGGTTAACATTGCCATCCAGTTGCTCGAGTACATTAGAAAGTTGTATCGATGCGGCTTGGAGTTCACCTACTTCTTTGAGTCTTTTGTCACCTTGTACGGTTTCAAAGATTTGTCTTGCTTCATTATATTTTTTGGCAGAGAGAAGCGGCAAAGCATGGGTGATGCGTTCAAAGTTTTCTAACGGGCGAGCCAAAGCTTGATAATGACTCATTGCAAATAACGCTGCGAATATGAGCAAAACCACGCCAGCTAATGCGTAATACGTGAGGATTTCAAAAAACTCGGAGGAGTCAGGATCTAAATGTGTGTAGAGCAGGTAACTGGACACAACTAGTGTCATAATGCCAGCCAGTAATACGCTGATAAATGTTTTTATCGCAGCATTCCACTGCAGGCTGTTACGTGCAAATTTGGCCATTTAAAATTCCATTAACACAAAACCTTCTTGCGTTATTTGTCGGTGATATGTGACCGTTAGCTATGTCTTCTTCTCATTATCAGACACGTTTCTTAAAACCCAGTCAAGCACCCGATGCGGCAGGACGCGTTTTAACGTTGCAAACAGATAGGTTGGGAAAGTGACGTAATAACGGATTTTGGGTTTTTTTGCTTCAAAGGCATGCAGACACTTTTTGACTACAGCATCGGCTGGAAGCGTGAATGGTGCTGCAGGGCCAGATTTGTTGAGTCGGGCTTCCATTGCTTCATAGGTATGTCGGTGGGCGCTGTGCGTTTTATCAATGTGCTGCTGGTATTTTGCAAAAGCATTAGCACGGAAACGGCTTAGGATAGGGCCGGGCTCGATCAAACTGATACTAATGCCACTGCCATAAAGCTCCAGTCGCAGGGTGTCAGCCAGGCCTTCAATGGCATATTTGCTGGCGTTATAGGCACCACGGTATGCCAGCGATACGATGCCGAGTACTGAGCTGTTGTAGACAATGCGACCATGTCCTTGCTTACGCATTTCGGCAATGGCTAGGTTTGTCAGTTGCTGAGTGCCAAATACGTTGGTTTCAAACTGTTGTTGTAAAGCTTGTCGACTCAAGTCTTCTACCGCGCCGGGCTGACCAAAAGCGGCATTATTAAATAAGCCATCAAGCCGGCCATTGAAACGTTCCATACATTCGGTAAAGGCCAACTGTATGCTTTGTTCATCAGCGAGATCCATGACGACAACTTTTAGCCCTTCTTGTTGCAGATCAATTTTGTCAGCTTCTTTGCGAACTGTTGCAATAACATTGAAGCCGCTCTTTGATAAAGTCAGTGCGGCGCACAAGCCAATACCGCTTGAGCAACCTGTGATTAAAATGTTTTTCATCAATATGCCGGCGTCTGAAAAATAATGTTTGCCACTTTAGCCTATCTTTGTGTAAATGTTTAACCAGCGCGGCCGATAAATAGTTTATCTTTAAATCATATTTTTAAATGTCTGACACCCTATGCTGCAAATGCAAGATATCAGTTCGCACGATTACCAACGCTTCAAGACATTTTTGGAGCAAGCCTGCGGTATCATCTTGGGTGAAGGCAAACAGTACTTGATAGCTAGCCGTCTTACCCGGCTTCTGCGCGATGAGAATATCGCTAATCTCTCCGATTTGATGATCTCCATTGAGCGTGGTCACCCTCGACATCTGCGTGATGCAGTGGTCGATGCAATGACTACCAACGAAACATCATGGTTTCGAGACGGCGTGCCGTTTGAAACGTTAGCACAGCATGTGTTTCCTGAGTTTGATAAGAAGCGAACAGGTCCTATTAGAATATGGTCTTCAGCCTGTTCGTCGGGGCAGGAACCGTACACAATCAGCATGATAATTTCTGAGTACTGCCGAAAGCAGTTGAGCAGTCAGCTGGCGCAGAGTCAGATCATGGCAACAGATATTTCCGGTTCAATTTTAGCCGAAGCAAAACGGGCGGAGTATGAAGACGTTGCTTTAGGAAGAGGCTTGTCCAGCAATCGGCGTCAGCAGTTTTTTACAAAGCAAGACACGCGCTGGCGAGTCAGTGACGACATTAGACGGCGTGTTAGCTTTAGAGAGCAAAATTTGTTGCAAGGCTTTGCTGCCTTAGGAAGGTTCGACATTATTTTTTGCCGTAACGTGCTGATTTATTTTTCGGCTGAACGCAAAAAAGATATCTTGAAGCGGATGGCACAATCCCTGAATCGTGGCGGTTATCTGTTTTTGGGCGCATCAGAAACCATCAGTGGTTATAGTGATGCGTTTGAGTCGGTACGCACGCCTTTCAGTACGATTTATCGCCGTAAAGATTAGCCTGAGTCTTTATTAACAACTTTTGGGGCATCTGCTTTCAGCGTCTCCACGGGAAGTGTCGGCGGTGGCTCACACATTCCAAGCCAACTCCCAACCCGTCGGCATAATGCTTTAATCAATCGCCACAATCTTGGTAATAGCCAAATCATTAACACGATAAAAAATACCAGTGCAATCAAGAATAAAACGGGATGATTAAGGGCTGCCCATAGACCACCAATTACCAGTAGGTCTTCACCGATAGACGCCCCCCAATTACTGACGGGCTCAGGGGAAGTATTAATGAGTAATCGACTACCGGCTTTAGTGGCATGGCTGCCGGCAGCGAGTGAACCACCTAATAAAGCAGCGCTGAGCTCAACAGCCGGTGTGACATCACCGACGGCACTCGCCGCTAACATGGCGCCTGCGGGAATACGAATAAAGGTATGTATCGAATCCCAGCCACTGTCGATACCGGGTATTTTATCAGCGAAAAATTCAACACAATACATAAAGCCCGCTGCGGCCATTACCATCGGGTTCGATAACATTTGTAATTCGTCGGGTAATGTAATATTACCGGTCATGCCCATATAGCCGAGCATGAAGATAGTGGCATAAAGATTAATGCCGCTAGCCCAGGCGGCTCCCATACTCAAGGCAATGATATTGACTGCGTCCATCGTAAAATTCCCTGTTTTGATATAGTGACCACTTACTTGGCCACAGGAATCAGATTTGATGATAACCCGAACTGAACTTCTCGCCTACATTGACGAGACGCTGGAACCGGGGCGTTTCAAAGATTACTGCCCAAACGGGCTTCAGGTCGCAGGTGCTGAACACATCGAGACCATTATCAGTGGCGTTACGGCGAGTGAAGCGATGATAGAAGCCGCTATTGCTGCTGGTGCTGATGCACTGCTAGTGCATCATGGCTATTTTTGGCGTGGTGAAGATCCTTGCATAGTAGGCATTAAGCAGCGCCGCTTGAAATTATTGTTAGAAAATAACATTAACTTATTCGCCTATCATTTGCCGCTGGATGCGCACTCTTCGTTAGGAAACAACGTGCAACTGGCTGAAATACTAGGCTTGGAAATTGACGGCCGTATTTCTGGAACCGGCGATCCGGCGATTGGTTTGTGTGGTTGTCTGCCGCAAACCATGTCCCTGCAAGATTTTGCTGAACATGTACAACTACGCCTTCAGCGTGAACCCTTAGTCATTCAAGGGCATGACAGGCCTATAACGACCGTTGGCTGGTGTACCGGAGCGGCTCAGGGCTTTTTACAACAAGCTGCGGAATTAAGGCTGGACTTGTTTATCAGTGGCGAAATTTCAGAGCCTACTGTTCATATGGCTCGGGAACTGGGGATTAACTACATGGCGGCTGGCCACCATGCGACGGAACGATATGGTGTACAAGCGCTGGGGCAAATGCTGGCACAACACTTCAATATCCGTCATCATTTCATTGATATTGATAACCCGGTCTGATTGATATGACGCATCCTTTGCAAAAGAAGCTTGAAGCAACACTTGAACAGTTAAGATATTTTTTCAAAGTCGCTTTGTGGCAGGACATACCTGAAAAAGCGTCTGGCATATGGCAGATGTGGGTTAACACATTGCGTGTTGTTTACATCATGGGACGAGAGCTGGCGACGGGTGAATTGAACCTGCGGGCGATGAGCTTGGTGTTTACCACGTTACTTTCTTTAGTCCCGCTGATTGCTGTGGCTTTCTCTGTGTTAAAAGCGTTTGGTGTGCATAACCAAATGGAGCCTTTATTGTTAGGTTTGTTAGAACCTTTGGGCGAGCGTGGTCCAGAAATCACCAGTAACATCATTGGGTTTGTTCAGAATGTAAAAGTCGGCGTGTTGGGTTCAGTGGGGCTGGGCATGCTGTTTTACACCATCATTGCGCTGGTACAAAAAATCGAAAATGCCTTTAATTTTGTCTGGCGGGTAAAACGTTCACGCTCGATGGCAAGGCGCTTTGCTGATTATTTGAGTGTGGTAATGATTGGGCCTGTCCTCGTCTTTTCTGCGCTCGGTGTGGCTGCTACGGTGGTTAATCATGATGTGGTAAAACAATTAAGCGAGATAGAGCCTTTTGGCACCTTGTTGTTGGTCGGTACCAAATTACTACCGTATGTGATGATTATTCTGGCCTTCACCTTTTTGTATAAATTTATTCCTAATACTAAGGTGAAACTCAGCCCCGCTCTAATCGGCGCCACGGTGGCAGGTATCTTGTGGATTTCCATCGGTACCATCTTCGCGTCATTTGTAGCGTCATCGTCTAATTACACCGCGATCTACTCAAGTTTTGCCATTTTGTTTTTCTTTATGATCTGGTTGTATTTAGCCTGGTTTATTTTGCTGACAGGCTCGCAAGTTGCGTTTTATTTGCAGCATCCTAAGTTAGTGCAGCTGGCGGGCAAGCCATTAACCTTGAGCCCAAGGTTACGAGAAAAAGAGGGCTTGTGGTTAATGACCGTGATTGCAAAACGGTTTTGCAACAATCAGCCACCGTTGACAATTCAGCAATTGGAAGAGCAAACCGGCCTGACCAATAATGCCGTACAGGATCTACTGAGTAACCTCGAAAGTGGTGGATTATTGGTCGAACTTGCCGGTGATGAAACGGCTTACGTACCGGCGCAAGACATTGCCAGTATCAGGGTTGCTGCCATTATGCACTGCTTGCGCACAGCAGAAGAAAACAGTCACTTTGTCGTTAAAAGTCTCGTTGATGAGGATGTCAACGCGCTACTACAGAATATTAGTGATGCACAGGCGAAAGTACTGGGTGGTATGACTTTACGTGATTTAGCAGTGGAACATTAAAAAGCATGACAGAGACACAGTCTTTAGCGGGTAAACAGATCGTGGTGGGGGTGACTGGCAGCATTGCCGCCTACAAAGCCGCGGATCTGGTCAGACGTTTACGAGATGCGGGTGCTGAACTTCGCGTTGTTATGACGCCAGGCGCTGCTGAGTTTATTACCCCGTTAACCTTGCAAACCTTGAGTGGTCACCCAGTCGCTGTGGAGCTACTGGACGCTGACCAAGAATCCGCCATGGGCCATATTGCGCTGGCTCGCTGGGCTGATTGGGTATTAATTGCCCCAGCGAGTGCAGACACCATCGCGCGTTTGACGCAAGGACGAGCAGAAGACCTGTTAACGGCATTGGTGCTCGCTACCGAGTCACCCGTGGCATTAGCGCCAGCGATGAATAATAAAATGTGGAGTCATCAGGCAACACAAGACAATCTGGCTGTATTGCGTTCACGTGGTGTGCACGTTATTGGTCCTGCTAGTGGAGACCAGGCGTGTGGTGAGCAGGGGGAAGGACGCTTACTGGAACCTACAGAGATTGTGACGGCATTATCACTGTTAGCGGTGCCGGGACAACTTAAAGGTAAACAGGTCTTGATTACTGCGGGGCCGACCTATGAGCCTATTGACCCAGTCCGTTTTATAGGCAACCGCAGTTCAGGGAAAATGGGCTTTGCTCTCGCGCAAGCAGCCCAAGAAGCGGGTGCTGAGGTGATATTAATTGCAGGCCCTGTCAGTTTGCCTACGCCAACCGGTGTGCAACGAGTCAATGTCGAAACAGCCCAGCAAATGTTAGATGCCGTCACGGCTGAAGCGAATCACAGCGATATCTTTATTAGCTGCGCCGCGGTGGCCGATTACAGCCCGGCTAAAGTTGAAGCGAATAAGATAAAAAAAACCACCCATGACAAGCTGATCTTAGAACTGGAACCCACCACAGATATTGTCAGCAGTGTCACAAGTCAGCCCGACCTGACACTTTTTGTAGTTGGTTTTGCTGCCGAAACCCGGCATATTGCTGACTATGCGCGTGAAAAAATGCAACGCAAAAAACTCGATATGATAGCCGCCAACCAAGTTGGAGAGGGGCAAGGTTTTGCGGTAGATGACAATGCGCTGCAAGTCTTCTGGACCGGTGGTGAACAATTACTGCCGTTGGCTCCGAAAAGCCAGTTGGCGCGTGATTTAATGACTTTGATAATAGAAAGATTTTATGCAAAAAATTCAACTGAAAATTCTTGATTCCCGTCTGGGTGATACGATTGAACTTCCTGATTACGCAACAACAGGTTCAGCGGGGTTAGATCTGCGCGCGTGTCTTGATGAAGCGGTGACGCTGGCGCCGGGCGAAACACTGTTGATTCCAACCGGGCTTGCTATTCATATTGATGATCCGAGTCTAGCGGCTGTTTTATTGCCACGATCAGGGCTGGGTCATAAGCACGGCATTGTTTTGGGTAATTTGGTTGGCTTGATTGATAGTGATTATCAGGGACAAGTATTTGTTTCATGCTGGAATCGAGGCCAAACAGCGTTCGAAATTAACATTGGCGAGCGTATTGCTCAGATGGTATTTATCCCGGTTGCTCAGGTTGGGTTTGAGCGGGTGGATGAATTTACTACTTCAGAACGCGGCACAGGTGGTTTTGGCCACACAGGGCGTCATTAAATTCATTGGAGAGTTGAGGCATGAGCATGTCATCGTTTGAAAAACTGGCTTTGAGGCTGCGAGTGATGCCTGTCAGTATCGCCTTGCTGGTAGCAGCCGCTTTACTGATTATCTTTTTATTTCTCTCAAATGATGACCGGTCAGCAAACGCGCAGTCTCTAGAAAATCAACACAGTGCCCAAACGGTCTTCAATGCTAACGTCGCGCGTCTTGAGCAACGCATTCGTTCACTCAAACAAAAAGTAAGCAATGTCGCTGACTGGCAACAAACAAAACAATTGCTAAACCAGTCATCTCCCGCTGATTATGCGAGATGGCAACAAGATTTAAAGACCTTACTACCTGAGCTTAAACAAGCCTGTTTTTTTTCGAAGCCGGTGTTAACGCCCAATTCAGAATGTATGCTGCTGACTTATGTGTCACTTAGTACGATGCGCGATCTTGATGCTCAGAGTCCTGCGGATTTACTTGTGGTTATGCAAAACAGCCAAATCGACCATGTACTGCTGGCGGCAAAAGTGGTTGGGGCAACGCAAGGTGAGTCAGGTATTGTGTTGATGGCGGTTAAGCCTGAATCTGTCTTCAATGTCTTAGATGCCAAGCTTTCAAACACGACTTATATCGAGTTAATACAGGGCGAAGCATCGCAACGTGCGCTGCACTCAGCTGGTTCAATTTCGCTTAAACAGTCTGACGCCTCCTCTTTACTGCCGATTGCAGGCAGCCATTGGCAGTTGAAATTGTGGCATGCACCGGTCAGCGTGAGTTCTAATTGGCCTTTAATCATTACAGTGATTATCGTGATGGCGATCTTCTGGCTATTGCGTGAGCGCTGGCAAGGTGTGTTGTTGCGAATGGATAGTGCAACATTAGAAGAGCAACTGTCCGACTTCCAGCAGCTAAAATTAAGAGCGCAGTATCAGTTGGCCCACAAAGAACTAAAATTTGTGAGTCAGACGATTCAACAAATAGCGTTGCCGCAGCGTCAAAAAAACATGTCTCCAAAAACTGTCGAGACGCAGGATTCAGAACCAAATAAAGAAACAGTTGAGACTCTTGATTCAGAACCAAACAAAGGAACTGACGCGAGCAGTGAACAGCAAGAAGAATCGTCAACTGAGCACGATGAGCCGCCAACGGAAGAGGTGAGGGCGCAGTCAGCGCGTGATGACGTAATTGAATACGAAGAGAATGTCTTACAACGTTCACGTGAAGCAAGCCTAAAAGCTCAGGAAGAAGCACAAACAACCAAATATGATGTTTCAGAGAAATATATGTCTGATAACGACTTGGTTTCCTTAGAGAACGAGCCTTTGACGCTAAGCTTGGATGAAGACGAAGATCCTTCCTCTCAACAAGCTTCTAATGATACAGAAGTGACGACTGAGCAAGCTCTGGATATTGATGATGTTCATCAAACTGAATTGGTTGAAGAAGATAAGCTTGTATCAGCCATTGAAAATATTGTGACTGAGTCGGTTGCTAATGTACCGCTTCCTGACGAAAGCATATTCCGTAAGTATGATATTCGTGGCGTGGTCGGCGAACACCTGACAGTACCCGTGATGGCGTTGTTGGGGAAAGCGGTCGGTAGTCTAGTGGTGGAAAAAGGATTTGGTAGCCTTAATATTGGTCATGATGGGCGCCTTAGCAGCCCGCCATTAGCAAAAGCATTCATTCGTGGCGCTTTGAGTGTAGGTTGTAATATGGTTGACCTTGGGCTGGTGCCAACGCCGCTTGTTTATTTTGCCTGCCATAAAACCTCGGTTCGTTGTGGCGTGATGATTACGGGAAGTCATAACCCCGCCGATCACAATGGGGTCAAAATCGTGGTTGATGGTAAAGCCTTGTCTGGTGATGAGATAAGCGCTCTATATCTACGAATCAAACAACAAAATTTTGTGACCGGTGACGCCGGTAGCTTGTCGACCGAAGATGTCTTTACTGATTACCTCCAAGTGGTTGATGACGCGCTGGAAATGAAAAATAGACCAACCGTGGTGGTAGATTGCGGCAACAGCGTGGCAGGTAATTTTATGCCGCGCTTATTGAGACAGATAGGTTGTGAAGTCATAGAGCTATTTTGTGACGTTGATGGCCACTTCCCTAACCATCACCCGGACCCTGGGCAACCAGAAAATATGCAAGCATTACAGTATGCGGTGAAGTCTTATAACGCTGACTTTGGTGTCGCCGTTGATGGTGATGCCGACCGGTTAGGTGTGGTCGACAGTGACGGAAAAATTATCTGGCCGGATAGAGTGATGATTGCTTTCGCCAAGACGCTACTTAAACACAACCCCGAAGCGACCATACTATTTGATGTGAAATGTAGCAGTTTGGTCAAACATTCAATTGAGGCAGACGGTGGACGTGCCATCATGGTGCCTGCGGGACATTCAATCATTAAAGCTAAAATGACAGAACATAGTGCCATTTTTGCAGGTGAAATGACGGGTCATTTCTTTTTTAATGATCGCTGGTTTGGTTTTGATGACGCGATGTATGCTGCTTGCAGACTAGCTGAGTTGCTATCCCAAACCACGGCTAGCTCGGCCGAATTTTTTGCAGAAATACCAGAAAATATTGCCACACCAGAAATAATCATTAAGATGCCACTCCAACAAGCGCGTGACCTTGTGGAGCAGTTCAGAGATAACTATCAGGCGGATGGTGCAGAAAAATCTGATCTGGATGGCGTTAGAGTTGATTTTGCCGATGGCTGGGGCTTGTTAAGGGCATCGAACACAACGGCAGCGATATCATTGCGTTTTGAGGCTGAGACAGAACAGCGATTGAAGCAAATCAAACAGTCTTTTCAAGAACAGATCCAACAACTGTCACCCGCGACATCAATTAAATTTTAACCATAAAAATCAGACATTAAATGAGTTTAAACACACAGCGTGCTACCCACATTGCCCAAGTCCTGACTGAGGCCCTGCCATATATCCAACGTTTTTCTGGAAAAACGTTGGTGATCAAATATGGTGGTAACGCGATGGTGGATGAGAATCTGAAAAATAGTTTTGCCCGCGACGTGGTCTTGATGAAAGCAGTCGGCATCAACCCCGTGATTGTGCACGGTGGAGGCCCTCAGATTGGTGACCTGCTGGAGCGTGTTGGTAAGCAGAGTGAGTTTATCAATGGTATGCGTGTTACCGACCGTGAAACCATGGATATTGTTGAAATGGTGTTAGGCGGTCAGGTCAACAAAAGCATCGTGAACCTGATTAATAACCACGGTGGCCGTGCCGTAGGCTTAACTGGCAAAGACGGTAGCCTGATTTATGCCGAGAAGCTTAACGTTTCGAGACATAGTGATGATCCTGCAATAAAAACATCTGAAGTCATTGATTTAGGTCACGTTGGCAAAGTATCAAGCGTCGATACCAGTGTTATTGATATGTTGATTCATAGTGACTTTATCCCCGTCATTGCACCGATTGGGGTAGGCAAAGATGGTGAGTCATATAACATCAATGCCGATTTAGTGGCAGGCAAAATCGCAGAAGTCTTGCAAGCTGAGAAACTGATTTTATTGACAAATACCGCTGGTCTGCTTGATGCTGATGGCAAATTATTAACCGGTCTGAATGCAAAACAAGTGAATGATTTAATTGATGAAGGCGTGATTTATGGTGGTATGCTGCCAAAAATCGGTTGTGCATTGGATGCTGTGCAGGCCGGCGTGACTACCGCACATATCATCGATGGTCGTGTACAACATGCCGTGTTACTGGAAATGTTTACAGACGAAGGTGTGGGCACCTTGATTCGCGGGGGCGGACGATGAGTGACAATGTGCAAGCGACAAGGGCAGAAGCCAAAAGCTCACGGCGTCAGCAGATCCTCGAAGCCCTGGCAACACAATTAGAACAATATCCCGGTGAGCGTATCACCACAGCAAAGTTGGCGGCGAGCTTGAATGTTTCAGAAGCTGCGCTATATCGCCACTTCCCTAGCAAGGCAAGAATGTTTGAAGGCCTGATTGGCTTTGCCGAAGATACCGTATTTGGTTTGATTCGCCGTATTATCGAAGAAGATCAAAATGCTTTGTCACGTATCGAAAAGATCATTACATTACTGCTGGGCTTTAGTGCAAAAAACCCAGGTATTACCAGCGTACTCGTAGGTGCTGCCTTAACAGGGGAAACAGAACGATTACGACTTCGTGTCAGTCAGTTTTTTGACCGATTGGAAACGCAATTTAGACAAATATTACGTGAACGGGAACTGAGTTTAACTGAGGCAGGTGGACGCCCAGTGAATGAAACCGCTAATCTATTACTGTCGATTGTTGAAGGTCACATGCAGCAGTATGTCCGTAGCAGTTATCGACAATCGCCGCTGACTGGCTGGGAACAACAATGGCAACTGATTGCTAATTTATTGAGAGCCTACGCATGATACGAGTCTGCTTGATTGGTAAAGACACAGCGAAAGAAAAAGCGCTGCTTGAGAGCCGATCAGACATTGATTTGTATATGGTTGAACTCGGTGATTTTGAAGACATGCTTGATGATATTGCACGTTCCTACCCGCACGTGCTAGTGATTTCGGATGTGTGTGGGGGCATTGATGCCGATGCATTATGTATGCACACGTATCTGCGGAGCCCTGAAACCAAAACACTCATTATTTCAGACACAGAAGCAGATTATCATCGTCTGGAAGCCACTGGCTTTAGTTGTAAAGGTTTTATGCTACATCAACAACGCCATGCTATCGTTCGCGCGGTTAACGTGATTAATGATGGTGAATCGTGGCTTTCCAGAAAACTGGTTACTACCTTGCTTAACCAGCTTGCCACTGGCGCACTCTCAGGTAAAAGAAAGTTACAACTCGTTAAACATCAGTAGTTCATATCATCATTCCTGATGGTAAATCTGTTAAAAACATCAATTATTTTGCTGATCTAAGCGAAATAACCCCAAATTAGTACCTTAGTACAATAGATCCCTTGCTTACTTCTGCGTAAAACTAGAGCCTGTAAATTTTTGTGATCAAGCCTCAGGTGGCTTTTTCACTCACTCAACAACAGTTGAAACGTAAATGAACGACATGTTCATTCAAAAAAAGGCTTGAAGGGAGATATCATGGCGACACAAATCGGCGTAATCAAAGCAGTACTGGGTACCGTCACCGCAACAGCAATGGATGGCTCGACTCGCACCTTACAAATTGGTGACCGAGTTTATGCAAACGAACTTATTTCTACTGGACAATCAGGTGCCGTTGAGATTGAATTCGCCGATGGCAGTGTGATGGATCTCGGAAGAAACAGCCAGGCGATGCTTGATAATGGCGTGTTTGATCCTGAGGCAACCTCTGTTGCAGATGCCCCATCTGAAGATATCCCCGAAGATGTCGCCGCTATTCAACAAGCGTTGTTGGATGGTGAAGATCCTACCGAAGTCGGTGAAGCCACTGCTGCTGGCGCTGGTGTGACCGGAACAGGTAATGAAGGCCATGAGGCTGTTTTTGTTAACTACCTGAATCCTGAAGTAACGCCTGAAGCTGGTTTCGATACAATCGGTGTTAACAACGAGATTGAAGATTTAGAAGAAGAACAGTTAATCGATGGCACGCCGACAGCGGGTACCATCACTGTCTTATTAGACGAAGATGATCTGTCTTCTTACAGAGATTTTGATTCGTCTGTCTTTTTGCAAAACCTATTGGGGCAGATTCAACCTGAATTTCAAACCGATACTAGCCTATTTTTATCAAATGGTTTCCACATGGGTGTGGGCGATACCGCCACGCCAGGTGATGACCTACCCTCACCAACGCCAACATTTTTTAGTGGTGCTTTAAATGCAAATTTCGGATCAGATGGTCCTGGCTCGATTAGCTTTAATCCTGTGGGGTCACAACCCTCTGGTCTGACCTCCGGTGGTCAACCTGTTCAAATTTGGGTATCTGCAGACGGTCTTACTCTGATTGGCTATATTGCAGCTGAGAATGGTGATTACCCTTACACTGTTCGTCAAATTAGTGAAGGCCCACAGTTTGACGGTGCCGAAATTATTTTCAGTGCTCAAATCGATCCTGCAACGCTGAATTTCAGTGCGGGTATCTATGGACCACTGGATCATGCTGATACCGCTGAAGAAGGCGCATTTGAAGAAAACCTGCTGATCAACATGGCCTTTACCATCACTGATTCAGATGGTGACTCTGCTCAGGGTATTGTTCAATTGAATGTGGACGATGACAGCCCTGTTATCGGCGAACAACAAGATTACCCTCAGGAAGGTCGTTTTACCGATTCGCCGTTTGATAATGGTGCTTCTGTTGATGAAGATGACACAGATAACGGCGTAGGTAATATCGATTCACCGGGTGATGACTATAGTTCGCCATACATCACACTCCCGATTAATTTTGGTGCTGATGGTCCTGCAGCCGAAAATCCGGTTGAAATCAGTGCAGAAGGCATCGTTGATCAGTTTGGCAACTCACTGACCTCGAATGGCGTTGAAGTTCAATTCAACTGGAATGCATTAACGAATACACTCGAAGGTACTGCTGACGGGCAACCTGTCATCAATATTCACGTAAGCGTTTGGGAATTCGGACCGGGTACACAAGTTAATATCGAACTGCTGGATAACCTCGATCATCCAGTAGGTGCTGATGGTGAGTCACTTGGAACTGAAGATAACCTGAATCTTGTTCTAAATTACACAGCCACCGATGCTGATGGCGATCAAGCTTATGGTAGCTTTGATCTGAGTATCGATGACGATATGCCTGTTATCGGCACACCAGAAGCGGTTTCTGTTGATGAAGAAGGTATCAACGGCAATGCGGGTGATAGTTATGCCGAGGGAGCAACTGTGGTTCTTGGGCAGCCAGCTGATGGGGTTGTAGATCACTGGCACTTTACTCACAGTGGCGGTGAATTGGTCATAAATATTGATAGCGAACGTTATGCTGGTGACCTAAATGGCGATAGTGTAACGGATTCGTTTGATAGCCAAATATATCTGTTCAATGCTGATACTGGTCAATTGGTTGGCACCGATGATGATGGCGATCCTGTTGATTGGTTAGACTCAGAGTTATCATTTAGCGATCTACCTGAAGGAAATTATCAACTCGCCATTGGTGACTGGGTTCTGACCGAAGCTGAAGCGAGAAGCGGGGCACATGATGGCCCGATGGGACCTTATCACATCAATTTCAGTACAGGAGTCGTGATCACCGCATTACCTGCTGGAGGCAGCATAATTACTGGTGATGACGGCGATGACCTTCCTGGCGAAGCAACCGTTGCTGGTGGAAGCCTTGCTATCAACTGGGGTGCAGATGATAACAACGATGCCGAGTCTGATTTTGATCGCAGTGTGGCATTCACAGAGCAAGTTGCGCCTGAAGGTCTGACAGCAGACGGCCAACCGGTCAGCTACAGTATCAATGAAGACGGTAGCATGTTGACCGCCTATACAGGCGAGCAAGGCACAGACAGCTACAGCGAAGTATTTACTGTCACGGTGTCTGATGAAGACAATGGTAGTTACACCTTCACATTACTGGGTAATTTAGACCACCCAGAAGCCAATACGGAAGATGATATCGACCTAAGCTTTGAGTTCATTGCTACAGACTCTGATGGCGACTCGGCTGTTGGTAGCTTCAATGTCACAGTGGATGATGATGCGCCTGTCGCTTCAGGCGAGACAGTTGAATTCACGATTGATGAAGATGACATCAGAACTGAACTGTCTGAAGGTAATGAGCCAAATGATGGTGATGACACGGATGGTTCCTTTACTGGTAGCCCGCTAAGCCCGTTTGATAATGGCCCGGCCAATGTCAGTGGTTCTGTTGCTTCTCTAGTCTCATTCGGCGCTGATGGCGCTGGTAGCTTCACCTTGGCGGATAACTTCGACGCGTTATTGGCTCAAAATCTGACGTCGCAAGGCGAAGCGCTGAGCTATTCTGTCGATGGTAATGTACTTACCGCAGAAGCGGATGGCCGTGAGGTGTTTACGCTGACACTGAACGAGAATGGTGACTTCACCTTCGCACTGAGTGATCAGCTGGATCATGCTGATGCTAACGGCGAAAATAACTTACCACTAGACCTATCTTCAGTGATTGTCGCTACTGATGCCGATGGTGATGCCATTACGCTGGAAAGTGGTTTTGTCATTAACGTCACTGACGACGTGCCTGAACAAGCTGGTTGGTTGCCTGAAGTCGGCATCGTGGAAGAAGAAGCATTGCCTTCTGGTAATCAGGAGCTTGATGACTTCATTACTACTATCGATCTCGGTCCCTTCGGCACGATCACAATTGCTGTAGATGGCTGGCCTGACACGGCCATCGCAACAGGTTCACTGGCTGACCAAGTCAATGTAGGTGCAGATGAACCTGCGACGTTCACACTTTCAGGTGATTACACACAACTTATTGCACAAAATCTGACATCAGATGACGAGCCACTTAGTTATGCCGTTCAAGGTAACACTTTGTACGCTGTGGCAAATCAAACTCCGATCTTCACCCTGACATTGGATGCGAATGGTGATTACACCTTCACATTAATGGGGCCGCTGGACCATGCTGATGGCATTCTGGAAGAAAACCTCCTGTCTATCGATTTCTCAACCTTGGTCGTTGTAACTGATGCCGATGGTGACCAAATCACTTTGGACGAAAACTTCTTCATTGAAATCGTCGATGACTCGCCTGAGGTCGGCAACAATGCAAGAGTTCGCCTTGATGATGATGCACTGGAAGGTGGTAACCCTGGTGGTCCAGGCGATAACACTGACTCTGCCAATGTCACCGGTACGCTGTCGCACAGTTTCGGTGCGGATGGTGGCAGTATCAGTTGGCAGACCAGTGGCGCACCAAACGGTTTCAGCTATGAAGCGGATGGTGATGACCTGCTCGTAAAACAGGATGGTGAAACTGTTCTGACACTGACGTTGGACCCGCAAACGGGCGAATATTCAGTGACGCAGAACGCGCCAATTGATCATCGCGATAACGGCAACAACAACGAAAACAATCAGAATTTCAATATTGGATACCTCGTCACTGATGGGGATGGCGACACGGCAACAGGTTCGCTGCGAGTCAATGTTGATGATGACACACCAACGGTTGCTGACTACGAAGTCAACACCATGCGCATCATCAGTGATGATGACACGGTCGCTGGTTTGAACGGTAATCCTGGTGGTGTCGGTGACAGTAACGAGTACAACCAAGTCAAAACCCTGCAATTCTCTGTGGGTGCAGACGGCGGTACGGTTGCGTGGAATACAGACACTAGTTCAGTTGAAGATGCGACAGCAGGTATCACTTTTGTAGTTGATGGTGATGGCTCGCTGTTGATCATGCAGGATCAAGGTGGGGCTGAACCCGTCCAAGTAGCCATTGTTACGTTGGATGAGAACACTGGTGATTATGTCTATACCCAAACAGCGAATGTACTGCACACACCGGGTAATGATGAAAATGAAGCGTCATTCAAACTTGGTTTCACTGTTACCGATGGTGATGGTGATACGGCTGATGGCTATGTGACATTATTGATTGATGATGACACACCAACGGTTGCTGACTACGAAGTCAACACCATGCGTATCATCAGTGATGATGACACGGTCGCTGGTTTGAACGGTAACCCTGGTGGTGTCGGTGACAGTAACGAGTACAACCAAGTCAAAACCCTGCAATTCTCTGTAGGTGCAGACGGCGGTACGGTTGCATGGAATACAGACACCAGTTCAGTTGAAGATGCGACAGCAGGTATCACTTTTGTAGTTGATGGTGATGGCTCGCTGTTGATCATGCAGGATCAAGGTGGGGCTGAACCCGTCCAAGTAGCCATTGTCACGTTGGATGAGAACACCGGTGATTATGTCTATACCCAAACAGCGAATGTACTGCACACACCGGGTAATGACGAAAATGAAGCGTCATTCAAACTTGGCTTCACTGTTACCGATGGTGATGGTGATACGGCAGATGGCTATGTGACATTATTGATTGATGATGACACACCAACGGTTGCTGACTACGAAGTCAACACCATGCGTATCATCAGTGATGATGACACCGTAGCAGGTTTGGACGGCAATCCGGGTGAAGGCGCTAATACAAACGACGGCGCAGGTACTGATAGTAAAGAATACAACCAGACGGGTACGCTGCAATTCTCTGCAGGTGCTGACGGTGGTACGGTTGCATGGAATACAGACACTAGTTCTGTTGATGATGCTACGGCGGGTATCAGCTTTAGCGTAAATGCTGAGGGTTCACTGATACTGACTCAACAGCAAGATGGTGTCCCTGTAGAAATTGCTGTTATCACATTGGATGAAAATACCGGCGACTACACATACACCCAAACAGGTAATGTGCTGCACACTGCTGGTGATGCCGAAAATGAAGCAGCGTTTACGCTTGGCTTCACGGTCACAGATGGTGATGGCGATACAGCGGATGGTCATCTGACTTTATTAATTGATGATGACACTCCTGTTATCACCAGCCAGCAAATCAACCTGCTGAGTGAATCTTTTGAAAACTTTGCACCAGAACTGTCTAACAATAATTGGACGGTAGTTGGTGAAGGTGGCGGCACCATCATTGGCAACAATGGTATTGAATGGACCGTAAACGGTGCCGGTATCGAAATTCAGACGGGTAATGTTGGTGGCAGTTCGGCTTCAGATGGTAATGCCCATGCTGAGTTGGATGCTCATGACAGCAATGGTGACGGTGGTACAACACTAACTGTATTGTCGACACAAGTTGATTTGCCGACACCTGACGCGATTCTAAGCTTTGACTTTAAACCACGTCCTGGCAGTGTTGCAGACAGTGATATCTCTGTTTCTCTGGGTGGCAACACAGTCACGCTAGATACCGATGCCGCTGGCAATATTGACTTTGGCACTTTGCCTGCAGGCGTTACAGCAACACAAAGTACCAGTGCGAATGGTTGGACAACCGTAACACTGAGCTTTACTGGTTTGGATACAGACAGTGCACAAACGCTGGCGTTTGAAGGTTTGGGTAATGCCAACAGTTTGGGTGGTTACCTAGACAATATTAACCTGAATGCTGGTGTTAGCCTGACGGTTGATGAATCAGCGCTGGCTGATGGCAACAGCGAAGCTGGTGCCTCTACGGTAGCAAGCTTCGATTTCAGCGGTTTCTTCACGGGTGAATTTGGTGCCGATGGTGCAGGTAGTGAAAGTTATAGCCTGAACCTGAATGGTAGCGATGTAGCATCTGGTCTTTTTGCTGTCGATAGTACCGATACGGTAACAACGGATGGTGATGGCTTCGGTCAAGGCTCAGAAATTGTCCTCAATGAAGTAAACGGTGACATTATCGGTTCTGTTGGTGGTGTTGAATATTTCACTATCAGTGTTAATGCTGAAACGGGTGAAGTAACACTGACACAGTTGGATAATATCTGGCAGCCTGATGCTCAAAACCCAGATGATTCACAATCGCTGGTATTGGACGCTGAAACGCTGAGTTTAATTAAAGAAATTACCGATGCGGATGCTGACAGTGCTAGTGCGTCGCTGGACCTGAGTGGTGGTCTGTTTAACTTTGAAGATGATGCACCAACTATCAGTTCAGAGCAGCCAGCTGTCAGTCTCGAAATGACCGTGACAAATCATAATGAAGTTAGCTCGGCAGGCTATAACAGCAGCTACGGCTACTACATTAAAGGCGAAAATGGTGATCCAACAGACGGTGTGATTATCTGGAACAACGTTCAGGATCCTGCCAATGAGTCTGCCACTGTAACGCTGGAAGGCGTGAGTGCAGATCAAGTCGGTTTCTTTATCATTCCTAACGGCTTTACTAACAACGGCGGTCTGGAAAATGATACGGAAGTCACGTTTGTTAAAGATAGTTCTGGACATTGGGAAGCGCAAGTAAACGGCCAACCTCTAGCCGGTTCTGGTAGTAATGTGTTGTTTGATGTTGCGGCATTAAATAACGATGGCCAAGACCATGTTCAAGATAACGCTCTAACTGGTAATCAGAACTGGGAAGACTTACAAATCCCGACGGGTGATGGTGATTACAACGACGTGAATGTGAATGTTGAGCTGACACGTGTTGGTGGCATCACCGTTGACGAAACGGATCTGGATAGTAGCGCTAGTGACTCAATGAACTTGGCCGGTAGCTTTGATATCAGCTTTGGTGCTGATGGTGAAGGCAATGTGGCATACGCATTATCTGTTGATACCGAGGTTGAAACCGGCCTGGTTGATACCTTGAGTGATAAACCTGTTCAACTGCGTATTAATGGTGCGGGTGAGGTAGAAGGCTACATCACGACTGATGATAACTTCGACCTTGTTGTATTTACCGCAAGTGTTGACGCTGCAGGTGAAGTCACGCTGACGCAACAACGTGCTGTTGAACATGATGATGTAGAAGACCACGACGAAGCATTATCTCCTGCGACAATTAATGCGGGTGCGATTGCTTTGGTTGCCACTGTGACCGATGCAGATGGCGATACAGCGGCCGATAGCATTGATGTGGGCGTGCTGTTTGCCTTCGAAGATGATGGTCCAAGTGTGGGTGAGCAGACTGCTACCGAAGTAGATGAGGGCGAGACTGTTGACGGTCAATTGGTCTTTGACGCTGGCGAAGATGGTGGTGAAGTCACCGCTGTGAATGGCACAACGTTAACCTTCGGCCAAGATGGTTTCTCTCAAGAAATCGAATTGGATCATGGCACACTGCAAGTTAAAGCCAATGGCGAGTATAGCTATAGCGTTGACAGTGGTTCTGTTGAGCAAGATGAAGTCGAGAACTTCAACTTTACTGTTACTGATGGTGACGGCGATACAGCTCAAGGTGCCGTGGCGATTACGATTGTGAATGCTCAGGTAGCTGACGTTATCACTCTGAATGATGTTACGGTCAATGAAGGTGACGGCACAGCCACAATCACAGGCAGTGTAGAAAATGCTGTCACTGGTACGCCACTAGTTATCACGCTGGACAATGGTGCAATCATTACCATTCCAGTTGGTGCCACTAGTGCTGATTCCACACCATTTGTTGTACAAGGCGATGATGTCATTATCGATGGTGAAGACTATACCGTGGGTGTCACTGGAACAACGGGCGGTGACTTCTCATCGCTGGATACTTCTGATACATCAACGGTCACCATTAACGACACTATTGATGATGTCACCGTTGTGCTGAGTGCAACCAACTCCACTAGCGAAGATGGCGGCAGCATTACCTATACAGCGAGCCTGGTTGATGGGGATAACAACCCCGTGACCACCGCTAATGCGATTACTGTGACCTTGGATAATGGTGAAACAATCACCATTGCCGCAGGTAGCAGCAGTAGTGACTCGGCTCCTGTTGCCGTTGAACGGGATGATGTCTATCTGGAAACAGACAGCATCGACAACAGCATCACTGGCGTTTCGGAAGCCAATGCAGGTAGTGATGGTGCCTTCGAGAACCTGGGGTATGACGCCAGCACTGTAAGCACCACCATCACTGACGATAGTGATGCGGTGACGGTGGTGCTGAGTGCAACCAACTCCACTAGCGAAGATGGCGGCAGCATTACCTATACAGCGAGCCTGGTTGATGGGGATAACAACCCCGTGACCACCGCTAATGCGATTACTGTGACCTTGGATAATGGTGAAACAATCACCATTGCCGCAGGTAGCAGCAGTAGTGACTCGGCTCCTGTTGCCGTTGAACGGGATGATGTCTATCTGGAAACAGACAGCATCGACAACAGCATCACTAGCGTTTCGGAAGCCAATGCAGGTAGTGATGGTGCCTTCGAGAACCTGGGGTATGACGCCAGCACTGTAAGCACCACAATCACTGACGATAGTGATGCGGTGACTGCAACACTAAGCACATCGACTACTGATATCTCTGAAGATGGTGGTGACATTATCTACACCGTTACTTTGACAGGTGGTCCGGGTGCTATAGATCCAGATGCTAACCTTGTTATCAACCTGGCTAATAGTGAGCAAGTGACCATTCTGGCAGGCCAGACTTCTGGTTCAGTGACAGCAACGTATACAGATGCTGAGATTACTAACCAAACAGCCATCACCAATAGTATTAGTGGGGTTGCGTCGGGTGGTACAGAGTATGAAAGCCTGCAAACAGCGGGTAGTACTTCGGTTGATGTGAATTACGGTCCTGTTATTGAAGACCTGACACCGCAAGCACAAGGTGGTGATGTCTCTGTTGATGAAGATGACTTAACAGATGGTTCAGATACATCTAAAGAGTCTACGACTCAGGAAGGCACATTCACCATCAGTGCAGCAGATGGTATTGATGATTTAACTATCGGTGGTGAAGCGGTTATTACAGATGGCGTGTTCTCAGCAACAAGCTTTACTACTGGATTAGGTAATACCTTATCAGTGACCGGTTTTGATGCAGGTACTGGTGAAATTACCTATACCTATGAGTTGGTTGACAACACCTTAACGCATGGGCCTGCCAACGATGGTCAGAACAATGTGTTCGAAAACTTTGATGTTGTTCTGAGTGATGTCGATGGTGACTTGGCTAATGACACCTTGTCAGTGGAAATTGTTGATGATGTGCCAACTGCAACAGCGGATAGTGTTGAATCTAACGAAGGTTCAAGTTCAACACTGGGAGCCGATCTGGTATTGATGATCGATAGATCAGGCAGTGTTAGTAACAGTGACCTTGATTCATTGAAGTCTTCACTGCAAACATTGTTTAACAATGGCTCGGTGCATTCAGTGTTTATTACATCGTTCTCATCTGGGGGGCAATTCCACGACTCTGGTGTTGATGGTGGATGGTTCACGAACCTTAATGATGCTATGAATGTGATTAATGGACTTTCCAGTGGAGGAACAACTGATTATGATGCCGCTCTTGAGGCTGTAACAGACAACTTCACTGCACCGCCTGCAGGTGGTGGTCAGTTAGTCTCTATGTTCATCTCCGATGGTGAGCCGAATGAGACTAATAACACAGGCAGTTATGGCATTATCGGTAGTGAGGAAGCTAACTGGATTAACTTCCTTGATAGCAATGGTTTTGATGACTCCTATGCTGTTGGTTATAACGGTCTGGATAGTGGTGATATAGGTTATCTGGAACCCATTGCCTGGACTGAGGGTGAGACAAGTTCTACCTACACTGGCTCAGATGATGACAATGTCATTATTCTGGATGATATAGATGATTTGGCTGTAACATTCGGCTCGACTGTGACAGCTACGCCAAATCCTGTGATAGGCAATGTGCTGGATAATGACGAAGCTGGTGCAGATGGTTATGGGACGCCTATCTTGGTTGATGTGACCTATGATGGTAATACCGTTACCTTCAGCGGTTCTACAACATCTGCAACGTTCGACACGGATGCAGGCACCGTGGTGATTAACAGTGATGGCAGCTACGAGTTCACCGGGTTATCTGACACTGATACGGATGTAAGTTCAGTTATCAACTACACCATGCAGGATGCGGATGGCGACCAAGCTAGTAGCAATCTGACTGTTAGCACACAAGACAGTGTGCCAGTAGCTGAGAATGATACTGACTCGGTTGAAGAAGCCACTTGGTCATTTGATGGGACTGAGTTTGCCACTGTTACGACTGAAAACTGGAGTGATACACCTGACCAAGATTCTTACAATATCAATCACAATATAAATCCTGGTTGGTCGGCTGATGCTGCAACAACGGGTAATATCGAGATTGACGCCGATAATGACCATCAAGCAAATATCTTGATAGACATTGATATTTCAAGTTATAGGTCAGACGATCAAATTCTCGCTCAACTATATAAAGTTGTGGATGGAGGAAGTGACCAGTTGGTAGAGAATGTTGACATTAATTTTGACCAAACAGTCAGTTTCGATGGAATCGATGAAAGTGGTCAGTATTATGTCCGCTTGTATGGCGATGACAATACCTGGAGTGGCAATTTAAGAGCCTCTATGAGTAATTTGAGAGTCAACTCGTTTGACTTCACTCAAAATACCTACTCAACCACAGTAAATACCGCTGCGCTTGCTGCATTAGCAGCCGCTACTGGCAATGTGTTAGCCAATGATGACGCGGGTGCAGATGGTGGTTTGTCTGTGACCGTGGTGAACGGTGATCCAGTCAGTGGTAGCACCGATATTGATGGGCTGTACGGCACATTAACCATTGATGAAAACGGTGATTATAGCTACACACCAAATGCAGAAGACTTACCAGCAGGTAGTAGTGAAAGCTTTACCTACACGGTAGTGGATGCGGACGGTAGTGAAGATACTGCTACGTTAACCATCGACATCAATGACCATGACTACGTGGTTGATGAAAACGATAACGTCGTGGTCGCTGATGCTGCTGGTGAAAGTGTGAGTGCTCTGGGTGGAGACGATGTCTTAATAGGCTCTGACCAGGCTGATACGCTTAATGGTGGTGCTGGTGATGATAACCTGATGGGTAATGGCGGCGACGATACCCTGATTGGTGGTGCCGGTAACGACATTCTGACCGGTGGTGCTGGTGCTGATATCTTCCAGTGGAATGATGGCGATGAAGGTACAGCTGGTTCGCCGGCAGTAGATTTCATCACTGATTTCAGTGCTGCTGAAGGTGACTCGCTGGATCTGGCTGACTTGCTGCAAGGTGAAGAGTCGGGTGATATCACTGACTATATCAGCGTGGCCCAGAATGGTAGTGACGTAGTTATTGAAGTCACGCCAGAAGGCAACGGTGGTGATATGAATCAGATTATCACTTTGCAAAACACCACGGTGGATCAGTTGGCAGGTGGAGATACTTCCGGTATGTCACAAGCCGACATTATCAACACACTGATTACAAACGGTCAGCTGAATGTAGACCAAAGTTGATAGTCTCGTCTAAATAACTTAATCAAACCTTAAGGCCGGCTTTTTAGTCGGCCTTTTTTTATGTTGTGTAACAGTTATGTACAGGCTTTCGTAACATATTTCTTACACTGTACCAAAGTACACTATCCACCCCGTAAAAAAAGGAGCAGATTAAAAGTCACACTTTAGCTTTGCGTCAAAAGACCGTGTTTTAGTTCTATAGGAGGACAGGATCATGGCTACACAAATCGGCGTTGTAAAAGCACTTATTGGTAACGTCACTGCGACGGCAACCGATGGTTCTTCCAGAACTCTTCAAGTTGGTGATAATGTCTATGCCAACGAACTCATAACGACAAATATTGCAGCAGCTATCGAAATAGAATTAAACGATGGCAGTGTGATGGACTTGGGGCGAAGCTCTCAGGTCATGCTGGATAACGCCGTTTTTGATCTTTCCGCTACGACTACAGTTGCGACTGAAACTGATGATGTGCCTGATGATATCGCTGCGATTCAGGCGGCGTTATTGGCCGGTGACGATCCTACTGAGGTGGGCGATGCCACGGCTGCTGGTGCAGGGGTTGTTACTGGAAATGAAGGCCATGCCCCCGTATTTGTTGACTACCTGAATCCTACCGTCAGACCTGAGGCAGGCTTCGATACGATTGGTGTGTTCAATGAATACGACTTGCCTGAAGAAGACATTATTATTCTGGATGAGGAAGACGGCTCACCAACTACGGGTAACACCGAAGTGTTTGTCGATGAAGATGACTTAGGTGGCGATATCCAGATCAGTTTTGTTGGACCCTCTGCCATTATCACAGCGTTTGGGTCTGATACGGACTATTTCACTACTTTTCCATTCAAGTTTGGCAATAATGATGAAGAACCAGGGGACGATCTGCCTCCCAACTCATCTACTACGCAGACCGGTAAGTTAAACGCCAGCTTTGGTAGTGATGGTGCTGGCAGTGTCGGTTTCCAAGCTGAAGCTGCTCAACCTTCGGGCTTAACGTCCGGCGGCCAGCCTGTTTTATTTTGGGTATCGGCGGATGGCAGTATGTTAGTGGGCTACACGCTGACAAGTGATGATTATTATGGTGATTATGATTTTGTGCGTATTGACCAAAATTATGAATTTCAGCCTTATGGTATGGCTGAAATTATTTTCACCGCTGAAATACCTGACTCCGGTACGACTGATTATGCTTTCACATTGCATGGCCCTCTCGATCATGCGCCTGGCGAATCAGAAAACAATCTATTCATCGATTTGGCTTACACCATTATTGATAGTGATGGCGACGCTGCGAGTGGCGTCTTACGCGTTAATGTTGATGATGATGTGCCTGTGCGTGCAGAAGGTGATGAAGAGCAAGCTCAAATTATTGCCCAAGTGCATGAAGAGGGTATGTCGACTTTATTGGGTGATGCTGGGGATTTATCTGAAGGTAACCGTGATGGTGGTTTGCTCACGGACGATGAAACCGGTTCACATATAGCAGGTTCTTTGCATTATGTGGTTTCTGTTGGTGCCGATGCGCCTGCTACATTCAGCTTGATTGATGACAGTGCCACGCTCAATGAACTGCTACCCGGTCTCTACTCCCAAGGAGAGTCAGTAACCTACAGTGTGAGTGGCGATTCAGATGTCTCTGTATTGACGGCAATGGCGGGTGGTCGTGTTGTGTTTACCATGACTGTTCATAGTAATGGCGACTGGTACTTTGACCTCGATGATCAGTTGGATCACGCTGCCGGTGATGGAGAAAACTTTACTCTGCTGACTGGTGATGGTGGCTACGATATTTCTACCGTTGGCAGCATTGATTTCACGAAAATACTGAAAGTCACTGATGCCGATGGCGATGAACTTGTCTGGACCGATGATGATGTAGAAGTCTTCGCCGTTCAGGTTCAGGATGACGTGCCTACGCTGGTTTCTGTCAGTGGTGAGTTTAACCCGGTTACAGCGCTGGTAGCCGAAGATGCTTTATCCACCGCTGTGGAAGCAACGGACAGTTCTGAAGGTATTCTCGACGCCGGTCAGGATAACAGTGATGATGAAGCGAGCGGTGTTGCAGGTGATCTGAGTAGTCTGATTGTCGTCAATGACGGTGCCGATGAACCTGTCTCTGTGACATTTGGTTTGCAAGCAGATACCAGTGGTTTACCCACGCTTTACTCAAACGGCGAGGCGGTGAGTTATAGCGTTGACGGCAATGTGCTCACTGCAATGGCTGGCGGTACTATTATCTTCACCCTGACCGTTAATGCCGATGGCAGTTGGGCCTTTGATCTCGACGATCAACTCGATCACGTTGATACCGACAGTGATACCACCACTGACTTGGTGACTGGACCAGGGAGTTCGGTCGGCAGTATCGACTTTTCATCTATCATCACCGCCAGTGTCGAAGATTTCGATGGTGATGTTGCGACTCTGAATGGACTGAATGCGGGTCTGTTTACGATCAGTGTGCAAAATGATGTGCCGGTCGCCAACAATGAAACGCCAATTGCTCTCACCGAAGGTGATGCGGCTATTAATGGCAATGTTCTGACAAATGATGTCCCCGGCGCGGATGAGCCGATTACGCTCACACATGTTGATTTGGGTGATGGGTTTGTGGATATCACCACAGGTACTGATTTGGGCTCTGGTAATTATGGCTTCAGTATTGATGGTGTGGGTGACTACAGCTTCAATGCTAATGGCAACTGGACATTTGAACCCGCTGACAGTGTGAATAACACCGAGGGTGATGTCGATGCCAGCTTCTCTTATCGGATTGAAGATGCGGATGGTGATAATGCCGAAGCCATGCAACCAATTTCGATTGCGGATGGCCAAGATCCACTGGCTGGAGAACCCATCACGCTGAGTCTGGATGACCAGAACCTCGCTGATGGCTCTACACCTGCTGTTGATGATTTCGACACCGGAAGCATCGTATTCACACCGGGCAGTGATCCGATAGCCAGTATTGTGTTCAGCATGGATCTGAGTGGTTTGGATCCAAGCCTGACTTGGGAACGAGTGAATGATAATCAGATTATCGGCCGTGATGGTGTTGACGATATCGTCACACTGGATTTGGGTGTGATCGGTGATACCGCCACTATCACTGCAACACTGAATAACAATTACGATAGTCACCCAACCGTCAATGTCGATGACTTGAAAGCATTGGGTAGCATGGGCGTAGTGGCTACCGATATTGATGGTGATACAGCAACCGGCATAGTCAATGTCGAAGTATCGGATGATCTGCCAACGGCTGTTAACGATGGCCCTGAAACGGTCACCGAAGACGCGACCAGCTTTGTATCGGGTAATGTACTGGATAACGACGATGCCAATGCCGACCAGGCTGCTGCGTTTGTCGGCTGGAGTGGTGCTGATGCTGCGACGATTGCGACATTAAATAGCTTTGGTACGCTGGTTCAAAATGGCGATGGCAGCTGGAGCTACACCTTAGATAACAGCTTAGCGACCACGCAAGCACTGACGGCTGCCGACACGATGGATTACGTGTTGAACTACACCATGGCGGATGCCGACGGTGATGAAGACACGGCGACGCTCACCATTACCATTAAGGGGGCTGACGACGATGCGACGGTAGAAACCGCCCAGGCTGAAGGCCCGGATGCCACTGTTTATGAAGCGGGTCTGAACCCAGATGGCAGTGATGCGGCGAGTGACAGTGAAACCGTTACCGGCAGCTTTGATGTGTCTGCGAGTGACGGTATTATCAATGTCGTGATTGGCGGCGCCACCTTTACGTTGGCTGAAGTGCAAGCGTTTGATGGCAGTGATAGTGTCACTACGGGAGAAGGTACGTTGACACTAACCGGGTATACCGGCGATGCGATGGGTGGCACGATTGCATACAGCTACACCTTAGATGGCACGATTGATAACGACAGTATCGTACCAAGCGGTGATGATGCTGTGACACTGGCACACTTTGATGACAGCGTTGAAATTAGCGTGAATGGTATTGGTGGCACGACAGCCAGTGATGACTTAGTGATCCGGGCGATTGATGACACCCCAACGGCTGTTAACGATGGCCCTGAAACGGTCACCGAAGACGCGACCAGCTTTGTATCGGGTAATGTACTGGATAACGACGATGCCAATGCCGACCAGGCTGCTGCGTTTGTCGGCTGGAGTGGTGCTGATGCCGCGACGATTGCGACATTAAATAGCTTTGGTACGCTGGTTCAAAATGGCGATGGCAGCTGGAGCTACACCTTAGATAACAGCTTAGCGACCACGCAAGCACTGACGGCTGCCGACACGATGGATTACGTGTTGAACTACACCATGGCGGATGCCGACGGTGATGAAGACACGGCGACGCTCACCATTACCATTAAGGGGGCTGACGACGATGCGACGGTAGAAACCGCCCAGGCTGAAGGCCCGGATGCCACTGTTTATGAAGCGGGTCTGAACCCAGATGGCAGTGATGCGGCGAGTGACAGTGAAACCGTTACCGGCAGCTTTGATGTGTCTGCGAGTGACGGTATTCTCAATGTCGTGATTGGCGGCACCACCTTTACGCTGGCTGAAGTGCAAGCGTTTGATGGCAGTGATAGTGTCACTACGGGAGAAGGTACGTTGACACTAACCGGGTATACCGGCGATGCGATGGGTGGCACGATTGCATACAGCTACACCTTAGATGGCACGATTGATAACGACAGTATCGTACCAAGCGGTGATGATGCTGTGACACTGGCACACTTTGATGACAGCGTTGAAATCAGCGTCAACGGACTTGGTGGCACGATGGCCAGTGATGACTTAGTGATCCGGGCGATTGATGACACCCCAACGGCTGTTAACGATGGCCCTGAAACGGTCACCGAAGACGCGACCAGCTTTGTATCGGGTAATGTACTGGATAACGACGATGCCAATGCCGACCAGGCTGCTGCGTTTGTCGGCTGGAGTGGTGCTGATGCCGCGACGATTGCGACATTAAATAGCTTTGGCACGCTGGTTCAAAATGGCGATGGCAGCTGGAGCTACACCTTAGATAACAGCTTAGCGACCACGCAAGCACTGACGGCTTCCGACACGATGGATTACGTGTTGAACTACACCATGGCGGATGCCGACGGTGATGAAGACACGGCGACGCTCACCATTACCATTAAGGGGGCTGACGACGATGCGACGGTAGAAACCGCCCAGGCTGAAGGCCCGGATGCCACTGTTTATGAAGCGGGTCTGAACCCAGATGGCAGTGATGCGGCGAGTGACAGTGAAACCGTTACCGGCAGCTTTGATGTGTCTGCGAGTGACGGTATTATCAATGTCGTGATTGGCGGCGCCACCTTTACGTTGGCTGAAGTGCAAGCGTTTGATGGCAGTGATAGTGTCACTACGGGAGAAGGTACGTTGACACTAACCGGGTATACCGGCGATGCGATGGGTGGCACGATTGCATACAGCTACACCTTAGATGGCACGATAGATAACGACAGCATCGTACCAAGCGGTGATGATGCTGTGACACTGGCACACTTTGATGACAGCGTTGAAATTAGCGTCAACGGACTTGGTGGCACGACAGCCAGTGATGACTTAGTGATCCGGGCGATTGATGATGTTCCTGCTGCCGAGGATTACATTGGTGGTAGCTATGCAGAAGGCAGTAGTAACAACGTTGTCGCCGCCGATGCAGCTTCAACTCTGGGTATTGCCGGCGGGGCAGATGGTCTGAATAGTACTCTGCCGGCAATTAGTTTCACAGGTGGTCAGGGCAGTCTGTTTATCAATGGTAGTGGTCAGTTGATTTATACACCACCGGCTAATGTGGTCAACCCGGGTGGTGCTCCGGTCAGTGATGTCTTTAGTTATACCGTGACTGATAATGACGGTGACTTTGTGACCAAACAGGTAACAGTAGGTATCACTGATACTGGTGTGACCGAACTGAGTGCGAGCAATGCTCTGGTTGATGAAGATGATTTGCCAATGGGCAATGATGATAGTGCAACCGGTGATGATAACCCTATCACTAGCGGCACTATAAGCTACACCGTCGGGGCTGATGGCTTTGACAGTGTCAGCTTATCAACCACCGCTGATACTACCGGTCTGATGACACATGATGGTGATGCAGTCGATACCATCTGGGACAGTGGCAGTAATACGCTGATTGGTTATGTTGCCGGCACTGACAGTAGTGATGCAGCTAACCAGGTGTTTACCGTCACACTGACAAACATCAATGCGAGTGGTGCTGATTATGATGTGACGTTGTTGCAAGCGGTGAAGCATCCGGATGCGGACAATGAAAACAATGTCGACTTCACGGTTAATGTCAGTGTGCTCGATAATGATGGCAGTGAGGGCATAACCAGCTTCAATGTGAGTATTGATGATGATGTGCCTGTCGCCTCTCCTGAAGAAAACAGTGGTGAAGCGACGTTGGAAGTGAATACCAACCTGATGATGATCCTAGATGTGTCAGGCAGCATGAATGATTCTGCCAACTTCCAGGGTATGACCCGTTTGCAAGTGATGATTAAGTCCAGTCTTGAGCTGTTGGACCAATACGATGCTTATGGTGATGTCATGGTTAATATCATCACCTTTGCTACCAGTGCTTCTAACCCTAGTGGTGGCTGGGTAACAGTCGACCAGGCTAAGGCTATCATTCTGGGGCTGACAGCAGGGGGAAATACTAACTACGATGATGCCCTGAACGATGCCATCAACGCTTTTGCCCTTGGCGGCAAACTTGGAGATGGACAAAATATTTCCTACTTCATGTCGGATGGTGAGCCAAATTCCAATAATGTCAGCAATTCGGCCACTGTACCTGATGGAAATAACAACCTGGGCGGTGGTAGCGGTATTGATTCCGATGAGGAAGATGACTGGATTGATTTCCTTGAACTCAACAATATCAATTCATTCTCACTGGGAATGGGCACAGGTGTCGATGAAGATGAGTTGGACCCAATTGCCTATGATGGAGTGGAAGAAGTCGATACGGACTCCATCGTGGTCTCTGACTTTGCCGACTTGCAGGCCACGCTAATAGGCACCATAGATGTCCCACCGCTTTCCGGCAACTTAATTGATGGTGGCGCAGGTGCTGATGAGGGCTGGATTTATTCGGTTACCGTTGGTGGCGTCAATTATATTTACGAACAGCCAAACGATAACCAATCTGTTAGTGGTGGGGCTTCCAATGGTTCGTTTGATGACACGACCAATGTGTGGACTATCACTACGCCTGAAGGCGGTACGCTCACCATCGATATGGATACCGGTGACTATGAGTATTTTGGCCCGGATGTGGTGTTGTCTGAAGTACAAGAGGTGTTTACCTTCACTATCAGTGATTATGATGGGGATATGGATTCCAGTACCTTGACGGTAACGATTGATCCGGCAGCTGGTCCGATGATTGTTCGTGATGACTTTGTACTGACCAACCAAGATCCGGTTGATATTCCCGACTGGGCGCTACTAGCCAACGATACCGGCCCAGACAGTGGCAGTCAGATTGTCTCTGCTGTCTTCAATGCGGATGAAGGCAGCGTGACGGATAATGCTGACTCCATCGAATTCGATGATAACGATACCGATGGTGGTAGCTTTAGCTATACCAACACTGCCGGTACTCGTTCGGATGATGGAAATGTTTCTGTAGAACGTCAGTCTGGCGATACGATTCAGGGCGATTACCTGGATGAAATCCTGATTGGTGGTTCTGATGCTGAGACACTCAATGGTGGTGCGGGTAACGATATCCTGATTGGTGGGGATGGCTCTACAGCATCGATTGTACCGAGAACAGTGAACGCTTTTGTCTCAGGAGGGGCGACTAACGGTAGTAATAACAACCAGTACAGCTTCGCCTTTGTTGCCGGTGCCGGACTCTATATTACTGAGATCAGGATAGATGTAAGTGGCATTGGTACTTTCAACCAATCTGGCGGGGGTAGTAAAGCCTTCACGATAGGCAGCTCGACAGATATCAATTTGGCGGATATCACAACAGTCACCTCAGGAGACACAACTGAATTAGTGATAACCTTTGATCCAAATGCTTTCATTGAAGGTGAAACACTCTACTTTGGCATTGATGCTAATGATGGCGATGAAGACCTTGATCATGGGGGAGATTTTGGTGATGAGAATGTACCATTCAGTGTTAGCTTCAATGACGGTGTGACTATCAACAGCAACTATGTAGATGGCCCTGGAAGTGGTACCAATGGAGACACTAGCCAGGGAACTGCGCAAATTACTGCAAATACCGTTTCAGATGACGTACTTAATGGCGGAGCAGGAGATGATATCCTCCAGGGCGGTGGCGGTAACGATCTGCTGTCTGGTGGTAACGGTGACGATATCTTTATGTGGAGAGCCGGAGATGATGGCACAGTCGGCTCACCAGCCATGGATGAATGAGGACAGATGGATTAAGTAAGACGGGATATAACGGGATTTAATGGTTTTAAATGGGAAGAAGCTTTTAATAATGAGGGTTTGAGTAACATTTAAAGCTTATTTAATAATTAATTATGGATCGCGATCATTTTAAATATAGTAAACATTTAGACACATGAATTGCGATCAAGCTCATTAGTGACGACGACCACTCCAAACAACTCGCCCAATAATCGAAAGCTCGTTCTGCAAATCAAAATCCAGTGATATCTCAAAAGGCTCATAAGCTGGATTATCACTGGTAACCTTTAACCGCTGACTTGGTAGGCGCTGTAGCCGTTTAACTAGTAATGACTCACCCATTCTGATTACATAGATGCCGTCACGTTTAGCAACGTTGTCAGTGTGATCAACGAGTATAACGTCGCCTGGACGCAATGCAGGCTCCATGCTCTCACCTTCTACATAAATCAGATATAAATTAGCTGGGCTGCTGTGTAGCTCGTTATATATCCATTCTTTTTTGAATATAAGTGCATCAGTTTCCTCTTCCTCGTGAATGACATAACCGTTGCCAGCTGATGCTTTTACATCAAACAGTGGGATGTGGGCGAATGTTTCCATAATGCTACCAGTTCCTGCTGAATAGTCTTTGATGCTCGATCCCACTTCTTCGTTGGAAGTGGGATCGACTTGCCCCACTTTAGATTTTCGATCCCGCTTTTCATAAGTTTCTGATTCGTTTGAATTTCTATGTGTTGATGATGAATTATCATCAACATCTAAGTGGGATCGAGTTGGAAAGGTTTCGTTCCCCGTCAGCACGTAATACGAATTAAACCCAAGCCCTAATATTTTTTCTAAATAAATAGCATCAGGCTACGTTCACCTTTTTCATATTTGGCTTGTGACTGCCTTGTGATTCCACAAAGTCAGCAACATCCTGCTGGGTTAAGCGTAGACGCTTACGCTCCTCTAGTATTCTGCCGCCAATGTAAACTAATGATTCCATTACAAGCCCTTGACAATGTTATTTTATGTGTACATAATTTTTGCAGGTGTTATGTTTTGTTTGCATTTATGTAAACGCTTATATATTTAATTACGGATTGTAACAATGAACTACAAGCAAATACATCAAGCATTGAAAGCCAAAGGTCTTTCTTGGTTAGTCGCTGGTGAAGTAATTGGTTGCACTCATCAGCATGTAATGAATGTTTGTGCAAGACGAGCGGAAAGTTTAAGAGTTGCACGATCAATATCCGTGCTAATCGAGAAAGATATTGCAGCAGTTTTTCCGGATATTCCCCGCTATCAGTCTGATGTAAAAACTGATCGCCAAGCCAAAATTGATCAAGCAAAAGCGCGTCTGGCAGAAGCCGGTCTTGCTGAGAGCGCCTAATCATGGTTGATAACTATCCGCATCAAGAGCACTTACATCCGCAAAAAGCACGCGCCCACAAAGCAGTTCAAACCAACGGCGATTCCAGTTCGGCGGCACAAGGTAAGTATCGGCTGGATGAGTGCGCTTCAACGTCGCAATCAAACTTTTTAGTTGATAAAGACGGAATGCCAGTTTCTCCTGGGTTTGGTGATCCAGATCGCCAATCTGCTTACAAAGCGTCGCGGATGAAGGCGGCAATACGTTTTCAACAACTTGCCAAGCAACAGTCTCAGCGAGTTGTGGAAGTTCCTCTGAATTGTCCGGTTCACGTATGTCCGATTTGTCAACTTTCAATGCTTTTAAAAAAGCTGATAGCTCGGATAAAAGCATGGTCGATGAAATGATGATGAATCCATCATTCTGCCCGTGTAAATACGCGGCACTGACGGGTGCTGGTCTGGTTGTTTTCACTTTGTTATCTCCTGTTTGGTTAAAACGCAGAACCAGCCTATCCCGTGCAGTACTGCCGCAACAATCAATAAATTTGGAAGTGGTGTTGTGATGAGAATTCCAAAAAGTAAGGTGGCTTGGAAACGCATCCAGCCGAACAATATAAAAGACGCGCTGCGGCTTAATAAAGAGTACGCCAGACAGTTCAAAAGGCTAACTGTTCCAGCTATCGCTGAACTGATGGCTGTCAGTGAAGACCGCTTATACAAATGGCTCTCTACTGGTGATATGCCAGTCAGTTTTATCCCGGCATATGAGCATATCTGTGAGATGGATTATGTCACCCAATATCTGGGTTACCGAAGTAACAAGCTGATGATTCAAATCCCCACAGGGAAAAAAGTGGATGAACTAGGTTTAGCCGAACTACAGCAGCTTTCTGCAGATGCAATGAGTTTGCTAATCAAGTTTTATCGTGAGGGTGAGTCGGTAGATATCCTTACTTCAGCGCTCACTCGACTGTTAGCTGGCGTGGCATACCACAGAGAAAATGTTATCTCTCAGAGTCAGCCAGGTCTAGATTTTGAGGGCGGTGAAGATGACTGAACAAAACAGGGAATGGTTCACAGCAACTGAATTAGCAAACAAACCAGGTCTTCCAAAGTACAAGCGTGGCGTTAATCAGCAGGCCTCAAAACAAGGCTGGAATACAAGGCAAGTAAAAGTAAGAGGTGGATCAGCAAATGAATACCACCTTTCCAGCCTGCCAGTAGAAACTCAGGCCGCGTTGATAAAACAACACCTGCCGACCCCAGTTAAGAGCAGCTCGGAAAGCACTGAATTTAGCTACGATCCTCAAGCATTATGGCAGCACTATGACAACAAGCCACAAAAACAAAAGGACGCAGCTCAGAACAAACTCAACCTGCTTTTGCAGGTCATGGCTCTGACAGAAAACGGTGGCGCCACACTTAAGAATGCCTTCTTACTGGTGGCTGATCAAAACGACATTAGTGAACGCACCATGCAAGGCTGGTATCACGGTACCAAGAGCAAGAAAGGGGTGAAATTCTATGCTCGTCAAGACTGGTTAGCCGCGCTGGTACCCGGCTTTGTTGGCCGAACGGTCACAGCAGATATGGATACTGAGGCTTGGGAATTTTACAAAGCCGATTACCTTCGCCTGGAGCAGCCAGAGTTCGAAGCCTGTTACTACCGACTACAACGTACTGCAGCCGAACAAGGCTGGAAAATCCCCAGCAAAAAAACACTGGAACGTCGCATCAAAGCCATACCGCTGGCAACCCGCGTTTATCTACGTGAAGGTGAAGCCGGTTTGATCAAACTGTTTCCTGCCCAACAGCGAACAGTCCAAGAGCTACATGCGCTTGAGTGGATCAATGGTGATGGCTACCAACACAACGTGTTTGTTCTATTGCCAAATGGCGATGTAACGCGCATGAAAACGTGGTTCTGGCAGGACGTCTACAGCCGCAAAATACTGGCTTACCGCGTCGATGAATCAGAAAACACCGACTCAATCCGAGCCAGTTTTGGCGATGTTGTGGATCAGTTCGGCATACCCGAACACGTCACTATTGATAACACCCGCGCTGCAGCCAATAAATGGATGACCGGTGGCGTTAAAAACCGCTATCGCTTCACCGTAAAAGAAGATGATCCACTCGGCCTATTCCCTACGCTCGGTATCAAAGTGCACTGGACATCAGTGATTGGCGGCAAAGGACACGGTCAGGCTAAACCTGTCGAACGTGCCTTTGGTGTTGGTGGTCTTGGTGAATATCTGGACAAGCATCCTAAGTTTGAAGGTGCCTATACCGGCCCAAACCCAATGGCCAAGCCAGAAAACTACGCCAAAAAAGCGGTACCCATTGAAACGTTCCTAGCAGTACTGGAACAAGAAATCATTGCTTGGAATGCCAAACCGGCTCGACGCACTGAAATCTGCAACGGCACAAAAAGTTTTGATCAAGCTTTCACCGAAAGCTATCAAACCGCCGTTATCAAAACAGCTAACCAAGAACAACGTCGCATGTGGCTGCTGATGGCTGAAGCCATCAAAGTGCAGAAAGATGGATCATTTAATCTTGATGCCGGATCAGCCACAGGACAAGGCAAAAACCGCTACCACGCGCCAGCGTTGCTCGACTTTGCAGGCCAGAAGATTACCGTTCGTTTTGACCCTCAAGCGCTGCATGAAATCGTCTATGCCTACACCTTAGATAATCGCTATATCGGTGAGGCGCAATGTATTGAAGCTACTGGGTTTGGTGATACTGAAGCGGCTCGAAGCTTCAACAAGCATCGCACTCGCTTTATCAAGGCCACCAAGCTGGCAGCGAAAGCCGAAGTCGCGATGGATGCAATGGAAGTGGCAAGTCGCCTGCCTTTGCAGCCACAGCCTGAAGTCGCCAACCCGAAAGTGGTCAGACCACTTCGCCCAGCGCCAGAACTAGGCCGACACATACCGCAGCCACAACTAACTGACGAACAAAAACAGGATCTGGCTACATTCCAAGCCGAGTTCCAACAGCCACAAGAGCCTGCAGCACAAATCATAAGAAATGATGACCCCAGAGCGCGCTACAAGCGTTGGGTCAATTTAGACCGTCGGTTGCGAGAAGGGAGTCAACTCTCAGCAGCTGATCAGAAATTCTGGGCGATGTACCAGAAAGGCGATGAGTTCCGCTTTATGAGCGAGTTCAGCGCTGACTTTGAGAGCTTCGACGAAACTGTCGAGGCATAAAAAAACAAACCCGCTGGCAGGCGGGTAAGTAAAACGTGATGAGGTAAATAATGACAACAAATCAAAACGTGGTCAACTTGGGAGACAGAGTCGAAGCCTCTGTCACCACGGCACCACTGAAAAACGTCATGCTCTGTACACGATTGCTGGAACAAGCGATGAATCGCCCAGCACATCTACCAGGTATGGTCACTTTCTTTGGCCCGAGTGGCTGGGGTAAATCGTTTGCTGCAGCTTATGCAGCGAATAAATACCGCGCTTACTACGTTGAATGCAAAAGCACCTGGACAAAAAAAGCGCTGCTCCTTTCCATTCTCAAAGAAATGGGCATCCAGCCAGATAAGACCAACTATGACATGGTCGAGCAAATCAGTCAGCAGCTGGCGCTGAGTGGTCTGCCGCTCATCATCGATGAGATGGATCACATCGTCGAAAAGAAAGCCGTCGAAGTAGTGCGTGACATTTATGAAGGATCAAACGCTGCCATCCTGCTGATCGGTGAAGAGAAGCTCCCGACCAAGCTGCTCAAGTGGGAACGGTTCCACAATCGAATGCTGGCTTGGCAAGGCGCTCAACCTGCCGATCTGGAAGACACACGACAACTGTCCCAACTTTACTGCCCGGACATCACCATTGCTGATGACCTGCTCGAACGCATCCAGCGTGAAAGCATGGGCGTCGCCCGTCGAATCTGCGTCAATCTCAACCAAGTTCAGCAAGCCGCCTACTCAGCTGGTACCGACCAAATCGACGTCAAACTCTGGGGTAACCGTCCCCTCTATACCGGCGACGCACCCAGGAGGAAGGTTAAATGACACAGCCTGTTCATATCACAAGAGCAAACGGCAAGCTGTCAGGTAGAGATGCCTGCTGGCAAGCCATACGTGAATTGAAAGTGTTTTCTTTACTTGACCTGGAAGCACACACCAGTGATCACAAACAGCTGAATGAAGTGAATCGCCGAACAGCCAGAACCTACGTGATAGGGCTGGAAGGTGCTGGCTATCTGGAACGCACCACCAAGCGCATGGGCGGTGCCATTGTCTGGAGGCTGACTCGTGATGTCGGTGTGAATGCACCTCGCGTCAACCGCAAAGGTGACCACGTCACTGGTGGCGAGAGCCGTGAACAGATGTGGCGAACCATGCGAATTCTGAGTGATTTCAGTTGGCGTGATTTGGTGGCATCAGCCTCTACGGAAGAAACACCTATCGAACCGAACACTGCCAAGGATTACATCACCTTTCTGGCTAAGGCGAATTATCTCAAAGAGATAATCCCAGCCAACCATGGTGGTGGTCTGGCGCGATACAAACTATTACCCGCGATGAATACCGGTCCAAAGCCGCCGATGATTCAACGCATTAAACAAGTCTTTGATCCCAATTTAAACAAGGTCGTATGGCCAAAGGATGGTGAGTAATGGATGAAGCGACAGTAGACGTAATTCAACAATTAATGGCATGGCACCAGAAACGAGTTGATGAATTGCAGCTGATAGTGGATCAAAAAGGTGCCTCTATCAAAATCGGTGAAGAGATTGAAATAACCGATCCGGAGGTGCTCAAAGGCGTTCATTTAGGCGTGAAGATTAGTTTGTCACTGCTTGGCAAGTTACCCATTTCATTAAAGGAAGGTGAGTAATGCTGATTTTAACAAGACGTGTGGGCGAAGCCCTGATTATCGGTGATGACGTTGTCGTGAATGTGCTTGGTACCAAAGGTAATCAAGTCCGGATCGGGGTTGAAGCCCCAAAAGATGTCTCTGTTCATCGTGAAGAAATTTATAACCGCATTCAGAAAGAAAAGGATGACAACAAATGAGCGACTGGAAACAAGTACTCAAAACCGAATGTGAGAAAACATCACAAGCCAAGGTGGCCGCTGTTCTCAGACAGAATGATGGCTTTCCTTCACCAACCGTGATTAACCAGGTCATCAAGAGTAAATACCCCGGCAGAACTGACCGACTGCAAGCACTCATTGAAGGCAAGTTTATGTCCGGCAGTGTGCAATGCCCGGTGGTTGGTGCTATCCCCAGCGACCAATGCATTGAATACCAAAGCCGCCCGTATGCAGCAACAAACCCGACACGCATTCAACTTTATAGAGCCTGCCGTGGCGGCTGTGAACACAGCAAAATTGGAGCCTAATCATGAACAAGAATTTGGGTAACGACATCATCAGCAAAAAAGTAGAAGACGTTCGCCACTGCTTAGCAGAACTAGCACGACGTGGCCTCACCATTACCGATATCAACATCGGTGAAGCCAGAAAGCCGACCATCACCATCGTCGGCTACAACGACAGTCCAGGTGGACTTAAGGGCGGCACAAAAACCCGCATTAAAACCGGCCTACGTCGTCTCGAAACCTACGCCACAGAAGTCAGCGGCTGCCAGGTGCAGTGGAAAGTTGTGGCTTAAACAGGAGTAACCCATGAATACAGCTATCAATACAGAGCAACACAAGGTGAACGCACAAGGTCACCTTGTACCCATTAGCAAAATCAAACAAATCGATCTGGATCGTGATGATCTTATCGAAGAACTGTTTGGTAAGGCCGAGTTGCTGCGAGAGCAGATGGTCGCCTTCAAAGCTCAGGCGATGAATGACGTTTATGCCTTCGTCGAGCTTGTTGCAGAAAAATACGATGCCAAGCTCGGTGGCAAAAAAGGCAATATCAGCCTCACCAGCTATGACGGTAAACGCCAGATTCGCATTCAAATGGCCGAGCTGTTGCACTTCGATGAGCGTGCTGAAGCAGCTAAATCCCTGATTGATGAATGCATTCAAGAATGGTCAGAAGGCAGCAACGACAATATCAAAGCCCTGGTCGATCACGCCTTCAAAACCAACACTGAAGGCCAGCTTAGTGCTGCCCGAATCCTCGGACTGCTGCGGCTGGAGATTGACGATCACAAATGGAAGCAAGCCATGGAGGCGCTGAAAGATTCGATGCAAATCACTGGCTCCAGCGCCTATGTGCGTTTCTATTACCGCCCGACCACCGAGAGCAAGTTTCAGAATCTGGCTCTCGATATGGCTGCTCTGTGAGGTCTTCTATGGAAATGATTGTATTCGAAGACAGGGGCCAGGACTTTCTGGAGTGGGACATCGATGAAGATGGCGTCGTTGTTGATTCAAGACCATTTCAGGCTGGTATCTGGAGTGGCACGTTTGTATCAGACATAAAAGTTGGTGAGCGACCAACCGTCACCAGTCCCCGTGATGGGGTTCAACGACAGTTGAAGTATCGCGTCATCGATATTCAGCCTAAATCCGCTTAACCAACGGCGCGTCAGCAGACAGGTGGTGCCAGCAAAAAACTAACAGACTGCAGCTGAGACGGTGGGTTTTATAACCTTTCTCCCCGCCGGGCAACGCCGACTGATCCACGAGACGGATTACTTAGCCCCTTCGTTGGGGTTAAGGCAGTGAAAAATCCGGGAGATGATATGGATGAATTAAGGAACCCAATCTGTTTTGCACGTTGCATCTGGCGGTCGCTTAGTCGTGGTCGGTATATATCTGGTCACAAGTACAAAACAGCAAAAGAGGTTACACCGGAAAACATTCATATCCTCCGCTGTAAACATTGTGGCCATAACTCCATTGCATGGAGCTGGGGATCGTTAGAGGAATCCAAATAATGAACATGAAAGAAGCAAGCGAGATGCGACCAGACATACTCACTATCAGTGGTGAATACTTTAACTTTATGTGTCCTGAAGAGTCTGAGTTCGACATTTACGTTGCCGCTCATGGCCTATCAAACATTTGCCGCTTCGCTGGCCACACTAATAAGTTCTACAGCGTAGCCCAACATTCGGTTTATGTGTCTGAAATTGTACCGCCTGAAATGGCTTTGCACGGACTGCTGCATGATGCCGCAGAGGCGTTTGTTGGTGATGTGGCCAGACCACTGAAAAACCTCTTGCCCGATTATCGTGAAATAGAGAAGCGTGTTGAAAAAGCCGTGTTAGGCCGTTTTGGGTTAGACGCTGAGATGCCTGCAGAAGTGAAGCACGCAGACTTGGTCTTGTTAGCCACAGAGCAGCGTGACTTGATGGCACCACACGATGATGAATGGCCGTTAATTAAAGATATTGAGCCATTAAAAAAAGCCATTGAACCAGTGTCTCCCAGCACAGCGTTTTTAATGTTTGTTGGCCGTTATCTACAAATCGTGGGGCAGCTATGAGTTCAAGACAAAAGCTAATCCAGCTTGTTCATATCGGCGCTAGCCGCTTGTTTAAGGACGAAGAAGCTCGTCGCACATGGCAAGGAGACCATACCGGTGAACGTTCGTGCAGCAAGATGACGGACAAAGAATTGAAACATTTAGTCAATTTGCTACGTGATGCCAAAGCGATTAAACCACCTAAACGCGCAGGCAGAAAGCCATTCAATCGCAGCCCGTATATGGCAAAAATTGAAGCCTTACTGACCGATATGCAACTCAGTTGGGAATACGCTGAAACCATAGCCTGGCACGTCACCGGTGGTAAAGGCCATGCAACAACAGGCCGTCCTGGTATTGAACGTCTGGAGTGGGTGCACAAGCGTCAGCAGTTTGAAGCGATCATTGCCGCGTTATATCAGGAACAGAAAAAACGCAGCCTGCTGCAAACCGTTGAGTACCTACTGGATGCCATGAACCTGAGCGAAAGCTATGTCGAGAAGCTGGTAGCAGGCCGTGCGAATGCCAGCAAGTGGCGTCGTAATGTGCCGCTACTCAATGCCATCGTCGATCACCTTAATGACAAAGTCGCGTTTGAACGTGCCACTCAAGTAGCGCTGCCATAAGCAAGGTACCGAGCCAGTGAATTTACCTGATTATTTACCACCTGTAGCCAGAGAGATAGCCGATGTGATCGGTCTTGATGGACTGTTGCGTCTGGTGAAACAGTTCGGTGGTGTCACTATTCGAGTGCCGGGGCAAGGTGACCTAAAGCAAGTGCTTAGTCCAGATCAATACAAACAGTTCGTGCATACCTTCCGTAATGAGAAAATCGCCATCCCCAAGCTTCAAGCAAGGCTATACCAAGTGGATCTGGCAGAGACAAGCCGTCTGCTTGATCAAGGCTTTACCAAAGCAGAAGTCGCCCGGACACAAAAAATTACTGAACGCGCTGTCTACAAACGCCAGGCTAAACAGCGTCAACTTGAAAATGACAAACAACAGGATCTCTTTTAATGTTCGATTTTATCAATCCACTCACAACTGATGACTTCAACGATAGTGTTGAGTTTTTATACCCTAATTTTTTGCCTAAAAAACAAATCACTATGATCTATGCCGATGGCGGCATGGGTAAAAGCTGGTTGCTTTTCGGGCTGGCAAAATATGCCACTGAACACAACAGTGGTAGTGAGCAAGGCGCGATGAATGTGCTGTACATCGATGTCGATAACCCCATCAGTGTGCTGAAAGAGCGTGGCATCGAACATAAACTGATCGAAGCCTGCCCGAATCTAACCTACTCGCACCGCAGTAAGTTCAATGGTGAGCCACTCGAACTGCTGGATGAGCTTGAAAACAGAGCCTATGGCAACGCGTTTAAAAACATGCTGCTGATGCTGGACAGTCTCAGAGACTTTGGTGATATCAATAATGACCTGACAGCCATGCGGATCGGCAACAAGCTGAAAAAGATACGTGACGCCGGTGCCACCATTATTGTGTTGCATCACTCCACCAAGAACGGCAGCAACTATCAAGGATCAAACAACCTACGTAACAGCGTCGATAATATGTACCGTCTTATCAAAGCGGACTCGCCCGAAGGTGAAATTCGCTGGCTGCTCGAAGTTAAAAAAGAACGTGCTGCCATTGCCAATATCGCACTAAGAATAGAAGTGGCAGATCTGTTTTTAACCGAACTGGATCTCGACGAAGTCACACTCAACGATGAAGAAAGAGCGTTTATCGACAAGGTAAAAACCGTGCTGAAGGAGCAAGGTAGTTTGAATAAAACCAAGCTACTGGACGCCTGCGGTCACAAAAAAGATGATAAAACCGCCCGTGATAGACTAGATCGCTTTGACCGTATTCACTGGCAATCTGAGAAAATAAAAGGTGCTTACACCTATAGTTTGGTTTAACAACCACTACAACGCGAACAACCTATCTGCTAAGTTGTAGCGGTTGTATCGGTTGTTGATAAAAGGAACTTAAAAATGAAAAAACTCGCTTTTTGTATCTATGCGCTACTACTTTCTTCATCAGTTTTTGCAGCCGATGACTCACTCTTCCAGCCATGGTGTGATGCTTTCACTGCTCAGGGTATGGTGAGTTTGGCAGCGAATCGCATTTATGGCAGCCCCAGTACATTGAATGATGAGCAGTATGAGTCGCGTAGTAACTGGGTAAATAATAGCTACCGAATGGCAGCTGAGAGATTTGCAGCCCGTTCCGGGCAGAGTTTTGAAAAAGTAGATATGGATGCAATGTCAAACGGTTGGGTTCAACGGTGTCAGCTGAAAGACCAAGTCCAATGAATCTTATAGGTAAATTTCCAGCTTGGTTATAACTTCCAGCCAGTCTGAAAAAAATAACTCAAGATTGCCCAGACTTCTAAAACCTGCTTAACTAAATTGTAGTAACACCCCAGCGCCCTGAACTCATTCAGGGCGTTTTTGTTTGTGCCAGAAAGCATCATGCAACCCATGGACACAAACAAAACCTACCCAGAACTTTTCCTCAAAGCAGTCAATCATGTCTTGAAGATTGAAGGCGGCTATGTGGATGATCCAAACGATGCCGGTGGCGAAACCAACTACGGCATCAGCAAGCGTCAATACCCCCATCTTAATATCAGACTGCTGACATTAGATGATGCCATTGCACTCTATTTCCGTGACTACTGGCAAGCCTATGGCTGTGGCGATTTGCCACCAGTCATTGGTTGTTTCTTGTTTGACTCGGTAGTAAACCACCGGCCCAAAACAGCAATCAAATTCCTTCAATGCGCTTATCGCGTGGAAGTAGATGGTGTGATCGGTGATGAAACGCTTGGCGCTATCAGACGTTTCGCTAATAACGAAGACTACCTTACTAACAAGCTCACTCTCAGCCTTGCCTATCGGGCTGACTTCTATCATGACCTCGCCGTTGAAAACCCATCACAAGAACGCTTCATTATGGGCTGGATGCGCCGTCTGTTTGTGTTGCAGCAATTTATCAATACAGAGGTGACTCATGGAGCCGATTAGCATTGCTTTAGGATTAGCGCAATTCGTGCCGGGGCTAACCCGGCTTTTAATGGGGGATAGGGCTGGTAACGTCGCTGATAAGGTTGTTAAAGCAGCCAATGCAGTAACGGGCGCAGGTAACGCTGATGAAGCCTTAGCCAAAATAAAGCATGATCCAGAGCTTCAACTAAAACTGCAAAAAGAAATGAACGTTATCGTTCTCGCCGAACTAGAAGCCGAGAACAAGCAGTTGGCCACCATCAACGCCACCATGCGAACCGAGTACACCTCTGGCGATTCATTCGTCCGTCGCTGGAGACCTTTCTTCGGTTACACCATTGCCGTGACATGGTTTGTACAAATGTCTGCTTTGGGCATTGTGATCGTTATTTCACCGAATGACGCTCCTGCTGTTATCAATGCCATGGTCAACCTATCTGGTATGTGGGCAATCGCGCTTGCTGTGCTGGGTGTCTCAGTGAAAAAGCGTTCTGATGATAAACAAGTGTCAGCCGGACAAACGCCACCTCCGGGCGTATTTCAGAATCTATCTACTCTTTTAAGCCGTAACAAGGAAAGTAAATAAGCATGGTGGACGTGTTCGACCGCGCCCAGGAGCGCGAACAAAAAGACAGGGATATCGCGATTCAGACGGTGCTTCGAAGTAGCAGAGAAACAGAACAACCTGATGAAGAAAACGGTATTCGCTATTGCTTGGATTGTGGTGAGCCGATTCCAAATAAAAGACTGGAAGCAAGACCAGACGCGGTGCGCTGTGTGGACTGTCAAAACATTAAGGCTAAGCGGGAGCGATAAATGGAATTAGATTACACCGCATACAGGTTTTGGTTTGATGTGTTTCTGGCTTTTTTGTTTGCAGGTAATTGGGTTTACACCTGGCTAATCAATCGCCATCGCGTGAATAAAACAGAGATTAAAGAAGTGAGCCAGCAGATAGTTAAAGTAGTTAGCCGAATGGATATCGTTGAAGAGCGAATGAATGGTGCACCAACGCATACCGACCTTAGCAATATCTACAATCGCATGAATGGAATGAGTGAAAACATCAGCGAAATGACTGGCTCTTTGAAAGCCATGACAACCCAGCTAACGCTAATCAATGACTATCTGTTACGAGGAGATAAGCGGTGAGCTTTAATCAAATACTCACAGAATCTATTCGTCTTGCCTTATTGCAGGCATTGGAGCAAGACCCTGGCTACTCGCATAACGAAAACATCTTGCAAATGATTTTGGCCAGTGTTGGTCATGATGTGTCTGCTGATCGTGTTCGTACCGAATTGCGCTGGCTGGAAGAGCAAGGTCTGCTGGCGATTACAACGGTTGGTGAATTGTTGATTGCCAAGGTGACTCAGCGTGGCGTCGATGTTGCGCTGGGGCGGAGCCGAATTGATGGTATTGGGAGAGCGCGACCATGATTAGAAAATTAAAGAACTGGCTGTTACAGCAAGATATAAAGAGCTTCGGCAAAGAAGTGTTAAAGAGTGTGGTTATTTTTTGCTACATCATTGCCGCTGGTTATTTCTTTGGTGTTGGGATGTCACATTCTTATTCACCCATCACCATCAGCGTAGAGACGACTGAATAATGGCTCGCGCCTCATCCATTGAGCAATTGCCAGCCGATATTCTGGAGCAGCTGCAAACCCTGTTGCGAGATCCGCGAGTCTCACAACTGGATGCCACAGCACAAATCAATGCCATCCTTGAACAGCTCGGCACTGATGATCGCGTCAGCAAGTCTGCGGTCAATCGATATGCCGTCAAGATGAAAGATGTCGGAGCCAAACTACAGCAATCACGCGAACTGGCCAGCATGTGGATCGGCAAGCTGGGCGCTGCACCGCAAGGCCAGGTTGGTAAGTTAGTCAATGAAATCATCCGCACGATGGCGTTTGATTCAGCAATGCATATGGCTGAAGGTGATACCCCTGTAGAGCCAAAAATGCTGGCTCAATTGGCACTCGCTGTTCAGCGACTGGAGTCAGCGGCCAATATGAATGAAGAGCGAGAGAAAGCCATCAGAGCCGAAGCCGCTAACGAAGCTGCAGCGACAGCTGAAAAGTCTATGGTCAGCCAAGGCATGAGCCAAAAAGCAATTGATTCAATCAAGACAGAAATACTGGGGCTGGGTTAAGCGATGGGCGCTGCTTTAGCCATATACAAAGATTACGATCCGAATGATGTCCTGCTGCCATATCAAAAGAACTGGATGGCAGATGACAGTATTCTTAAGCTTGCTGAAAAGTCACGACGTACAGGTTTAACTTGGGCTGAAGCAGCCGATCAAGTATTAGCCGCCTCATCGTCAAAGGCTGCGGGCGGTACCAACTGCTACTACGTTGGTTCTAATAAAGAGATGGCCGTAGAGTTTATTGATGCTTGTTCGATGTGGGCTAAGTCATTCAATAAGGCTGCCTCAGCCATTGAAGAGGAAATCTTTGAAGATGAAGACAAAGATATTCTCACCTTCACTATTCGCTTTGCCAGCGGCTTTAAGATTCAGGCACTCAGCTCACGACCCAGCAATATGCGTGGTCGTCAGGGTAATGTCTGCATTGATGAGGCGGCATTCCATGATGCACTTGATGAGCTTTTAAAAGCTGCGTTAGCTCTGACGATGTGGGGCAGCAAAATTCGAATCATCTCTACGCATAATGGCGTAGAAAACCTGTTCAATGAACTCATCGAAGACAGTCGATCTGGAAAAAAAGATTACAGCGTTCATCGAATCACACTGGATGATGCGTGTGAAATGGGTCTCTATAAACGCATCTGCCAAATTCAGAAAATTCAATGGACACAAGAAGGCGAAGACGAATGGAAAGCTGGGCTTCGTAAAAATACTGCCAGTACCGAAGATGCCGAAGAAGAATATGACTGCGTCCCCAAACAAGGCGGTGGCACCTATATCAGCCGCGCCCTACGTGAGTCCCGCATGCATGATGTGCCGGTGCTGCGCTATTCCGGTACCGCCGAGTTCAACCTGTGGCCAGAGCATCTTCGCCAGGCAGAAATGCTGGCCTGGTGTGAGGTTAATTTAAAGCCGCTTTTAGACCAGTTAAATCCCAATTTACGCCACGTTTTAGGCGAAGATTTTGGTCGCTCCGGTGACTTAACCGTGCTGACACCGATGACCATCAGTCAGCAGCTCAGGCGCGTAGTGCCATTTATGGTTGAACTGCACAACGTGCCGTTCAAGCAGCAAGAGCAGGTGCTGTTTTATATCTGTGATCGTTTGCCTCGATTCAGTGCGGCCAAGCTGGATGCCCGTGGTAATGGTCAGTATCTGGCAGAGCAAGCCAAGTACCGCTATGGCGTCAATGTGGTCGAAGAAGTGATGCTTAGCCAAAGCTGGTACCTGGATAATATGCCCAAGTTCAAAGCTGCGTTTGAGGACGACACCATTCTTATCCCGCGTGATGCCGATGTCGCAGACGATATCGGTGCGCTGCAAGTGATTAAAGGTGTACCGAAATTGCCCGATGGTAAAACCGATGCTGCCAAAAGCCGACACGGTGACGCAGCGATTAGTTTGGTCATGGCGCATGCTGCCAGCTTTGATTTGGCTTCACCGATTGAGTGGACAGCAGCCCCCAGCAAAACCGAACGCGACAACCCCGACAACGACTACAGCAGCCTGATGCAAAAAGGCGGTGGATGGTAACAATGGAACAAGTAAGAACAAGTCAAATCGTAGATGCCGCTGGTAAGCCAGTACAGGTGCGAGAAGCACTGAGTGAAGAGCAAACATCCAAGCTCGGCTTTATCAGTAAAGAGTTTGAGAACCATCCTTCAGGTGGTTTAACACCACGCAAGTTAGCCAGCATTCTGCAAGCAGCTGAACAAGGCAATCTGGTCGAACAGGCCGACCTGTTTGAAGATATGGAAGAAAAAGATGCCCATGTCTTTGCGGAAATGAGTAAGCGAAAACGGGCGTTGATGGGTGTCGATTGGGATGTGGTCGCACCGCGTAATGCCGATAAAAAAGAAGAAGCGCTTGCCGAAGAGGTCAAAGAGTGGCTGCTTGACATGGAAGACTTCGAAGATCACCTTTTCGATATCGGTGATGCGATTGGCAAAGGCTATTCGATGCTGGAACTCGGTTGGCATAAGCTGGGTAAAACGCTGTTACCAACGCTAGAGCATCAATCAGCACGCCTATTTACCATCGATGAAAATGATCGCAAAAAGATTCTGCTGCGTAACAGTGGTGGCAGAGGTGATGAATTGTGGCCGTTTGGCTGGGTAACGCATGTTCATAAAGCCAAGTCTGGCAGCATTGCCCGTGGCGGTTTGCATCGTATCCTCGCATGGCCATACCTGTTTAAAAACTACAGCATTCGGGATCTGGCCGAGTTTCTGGAAGTCTATGGCATACCAATGCGACTCGGCACTTACCCCAGCGGTGCCAGTGATGAAGAAAAAAATACCTTGCTTCGCGCCGTCATTGGTATCGGCCACAGTGCTGCAGGCATCATGCCCGATGGTATGGATGTCGATTTTAAAGAGGCCGCCAAGGGAGCCAGCGACCCATACCAGTTTATGATCAACTGGTGCGAGTCGGTTCAGTCTAAAGCGATTCTCGGTGGCACCTTAACCAGTACGGCACAAAATACCGGTCTGGGTTCTAACCTGGGTGATATCCATAATGAAGTGCGTCATGATCTGCTGGTCAGTGACGTGCGGCAAATTGCTGGCACCTTAAACCGTGACCTACTTTGGCCAATGGTTGCACTCAATATTCCCGGTGCCGATCCACGCCGTGGCCCACGTATCAAGTTCATCTCTGAGGAAGGTGAAGAACTTAACGAACGCGCCGAACGCGATAAGCTTTTGTTCGATATGGGCTACCGGCTTAACCAAGAAAAACTGACGGAGATCTATGGTGAAGGCTATGAACCGGTTCCAACTAACACCCCTGAACAAAATGATGCTGCACGCCCGAATGCCGCCGCTACCGCTGCAGCCAAAGCCGGTGATAATGAAACAGAGTTAGATGGTGTTGTGAATCAACTGGCAACACAAGCACAGTCACCGTTAGACGACCTTTATAACCGTATTAAATCCTTATTAGAGGAAGTGGATGATAACGGTGGCACGCTAGAAGACTTTCAGGATCGCCTGGTCGAAGCATTCGGTTTTCTTGACCCGGAAGAACTTGCTGACGTGATTCAAATGGCGCTGGCCACCGCTGAGCTGGCTGGGCGTTATGAGGTGTCTGAAAATGACTGAAATAGAAAATGAAATTCAAAAGAAAGAACTTAACGCTCCAAGGTTAACTCCAGATATGCTTCAGGCTGTAATCAAGTCAGAGCAGTATCACGTATTTGAAGGAAGCCAATTAACTGTCTGCTGCTTAACTTTACAAAATGGCTTTACTGTAACAGGTGAATCAGCTTGCGCTAGTCCAGAAAACTTCGACGCTGAAATAGGTGAGAAGATAGCCTATGAGAATGCCAAAAATAAAATCTGGCAACTGGAAGGTTATCTGCTGAAGCAAAAATTGCATGAAGCTGGCTAAATGAACATCAATTACGGCTCCATGCCTTTCAATAAAGCGGTTGATGCGTTTCGTGACAAGCTGAACCTGCCGACGGCATCCTGGACAGATATCTATGAGGGCCAGCATGCCCGTGCCTTTGTCATTGCCGGGGCGATGAAAGAAGACCTGCTTAACGATTTTCGTTCATCAATGGACAAAGTGATTACTGAAGGCATGAGCCTGAAGGACTTTCGCAAAGACTTTGATCAGATAGTCAGCAAGCACGGCTGGGGCTATAACGGTGGTCGCAACTGGCGCAGCCGGGTTATCTACGAGACCAATCTGTATCAAAGCCATAACGCTGGTCGATATGCCCAGATGCAGCAAGTCAAACACACTCGACCATTCTGGCAGTACATACACAATGATGCTGTCGAGCATCCACGGCCAGAGCATGTAGCCTGGGACGGATTAATCCTTGATGCCGACGACCCATTCTGGCAGACCCATTACCCCCAGAACGGCTGGGGTTGCAAGTGTCGGGTCAGAACACTCAGCAAACGCGATATGGATAAGCTCGGTAAAACTGGCCCGGATAACGCTCCTGCAGTAGAACTGGAAGATAAAGTGGTCGGTGTCCGAGGCCCGTCGCCTCGTACCGTAAGCGTACCCAAAGGTGTTGATCCGGGCTTCGCCTATAATCCAGGCAGAGCCGCTTTTGGTGAGCAGCTGGCTGATGATGTGATGGCGCAATACACAAAAACACGCACTCAGTGGACAACGCTCACACCACAAGGCTGGGCTGAAGCTGGCAGAGAACAACAGATACCTTTCACCAAGTCGCCGGTGAAGTTGGGATCACGCTTAAATAAAAAAGCAGAAGTATATGAGCAGCTGCAAAAACAAGTGGGTGAAGAGAAACTCTACACCCCCGGAGGCTTACCGTTTCTGCTCAACAGCAAGGCATTATCAGAACATATTGATCCCGCCCGTGCTGAGTTCCTGCCGTTACTGGACGACTTGCTGACCAATCCTTATGAAGTCTGGTTATCGTTCCAGCAACACAACGGCACTGGCAAAGTGGTGCTGCGCTCTCGCATTGTCAAAGCCTACGATATCGGTAAAGGCCGGTACCTGGTCGCGGTGGCCAATGTGAGAAAGGGGTTACTGGAAAGCTGGACGTTTATCCCGACATCACGCCGTAATTACCTGAACAGTCAGCGTAAGGGGTATCTGGTGTATGGGGATGAAGAATGATGGGGCCACTTTTCCTGACGCACCAGGTTGGCGGGTTTTTGATGCTATGGGCGTACGCGCCAGCATCGCAACCGATAAACATAGTATAGGTGAATAATGGCAGGCGCATCAATCAGTATCGACTATAGCTTCCCGGATAAAGCCATCGCCGCCCGGCTACGCGCCCTGGTCGATGCCGGTGAAGACTTGGAACCCGCCTTTATCGATATCGGTGAAGGTTTACTTAACAGCACCCATGATCGATGGGATCAGCAAGTCGATCCTGAAAGTAACCCATGGGAGCCACTCGATCCGAAATATCAGGCACGTAAAAAGAAAAACGCCGACAAGGTGCTGGTGCTAGAAGGATTCATGCGTGACACGCTAGCCTATAACACCAGCAGCCAGAGTATGGAAATGGGTACCAACCTTATCCAGGGCGCGACCCATCAGTTCGGTGATGAAGACCGAGGTATTCCCGCCAGGCCCTACTTGGGTGTGTCAGAAGACGATGAACAAATGATAATTGATACCCTTTACGAACACTTTCAAGATGCACTACGTTGAATCTCTGTGTGCCGTTCTAAGCTGTTTTAACTGTTGATGTGCGGTCAGTATTGGAATATAAAAGTATTAAACGATTGTGCGGGAATTTAAACGGGGTTAAGCGGTCTTTAATAGTGTTGCTATTGCTTGGATATGTAAAACTGTGACAATATGCCTTATTATGGATAACTACTAATAGGGAGTAACCCTGATGCTGATGGTTTGATTGGTGTCGGGTTTTTTTGTGCCTGATGGCAGACAAATATCAATCAAGAACAGACTTACTCGTTGAAAATGCATCGCTTCGGGGAAGTATCGCAACAATGCGAGCTGCTGAGTGGTCAAAAACTATAAGGTGGTTTATTGCTGGGTCAGCATTGGTTTTAGGGCTATATCTTTTATCGCCAGTTGCAATTTCATGGGCTGGTAAAACAACAAAAGCTGATATTGGCATTAACGCGAAAATCCACGCTGAAATTAACAAGGATGAAAAGTCAGCTGAAGAGAGTAGTTATCTAGTTGGCTTGCTCGGTGGTCTCTTTGGTGTGTTCGGGATTTTATATGGTAGAGGTCAGTCAAGACATAGAAAAAATGTGGTTGAACGCTATCAACCATATAAAGAGATGTATGAAAAAGAAGTGGACAGTAAGAGAACATCTAGTGACTTAACGCCAAGAGGCGAAACAAGACCGGAGGATGTGTGATGGATTCACAATTGAATGATTCAATATTACTGATCGCGTTATTTATTGGGATTTGGTACGCCTGGTTTGTTGAGTATAGAAGCTATTTGAACGACTCTACTCGTCAGCGCCTTTTTGATATACGTGATCAATTATTCAATGCCGCTGAAGCGGGAGAAATTGATTTTGATAATGAATTGTATTGCATTACACGCACGACTTTGAATGGGGTGATTAGATACACCCATCAGTTAAGTGCGATGCATTTTATCCTGACGTTATTTTTGGGCCGGAATGATATTAAAAATAGTCCTCAGTTAAAACGTTATCAAGAGCGTTGGGAGGATGCTTTCTTAAAAACAGAGTCAGAGCATCAAAAGAAACTGATATTAAAAGCCCAAAAAGAAATGCACCTTACTGTCTTTTATCACATTGTCAGAGGTTCACTCTTTTTAAGGGCGGTACTATATATGACGGCATTGCTCCTAATTCTAAAAAATCGCAAGATTGATAATGCTGTCACGTCAAAAAGTGTACGTAGTAAATGGACAATGCTGGATGCTGAAGCTAATTGCATAGGTCAAGCGGTTGCATCTTAACTTCTGATTGTTGCCGTTTTTATGCGTAGACGGTATCTTCAATAACAACAAATATTTAATGCCCTGAACTGTTTCAGGGCATTTTTTTTGCCCCGCATTCGTAGAGTGGCACCTGTTCTTGAAATAAACGACGAACAGGAGACTCGCCATGACATCATTCCCTCAAGGTCGCTATGCATAACGTAGCGCTTGCAATCTGCTCACTACTGGTCGGCACTGATGGTGCCGTCCAGTTATTTCCTGCTGGCAAGTTCGATGCCCCTCGCGGTGCGATGGCAGGGAGTGGCCCTTGGTATCTTGATGATGTTTCTGCAGCTGCACTTATTAATCGCGTTCAATCACGCAAGAACGACATCGTTTTCGATTACGAACACCAAACTTTGTTGGCTGCTAAAAATGGTCAGCCTGCACCCGCTGCCGGTTGGGGTAAGCCTGCCGCGTTGAGTTGGGTGCCTGATAAAGGTCTCATGTTGTCTAGTCCTGAATGGACACCAAAAGCCAACGGCTTCATCACCAACAAAGAATATAAATATATTTCACCCGTTTTCACCTATGACCCCAAAACAGGTCATGTCTTGGATTTACTTCATGTCGCGTTAACCAATAACCCAGCCATTGATGGAATGGATGATGTATTGGCAGCGGCTTCCCTTCTCCCGCAACCAAAACAAGAGGACGCTTCTATGAACGAGGAGACTTTAAAGCTGTTACGCCAATTATTTGGCCTTGCAGCTGATGCCGATGAATCAGCGGTGACTGCAGCTCTGACTGCTATGAATAAGCAGGTTACCAACATGGCAACCACATTGGAGCTGAAAGACACTTCAGGGCTTGCTGCGCTGACAGCGGTTAGCAATGCTCTCGGTGAGCTAAAGAAAAAAGCCGATAGCGCTGATGAAGCTGTTGCTGCTGCCACTGCGGCTACCCCCGACACCGCTATGGCTGTTATTAAAGAGCAAGGCGAAGAAATTGCTGCTCTGACAGCGCGCCTGGATGGCAATGACAAGGACGCCATGATTGCCGCAGCCAAAGCAGATGGCAAGCTCACTCCCGCCATGGAGCTGTGGGCTAAAGACCAGCCGGTTGATGTGCTGAAGTCCTACCTTAAATCAGCCGCCCCCATTGCCGCCCTGACAGGTAAACAAACCACCACACAGCAAGTCGATGACGACGGCAACCCCGTTCTGTCTGATGCGCAGTTGGCGGTTTGTACGCAATTGGGTGTCGAGCCAGCCGAATACGCCAAATCACTCAAAGGAGATAAGTAATGGCCGCATTAACCAAAGACCGTAATACCCCGCAACGGTTAGGTGAAGTTCACAACCATCCAGTGGCGGCATCAAGTGTCATCTTTGCTGGCTCTATTGTTGTGCTTGATTCATCTGGCAATGCTGAGGCTGGTTCAACGGCAACCGGTTTGAAAGCCGTAGGCCGTGCAGACCAGCACGTTGATAACGGTGCTGGCTCTGCCGGTGATAAAGCCATTGATGTACGCAAAGGCACGTTCTTGTTTGCAAACGATGGCTCGATTGACCGCACCGATATCGAAGCCACCGCTTACATCGTCGATGACCAGACAGTGGCTAACACTGACGACACCGGCTCCCGTAGTGCTGCAGGCAAGATTGTCGACGTTGATGTTGACGGCGTCTGGGTCAAATTCGACTAAGACTTCACTGGTTTAGCTAATTAATAAGGATGACACCATGAAAAAACTGATTCTCTTGCCGATGGCCATCGTCGGCGCTCTCGTAATGATGACCTCCGCGATGGCGGCTGACTGGTCATTGCCAGCCAGCCTAATGACCGGCCCTGCCTCATTGAATACGGCCATGATGGGTGATGCAATGCCAATGCTGGCGTTTGGCGGCATCATCATTAACAAACAGGCTATTCAAGATATTTTTATTGGCCTGAAAACCGTCTTCCATAACGCACTCAAAGCCCGAACCAGTAACTGGCAACTGACTGCGATGGAGGTCATGTCTAGCACCAAGACCGAAGACTACGCCTGGTTAGAACGTTTCCCGAAAATGCGTAAATGGGTGGGTGAAAAGCATGTCAAAGCCTTGAAAGCCGGTAAATACACTGCCACCAATGAAGATTGGGAAACGACCATCGCGGTTGATCGTAACGATATCGAAGATGACACCTTGGGTATCTACAACACCCAAGCCAATATGGCGGGTGACTCAGCGGGTGAACTGCACGACATCATCTTGGACGATCTGAAAAACAACGCCTTTATTAATGAAGGTCTTGATGGTCAGTACTTCTATGACACCGATCATGAAGTGAATGAAGATTCGGTATCGAACAAACTGACAGTGGCATTGAGCGCGGCAACATCAGCGGCTGCAGCGGCGTCTTACGGTGCGGCACGTACTGCAATGATGAAGTTCACCGATGACGAAGGCATGCCATTGCGTCTGGTACCCGACTTGCTCGAAGTGCCACCGGCTTTGGAAGCTGTCGCACGTAAATTGGTCGAAGCCGACAAGCTCGACGATGACAGCCCGAACCCCTACAAAGGCACAGCCAAAATTGAAGTCAATCCGGGGTTAACGTCTGATACTGTCTGGTTCCTCCACCACACCCGCAACGCTGTGAAGCCTTTCATTATCCAGATGCGTAAGAAGCCTGTCTTCGTCAGCCAGACGGATATGGAAAACGATGATGTATTCAATAAGCGTGAATACAAGTTTGGTGCCGAAGCGCGAGCGACTGGCGTGTATGGCTTCTGGCAACTGTCTGTCGGTTCCACCGGCGGCGCGTAGTTAATCAGCCTTTAAGACAACTTTATCAGGGCGGTTTTCCGCCCTGATAACCAAGATAAGGAACGCATGATGGAAAACTTACTACAACTGCTACGTGAGAAGGCATTCGACAAAAAGCCTACCGTCGAAGAACTGAAAAAGTTTGATGGTCTGGACAGCATTACAGCCAAAGAGCGTGATGAAGCCTGGAAAGTCATTCAGGACGAAAAGCAGGCTCAGTCTAAAACGAATTCAGAAGCTGATGATAATGGGGGTGGCGGTGACTCAGACAAAAACAGCACAACCACAACAACCACTACAACCGACAGTGACCCTGATTCTAAACCAAGCACCAAACAGAACGCTTTACCACACTACCGTGTGACCGTGATGCGGGATGGGTTTCGTCGTTTAGGTCGTGCCTGGTCAGGCAGTGATGATGTCGAGCTGAGCGAAGAAGAGGTCGCCATCCTGGAAGCCGATCCGATGTTCAGCGTTGTCGAGCTATAAGCGGATATCTCAACGATGCCTTACTGCACACAACAAGACCTGGTCACCCGATATGGAGAGGATGAACTGATCCAGCTTACGGATAAGCAAAACACGGGTCAGCTGGACACGGACGTCATTAATTTAGCCATTGCCGACTCAGACAGCATGATTGATGGTTATCTGGGTGGCCGTTACAGCCTGCCGATTGACCCGCTGCCAAGGTCATTGGTGCGTATTGCTTGCGAAATTACACGCTATTACTTGTACGAAAATCTAGCGCCCGATGAAGTAAAAGACCGGTACAACGAAGCAGTCAAGTCACTCAAAAGCATCGCCCGTGGCGAATTGAGCATTGGTATCAGTACAGAAGGTGCCAAACCTCTCAGCCAAAACACAGTGAAAATCAACACCGGTGGCAATGTCTTTAACCGTAAAGATAAGAGCTTTATATGAACAGCATTAGCACCGTTGAAGATCACATCATTGAAAAAGCACAGGCGTTATTTGGCAATACATTAAGCGCTGCTGAAGTGTTACCCAGCGCGTTGAACTTGGCAGTACTGAAACAGTTGGTTGCCTCAAACAGAACGCCGGGCGTTTACACCACGTTTCTCGGTGGTCAAGGCAACTCACGCGGTAGCCTCAATGGCCGTTTTGATGTGTATGTCATCACCCGTCACGTTGGTAACCACAGCGCCCGGCGTCGAGGTGACACAACCACCATTGGTGCTTATGACATTTTAGCGGCACTGATTCCTAAGCTGCATGAATCGACGATTGCAGGGGTCGGTTCACTGGCGCTGAAGAATGTCAGGAATCTGTTTTCAATGCAGCTGGAGCAAAGCTTCAAAGCCACGATGTATGCCGTCACTTTTGAGTTGCCAAATATGCCATTTCCTAATGACTTTGACCCATCAACGTTGGCTGATTTTGTCACCTTTCATGCTGAACATTCATTGGTCGACGGCGACGACGAACCCGACGCTATTGACCACATAACATTGGAGCAATAAACCATGCCAGACCGAATTTTTATCAAACCCGCCAAGCAGGCTGTCAATGTGCGAAAGCTACGCGGCGGTCTGTTAAATCAGCACGGTGAATACGTGCCACGTGAAGTGTATTACCTGAAGCGGATAAAAGACGGTGATGCGATTGAGCTAACCAGTGACGCCGACATTAAAAAAGCGTTGGCCAAGGCTAAAACGGATGCCAAAAAAGCCGTTGCTGCCAAACCCACAGATTCAACTGATAAGGATGCATAAGCATGGCTATTTCTTTTGATACGATTCCTGAAAAATTACGTCTACCGTTTACAGCCATTGAGTTCAGTAATCGGTTGGCAGGTAATGCCAATATTGATTTTAAAATGCTGGTTATCGGTCAGCGACTGTCAACCGGCACGATTCCAGCGGGGCAAGCAGTTCGTGCCAATAGCCCTGAAGAATTGGAAGCGTATTTTGGTCGAGGCTCTATGTTGGCTGAAATGGGCAAGGCACAAATCAATGCCGATCAGTTTACTGAAAAGTGGTTCTTGGCTTTAGATGATGCATCAGGCGGTGAACAAGCAACCGGGTCAATCACCGTTACTGGCCCGGCCACGCGAGGAGGCACAGTCTTTCTTTACATCGCAGGCTATCGCTTACTCATTGGTGTTGACGCTGCTGACACGGATGAAGATATTGCCAGCGCTATCGTTGCAGCCATTACGGCAGAGACGACCTTACCGGTAACAGCCGAAGTTAATGGTGCAGAGTCGACTGAGGTCGATATCACTTGTAAGTGGAAAGGTGAAACCGGCAACGATATTGATATGCGACTCAATTTCTACGATGAAGCCTTGCCTGATGGTGTCGGCCTCACCTTTGTGGCCATGTCTGGCGGTACCGGTAATCCTGATCTTACTGATGTGTTCACTGCTATTGGTGATGAATGGTACAACTGGCTTGCAGTGCCTTATACCGATACAGCCAACTTAGTGGTGCTAGAAGCCGAAGCAGAAAGTCGCTGGGGGCCAATGCGTGCCATCGGCTTTCGGGCATTTACTGCGTTTAAAGGCACCCACTCAGAAACCGGGACTTTTGGCAGTGGACGAAATGGCCCACACGTCACCTGCATGGGTACCAATGACTCACCGACTCCGCCTTATCTATGGGCTGGCGTCAATTGTGTTGTCGCTGCCGCTTCCTTGCAAATTGACCCGGCACGTCAGCTAAGAACGCTGGCATTGCCTGGTATTAAGCCACCGAAAAAAGAACTGCGTTGGGATGGTACCGAGCGTAATCAGCTGCTGTTCGATGGTATTGCTACTTACAGTGTTGATCGTGGTGGATTGGTACGAATTGAACGTCAAATCAGTATGTATCAAACCAATGCGTCCGGCTTTGCTGATGACAGTTATCTCAACATCAACACGGCAGAAACATTAGAACGCATCCGCTTTGAGCAACGGGCAATGGTGTCTCAAAAATTCCCGCGTCACAAGCTGGCGGATGATGATTTTGATATTCCAGCCGGTCAGGCGGTGGTGACGCCTAATGCCATGGAAGATGAGTTTTTAGCCTTGTATACCGTCTTTATGGATCGCGGCTGGTGCCAGGATTATGAAGGTTATAAAGCCACAATCATCGCTGAAATTCATGATGACGATCCAGACCGTCTGGATATGTATGACTCACCAAAACTCATCAATAACCTACGTGTCACGGCTGTGCACACTGAATATCGTCGTTAAATTTAGGAGTAAGCAATGAGCGAACAAGTCACAGGAAAAGTAAAAGTCAGAATTGACGGCGGTGTTATTGAGTCAGAAAACGAAGCCACGTTAGATCCGGGTGGTGTTTCAAGAGAACCGTCGAGCCATGGTGGCAAAACCTATTTCACCGAATCAGATTCACCACCGAACCTGAAGTTTAAAATCCTGCTCACGTCAACGGTTGACGTGACAGAGGTGAATAAGTGGAAAAACAAAACCGTCACGTTTATCACTGATACCGGCCAACGTTATTTAATGCGTAACGCCTTCACTGTGAATGTGATTGAGCATGGCATGACCAGTGCGGATGTCGAGATGTCAGGCGATATGGCGGAGAAGGTATAAACGCATGGCCACGATAACAATTTCACTCGAACACGGCGTCAAAATGGGCGATAAAACCCACACTACAGTCTTGCTGCGAGAGTTAACCCCTGGAGACATCATTGATGCGGGGCTAGCGTCTGAACGTGTCACGGCATCAGATGATGGCTATGTGTTTGCTGTCAGTCCGACATTGATGGGGCTTCATACCTTGGCGAAGCAGATTGAATCTATTGGTGATTATGACGGCATTGTTGATATTGATGACCTGCGTAAATTTCACCGTGAAGATTTTGAGCTGCTTCAGTTTCATGCAGAACGATTAGACCAGGCAGTGCTGGAGTCTGTCATGCAGCGGGGGAAGCATGATGCGTCTGGCGGAGAACCTGAACTGGCAGACGATTAAGTTCAGCCAGTACAGCCAGACGCCTCTTAACTACACATTAAATAGACCTTTAAGACTCTTTTATACGCAGCTAATGAAACGATGAGCCAAAACGACTTAACAACCAGCATCAACATCAACGCCGGAGGTAACTTCGGCCGCCAGATGCGTGTTAATGAAGACCGTTGGAAACGCTTTAGCAAAACAGGCCAACGTCAAATGGGCGTGTTGCGTAGAAGTGTCAGCAGCTTTGGTAACGGGCTTGATAAGTTAGGCAATCGTTACACCGCACTATTGACCGGTGCCGCTGGTGCCGGAACAGCCAAGTTTTTAGTCTCGCTTGAGCGTCGCTTCACTCGGCTAGGCATTCAAGCCAATATCGGTGCTGAAGCAATCGATGAACTGAAAAAGAAAATCTATGAAACGGCACAATCACCCGACATCAGAGTTGACCCAAGTCAAATCACCAGCGCGATTGAATCTATTGTCGAGAAAACCGGTGACCTGGACTTTGCTGAAGCCAATATCCGCAACATTGGTTTAGCCATCCAGGCAACCGGTGCAGAAGGCACATCGATTGGTGAAGTGCTAGGTGAGTTCCAGAAAATGGGCATCGTCTTGGAAAAAGACGTGCTTACGGCACTCGACACACTCAATGTGCAAGGTAAAGAAGGCGCGTTCACCTTGCAAAATATTGCGGCATTAGGCCCTCGTGTTGTCACCGCTTACACCTCGATGGGGCGGCAAGGTATTCCTGCTATTCGTGAGATGGGTGCGGCATTGCAGGTTATCCGTCAGGGTACCGGCTCATCAGAGATGGCAGCGACGGCTTTTGAAGCCTTAATGCGGACACTGAGTGATGCTAAGAAAATAGACATGCTCAAAAGCGGCGGCATCAAAATATTTGATGCTGAAGCTTTAAGTCGTGGCGAAGAAGTGTTGCGACCAATCAATGAAATCATGGTCGACATTATCAAAAAAACACAAGGCAAAAAAACACTGTTAAGCACCGTGTTTGATGCAGAAGCCATGCGTGCATTCAATTCTTCCACTGCCGAGTTCCAGCGCACTGGTGGGCTGGAAAGCTTAGATAAATTCATGAATGTCCACGCTGATGGCACCACCACATTAGAAGACTCGACCAGAGCAGCAAATGATGCCGCAGGCGCTATGCGAAACCTCTACACTGCCTGGCAACAATTTGCTGACTCAAACCTGACTACCTACATTCAATCATTGGCGGACACGATCAATGACATTGATAAAGAAACACTGGATATGCTCATCAAAGGTGCAGCAGGTCTGGTTGCAGTCGGTGGCACAGCTATCCTAGCGAGGAAACTCTATAAAGGTGGCAAGGGTATCTCCGACTTTGTTAAAGGCAGCAAAGCTAAATCCGCCATGGGTGGTGCACTAGGCGGGATGGATGGGGTAACGCCTGTTTATGTTGTCAATATGCGCGGCGGCATGGATCCAACGGGTATGGATCCAAAAAAGAAACCAAAAGTAAAAAAACCTAATCGTAGGCAAATGCTTAGAGCAGCGCCAAATATGAAAACAATAGCAGCGATGGGTGCCGGAGCGATGGGTACTGCTGGTTTAGCAGTTGGCGCTGCTGGTTTGGCAGGTTACGGAGCCGGTAAGGTTATTTATGATAATGCATTAGAAGGCACTGAGTTTGCTGACGCATTAGGCCGTTCGATTGCTAAAGCCTTGGCTTTGTTTGGTAATGATAATGCTCAGGCCGCATTAAGTGCGGAAAAACGCAGCCAACTGCAAATTGAAGTCACCGATAAGCGTGTCCAGGTCAAAAATATCCAAAGCGATGACATGGATATTAATGTCGATACTGGCCCTACAGTGGGGAATCTGTAATGGCCGAACAAGTATTGACATGGCGCGAGCAACTTCAACAATCCTCATTCCGTGGCGTTGAGTTTTATGTTGATGACCATACGCTCGAATTTGGTCGCCGTGTCCAGTTGCATGATTATCCCTTTAAAGATGATGCCTATGCCGAAGACTTAGGCGGCAAAGATGCTGTGTACTCCTTTCCTGCTTTTGTAGTGGGTGAAGATTACAGGCAGCAGCGTGACAAACTGATTGAGGCTTTAAACAAAAAAGGCTCTGGCACCTTAGTTCATCGTTACCTCGGACGTGTCCGTGTGCAGGCTGGCCCCAGCAGTTTGCGTGAAACCAATAAAGAAGGTGGTATTGCCCGATTTACTCTGACTTTTTACAAAGCTGAGTCACGCGCCAAGCCAACATCAAAAGTTGACACGCAACAACGCGTCAATGCAGCGGCCAAAAACGCACAAGCTGTAGTGAAGCAACAATTTACATCGGCATACAGCGTTACCGGCTTTCCAGGTTGGGTGAAAGAACAGGCGAAAACCGTCTTATCCGATATCGAGTCACGCTTTTCCGGATTAGGTGTTATCGATGCCACCATTGCCGATTTTGTTGGTTTGCCCGATGCCTTAGCGGGGCAGGTGATTGGCAGTGTCGGCAGTCTTTCTGCCATGACTCAGTTTCGTAAACTGTTCAGCTTTGGTAGCGAATCAGCCGCCGTGCCAACCACCACGCCAAGTCGTGTTCAGCAAGCCTCAAATCAGCAGGCAATCATTAACCTGGTACAACAATCATCACAAATTGAAGCGGCCAGAGTGGCTAGTACCCGTGATTATGACTCGGCTCAAGATGCGATTGCCGCACGTGATGAACTGTCTGAGGTATTAGATGAGCAAATGCAAGCGGCAGACGATGAGACCTATATCGCACTGCAAGATTTACGGGCTTCCATGGTTCAAGACCTGACAGAACGTGCCGCCAACCTCAAGCAAGTTCGTCGCTATACACCACAAGCGACATTGCCCTCATTAGTGATTGCGCATCAGCTCTACCAAGACGCTGATCGTGCAACCGATATCGTCTCTCGCAATAACATCGGTCACCCCGGATTTGTACCCGGTGGTCAGACTTTGGAGGTGTTGGATGCATGATGTCGCCTTGAAAGTGAATGGTCTGGACTGGTATGGCTGGGAAGAGGTTCGGATCAATCGTTCAATTGTTCAAATTGCGAATGAGTTTAATCTCAAGCTGACTGATAAATGGTCTGAAAACAGCGCGCCACGCCCTATTAACGATGGCGATTCCTGCAAGGTGACGATTGATGATCACACGGTCATCACTGGCTATATTGATGAAGTTGATCATAGCTATGATGACAGCACTAATGGCATTCAAGTAGCAGGGCGTGATGCAACCGGTGACCTGGTTGATTGTAGCGCGCCATCGTTTCAGTGGGCTGGTCGTAACCAATTAGAGGGTGCGTCAGTACTCTGTGAGCCATACGGTATTCCGGTGTCCTCAACGGTTGATACCAGCAAACCGTTTGCCACAATGAAATCAGATGAAGGTGAAAGCACCTTTGAAGTGCTCGATACCGTCGCTAAAATCAGAGCAGTACTGCTAGTGTCTGATGGTTTGGGTGGCCTAAAAATCACACGTTCCGGAACCCGACGCCTGAAAGGCAGTTTAGAAACCGGTGTCAACATTAAAGCCGGTAGTCGTAAACGCTCATCACGCGAACGCTTTAGTCACTACACGGTTAAAGGCCAAACCAGCAGTGCCTGGATAGATACGGTATCGGTGTCAGCTACCGTGGCAGATAAAGCCGTTACTCGTCATCGACCTAAAATTATTCTAGCTGAAGATGCCTTAGATGCCGCTGGCTGCAAAGCCAGAGCCACATGGCATAGAAATATTTCTGCAGCGAAAGCTCAGACATTTAATTACACGATGCTGAGCTGGTATTTAGACGATGAATTGATCGAACCCAATTGCCTTATCGCAGTGAAAGACCACTACCTGAATGTCAATCGTGACCTATTGATCGTAGGCATCACCTATATAGTTGATGATAAAGGGCTGCGCGCTGAGCTGATCCTTGGTTTGCCTGAAGCGTTTGAACTACAAGCCCTGCCAGAGCCAAACGATGAAGGCGGTGTCTGGTAATGCGTCGCTTACAGAAATTACTGTCACCATTAAAACGTGGCCTGCAACAAATGCTACGTGTCGGTGCCTTGCTTAAAGTCAATGACGCACCACCGATTCAAATGGTGCAGATCGAAACCTTATCTGGTGAGGTGATTGAGGTGCCTCGCATTCAAGATTACGGCATAACATCCGTGCCACTACCCGGAGCAAAAGGTGTCGTCGCGGCTATTGGCGGTAAAACCAATGGCTATGTTTGCATCAAGATGGATGATAAGCGCTATCGTCAAGTCAGTCTCAAGCCGGGCGAAGTTGCACTCTACGATAGTCAAGGACAACTCGTTCACCTCAAGCAGGGTGGCCTGATGGAGTTGATTGCCAACACACAAATCACGGCCAAAGTGCCGGTTTTTCGTATCGAAGGCCAACTGAACGTCACCGGCGACATTATCGATCACGTCGATAGCGATGGTCTGACCATGGCGAGCATGCGTTCTACTTATAACGGCCACAATCATAATGGCGATAGTGGCGGCACCACCAGTAACCCTAATCAGAGTATGACACCATGATGGATTTTGTTATCAAAATGGTGAATAAAAATGGTCGTCCACGCTTTGTGCTGGAAACCGATCCATTAAAAATTACCTACGTCGCGATACTGGAAACAGCCGTCATCGTGGCGCTTTTCACTGACAGACAAGCCGACTCAGATGACGTCATCCCCGATGGCACCAATGATAAACGTGGCTGGTGGGGCGATGCCTTGGCGTCTGTTTCTGGTGACTTGATCGGCTCACGGCTTTGGTTGTTACAACGTGAAAAGCAAACCGAGCCTGTGCGAAAAGCCGCTGAAGACTATGCCGATGAAGCCTTGCAGCATCTCATTGATGATGAAGTGGTTGATTCCGTGCAAGTCACAGCCAGTTACCCACGCGCTGAATGGTTAGCCTTAGATATCGACATCGAAACAGCAGACGGCCAGCTTTTAAATTTCAATTATGCCTGGGAGGCTTTCAATGGCGTTTAAACGTCCTTCATTGGCAGAATTACATGCCCGTTTAACGGCGAATATTGATAGCAGAACCGATGGTCAGCCACGTCTGCGCCGTTCACCGTTTAATATCTTTGCCACGGTCATGGCGGGTGGCATGCATGAGATGTATGGCTATCAAGCCTATAAAGCGAAGCAGTTATTGCCTGATAGCGCCGATGAAGCGCACTTTGGTCGTCTCGCATCAATTGAAGGCACCGAGCGAAACCCATTCGAATACGCGATCGGCCAATGTGAAGTCACCGGCACCAATGGCGCTGTTATCGAAGCCGGTAAAACTCTAAAACGTGCTGATGCGGTTGAATACACAGTCGATGATGAAGTCACTATTGTCGGTGGTGAAGCCGTTATTTCAGTCACAGCCGTTTTGCCAGGCGCTGAAGCCAATGCCATCGCTGGCGTTGCCTTAACCTTTGTCGATACCCTTGCCGGTATTAATGGCCAAGCCATCGTTGACGCAGACGGTATTAACAATGGTACCGACATCGAGCAGCTTGAAAGTTGGCGTCAACGTCATATCGAAAACATCCAGCAACCGGCTCAAGGTGGCGCGGCACATGACTACATTAGATGGTCAAAACAAGTGCCAGGTGTTACCCGTGCATGGCAATATCCGGGTGAGATGGGTGAAGGCACTGTCACCGTTCGTTTCGTGAGAGATAACGATGACAGCATCATCCCTGATGCGACTGAAGTGGAAGCGGTGTATGACTATATTTTTGAACAGCACCCTGTTACAGCCGGGATCTATGTTGTTGCCCCCATCCCTGTCGCTTTAGATTTAACTATCGCGTTGACACCGAATACCACGGTTGTCAAAGCAGCCGTTGAATCCGAAATAGCCGACTTACTTTCGCGAGAAGCGATTCCAGAAGATGGTAATGGCAAAGGCACTATCAAAGTCAGCCATATCCGAGAAGCGATTAGTATCGCTGCTGGTGAGACCGATCATGTTTTAGTTAGCCCGACAGAAGACGTCACGCTAACGCTAGGCCAAATTCTCGTGCCAGGTGATATCACATGGCAATAAAAACCCAGCAATACCTCACTATGCTGATGGCCTTAATGCCTCGCGGCCTGCTTTGGGACGATCTGCAACACGATCCTGACTTTATCGGCTTGTTCGAATCAACCGCTGAAGAGCTTGCCATCCTTCACGCCCGTGAAGATGACCTGTTAGACGAAGCAGACCCGCGTACCACCTATGAAATGCTTAATGAGTGGGAAGCCGCTTACGCGCTGCCCGATCCGTGCGTAGATGACGTGCAAACCCTTCAGCAGCGACTGGCTAGCCTATACGCCAAAGTGACCAATAAAGGGGGGCAAAGCATCCCGTATTTTATAGCCATTGCAGAATCGATTGGCTATCAAGTCACTATCACCGAGTTTTCGCGCTGGACAGTCGCAGACCGAGTCAATAAACCGCTTTATGGGCAGTCTTGGCAGTTTGCATGGCAGGTCAATGCGCCTGAAGAAACGATTAGCTATTGGAGAGTGAATGGCCGCGTCGATGAGCCATTAGCATCATGGGGCAATAAGCGCCTCGAATGCACACTCCATAGATTAAAACCCGATCACACCACACTCATTTTTTCCTACGGAGGATAATAATGGAACCACGTAATTATGAAGCGGATGCTTCAGCATCACCTCCTGATGCCCCAGCAGTACCGTCAGTTGGTTATCCAACAAATGGTGATCCTACATCCGGTACACCAGCGACATGGCCCGGCGCGCATTGGTTCTACAAAATGGGCGAGTCACTACGCAACGTCATCACTAATGCAGGCCTCACACCTGATGATGGTGATTTAAACCTGCTGCAGAAAGCCATCGTCAAGCTGGTCTCAGCCACCAACCACGTTGTACGGCTGGAAGATGTCACCTTTGGTCCATCAGTAGCCGATGGCGATGCCGTGTACTGGGACACTGCCAACAGCCGCTATGACCGTGCCATTGCCGACGGTACCGACAAACAGAAGATGGTCGGCTTTGCGGATGTCACCAACAGCCTGGTCGAAGCGTTTGGTCGTTCGGCGCTGTTCTCCGGCCTGACGGTGGGTGACAAGTATTATCTGTCTGGCAGTACGGAGGGGGAAATTACTGCAACTGCGCCATCCGAAAAGGTGGTCGTCGGTCTGGCTAAATCAGCCACCGTGATGTTTGTTGATATTGACCCGATTGCCGGTACGCCTATTCAGGATCAGACGACATGGAATACGGGAACCGATACGACTGAGAGTATTATCAGCCCCGACAAGCTTGATGCCAAAATCAAAACGATGGCTATTGGCGAGGGGCAGGTCTGGCAAGACGTTTTTGTCAGTCGTTCAGAGGGTGTTACTTATACAAACACTACTGGTAGATCTATTCAACTGGCGATAGTTCTAAGCGCTGGCAGTGGGCCTCGTAATTTCCTTGTTGACGGTGAAGTTATCTGCACTATCGCAGGTGATTCTGATGAACAATACGTTAATTTGATTATTCCGAACGGTAGCACATATCAAGCCGGAGCTGGAGTTCTTTCGGGATTTGATGTTTGGTGGGAGCTTAGATAATGAAATATTTTAAAGACGAAAATAATAATGTCTTTGCATTTGAATCCGATGGCTCACAAGATCATTTAATTAAGTCTGGCATGACTGAAATTGATGAGTCAGAAATTCAATCTGTCATAGATTCAAAACTAATAATCGATGATCGGCTTGCTAATAAGCATTCTGAGATTGTTCAGAAATTCAAACTAGCCATGGCTCCAGTCACGAGTCTTTATACGGCTGAAGAAATTGCTAGCTTCCCAACGCAAGAGCCAGAAGCAATAGCTTGGCAGTCGGACAATGCCGCGCCGACGCCACTGATTGACTTCATTGTTGCAGAGAGAGCCAGCGTTGATAAAGCAACCCTAGTCGGACGAATCATTAGCAATGCGTCCAATTATAAAAGTGTGGCTGGCCCAGCTATTGGAAAAAAGCAGGACTATGAAGACTTGCTCTATGCACTTCAAACACAGCACGAAGATGAGCAGCAGCCGGATGTGATTCAAGCTGATATTGACGCGATTGTTGTGGATTACAGCTAATGCCTAAGCAATCAAAAATATCCTGGTCAGACCTGACACCGGAACAAAAAATCAGTTTTGGAAATGGCTGTGGCCCTGACTGGCTACCCGAACCAGTTGCTAAGCTGTTATTTGGCTGGTTCTTCGAGGCGAGTTGCCGTCATCACGATTTTAACTACCAACGTGGTGGTGGTGATAAGGATCGTCTCTCAGCTGACCGAGGCTTTTTTAAAGCCATGCTGCGAGATGTCAAGCGGCTGCATTGGTCATTACAATTGCCAGCAGCTATAGAAGCTGTTGGGTTCTATGGTCTGGTTCGCTTCTTTGGCCGTTTTCATTTTGAAGATGGCCAATACAAATCGCTAGACCAAATACTGAAGTAAAGGAAGAGACAGCGACTCGGCAGTGCGCCAACACTGCCGAGCCGTCAACCCACAGGCACATACCCTGTGAGCCAACCAAGGCCATCCCGCCGCGTCGACGCAGCCGGGCCAGCCTAGCACAAACAGATAGAGGCTCACATGAAAGAAGTTAGATGTGGTGGCTGCAGCCGGTTACTGGCTAAAGCTGAATACGTACAAATCGAAATCAAGTGTCCGCGATGTAAGACACTCAACAACCTGAAGGCCATTGAGCCTCTTAATCCAGCACCAGCGAGTGCCAGACCAATAGAGGAAAAACATGGCCAAACCAATTATCCCGTGGATGGGCGGTAAAACCCGACTCGCAAAAGACATCCTGCCCCTGTTTCCGGAACATCAATGCTACGTCGAAGTCTTTGCTGGTGGCGCAGCGCTCTTTTACAAAAAGGAACCATCCAAAGTCGAAGTGCTTAATGACATCAATGGTGAGCTGACCAACCTTTACCGGGTTGTTCAGCACCACCTTGAAGAATTCGTCCGGCAGTTCAAGTGGGCCTTATCCAGCAGACAACTGTTTGAATGGGAAAAAGCCAAAACACCCGAAACGCTCACCGATATCCAGCGTGCAGCCAGGTTCTACTATCTGCAAAAGCTTGCCTTCGGTGGCAAGGTCGACGGCCAGAGCTATGGCACCGCCACTACCAGTCCGCCACGGCTCAATCTACTCCGCATCGAGGAGGATCTGAGCGCCGCTCACCTTCGCCTGGCCAGAACCAACGTCGAGAACCTAGACTGGCAGCGCTGCATTCAGAAATATGATCGACCAGGCACACTGTTCTATCTGGATCCACCGTACTATGAAACCGCAGGTTACGGTCAAGACTTTGGTTTAGAACAATACGAAACCATGGCAGAACTGGCCCAAACTATCCAAGGCAAAATGCTCATCAGCATCAACGACCACGACACTATTAAAAAGGTCTTTAAAGGCCTCTCAAATAAGCCTTTAAATATCAATTACACGGTAGGTGGAAATCACAATAAAAAAGCATCCCGTGAGCTGCTAATATGGAATTGGTGATAATTAACAAATGGAGTCACATTCTTAAGCGATGATTACACTAAATACCGAGAAAGGCTTAATCCGTGTTGATTCATGGGGAGATATTCAAGACTTAGCTGGTTTTGAGGAAAACCTCGATCCATCAGACCATAAATTAAAGGAGATTCTAGGTAATTATACTTTTACTGAAAAAATTCGTTGTGGTTTATCAACTTGTCATTCGCCTCATAACAAAGGCTATATTGTCTCAACTGAAGATGGCTATACCACTAACATCGGCCAGTTATGTGGTGCCAGTTACTTCGGTGTTGAATTCAACACTCTATCGAAACGCTTCGACCGTTTTGTTACTGAATCTGAAAACCGTGCCACATTAAGAGAGTTTGATATTGATTCTGTTCAACAACAGGTTTCGGAACTAAAGGCTCAGGAAAAAGGTGCCAATTGGGCTAATTCTAAACTTAGCCCGTTTAAACAGAATAAATTTCCTACCATATCTAAAGCCTTGTCTAGCATGATCAAGACACGGAGTAATCAACTTATAATTACCGTGAAAGCTACTGTGCAAGAGGTTGAAGCTATTGAGGCTGCTCAAAATGTAACCCTTGAAAGGCCTCATTATGTTGAACGTCCTGTTGCTGAAATTGCTGGCTTAGAGGCTTTGTATGATGAGAACGACATCAGAGAGTTGGTGGTTATTCAGCTTGAAAGCAATCTCAATCAATTGAGAGATGCCGATATAAATCAGCTCAGTTATCAAGATTTAGAGAAATGGGCGAAGTGGGTTAGAGAGGTTGACTCTTTAGTCAGTAAAGCCACACAAATCATTCTCTTTGCCAGAGTGTTTCTCACTAGAGAGAACTTAAAACCACTTGATCGTTTAGGTGGCAGTTATGATGAATCTTCTGCATTTACTTCTTATATAAAGCAGCTTAAATAGATCATTAATTACCTATAGTTAGTTTGGAGTTTGTTATGTCTGGTTTTGTTTCTGTTGAGGTCGAAGGGAAGCTCTATGAGTCTGAGTACCATGAAGTTGGTGGTGTGGTTCGGGTTTATGGTGATCTAGGTGACCCTCATAAGCCAGAGGTCGAGTTCACCACTCTTGGAGGTATGAAGCCAGACCAAGTCGCTAGGATTTTGCTGAGACGTTTGGTTAAGCGAGGAGTAGTTTCGCCA
>NZ_GG657905.1 GCF_000156355.1 Methylophaga thiooxydans DMS010 | reverse complement strand
AGATGGCATTTAAAGTGGCAGGTTCATTAGGTTTCAGAAACGGTGCGTTCGAAGCAAGCCCCGCATTGCTGGAACCAGTCATGAATATCGAGGTGGTAACACCCGAAGAATATATGGGCGATGTGATGGGTGATTTGAATCGCCGTCGCGGCATGGTCAGCGGTATGGACGATGCGCTCAGTGGAAAGGTTATCAAGGCAGAAGTGCCTCTAGCAGAAATGTTTGGTTACGCAACTGATTTGCGTTCTGCAACACAAGGACGGGCGACATACTCTATGGAGTTCGCCAAGTACAGTGAAATACCAGGCAATGTTGCAGAAGCGATCATTAACAAAACGAAATAACGAAAGTTAAACGAGGTAGACGAGAATGTCCAAGGCAAAATTTGAACGTACAAAACCCCACGTCAACGTGGGCACCATTGGTCACGTTGACCATGGTAAAACCACGCTGACTGCGGCGATCACCAAAGTGCTTTCAGAAGCATCAGGTGGGGAATTCAAAGATTACGCGGATATTGATAACGCACCTGAAGAAAGAGAGCGTGGTATCACTATTGCGACAGCGCACGTTGAGTACGAAACAGAAAATCGTCACTACGCTCACGTAGACTGCCCAGGTCACGCCGACTATGTTAAAAACATGATCACCGGTGCGGCACAAATGGACGGTGCTATCTTGGTAGTAAACGCAGCTGACGGCCCGATGCCACAAACACGTGAGCACATCTTGTTGTCACGTCAGGTTGGTGTACCGTACATCATCGTTTACCTGAACAAAGCTGACATGGTTGATGATGAAGAACTTATCGAACTGGTAGAAATGGAAGTCCGTGAATTATTGGACAGCTATGACTTCCCAGGCGATGACACACCAATCATCGTTGGTAGCGCGTTGAAAGCACTGGAAGGTGATGAAAGCGACATTGGTATGCCATCAATTTTCAAATTGGCAGAAGCAATGGACAGCTACTTCCCACAACCAGAACGTGCAATTGATGGTGCATTCCTGATGCCTATCGAAGACGTGTTCTCAATCTCTGGTCGTGGTACTGTTGTGACCGGTCGTGTAGAGCGCGGCATCATCACAGTAGGTGACGACTTAGAAATCGTTGGTATCAAAGATACGCAAAAAACAACCTGTACTGGTGTTGAAATGTTCCGCAAATTGCTGGATCAAGGTCAAGCTGGTGATAACGTAGGTGTGTTGTTGCGTGGTACTAAGCGTGAAGAGGTTGACCGTGGTCAAGTACTGGCACACCCAGGCACAATCAACCCACACACAAAATTTGAAGCGGAAGTATACATTTTGTCGAAAGACGAAGGTGGCCGTCATACACCATTCTTTAATGGTTACCGTCCACAGTTTTATTTCCGTACAACCGACGTGACAGGTGCATGTGACCTGCCATCAGGCGTAGAAATGGTAATGCCTGGTGATAACGTCAAAATGGACGTAACTTTGATTGCACCGATTGCGATGGAAGAAGGGTTACGTTTTGCTATTCGCGAAGGCGGCCGCACAGTTGGTGCCGGTGTCGTTAGTAAAATCACAGAGTAATAGAAATGGCAGCAACCCAAACTATTAGAATTAGGCTGAAATCATTTGATCATCGTTTGATCGATCAATCAGCAAAAGAAATTGTTGAAACGGCTAAACGCACAGGCGCGCGGATCAATGGTCCGATTCCGTTGCCGACGAAAAAAGAGCGTTTCACAGTGTTGATTTCTCCACACGTGAATAAAGATGCCCGTGAACAGTACGAACTGCGTACTCACAAGCGTCTCATGGATATTGTTGAGCCTACTGATAAAACAGTAGATGCTCTGATGAAGCTGGACCTCGCCGCTGGCGTTGATGTCCAGATCAAGTTGAACTAAGAGGGGCTGGGTCAATGACTATCGGACTCATCGGCCGTAAGCGTGGAATGACACGTGTCTTCTCTGAAGACGGAGTCTCTACGCCAGTAACGGTAATTGAAGTAGAACCAAACCGTGTTAGCCAGTTAAAAACTGTCGACACCGATGGTTACAACGCGATTCAAGTGACTGTAGGTGAACGTAAAGCATCACGCGTTACTAAACCTGAAGCAGGACATTTTGCTAAAGCACAAGCAGCAGCTGGACGTAAAGTTGCAGAATTCAGAGTGGAAGAAGTTTCCGAGCTGGAAGTTGGTGCAGAGTTGAAAGTGGACCTGTTCGAAAACGGTCAACAAATCGACGTTTCAGGCATTACCAAAGGTAAAGGTTTCGCTGGTGTCGTTAAACGCTACGGTTTCCGTGGTGGTGACGCGACACACGGTAACTCGCTGTCTCATAGAGCACCGGGTTCTATCGGTCAGTGTCAAACACCTGGTCGTGTATTTAAAGGTAAAAAGATGGCAGGCCACATGGGTGACAAAAAACGCACCCTGCAAAACCTGTCAATCGTCAAGGTGGATGCAGAAAGAAACCTGCTGTTGATCAAAGGATCAGTTCCTGGAGCAACGGGCAGTGATGTAATTATCCGCCCGGCTGTTAAAGCCTAGTAAGATTCTTAGGGGAATAAACGTGGATCTTCAATTACAATCATTCGACGGCAAAAAAGCAGGAAACATTTCAGTTTCTGACGCTTTGTTTGACCGTGAATTTAACGAGTCTCTCGTGCATCAAGTGGTCACTTCATACCTGGCCGGTGCTCGCAGTGGTACACATGCACAAAAAACACGCTCTGAAGTAAGCGGTGGTGGACGTAAGCCATTTGCACAAAAAGGTAGTGGTCGTGCACGTGCTGGTACTATCCGCAGCCCATTGTGGCGCAGTGGTGGTACTACCTTCGCAGCGAAAAACAGAGATTATAGTAAAAAAGTAAACCGCAAGATGTATCGTTCAGCAATCGCATCGATTCTGTCTGAACTGCGTCGCAACGATGCATTGATCGTGGTTGATAAAGTCGAGCTGGACACGCCGAAAACAAAAGACTTGCTTGCAAAAGCACAGTCGTTGGGTCTGTCTAACGCGCTTATCGTGACTGAGAATGCTGCAGGAAATCTGGCTCTGGCCTCACGTAACCTGTACGACATTGCTGCGACCGATGCGGCGCACATTAATCCAGTTGCTCTGTTGCGCTTTGAAAAAGTCGTGATGAGTGAAGACTCTGTTCGTAAATTAGAGGAATCACTGGCATGAATACAGAGCGTTTAACAAAAGTTATTTTGGGCCCTGTGGTCGCTGAAAAAGCATCACGTGTTGCAGAAGACAATAATCAGGTTGTATTGAAAGTACTACCTAACGCCAACAAGACAGAAATCAAGGCAGCGGTTGAAACCCTGTTTGATGTCAAAGTTGCAGCAGTCACTACAACCAACGTCAAAGGCAAAGTCAAACGTACCGGCCGTACTATCGGTAAACGTTCAGACTGGAAAAAAGCCTATGTTACGTTGGCTGACGGTGCTGACCTCAACTTCCTTGGCGAATAAGTAAATAGAATACGTGTGAGGAATCAGGAATGGCATTAAAAAAGGCTAAACCTACATCAGCTGGTCGCAGATTTGTTGTTCAAGTCAGCACAGAAGGCTTGTATACAGGTGCACCATATGCACCTTTGGTTGAAAAGAAATCAAAATCAGGTGGCCGTAACAATGCGGGTCGCATCACTGTCCGTCACCGCGGGGGTGGTCATAAGCAACGTTACCGTTTGATTGACTTCAAACGCAATAAAGACGGTATCCCAGCTGTAGTTGAAAGAATTGAATACGATCCTAATCGTACTGCTCACATCGCCTTGCTGAAATATGCAGACGGTGAAAAGCGTTACATCATCGCGCCAAAAGGTGTGATGGCTGGAGATCGTCTTGAATCAGGTGAATCAGCAGCAATTCGTGCAGGTAATGCATTGAAGCTGTCAGCTATCCCATTGGGTAGCACCGTTCACTGTATTGAACTGAAACCAGGTAAAGGTGCACAGCTGGCGCGTAGCGCGGGTGGTAGTGCTCAATACGTTGCTCGTGAAAACGGTTATGCAACGATTCGCCTGCGTAGTGGTGAGATGCGTAAAGTATCTTTGGATTGTAAGGCAACTATGGGTGAAGTCGGTAACGGCGAACATTCATTGCGTTCATTGGGTAAAGCTGGTGCTACACGCTGGCGTGGTATTCGCCCAACTGTTCGTGGTGTTGTAATGAACCCGGTTGACCATCCACATGGTGGTGGTGAAGGTCGTACTTCGGGCGGTCGTCATCCTGTTACACCATGGGGCGTACCTACCAAAGGTTATAAAACACGTAAAAACAAACGTACTGACAATATGATCGTACGTCGTCGTAACAAGAAATAAGATTTAGGGAATCCTATGCCGCGTTCAATTAAAAAAGGTCCTTTTATAGACCAGCACCTTGAAAAGAAGGTCTTGGAAGCGAGAGAAACTGACAACAAACGTCCGATCAAAACATGGTCACGACGTTCGATGATTTCTCCAGACATGATCGGCTTAACAATTGCCGTTCACAATGGGCGACAACACGTACCAGTGTTTGTTTCAGAAGATATGGTAGGGCATAAGTTGGGTGAGTTTTCTCCAACTCGCACCTTTAAAGGTCATGCCGCTGACAAAAAATCTAAACGATAAGGTTAAGATATGGCTACAAAAGCTAAACTCAGCTATGCACGCATTTCCGCACAAAAGGTGCGATTGGTTGCAGATCAAATCAGAGGTTTGCCAGTAGAAAAAGCGATCAATCTGCTAGCGTTCAGCCCTAAAAAAGCGGCTGATCTTATGAAAGATGTACTTAATTCAGCGATCGCTAATGCTGAACATAACGACGGTGCTGATATCGACGAATTGGTCGTTTCAGCGGTCATGGTGGACGATGGTCCAACTATGAAACGTATGCAAGCACGCGCCAAAGGCCGTGGCAACCGTATTCTTAAACGCACCAGCCACATTACTGTGGTTGTAGATGAGAAGTAGAGAGAAGACTTATGGGACAAAAGGTTCACCCAACAGGTTTTAGACTTGGTATAATTAAGGATTGGAACTCGATCTGGTATGCCGACTCAGCCAACTTTTCAGACATGCTTGGTAATGATCTGAAAGTACGTGATTATTTGAAACAAAAATTGTCACACGCTTCAGTCAGCAAGATCCAAATCGATAGACCAGCTAAAAACGCTAAGATTACTATCCACACTGCTCGTCCGGGCATCGTGATTGGTAAGAAAGGCGAAGATATCGATAAGCTGCGCAAGGAAGCGTCACAATTGATGGGTATTCCTGTCAATGTTGGCGTCGAAGAGATTCGTAAACCTGAGCTTGATGCAACCTTGGTTGCTGAAAGTGTCGCACAGCAACTTGAGCGCCGCATTATGTTCCGTCGTGCAATGAAACGTGCAGTGACGAACACCATGCGTCTAGGTGCCGAAGGTATCCGTATTAATGTTGCCGGCCGTTTGAACGGTGCAGAAATTGCCCGTACTGAATGGTATCGCGAAGGTCGAGTACCTTTGCATACACTTCGTGCTGACATCGACTATGGTACAGCGGAAGCTAAGACCACATACGGCATCATCGGTGTAAAAGTTTGGATTTTCAAAGGTGAAGTTTTCGACGCCAATGCGCAAAACGCACCTGTAGCTGAGAAATAAGGTTATAACCAATGTTACAGCCAAAAAGAACGAAATTTAGGAAACAGCAAAAGCTGCGTAACAGAGGCTTGGCCCACCGTGGAGCGAAAGTAAGCTTCGGTGAATATGGTCTGAAATCTCTGGAACGTGGACGTATCACAGCGCGCCAAATTGAAGCGGCTCGTCGTGCAATGACTCGTCACATTAAACGTGGCGGTAAGATCTGGATCCGTGTGTTTCCTGATAAGCCGATCTCCAGTAAACCACTGGAAGTTCGTCAAGGTAAGGGTAAGGGTAATGTTGAATACTGGGTTGCCAATGTACAGCCTGGACGCATGCTCTATGAAATGGAAGGTGTTGCTGAAGACGTTGCGCGTGAAGCTTTCCGTCTGGCAGCAGCGAAACTTCCCGTTAAAACAACATTTGTAACGCGGGCGATACTGTAATGAAAGCGAGCGAAATTAGACAAAAATCAGCTGAAGACCTGGCGACAGAGCTAGTTGAACTTCACAAAGAACAGTTTAATCTGCGTATGCAAAATGCTACAGGTCAACTGACACGTAATAGTGAAATACAACGTGTACGTCGTGACATTGCACGCATCAAGACTGTATTGAACGAGAAAAGATAGGGCACGGAAATGAGTGATCAGCAAAGTACAGCACGTTCGTTAACCGGTCGTGTCATTAGTGACAAGATGGATAAAACAATTACCGTTCTGATTGAACGTCGAGTTGCCCATCCGATCTATAAAAAATATGTAAGACGTTCTACCAAGTTGCACGTTCATGATGAAAATAATGAATGCAATATTGGTGATACCGTTAGTGTTGCCTCATCTCGCCCACTGTCTAAGACAAAGTGCTGGAAGTTGGTCGAAATTATCGATCGTGCGAAGTAAAGCAACTAGTCAGTTTGGAGTTTAGACCATGATTCAAATGCAAAGTAGTCTGGAAGTGGCAGATAACAGTGGCGCCAGACGCGTAGAGTGCATCAAAGTATTAGGCGGTTCACATCGTCGTTATGCTGGCATCGGTGATGTAATTAAAGTCACTATCAAAGAAGCGGCGCCACGAGGCAAAGTGAAAAAAGGTGATGTGCACAATGCGGTTATCGTAAGAACCCGTAAAGGTGTACGTCGTCCTGATGGCTCAATCATTCGTTTTGATGAAAATGCAGCCGTTCTGCTGAACTCGGCACAACAGCCGATAGGTACACGTATCTTTGGACCGGTTACCCGTGAACTTCGTGGAGAAAAATTCATGAAGATCATTTCACTGGCACCGGAAGTACTGTAAGTAGGAGCGCTGGGATGGAAAGATTAAAAACAGGCGATACAGTTGTAGTAACAACTGGTAAAGATCGCGGAAAACAAGGCGAAATCCAAAGCCGAGTGGAAAAAGATGGCAAGGTAAAGTTTGTTGTTCAGGGTATCAATCTGGTCAAGAAACACCAAAAGCCTAATCCGGCTCTGGGTCGCACAGGCGGCATTATTGAAAAAGAAATGCCAATCGATGGGTCGAATCTGGCTCTTGTTAACCCTGCTACAGGCAACGGTGACAAAGTTGGATTTAAAGTGCTGGAAGATGGCAAGAAAGTTCGCGTCTTCAAATCAAATGGCGAAGTTGTAAGCGCTTGAGCTTCGTATTAGGTATAGAACAGTGAGCAGATTAAAACAATATTATCGTGAAAATGTAGTTAAGCAGTTGCAAGACGAGTTTAACTACAAATCAGTAATGGAAGTGCCTCGCATTACCAAAATCACTCTTAATATGGGTGTTGGTGAAGCATTAACTGATAAAAAAGTGCTGGAAAACGCAGTGGCTGACATGGAAAAAATTGCCGGTCAGAAAGCTGTTATAACCAAAGCTAAAAAATCAGTTGCTGGCTTTAAAGTGCGTGAAGGTTGGCCAATCGGTTGTAAAGTCACGTTACGTGCAGATCGCATGTATGACTTTCTAGATCGCCTGATTACCATTTCCATTCCACGTATTCGGGATTTTCGTGGCCTCAATCCTAAATCATTTGATGGCCAAGGAAACTACAGCATGGGGATTAAAGAGCAAATCATTTTCCCTGAGATTGAATACGACAGAATCGACAAACTGCGTGGTATGGATATTACCATCAACACTTCAGCGAAAACTGCTGAAGAGTCGCGTGCTTTGTTGGCTGCGTTCAAGTTTCCTTTTAGAAAATAAACAAGAGTTGGATGGAATAAGTTATGGCTAAACGTTGCATGGTTAATCGCGAACTGAAAAGAGCGAAACTGGTAAAAAAATACGCTGCAAAGCGTGCTGAGCTGAAAAAGCAAATGCTGGATATGTCATTGAGTGGCGAACAGCGTGAAGCAGCTGCGAAGAAATTTCACGCGCTGCCACGTAATTCAAGCCCAACACGCATGAGAAATCGTTGTGAACTGACAGGTCGTCCGCATGGCTACTACCGCAAATTCGGTTTGTCTCGAAACAAACTGCGTGAACATGCAATGAAGGGCGATATCCCTGGTTTGGTAATGGCTAGTTGGTAATTACCAACCTGATTAGTGGAGCTAGATAAATGAGTATGACAGATCCAATTGCAGATATGCTGACACGCATTCGCAATGCCCAACAGGCAAACAAAGTTGACGTAAGCATGCCTTCATCAAAAGTGAAGATTAGCATTGCTCAAGTATTGCAAGAAGAAGGCTATATTTCTTCATTCAATAGCAGCGAAGTCGAAGGCAAAGCGACGCTGACGGTAACCTTGAAATATTTTGAAGGTAAATCCGTAATCTCGGAAATTAGCCGAGTCAGCCGTCCTGGCCTACGTGTATATAAATCAGCCAATGAACTGCCGCGTATTATCGGTGGTCTGGGTGTAGCGATTGTCTCTACATCTAAAGGCGTGATGGCTGATCGCAAAGCTCGTGCCTTAGGTCAAGGTGGCGAAGTTTTGTGTGCAGTTAGCTAAGCCTTATTTATTGGAGATTGTAAAATGTCACGTATTGCAAACGCGCCAGTAGAAATTCCAGCAGGTGTTGAAATCTCACTGAATGATAGTGAGGTCACAGTTAAAGGTTCTAAAGGAACCCTGACTCGTGCCATTCACCCTGATGTGAACGTAGCGCAAGAAGATTCTGCGCTGAAAACAACAGCTAAGATTGAATCAAAAGAAGCCATCGCGTTGGCGGGTACAACCCGTGCACTGCTGAATAATATGGTGGTTGGTGTTACTCAGGGCTTTGAAAAGAAATTGGCCCTCGTCGGTGTTGGTTACCGTGCAAAAGCACAAGGTAACAAACTCGACCTGACACTGGGTTTTTCACACCCGGTTCAGTACGATGTGCCGGAAGGTATCAACGTAGAAACACCGAGCCAAACTGAAATTGTGGTTTCAGGTGCTGACAAGCAAGTTGTCGGTCAGGTGGCAGCAGACATTCGCGCCTATCGTTCGCCAGAGCCTTATAAAGGTAAAGGTGTTCGTTATGCAGATGAACATGTTGCTCGTAAAGAAGCTAAGAAAAAGTAATTAGGCTGAAAAATGGATAAGAAAATTTCACGTTTACGTAGAGCGGCCAGAGCGCGGGCTAAACTGAAAGAGCTTGAAGTCTATAGACTGACAGTTCACAGAACGCCACGCCACATCTACGCGCAAGTTCTGACACACGACAGCACTAAAGTCATTGCTACAGCTTCGACTCTGGACGCAGAAGTGAAAAAAGAACTGAAGAACACTGGCAACATTGATGCTGCCACTGCAGTAGGTAAAGCGATTGCTGAACGTGCTGCTAAAGAAGGCATCACTGAAGTGGCCTTTGATCGTTCTGGTTTCCGTTATCACGGTCGCGTCAAAGCATTAGCTGATGCGGCACGCGAAAACGGCCTTCAGTTCTAATTTTATAAGGTAAGAAACATGGCTCAGAATGAACAAAGACAAGCCAACAACTCTGATGGTTTGATTGAAAAATTAGTAGGTATCCGCCGCGTCGCTAAAGTAGTGAAGGGTGGTCGTGTATTTGGCTTCTCCGCACTGACAGTAGTTGGTGATGGTAACGGACGTGTTGGTTTCGGCCAAGGTAAAGCACGTGAAGTGCCAGTTGCAATTCAAAAAGCAATGGATGAAGCGAGAAAGAACATGCAGAGCGTGGCACTTAAAGGTGACACTTTGCAACATCCAGTGAATTCTAGACACGGTGCTGCGAAAGTTTTCATGCAGCCAGCCTCAGAAGGTACGGGTGTTATCGCCGGTGGTGCGATGCGTGCTGTATTTGACGCAGTTGGTGTTCATAACGTTCTTGCCAAGTCAAACGGTTCAACTAATCCACTGAACGTTGTTCGCGCAACAATCAGAGGGTTGACCGAAATGAATAACCCAGAAGCAATTGCTGCCAAACGTGGCAAGTCAGTTGAAGAGATCACGGAATAACAAAGATGTCATCACAAGCTAAATTAAAAGTCACCTTGGTGAAAAGCACCATTGGTCGTCTGGCTAAACATAAAGCCTGTGTTGCCGGTCTTGGTTTAAGAAAAACCGGTAGCAGCGCCATTGTGCTTGATACACCTGAGAACCGCGGCATGATTAACCATGCTTCGTATTTATTAAAGGTCGAGGAAGTTTAAGATGAACCTGAATACACTTGCCCCAGCACCAGGCGAAAAGAAAGATGCCAAACGCGTTGGTCGCGGAATCGGTTCTGGCCTAGGTAAAACATGTGGCCGAGGTCACAAAGGTCAGAAGTCTCGTTCAGGCGGTTTCCACAAGCGTGGTTTTGAAGGCGGTCAAATGCCTTTGCAACGTCGTCTGCCTAAAGTTGGTTTCTCATCACGTGTGAGCCGTACTACTGCAGAAGTTCGCTTGGATGCACTGGCAAATATTGACGCTGAAACCGTTGATTTGTTGGCATTGAAAGCGGCTGGAGCGGTACCTGAAAACACATTACGTGTAAAAGTTATCAACTCTGGTGAAATCAAAGCAGCAGTTAACCTTAAAGGCATCATCGCGACAGCAGGCGCTAAAAAAGCGATCGAAGCTGCCGGCGGTAAGGTCGAAGAGTAAACTACGTGGAAAAAAACAGACAACAAGCAGCAGCCATGCTGGGAAACGGCGGTCGCTTCGGTGAACTGAAGAGCCGCTTGTTATTTGTACTAGGCGCGTTGATCGTTTATCGCTTTGGTACGTTTATGCCGGTGCCTGGTATCGATCCAGCTGCATTGGCGATCATGTTTGAACAACAACGAGGAACAATCCTCGATATGTTTAACATGTTTTCTGGCGGCGCTCTTGAGCGCTTGTCTGTTTTTGCATTGGGTATCATGCCGTATATATCGGCATCGATTATCATGCAGCTCCTAACGGTTGTGCATCCAAAACTTGCACAGTTGAAAAAAGAAGGTGCAGCAGGTAAACGAAAAATTACTCAGTACACACGTTACGGCACGCTAGTATTGGCAACATTTCAAGCTTTAGGTATCGCTATTGCTTTGGAAAGTCAAAGTGCTGCGGGTGTTGGCGTAGTAATTGACCCAGGCTTTGTGTTCCGCATCACTGCAGTTATCACATTAGTGACGGGGACAATGTTCTTAATGTGGCTTGGAGAGCAGATCACTGAGCGTGGCATTGGTAATGGTATTTCGTTAATTATCTTTGCCGGTATCGTTGCAGGCTTGCCATCAGCAATCGGCGGAACATTAGAATTAGCACGTACGGGTCAGTTGCATACCTTCTTGGTTATAGCATTGATGGTGTTAGCATTAGCTGTTACAGCATTCGTTGTATTCGTTGAACGTGCACAGCGTCGTATTCCTGTTCACTACGCTAAAAGACAACAGGGCCGCAAGATGATCGCGGGTCAAGTGACACACTTACCACTGAAGTTAAATATGGCTGGTGTTATTCCACCAATTTTTGCTTCAAGTATCATCCTGTTTCCTGCTACAATAGCCGGCTGGTTTGGTTCATCAGACGGTATGGGTTGGCTGAAAGATATCTCAACATTGATGTCACCAGGACAACCGATGTATGTCATGGCTTATGCTCTGGCAATTATATTCTTCTGTTTCTTTTATACCGCATTGGTATTTAACCCAAAAGAAACGGCTGAGAACCTACAAAAATCTGGCGCTTTTATCCCTGGTATTCGCCCGGGTGAGCAAACCGCAAAATATATCGACACGGTCATGGGCAGGTTAACGCTCGCAGGTGCCGTCTATATTACAGCTGTGTGTCTGTTGCCAGAGTTTTTAATACTTTACTGGAGTGTGCCGTTCTATTTTGGTGGTACCTCACTGTTGATCATCGTAGTGGTCGTGATGGATTTTGTATCACAAGTCCAATCGCACATGATGTCGCAGCAGTACGAAAGTTTGATGAAGAAGTCAAACAAAAATAACAGTGGGATAACAGGCTTTTTAAGCTAAATCCAACTTAAAAGGTTTTGCTGGAGAAATAAGATGAAAGTTCAGGCGTCAGTTAAAAAGATTTGTCGCAATTGTAAAA
>NZ_GG657906.1:148247-260382 GCF_000156355.1 Methylophaga thiooxydans DMS010 | reverse complement strand
TAGATAAATTTTTCACCCTCTTCATCCATGCTGTCGATATGTGGAGGACCCGCTGGGTTGACACCTTCTTGTGTGAATGCTTCACGCATGCTGTCTTGAACGATGGTGTCGATAACTTCACGGCGTGCTGATGGGCCGTGGCTTTGTGCGACCATCTTCATCGGCACCTTACCAGGGCGGAAACCCGCCATTTTTACGCTAGGTCTGATCGACTTAAGGCGTTCTTGTACTGCTTGCTCAATATTGGCATCTTCAACTGTCACCGTCATACGACGGCCAAGTTCGCTCACATTTTCTACAGTAACTTGCATTCTTTACCTCAAACATGGGGTTTGGCTTGGATGGCTTGACCATCAGCCTCTGAAAATTGGTACGAGAGGAGAGACTCGAACTCTCACAGGTTACCCTACTGGAACCTAAATCCAGCGCGTCTACCAATTCCGCCACTCTCGCATAATCTGTTATCAGACAACGTTGCTGTCTGAAGAAGTCGGCTATTATAGCTACAACACAGCGATAAAACTACCCTTGCATTGCCAAAAAAGTTAAACCCATATTCGCTTGTTGGCAGAACTGCTGAAATGCCAAGAAATCCTGTTGCGTGATTTCACGGTCACTCGCGTTGCGATCAGCCACAAAAACGCCAATGACTTTGTTGCGAACTATCGTTGGCATAACAATATATGGGGGTGTTCCGAGTAGTTTCAATGTCTCTCGCGACAAGGTGCCACCAAGTTGCTTAGGATCACCAGATATCAACCGGGCTTTCTTATTGCTGATAATTTGATTAAAAATATTTTCTTCTTTTCTAACATCGATTTTCAAAGTCTGACTCAATATATCAGCTGAGTCACCCAAAGCGTACTTACAAGATAAAACGGTGCGCTCGGGGTTCAGAATGGCAAACATCGCCCTGTCAGTTCCTACTCCGCGGTATATGCCCTCCAACACCATTTCTAAAATAATGCCTAAACTAGCTTTATCTTGAACGGTAGCTGAAATTTCATCCATCACACTCATTAGGTAGTCGTTATTGGCCTCTTGGAAAATAGGCTGTTCTTCATTTAGATTGGCTATATCTGGACTATCTTCTGTCGTGACTTTCTCAGCAGCTGTTGCATCCTCTATATCAGCAGCACTCGCCTCTCCCGCTTCATCATCTCCCTCGATTAACGGTACATACGGTTGTGGAATTTCTCGGCTTGCTTCGAAGCTGCCGTAGAGTTTAGTCACTTCTTTTGCCTTTCGCGCGTTAGCGAAAGCCATGTCTTTCAATTCAGATGGTTTTATCTCGAGAGAATCCGCCATCTTTTTAATTACAGTTTCGGTTTCTTCATTGTCCCAACCCTGCGTGGCCGCCGTCGCCAAAGCATTACCGCCTTGAATAAACTTTGTTCGACTATCATCGTTGCGCTGATTCACGTAGCTATCAAGTAAATCACCTAACGACCATGATTTGCATAAACCACGAGTCAGCGATGACAGAGGAAAGCCGAGTACTTCGGTTTCTGCTTCCACTTCATTCATGCCATCTTCAATCGCTTTTTGCAGCGCCTCTGCGTAATCATCTGCAAACGCCCAAAATGCCATTTGACCTAGCCGCGACAATAAAGTCGCCACAAAAATATCTTCTGGGTTTTTGGCTTTTAATTTGATCGCTAATTCCTGCGCCTGAGTGGCGGCATGAAAAGCCAGCCCCATTTCTTCTACCAACTTTTGTCGGTTCTGGCCTTTGCCTAAATTATCGACCAAGACCATAGACAGCGTCAGTGCACGCACTTGATCAAACCCCATTACCATCACCGCACGTGAGACTGTATTTATCTGTTGTTTGGTTGGGTTAAAGTGAAAACTATTAGAAACTTTCAATAAACGCGTCGTGAGTGACGCATCTTTGAGCACAATTTGCGCTACATCTGATGCGGAAGTTCTTTCACTGTTTACAGCGTCGGTAACACTGGTCACCGTACCGGAAAAAACCGGCATGTCATTATCGCTAAGTTGATTTATCCATTCGTTTACATTTTGGTGTTGCGGTTGTGCCAAACTCAGTCCTTCTTCTTCATTTCATTGGCTATGCCATGTGGTACGTGCCCAGTCGCAACATGTGCCATTGCTGACATGCAATGTTGTTCTTGATCATCAAAAAAGATGTCTGCACCAAACGATTTCAAAAATGGGCCTTTTTCCATGCCACCCAAAAAGATGGCCTCATCAATTCGAATACCCCAAGCGCGAAGCGTTCTGATAACCCGCTCATGAGCCGGTGCTGAGCGTGCTGTCACCAGGGCGGTTCGAATGGGCGACTCATCTTCATCATATTCGGTTTGAATTTGATTGAGCGCTAACAGAAAGTCTTTAAATGGGCCGCCTGGTAATGGGTTTTTTGCTGTTTGTTGTTCGTTCTCAGTAAACGCTTCTAAGCCCTGCTCTTTAAAAATACGCTCTGATTCATCTGAAAATAAAACCGCATCGCCATCAAAGGCAATTCGTAACTCTTCAGAATGATTATTATTGCCCACATGTGACGGCAAAATAGTCGCCGCAGCAATTCCAGCATCCAGTGCCATGCCAACATCTTCAGGACTTGTTGATAGAAATAAACTAGCGCTAAATGGCGCAACATAACGATATGGACTACTTCCAGAGGTAAAAACAGCTCGCGTTATTGTCAGTTTATGATGTTGTATAGAGTTGAAAACTCGCAGACCGGTGTCGGCGCTGTTACGTGATAAAAGGATGATTTCAACTCTAGGTGTATTCGGATTATTATCGTTTAAAGCTAGTAGTTTACGTACCAGATTGAATGCCCCGCCTGGTGCGAGTGGCACATCTTCATTGTCTATTTGATATTTACAGTAGGCTTCAGTGCCTTGTTCTTCATAGATTTTATGACTTTCATCCAAATCGAATAATGCTCGGGATGAAATTGCTACCACTAAACGTTTGGTATCCATAATTATGTCGCTTCTTTCAATACTTCGTGACCATCTTTACGTGCAATACGTAAAATTGACTGCCATGCTTTTTTACTTGCAGTCGCCATCTTGGGCGCATCAATAACGGCTTGCAAGTCATGCTCTAAAGTGGCAATCACAGACACTTCTGCAGGTTTACCCTTTGGAAAATCACCTTCGCCCGTAAACACGACGCGACAAAAAATGGGGACTTTAGGCGCCAGCATTTGCAAGGCATGCATTGAGTTATGTACATGCCGTAAGGGGTTGGGAAATTTATAACTTCGCCCCTCTATAATCTGCGTCCACTGATCGATATGCTCTGCACCAAACAAATGGCCCGCCAACGGATAAGTTTCAAGCACAAGTAGGCCTTGTTCCATTAAGAGCAGACGTTCTACTTCCAGCACACCACCAATGCCATCAGGAATAACAATGGAGCGTACTTCGTCTGCTCGAAGTGGTTGCAATGCCTTCTCAAGCAACCGCGCTTTTAACGTTTTTTTTCTGCGATGAATGACCAAATAAATCAGCACTACCAGCAGCATAATGACGGCGATGAATAACCATTGCCATGCCGAATCTAGGTTAATAATGGGAACTACCTCTTGCAACCAATCTTTCAAAAACAAAATTATACGAGACCCCTGTTAGTTTTGTGATCTAATTTACGGTTTGTGGATCAGGTGGTAAGTGCGTGATGGGGTCTTCATGAATAATCACTTCGGCATCATCAAATAACGCTTTCACCGCATTCTCCAGCTCATCCGCAATCGCATGCGCTTCGCGCAATAGTAATGTTTCATCCAACTCCAAGTGTAGCTGTATGAAAACTGTTGTACCTGAACGGCGTGTGCGTAAGTCATGTAAACCTTTCGCATGTGGATTGTTCAGTACCGTCGCTCTTATTTTTTGCCGGTCTTCGTCAGGCAGCTCGTGATCCATCAGGAGATCAATCGCTTCTCTGACAATAGACCAAGCGCTATACAAAATGAACAAGGCAATCACAATCGCAAAAATCGGGTCGAAAATAGCCCAGCCATAAGCTGCCAACACCAAAGCGATAATGACACTCCCATTCACCAATAAATCAGTTTTGTAATGCAAAGCGTCGGCTTTAATCGCGGTAGAGTCTGTGTGTCTGATCACATAGCGTTGAAAACTGATCAATCCGAGCGTCGCAAGCATCGAAAAAATCATCACGCCGATACCTAACTCAATACCATTAGAAATCTGCTGTGGATGAATGAGACGACTAATGCCTTGAAGTAACAAAATACCCGCCGAACCGGCGATGAACATAGATTGGCCTAATCCCGCCAAGGGTTCTGCTTTGCCATGACCAAAACGATGTTCTCTATCAGCAGGTTGTAAAGCGTGGTTGACTGCTATCAGGTTTACCACTGAGGCCAAGACGTCCAAGCTCGAATCGACCAAAGTAGCCAAAATACTGACCGAATCACTGATAAACCATGCCACCAATTTAGCAATGATAAGTGTCACGGCAGTAGCAACAGAGGCATAGGTTGCCATCCGCATTAAACGGGCTTTATCAATCTGTTGAGGCTTGTTCATGGAGTCAGTATAGTTGGTTGCATTAATTGCGGCGAGTCTAGCAATAAAGCCGCTATTATGCTCATCTTCACATCAGGACTGTTATATGGCTCATACCACGGTTACGACCACGGCGTTTACCGATCAAAAACCCGGCACTTCAGGCTTACGTAAAAAAGTCACTGTATTTCAACAAGCTAATTATCTGGAAAACTTTGTTCAAGCAACATTCAACGCCATTGGTGATTGTGTTGGCAAGAGCTTAGTTATCGGCGGTGATGGCCGTTTTTATAATCAAACCGCGATACAAATCATTCTTAAAATGGCCGCTGCGAATGGTTTTAGCCAGGTTTGGGTTGGTCAGAATGGCATCTTGTCTACACCCGCGGCTTCTTGTGTGATTCGTAAATACCAAGCCTTTGGCGGCATTATTCTCTCTGCAAGCCATAACCCGGCTGGTCAGGATGGTGATTTTGGGATTAAATTTAACACCAGTAATGGTGGCCCTGCCCCTGAGTCAATTACGGAAGCAATTTTTGAAAACAGTTTAACTATTAAAGACTATAAAATTAGTAATGATGCGGATATAGCCTTGGATGAAATAGGGTCTAAAGAATTGTCAGGTATGACGATAGACATTATTGACTCGGTGAGCGACTACGCTGACTTGATGGAAACCATCTTTGATTTCAATCAAATCCAAGACTTACTCGCTAAAGACTCGTTTTCAATGCGCTTTGATGCCATGCATGCCGTTACTGGCCCTTATGCCAAAGAAATTTTGGAAAACCGCTTGGGCGCAGAAAAAGGAACCGTGATTAATGGCATACCACTGCCAGACTTTGCTAAAGGTCATCCCGATCCGAACCTGACATACGCTGAAGAATTAGTAGCCGAAATGTTCTCTGACCATGCGCCAGTCTTCGGTGCTGCATCAGATGGGGATGGCGATAGAAATATGATTCTGGGCGCCAACTTCTTCGTCACACCATCTGACAGCTTGGCAATATTAGCGGCAAATGCAGATCTTGTCCCTGCCTACAAAGATGGACTTAGCGGGATCGCACGCTCAATGCCGACTAGCCAGGCTGCTGATCGTGTTGCCGAAAAACTGGGCATAGAAGCTCATGAAACCCCAACAGGCTGGAAGTTCTTTGGCAATTTACTGGATGCCGATCGTGCCACATTATGTGGTGAAGAAAGTTTTGGCACCGGCTCCAATCACATACGTGAAAAAGATGGTTTATGGGCGGTCTTATTCTGGCTCAATATTCTCGCTGCACGTAGCCAGTCCGTTGCCGATATTGTGAGCCAGCACTGGCAAACATTTGGCCGTAACTTTTATACACGCCATGATTATGAAGCCATACCAAATGCAGAAGCTGAACAAGTCATGCAACACTTGGAAGACCAATTACCGACACTCACCGGAAAAACATTTAATGGGCGCACGGTCAGTTATGCCGATAATTTCAGCTATCACGACCCCATCGATAACAGTGTATCGAGTCAACAAGGTATTCGTATTGGTTTTGATGGTGGTGATCGCATTGTGTACCGGCTCTCAGGCACTGGGACGGAGGGTGCGACATTACGCGTCTACATTGAGTCCTACGAAGATGATAAAGCGAAGCTGCTTGATGATACACAGCAAACCTTGGCTGACTTGATTGAATTAGCTGACTCGCTAGCGAAAATTGTCGACTTTACCGGTCGTACAACCCCCACTGTTATTACCTGACTGTAAAGGTTATCGAATGCAACAACTGATTCTGGGTTCAAGCTCCCCTTTTCGTGCTGAGCTTTTGCACAAATTAAACCTGTCTTTTATTCAGGTGTCACCCGCGATTGATGAAACTCCGCTCACTGACGAAACACCGGAACAATTAGTCGAGCGCCTGGCAACACAAAAAGCGCTGGAAATCGCTAAAACACACCCGGAGGGATTAATCATCGGTTCTGATCAGGTTGCTGTTATCGATAACACAATCTTAGGGAAACCGGGCAATCACCAAAAAGCAATGATGCAGCTGAAACAGGCATCTGGCAGAGAGGTGGTCTTTCAAACAGGTTTAGCCTTGTATAACGCAAAAACAGAGGAAATGCAGTCTTTAGTAGAACCGTTTACGGTTCACTTCAGAGACTTAACGGATAACCAAATCGACTTTTATCTGAAAAAAGAACAACCCTATCAATGCGCTGGTAGTTTCAAGTCGGAAGGCTTTGGTATCAGCCTGTTCTCGAAACTGATGGGTGATGATCCCAACAGCTTGATAGGGTTGCCTTTGATTCGCTTGATTGAACTGCTCAGCAATCAAGATATCGACATTTTGCAGCTCAACCAGTAACGTTATTATTCTTCGGCTTGGCCTTCTGCAGGCATTTTATTCGCGTTATCCATTGCTTGTGCTTGCGCAGCGAGATTATTCATGGTTTGCGTCATCATTTTACGTGCAGCGCGAGAACGCATACGTTTAGCCATGCCCTCTACAAGGCTTGGTTCGACGCCATTATCAGCCAAGTGCAGTTTAAGCTCGTCCAGGTGCGTTTCACAAGATTGCATCAGCTCGTTTGCCATTTCCTGACCGGATGTCGCATCAGCTTTAGGTTGTAGTCGACCCTGCATCATGCAGCTATTGTAGTCGGTGAGAATGCTGTACATTTTTTCAGATTGCTCAGCGGATAAATCGGCTGGTGTGACATACTCTTGAGCAGCTGCCAAGCTAGAAAAACCGAGAAAAATAGCTGATAAAAGAATTTTGTTCATTGCGACTCCGTTGTGGCTTATGGTTTAGTACGTATCAATTCACCAAAATGGACAGGCATTTTGGGAAATAATTCCCGATGATACCTGAACCGATGTAAATTAGCAGTTTCGTATGACATCACACTGAATAATGATCAATTTAACAGTATATTTATTAACTAAATACAAATAGATAACAGACATTTCAAAAATATTAATGAACAACGATATCAACGACAAACGACGCCATGCCATCAACGAATGGCTAACAGCAGTACTGCCCTATCATGAATTTGAGCTCACTGTTGCCTCATCCGATGCAAGCTTTCGACGCTATTTTCGCGTTGAGCAGGAAGAGTCAACGTGGATAGTCATGGATGCGCCACCTGAACACGAAGACATTGACTCGTTTGTTAAGGTAGCGGAATTTTTAGCTCAGTTCGCCATTCACGTACCTAAAATCTATGCAAAAGATTTACAACAGGGTTTCCTATTGCTGAGTGACTTAGGCAACACCTCATTTTTGTCTGTCCTCAATAACACATCGGCTGATGCGTTATATGAAAAAGCGATAGATGAAATCATCAAGATGCAGTTAAGTCCGGTAAATGAACTCGCAATAGCGGGTTATAATTCTGAGTCATTAACGCGAGAAATGGCATTATTTCATGAGTGGTTTTTACAACGTCATTTAGATCTACCACAGCCTGACTTTCTGCCCGATATTTTTGCCCTGCTTTGTGATAATGCTAACAACCAACCACAGCGATTTGTGCATCGTGACTACCACAGTCGTAACCTGATGCTGGTAAAAGACAAAGACGTCGGTGTTATTGACTTTCAAGACGCAGTGGTTGGTCCTGTAAGCTATGATCTTGTTTCCTTATTGCGTGATGTTTATATCGAGTGGCCACAGGAGAAGGTGAGCCAATGGATTCATTATTATTTTGATAAAGCGCAAGAAAATCATTTAATTGATTGTGATAAAGATACATTTATTCGTTGGTTTGATCTGATGGGGCTTCAGCGACACCTGAAGATTCTGGGGATTTTCTGTCGCTTATATTATCGTGATGGTAAGGACGGTTATCTAAAAGATTTGTCGCTTACCTTACGCTATGTATTGGCTGTCACGGCACGCTACCCCGAGCTCGAGCAGCTACACCAGTACCTCACGCAAACTTCTAGCATTATGGCAATACAATGAAAGCAATGATCTTGGCTGCAGGTCGCGGACAACGTCTACGTCCATTGACAGATACCACACCTAAACCCTTAATTCATGCTGGGGATAAGCGTCTTATTGAATATCTTATTGAGGCATTGGTCAGCGCCGGTTTTAGCGATATTGTGATTAACTATGCCCACCTAGGTGAACAGTTTCCTATTGTTTTGGGGGACGGTGAGAAGTATGGCACAACGTTTTACTACTCGCCTGAATTGGATGGTGGGTTGGAAACGGCCGGAGGCATCATAAATGCCCTTCCCTTACTGGGAAATGAGCCGTTCTTAGTGGTGAATGGTGATATATGGACTGATTTTAACTTCGCATCATTAAAAGACTTCACCTTAGCGCAGGACACACAGTGTCATTTGGTGCTGGTGAATAATCCTGAACATAATACTGAAGGTGACTTTTCCTTGGATCAAGGTGGTCAGGTTCAGCATCACGGTGAAGATAAATTGACCTTTAGTGGCATAGGCATCTATAAGCCGGCGATGTTTACAGGCTTGGACAATTCCAAGAGACCGCTCAAGCCATTATTTGATGCTGCGATTCAACAAAACCAGGTGACGGGTCAGATTCATCATGGCCAATGGTCAGATATTGGCACCTTAGAACGCTTGAATGAATTAACGCAGCAGCTCGAGAACGAAAAGCTTTAAGCGCAGAGAAATTCTAGCAAGGCTTTTTGAGCATGCAAGCGATTTTCAGCTTCATCCCACACCACACTCTGCGGACCATCAATCACTTCGGCTGTGACTTCTTCACCACGGTGTGCCGGTAAACAGTGCATAAACAGTGCGTTTTTCGCGGCCACATTCATGACTGCTTGATCGACTTGGAAAGAAGCGAAGGCCGCTTCGCGTTTACGCTGCTCTTCCTCTTGCCCCATACTGGCCCATACATCAGTGACAACCAAATCAGCGCCTTCTGTTGCTTTAATAGGATCATTAAACAACTGAATCTCTGCTTGAGTACTATCAATCAGTGACTGATTAGGTTCATACCCCTCAGGGGTTGCGATATGCAGTTCAAACCCGAACTGTTGCGCCGCATTGATGTAGGAATGGCACATATTATTGCCATCACCAATCCAGACCACTTTTTTCCCGTCAATTGAACCACGATGTTCCTGGTAAGTTTGCATATCTGCCAGTAGTTGGCATGGGTGAAAGTCATCAGTCAGCGCATTAATAACAGGTACTGAAGAAAACTTAGCAAAGGTTTCCAGTTTGCTGTGTTCAAAAGTACGAATCATTACCGCGTCAACCATACTGGAAATCACGCGTGCCGAATCTTCAACCGGTTCACCCCGACCTAATTGGGTATCATCTGGTGACAAGAAGATAGAGCCGCCACCAAATTGAATCATCGCTGATTCGAATGAAACACGGGTGCGGGTGGATGATTTTTCAAATATCATCGCGAGAACCTGATTTTTTAATGGCTGATAGATTTCGCCATTATGGTGCATCGTTTTTAATTCACTAGCACGATTAATCAGCTGTTTTAACTCAACCGAACTCAGATCCTTCAGGGTCAGAAAATGTCTCATGTTTTACGCAACGCTCTCAACAGCGTGTGATGACAAAAATGTCAAAACCAGCTTACTTACTTTCTCAACGATGAGTTCTGCTTCTTCAGCATTAATAATCATCGGCGGTACTAAACGAATCACTTTATCAGCAGTGACATTAATCAATAAGCGCTCTGCCAAAGCCAGTCTGACTAGGTCTCCACAAGGGATACTAAGTTCAATACCAAACATGAAACCTAAGGCACGGATATCTTTTACGCCGTCTCGATCGCCTAGCTTGTTTTTGAAGCTCTGCAGCATCTGATCACTTAATGTGGTGACATGCTGACATAAGTCGTCTTTTTCAATTGTTTCTAATACGGCTAATGCTGCGCTGCAAGCAAGTGGATTACCACCAAAAGTCGAACCATGATTACCAGCTTGCAACACACCAACTGCGCTACCAGCCACTAAACAAGCCCCGATTGGAACACCATTACCTAGGCCTTTCGCTAAGGTCATAACATCAGGCAGTACTGTTTCATTGTGCTGAAACGCAAACCATTGTCCGGTACGCCCTACGCCCGTTTGCACTTCATCCAACATCATTAATAACTTACGTTGGGTACAAATCGATCTGACACCCGCTAAATATTCGGAATCAGGTACTTTAATACCACCTTCGCCTTGCACCGGTTCCAGCAACACTGCTACAGCTTCTGGCCAGTGACCAATGGCCATGCGGAGAGCATCCAAATCGTTATACGGCACACGAACAAAGCCAGGTAACAGCGGATCAAATCCGACTTGTACTTTGGCATTCCCTGTTGCGGTCAATGTCGCCATCGTTCTGCCATGGAAGCTACCGTCCATCACAATAATGACGGGCTTATCTATGCCTTTGCTATGACCATATTTACGTGCGATTTTGATAGCCGCTTCGTTCGCTTCAGCACCCGAGTTACAAAAGAATGCCTGCTCCATGCCTGATACTTGAGTTAACTTATCGGCAAGCTGGGTTTGCAACGGAATATGATAAAAGTTAGAGGTGTGAATCAACGTTTCAGCTTGATCCTGAACTGCTTTAGTCACAGCAGGATGGCAATGCCCTAAATTACACACAGCAATACCACTCAGTGCATCAAGATACTGATTTCCTTGTGTGTCTGTTAACCAAGCACCTTGACCTTTTGCAAACGCTACATCAAGACGCCCGTATGTAGGCATGACGGAATCTGTCATGGCTTTATCTCCTTGCCGTGACGGCAATACTGCAATGGCCATTTTCAGGCCTATAAAACGAAAAATGGCAGTTTCTGACGAAACTGCCATCAATCAAAAAAGCGGTATTTTATAACGTTATTAAGGGATAAGCAAAAAATCCCTACTCCGCTTTTATTTATGCTGCAAAGTTAGCTGCAACGAAATCCCAATTCACTAATCCCCAGAAAGCTTCCAGGTATTTAGGACGCGCATTGCGGAAATCAATGTAGTAAGCATGTTCCCACACATCAACTGTCAACAATGGTGTTTGGCCATCAGTTAATGGGCAACCGGCATTGCTGGTATTTGCAATGGCGATGCTGCCATCTGCATTTTTCACCAACCAAGTCCAGCCAGAGCCAAAGTTAGTCGCTGCTGATTTGCTAAATTCTTCTTTGAATGCATCGAATGAACCAAATGTGCTATCAATCGCTGCTGCCAGTTCACCAGAAGGTGCGCCTTTAGCATCAGGTGTCATACAGTTCCAGTAGAAAGTATGGTTCCACACTTGCGCTGCATTATTGAAAATACCACCGCTGGCTGAAGTAATGATGTCTTCCAAAGACTTACCATCAAACTCAGTGCCAGGAACCAGATTGTTCAGGTTATTGACGTAGGTTTGATGATGTTTGCCATAGTGATATTCAAGTGTTTCTGCTGAAATAGTAGGTTCCAGTGCATTTTGTGCATAAGGAAGTGGTGGCAATTCAAAAGCCATATTCAATCTCCTAAAAGTGAAAAAATAACCGAGTAAGTTAAGTTGATTAGTCTAAAAGAGCACTAACTGTATAGCAAGTACTCCAAAGGTGACAGTTTATTTTATAAACCGCCGAAAACCGATAGCATTGATAAATCTAACCCCATCAAAATCGCATCTTCTCTGCCCTGCTCAGCAGGATAATATCCCCGCCGAACCGTCATTTCGTTGAAACCAAACTGTTCGTACAAACTTTGTGCACGTTGATTGGATTGTCTAACTTCAAGAACTAACAATGTTGCTGACTTGCTCATTGCATGATCAATGATATGTTCCAGTATCCTACGCCCATAACCTTGTCCTTGCATATCCGGTCTGACACAAATATTGAGCAAATGTGCTTCATCCAGAACTAACTGAACAATAGCAAAACCGATAATGACATCATAAGGGTCGATATAAACCCATGCATGATGTCCGGCATCAAGACTGTCGGAAAAGTTCTTGACGCTCCAGGGAAAACGATTTGCTGAGGTTTCAATGCCATGCACTTCGGCCAAATCGTCATCTAACATTACCCTTGGCGACATCATTCTGTTTGACGCTCAATTCGCTACTGGCAGCAGTTTTAATGCTTGCCAGACAGTCGCTTTCAATGCTGGTTGTTGTAGCATGTCTTGCAGGCTGTAGGTGGCAATCCAGCGACTATCATTTTGCTGAATAAGCGTTGGCTGGGTCAAACTGAGCGCAGCAGGCATCAACGATGTTTCCCCCATCACTAATAGAATTTTATTGTCGGTATCCCTGCCAGCAAGTGCTTCAAAGGTCTGAAAGTCGATGACGGCAACCGCTCGTCTACTCAGCTTGAGAGCTTTCAACATCGCATCAAATAAACGTGCTTCACTATCGTTCATTTCTGTCGATGCCATCAATAGCCATATTGCCGGACTAAGATCGATATCCAATGCTGGGGGCGTATATTCAGTCGATTCGTCATCAATCTTAGCGTCAGTCGAAAGCGACGTCTCTCTCAGTTCCCAGACCGGTATATCCAGTTCTGCCAGAAAAAAATGTTGTCGCTTAGATAATGGCATTAGACTTGGGGATGGGCACGATCAACATGAGCCAGAATTTTATTTAATGCATTGATGTAGGCTTTTGCTGAGGCGATAACAATATCCGTATCAGCGCCCTGCCCGCTAACAATACGTCCACCTTTCTCAAGACGTACATTAACCTCGCCCTGTGCATCCGTTCCTGTTGTGATATTGCTAACAGAATATAGTTGCAGTTCAGTATGACTTTGAACAATAGACTCAATGGCACGGTAGGCAGCATCAACGGGACCACTGCCACTCATTTGGACTTGAACTTCGTCATCATCAACAGACAAGGTGACTGTGGCTACCGGTGTTTCGCCGGTTTCGCTGCAAACTTTCATCGACACCAGACTCACCCGTTCATCGGTAGTGGCAACGACATCACTGACTAAGGCCTGGATATCCTCATCAAAGATTTCATGTTTTTTATCAGCCAATTCTTTAAATCGTGTGAAAGCAGCATTGAGTTCGACTTCCGACTCCAGTTCGATACCCAATTCTTGTAAACGACTCCGAAATGCATTGCGTCCTGAATGTTTACCTAAGACCATGCGGTTGGTGTTCCAGCCGACATCTTCGGCACGCATAATTTCATAGGTTTCGCGGTTTTTCAGTACACCATCCTGATGAATGCCTGATTCATGGGCAAACGCATTGGCCCCGACGATGGCTTTATTCGGTTGTACAACAAAACCGGTGACACCTGAAACCAAGCGCGATGCTGACAGTATATGCTGAGTATCGATATTCGTATCACAAGGAAACATGTCCTGACGTGTTCTGACTGCCATGACAATTTCTTCCAAAGCAGCATTACCCGCACGCTCACCGAGCCCATTAATCGTACATTCGACCTGTCTTGCACCATTCATTACTGCGGATAACGAGTTAGCAACAGCCAGCCCGAGATCGTTGTGGCAATGAACAGAAAACACCGCTTTATCTGCATTAGGGATACGTTCTCGGAGGGTTCCAATCAGGGAACCAAACTGATGCGGCAGGTTATAGCCAACCGTATCCGGAATATTTAGCGTCGTAGCACCAGCGTCAATAACAGCTTCAAGGATCTGACAAAGAAAATCTGTCTCACTTCGACCAGCATCCTCGGGGGAAAACTCAACATCATCGGTATAACGGCGTGCTCGCTTGACCGCTTTCACGGCATTTTCGATAACCTGTTCGGGCTCCATACGAAGTTTCATTTTCATATGAATAGGAGACGTGGCGATAAAGGTATGTATGCGCGAAGCATTAGCCATTTTGAGGGCTTCACCGGCGCGGTCGATATCGGCATCTAAGGCACGTGACAAGCTACAAATGCGGCTGTCTTTTACAGCTTTAGCAACCGCCTGGACTGCTTCAAAGTCGCCTTTGCTGGCGATCGCAAAGCCGGCTTCGATAACATCAACACGCATCCGTTCTAAGGCTTTAGCAATGCGTACTTTTTCGTCCTTGGTCATTGAAGCACCAGGACTTTGTTCACCATCACGTAAGGTGGTATCGAAAATAATTAATTGGTCGGTCATGTTTCCTGCTCCGTTGTGCAGACTATTTTTGGTCTTTGGTTTCCAACTGAGACGTTGGGTTATTTAGCCGAGTCTGGATGCCCATTTGGGCAGTCGTAGCAGGCAATAGTCAGCAGCAACCATTATTAGTTTGAAAACACTGTTAATGATAAGAAAAACAGCGTATCAGTAGTTATAACCTTAAATATTAGGGTTAAAATGTGAAATTGCCAAGCGCTTATTTAGTGTGAGCCCTTTCACTTCGATGTTGACGTAATTTGAATAAGGTAAACACCGGGCCTGAAATCGCATAGGTCACGAATATCAAAAACAGCATCAAAGGCGGATCATTAGCAATCAAGGCAAAAATCAACACCAGTGCCAACATTTTTACAAAAGGCACGCGGCTTTTTAAATCTAGATCTTTGAAGCTGTAGTAACGCATTGAACTGACCATTAAAATGGCGCAGAAAAACGTGAGTGGTACCGCAATGTTAATCAATATTGCAGGATCCCATCCGCGGCTTGTACCCAGCCAGACCCAACCAGCAATCGTGCCTGCAGCAGCAGGACTAGGTAAGCCTTGGAAGTAACGCTTATCAGCTGTACCAATTTGTGTATTGAATCGTGCTAAGCGAAGCGCGCCACAGGCGGCATAAATGAACGCAATCATCCAGCCAAATTTGCCCAAGCCTAAAAGTGCCCATTGGAAAACCACCAAGGCCGGTGCTAAGCCAAAGGCAACCATATCAGACAAACTGTCATATTCCGCCCCAAAAGCACTCTGCGTATTTGTCATACGTGCGATGCGGCCATCTAACCCATCCATAATCATGGCAACAAAAACAGCAATAGCAGCAGATTCGAAATCACCACGAATGGCAGCAACAATGGCATAGAAACCGGCAAACAACCCGGCGGTTGTAAACAGATTAGGTAATAAATAAATCCCACGCTTTTGTTGTTTTTCACTGCTGACCATACATTACTCCCTGATTAAAGTGCTGCCATTATGACATTACACCTCTGCAAACAAAACGGGGACGGCTGTTTTCACAACCGTCCCCGCTTCTGACTCAGTAAACTATTGATTAGTTTTTGCTTTTATCAACAATTTTTTGAATCCACGGCATCATTTCACGCAGTTTAGTACCCGTTTGTTCAATTGGGTGCTCAGCATTCAGTCGACGCATTGCAGTCATTTCAGGATAGCCAGATTGGCCTTCCTGAATAAATTGTTTTGCGTACTTACCTTCTTGAATGTTTCTCAGTGCTTCACGCATGGCCCAACGACTTTCTTCGTTGATAACACGTGGGCCTGTCACATACTCACCATACTCAGCGTTGTTTGAGATTGAGTAGTTCATGTTGGCGATACCACCTTCGTACATCAGGTCGACGATCAATTTCAGTTCGTGCAGACATTCGAAGTAAGCCATTTCAGGCGCATAACCTGCTTCTGTCAGTGTTTCAAAACCCGCTTTAACCAGTTCTACTGCACCACCACACAGAACAGCTTGTTCACCAAACAGATCCGTTTCAGTTTCATCACGGAAAGTAGTTTCGATAATACCAGTACGACCGCCACCAATAGCAGATGCATAAGATAATGCGATCTCTTTCGCTTTGCCTGATGCGTCTTGTTCAATAGCGATCAAATCTGGGATACCGCCACCTTTAACAAACTCACTACGTACTGTGTGACCAGGTGCTTTTGGTGCAATCATGACGACGTCAATGTCTGCACGCGGTGCGATTTGGTTGTAAACAATGGCAAAACCATGAGCGAACGCCAGAACAGCGCCTTGTTTCAGGTTTGGTTCAATGTCGGTGGTGTACAACTGAGATTGGAATTCGTCCGGTGTCAGAACCATAACAAGGTCAGCACCTTTAACTGCTTCACTCGCGTTATCAGAGACTTTCAGGCCAGCGCCTTCAGCTTTAGCGATAGAAGATGAACCCGCACGCAGAGCGACAGTGACATCAACGCCAGAATCTTTCAGGTTGCAGGCATGGGCATGGCCTTGAGAGCCGTAGCCGATAATGGTGACTTTCATGTCCTTAATAATGGACAGGTCACAATCTTTATCGTAATAAATGTTCAAACTCATGGTTGAATTCCTTAGTTTTTTCTAAAAGCGATTATTTAATCGAATTACAAGTGCAGGCTTTTTTCGCCGCGGGCAATACCTGAAACGCCACTACGGACAGTTTCAATAATTTTGTGCTCAGCCAGGGTTTCAATAAATGAATCCAGTTTCGCGACAGCGCCGGTCAGTTCAATGGTGTAGGTCGAAGATGTCACATCAATGATATGACCACGGAAAATATCCGACAGGCGTTTAACATCTTCACGTTGAGCCATTGTTGATGCTTTAACTTTAATCAGCATCATTTCACGTTCAATGTGTGGACCTTCAGTCAGGTCCAGCAGTTTAACCACATCAACCAACTTATTAAGCTGTTTGGTGATTTGTTCAATAATTCGGTCTGTACCGGTTGTCACAATCGTCATACGCGACAACGACGGATCTTCTGTGGGTGCGACTGTCAGTGACTCGATATTGTAACCACGCGCAGAAAACAATCCAGCCACACGCGACAACGCCCCTGCTTCGTTTTCGATCAGGATGGAGATAATATGGCGCATGTTAAGACAGCTCCCTTTCTGGATCTTGTGGTGGTACACAGTGCGGCGACATATGCATTTCGTTATGCGCTTTACCTTGTGCAATCATCGGATACACGTTTTCAGCCTGATCCGTCACGATATCGAAGAACACCAAACGATTCTTCATCGCAAAGCCACGTTCCAACTCGGCACGTAAATCTTCTGGACGCTCGATACGAATACCGACATGACCGTAACTTTCCGTCAATTTAACGAAGTCAGGTAACGATTCCATATAAGAATGCGAATAACGATTCTCATAGAAAAACTCTTGCCACTGTCGAACCATGCCAAGATAACGGTTATTCAGCGCAACGATTTTCACCGGCAGGCCGTATTGCAGACAGGTCGACAGCTCCTGAATACACATTTGGATACTACCTTCACCAGTGACACAAATGACCACTTCATCCGGGTAGGCAAGCTGAACACCCATGGCTGCGGGCAAACCAAAGCCCATAGTGCCGAGACCACCGGAGTTTATCCAACGGTTAGGTTCATCAAAGCCGTAATACTGTGCAGCCCACATCTGATGCTGACCGACATCTGATGTTACGTAGGCATTGCCATGTGTAATTTCATGCAACATTTCAATGACCATTTGCGGCTTGATCTTGTCGCTATTACGGTCATATGACATACATTGTTGACTACGCCAGCTATTGATTGTTTTCCACCAGTCATCAATAGCTTTCTTGTTTGGCGTTTTCTTATCGCTTTCCAGCAGGTGATTCATTTCCTGCAAAACATCCGGCACGTTACCAACAATAGGCACGTCTACCGTAATCGTTTTTGAAATAGACGATGGGTCGATATCAATATGCACAATCTGCGCATGTGGACAGAATTCAGCGATTTTACCGGTAACACGATCATCAAAACGCGCACCTACTGCGATTAGCACATCGCAATCGTGCATCGCCATATTCGCTTCATAAGTACCGTGCATGCCCAGCATGCCGAGGAACAATTCATCACTGGCTGGATAGGCACCGAGGCCCATTAGCGTACTCGTGATTGGATAGCCTAGTTTGCGTACAAACTTGCGTAGTTCTTCGGAACCTTTCCCCAGAACCACACCACCACCGGTATAAATCATTGGCCTTTTAGCACTTAATAACAGATCTACCGCACGCTTGATTTGGCCACTATGACCTTTCAATACTGGCTGATAAGAACGCATCTGAACCGTTTCCGGATAGTGATACGGAATCTTAATGTTGGGGTCAGTAATGTCTTTTGGTACATCGACCACAACCGGACCAGGACGCCCTGTGGTTGCGACATAAAATGCTTTCTTCACTGTTTCAGCAAGATCGTTTATGTCTTTCACAAGGAAGTTGTGCTTAACGCAAGGACGAGTAATACCAACGGAATCTACTTCCTGAAACGCATCACTACCAATATTGGCTGTTGCAACCTGACCGGTAATCACAACCATAGGAATCGAATCCATATAGGCTGTCGCAATACCCGTTACAGCATTCGTAGCGCCCGGACCTGAAGTAACCAAGACGACGCCAGGTTTCCCTGTCGCCCGCGCATAGCCGTCAGCAGCATGTGTTGCTGCTTGCTCATGGCGGACCAGGATGTGATTCACACCCTCCTGATTGTATAGTGCGTCATAGATATGAAGCACGGCACCACCAGGATACCCAAACAGGTATTCGACACCTTCATCTTTGAGACATTGTACTAATATCTCACCGCCGCTTAATTCCACGTGTTTCCCTCTTAATCACTTCACGAGAAGCTTAAAAACATCAAACGTGTAAAGTTACTTGTAATGCGAGATAAGGTCAAGAACCAGCGCTGTTGCGACTCGAGCATGGGTTGTAACTATTTCGGCTTAACGCATTAGCTGTGGCATAATTAGCGGTTATGACTAACGCAAATTTGACCCAACTTCATATTACCCGCCCAGACGACTGGCATCTCCACTTGCGCGACGATCTCGCCTTAAATCGCACCGTTCCTGATACTGCACGCGTGTTTTCAAGAGCTATTGTCATGCCTAATCTGCGACCTCCGGTCACTACAACAGAGATGGCAATACTTTATCGCGACCGTATTTTGGCTGCGCGTCCCGCGGGTAATCAGTTTGAACCACTGATGACCTTGTACCTGACAGACAACACCAGTGCGGAAGAAATCCTACGCGCCAAGGATAGCGGACTCGTCCATGCTGTCAAACTTTACCCGGCTGGTGCAACCACTAATTCTGATGCGGGCGTCACCGATATAAAAAATTGTTATAAAGCCCTTGAAGCCATGCAAGCGTGCGGCATGCCGCTATTGGTACATGGTGAAGTCACCACGGCAGATATTGATGTATTTGATCGTGAGAAAGTCTTCATCGACCGCATTATGCAGCCTCTGCTCACCGACTTTCCTGAATTAAAAGTCGTCTTTGAACATATCACCACAGCCGATGCTGCACAGTTTGTTCAGAATGAAACAGATCGTATTGCTGCAACGATTACCCCGCACCACTTACTGTTGAACAGAAATGACCTACTCGTAGGCGGTATTCAGCCTCATCACTACTGCTTACCGGTATTGAAACGTAATACCCACCAACACGCATTAATTGCTGCTGCAACTAGTGGTAGCAAAAAGTTTTTCTTAGGAACAGATAGCGCGCCCCACCCTCGTGAAGGCAAAGAAAACATCTGCGGTTGTGCCGGTATTTATAGTGCTCACGCAGCGATAGAACTATATGCGGAAGCATTTGAAGCTGCAGGCGCTTTAGATAAACTAGAGGCATTTGCCAGCTTTAACGGCCCTGATTTTTATCAATTACCACGCAACGCTGAACAGATTACGCTGCAAAAACAAAGCTGGAATGTGCCAGAAGCGTTAGAGTTTGATAGCACTACGCTAGTACCTATGCGTGCCGGTGGCAGCATTGGCTGGAAAGTGACTGACTCGATTTGATGTTAACTTTAGCTAGTTTTTTCTAGCAGCTTTTTTCTTACGTTTATACATGAGCTGATCTCCTTCAACGAGCAAATCATCCAGGCTTTGATGAATGGCCTCATCAAAATTTACGACACCATAGGAGTATGCAATCGAATACTCCTTTGCTACGTCATTATTGAACTGCGCAAAACGAGCAAGAATTTTCTTTACTTCTGTATCAGTTGCGTTTGGTAGCAGTAAAACAAATTCATCACCACCAATTCTGGCTGATATATCGGTTTGTCGACAAACCAGCGTGAGGTGATGGGCAAACTCTTGTAGGATTTTGTCGCCTATTGCATGACCGTAACGGTCATTAATCTGCTTGAATTTGTTTAAATCTAAAAATACGAGACTGACTGGTAATGATTGCCGGCGACATAGATTAAGAGCTTGATTGGCAGAAGCAAAAAAGCCACGGCGATTATAAATCTCGGTAAGCTCGTCCATTGTCGCAAGCTGTATAGCATGAATTTCGCGTTCAACCAGTTCAGCTAAGCCTTGAAGTATCAATTGCTCGCGATGCGAAAAATGACGCGGGCGAGTATCTATTAAACACAACGTGCCAAGTATGAAATTATCCACATGCCTTATTGGATAACCGGCATAAAAACGGATATGAGGCTCACCAACAACAAGTGGATTATCAACAAAACGTGAATCCAGATGCGTGTCCTCTATAACAAATGCTTCGTCACCTAAAATAGCGTGACCACAAAAAGACACATCACGCCCCGTTTCTTTTGCACTTATTCCATAGCATGACTTAAACCACTGCCGGTTTTCATCAACCAGACTGACGAGTGAAATTGGCACATCAAAGATAGACACGGCAAGTCGAGTCAATCGGTCAAAACGCTCATCTTTATCACTATCAAGTAAATTTAATGATCTAAGACTAAAAACTCTTGCTTTATCATCAGCCGGCCTACTTGGCTTTTGCATGCATTCTCCGATAAAATCTTCTGCCCGTCACGCGGTTTCGGTCGTTACTGCCTCCATGCTTCAGTGTTAATATATCTACAAACTATTGATCTATATATCAACGCCAATACGTTGCGCCACCTCAATATAAGCTTCGATTACTCCGCCCAAACCTTGTCTAAAGCGATCTTTATCCAGCTTCTTGCGCGTTTCAGCATCCCATAAACGACAACCATCAGGACTGAACTCATCGCCAAGATAAACTTGACCATTAAACAGGCCAAACTCGAGTTTGTAGTCGACCAGAATCATACCTGCATCGACAAACAACGTCTTCAAGAGTTCATTAACTTTAAAGGTTAACTCTTTCATTTTATTGATATCTTCTGACTTTGCCCAACCGAAGGTTTCAATGTGATATTCGTTAATCATGGGATCATGTAAAGCGTCATTTTTGAGGAAAAATTCAAAAACGGGAGGCGTTAATTCCATACCATCTTCGACGCCGAGACGACGCACTAAGCTACCCGAAGCCACATTACGAACGACACACTCAACCGGCATCATTTGCATGTTTTTGACTAAGGATTCCGTATCGTTCAACAGCTTCTCAAAATGCGTCGGGATGCCATTGTCTGACAAATATTGCATGATGAAGGCATTAAACTTATTGTTTACTTCACCTTTACGGCTTAACTGTTCGACCTTCTCACCATCAAATGCCGAGGTGTCATCACGAAAGCTCAAAACCACATAATCATTATCATCTGTGGCAAAAACACTTTTTGCTTTGCCTGAGTACAGTTCTTGTTTCTTTTGCATTTGAAGTCTCTTAACGGTTATTTACTTCACGCCAGTCAAAACCAGCTTCCTGATCGGCGACACCAATCCAATCGTGCTCGCATCCCAAGGCTTCGGCCAATAAGGGAACGGCAATCGACGGACAATTATTCTTTTCCGAGATGTGCATTGCCATAATATGCTGTAGACGAGAAGTGTCAATTTTCTCAAGTAACGAGGCAGATTGCACGTTATTTAAATGGCCTAATCTGCCACCAACACGACGTTTAAGGTGTTCGGGATATTCACCTTGTTCTAACATCGTCAAATCGTGATTAGCTTCCAGTAACAAAGCATCACATGCTGACAATGTATTCTCGATTAATGGTGTTATCGAACCAACATCGGTCAGTAGCCCAACTCTTAAAGCACCATCTGAAAATACAAACTGGCTCGGTTCACGAGCATCATGTGGTACAGGGAACGGTTCTACTTCAATGTCATCAATAACAAACTTTTCATGACAGTTAAACGCATGAATATAAGGTGCCACATCTTCGGGTAAGCAGCCTGCCGTACCTGGTGTGGTATAGACCGGAAGATTAAACTTACGCGCCATTACCCTGACACCCGCCATATGGTCGGCATGTTCATGTGTGATCAAAATGGCCGAAAGTGAAGCAGGGTCGATATTTAATAGTTGTAGACGTTTTACTGCCTCACGTGCGGAAAAACCACAGTCGATCATCAACGTGGTTTTTCCTGACGTGATTAAGGTTGCATTACCTCGACTACCGCTACCGAGGGAAGCAAATCGCATTAGGGTGCAAGTTGCTCCTGAATCAGGTTCAACAACCGCTTGGCAGTATCGCTCGATGTACGATTTTCTTCTGCATCCAATACCATCACGCGAGTGTCAGTGGCTTCAGAGTTCATTTTGATGTAGTAATACTCTTGTGGGTTCTTTTCAGCATCATCACGCCAAAACGCTAAGCTGCTGAAGAAGCCTTCATCATCTTCTTCGATTTCTTTAAATGGATCGATATAGCGAACAAAGTAATAACCACGGCTACGATCACGATCTTCTACAGCAAAGCCTTTGCTGTCTAAAACACGTCCAACACGACGCCATACGGTTTGGAAGTCTTGCTCAACCACCAGACTTTGTTGACCGTTCTCGTCATCCATCAGGAAGACTTGCGCTGTTTCTTCAGGAGCTGGTGCCGGTTTTTGCGCTTCAACCTTGGCGACATCTTCTTGGTACAAAGAGCCTAAGTAATCAGCCATTTCACGCAATGTAGCCTCATTCTTTTGAGAATTAGCTTGCGTTTCATCGGTTGCATTCAGGTAAATTTCAGCCATCTTTGATGTATCGCCACGTTCCATGCGTACACGATAAGCATAACCATCAGCATCGGTGACAGTATCCATCAGGCCGATACGACCATCGATACGGTCGATTTCCAAGCCTTTGTTGGCCCAGAACTCTTGTATACGCTGCCACGTTACTTCACGGTCACCCGGCACAACTAAATGACGGCTTCGCCCTTCACCGGCCAGTGACGGTTTTTTCTCTGGTGTCAGATTGTATTTAGCAGCCAGAGGGTTACTCGCGGCTTCTTCAAATTCAGAGTATGTTGCGGTCGAGTCATCGGTTCCGGCAATATCGTCATTAATGCGGACTGTACTCAAATCAGGGGGCACATCCAGAGGCGGCATGGTTTCAGCTTTGCGGTATTTCTGGGTATTGTCTGGAACGACTTCGTCCAGTGTAGAAAATGCACCACAACCACTCAGTACGGCCGACATCATGACGACCAGCGATGTTTGTTTAAATAATTTCGCGTTCATTTAGTACAGTTCACTCATTTATTTTAGTTTAGAACACCCGCCGTAATGAGGGCTTCACGCACCGGCTGATGGTATTTTTCCGACAATACCGTCATTGGCAAGCGAATACCTTCTGGGATCATCCCCATTTCCGATAACGCCCATTTAACAGGAATAGGGTTAGCTTCTACAAATAAAAATTGGTGTAAGGCCACCATTTTCTGATTTATTTCTCGGGCTTTTTCTTCTTCATTATTCAACGCAGCCACGCACGCATCATGCATTAACGCCGGTGTAACATTGGCTGTTACCGAAATAACACCCACACCGCCGGCGAGAATAAAGTCGACCGTATTGGCATCTTCACCGGTATAAAGCTCAAAGCCATCTACTGACAATTGTTTGATTTGTTGAACCCGCGAGACATCACCTGTGGCTTCTTTAATGCCAATGATGTTGTCTATGTGTGACAACCTGCCTACCGTTTCAGGTAATAAGTCACATGCAGTACGACCTGGAACATTATATAGGATCTGCGGGATGTCAACAGCTTCGGCAATCGCTTTAAAATGCAGGTACATGCCTTCTTGCGTCGGCCTATTATAATAAGGTGCTACCAGTAATACTGCATCTACGTTTAAGTCTTTTGCAGACTGGGTTAACTCAATGGCTTCCGACGTTGAGTTTGCACCCGTGCCGGCAATCACAGGCACACGACCATTAACGTATTGCACTACTTTACGAATCACATCAGTGTGTTCGTTCACGCTCAAGGTTGCAGATTCACCGGTCGTACCCACAGCGACAATGGCATCTGTGCCTTGGCTGATATGAAACTCGACCAACTTTCGCAGGCTGTCATCATCCAACGAGCCATCTGCTCGCATGGGTGTGACAAGAGCTACCATACTGCCGCTAAACATAGATAAAGGACTCCGAAAAAATAACAGGCATGGTACTTTGCCTGCCTGATGATGACAAGATCAGACTGTATTGTGTAAGGTACGTTTTTTGGCAAATCGTTTTAAAACAGGATGATTAGATGACACAAGTACAACTTGGGCAACCCGTAGCTGACTTTGAGGTGCCGAGCACTGGCGATAAAACCTTTCGGCTGTCAGACCATAAAGGTAAAAATATTCTTATCTACTTTTACCCAAAAGACAATACGCCGGGTTGCACACTTGAAGGTCAAAATTTTCGTGATGATATTGCCTTCTTTAATGACCATAACACGCTTATCGTCGGTGTTTCACGAGATAGCCTTCGTAAACATGAAAACTTTAAAACCAAGCAATCCTTCCCTTTCGACCTTTTGTCCGACGAAGACGAGACTGTTTGCAATCTGTTCGATGTTATCAAACTAAAAAAACTTTATGGCCGTGAATACATGGGCATTGATCGCAGTACCTTTCTTATCGACACTAATGGCGTATTGCGTAATGAATGGCGAAAAGTGAAAGTGAAACAGCATCTCGACGAAGTGAAAGAAGCTATACTGGAATTATAAATACCTATTTATAATCAATAAGCTAAATCCACTAAACAAGCCCCATTCTGGGTCAAAATTTCTGTATCAAATCACAGCGGCGCACCATGGTGGTGCGCCGACAGAAAAAACAAATAAACAATTTCTTTTAGAAACAGCGCCTTAAATTCTGGCTTAGCTATTGCTCTCAGAACCTTCATAAATCTATGAGGAAAACCATGAGCACGTTAAAAAGCCAGTCCATGAATTTAAGTCAGGCAGAAAGAAGATGGCTGCCTTGGTTCGGTGAAACAGGAAAACTGGCAATGGCTCGTTCCTGCTTTCTCAATCGACACAACTACAGTGCTGTTGAAAAAACCTTTGAAGGTATCGCCGCAACTCGCGTCAAGATCCTCCAACAATGGGCAACCAGCCAATGGGATCAAATGGAGCTATTGGCAGAGCAGGTCGTTGATACCTATCCTGAGATCACTACCAGTAGCCTACAAGATCGCCTACTCGCCGCGCCTGACTTCTCAGAATTGTTTGTCATAGATGCGAAAGGTGTGGTGACACATTCCACTTATTCCTTACACATCAATCAGCGTGACTTACCGCCTAAAGCTGTTCAGAAAGGCCTATCAGAAGCCTTTCTTCATGGTCCTTACGTGGATGACCTTACCTTAAAAATAGGCCCGTCCAGCTCTAAGTTCCATGACGAAGTCACGTTGATGTTCTATCAGCCACTTAAGCGCGACGGCGAAGTCATTGGTGCTGTCTGTGGCCGTGTCCCCAACGATGTGTTGGGTGATCTGATTCAACGTGAAGCAGGTCATATCTATACAGAGTCAGGTGATAATTACATTTTTATGGTGGAGTCCCGGTTCGAGCCAGGCCACCAACAAGGCATCGCTCTTTCGCGTTCCCGTTTTGAAGACAACACCTTTTCACACGGTGAAAACCTGAAAAGTGGTATTCACACCAAATGGGGCACGGTCGGTGTTAAACGCCATACTGAATTTGAAATTCGCTTTACCGATCCCGCCACCGGACAACTTCACCCCGGTGTCAGAGAAACCATTCGCAACGGCAGCAACCTATTTGTCACCTACCCGGCTTACTCAGACTACCGTCATATTCCGGTTATAGGTAAAGGTGTCACCTTCCAATTGAAAGGCTCCCCTGATCGCTGGGGCATGATGTGTGAAGGTGACTTAGAAGAAGTCTATCGTCGTCGCTCAATCAATGTCAGCCTGATGAAAGGCTTTGTCATGTCAATGTTTGCCCTGCTCGGCGTTAATGCAGGCTTGCATGCGTTCACCAGCTTATCCGAACTCATTATCAATGGCATTTCAGCAGGCATGATTGTATTTATTGCTGCTCTATATAAAAAGCTAACCACCAATCCTTTGGCCAACAGGCTGGATGAAATGACCGAAGTGATTCGCACCATTGCAGAAGGTGAAGGAAATTTAGCGCAGCGCCTCGATAGCAACCGGATGACAAACGACGAAACCGGTGATATGGGCAGGTGGATAAATAGCTTTATCGACAACCTTGACGGTATTGTCGGGCAGGTTATCACCACCAGTAGCAATGTCAGCCAAACCAATGAAGCGATGCTTGAAACCAACCGCGATGCGTTTCATGTCTCCACCGAGGTCGCCGAAGCTATCGATAAAATGCTGCATCTTCTCGAAGCCCAAATTCAGGACATTGGTAATGCTTCCAGTACCGCAGAATCAATGAAACAAGCTATGGATGATGTGGTACAGGAAGCCCGTATACAGTTTGAATCTGTTCGTAGCGGCACGCAGGAAATTCGCGATGTCGTTGAGACTTCAGCGAAAGCGGTGCAAAGCCTGCATAGCCGCACGGCTGAAATTGGTAACATCATCGGTGTGATATCCGAAATCACCAATCAAACCAACTTGCTCGCATTAAATGCCGCGATTGAAGCGGCGCGTGCCGGTGAACATGGTCGTGGCTTTTCAGTCGTTGCTGATGAAGTTCGTGGCCTTGCATCACGCACAGCCAATTCGGCAGAAGAAATTCAAAAGATGATAGAAACCATTCAATCTGAAACGCTGGAAGCGGTGAAATTCATGGAACATGGCGTTAATAATGTCGACCGTAGTTTGAAGAAAACGGAAGAAGCTTCATCAGAAAACACCCAGTTACATGCCTTGGTAGAACAAATGTTTGCCACCATCAAGCAACTTGACCAGAACAGTCAGATCCACGGTGAAACAGCGCGTGACGTCGGTCATTCTGCAGGATTAATGACAAAAGCCATTGATGCCTTGCAGCAACGCTCGGTGATGGTCAGAAACACAGCTCAGAAACTCAGCCAACTTGTGAGTGTTTTTCAGGTCAGTCAGCGTTAAATCGATCACAAAAATAGTAAATCGTTAGCGTCGGTTGGATATCATCGGCATATCTGTTGTCCCCAATAGTCCATCAATGACTAAGGAGACAATCTATGTTTGCAACCATCAATAAAGAAAAATACCACAGCAAAGTGGCAGGAATCTTTAATGATGAAAACACGGCTCACTCAGCGAAAGAAACCTTAATCGATTACGGACACTTCACTGAGCGGCATATCAACATAATCACACCGCATGATAATAATGCCGGACACAAAATCGAGCCCGAAACCCATGCAATCGGCAAACTGATTTCTCAGTCTCACTTTCTGTTCGGCTCAATTGGTTTTCTGTTTGGGCTGCTACTGGCCAGCTTACTTTCTAGCGTCGGCCCTACCTTTGCCCAGTCCAGCCCCATGTTGACCCATATGGCGCTCGCTATCATCGGTATTTTTCTCGGTTTTATTATCGCAGGCGTGATCTCACTTCGCCCAGACCATGATCCGCTGATCAACGATGCCATTGAAGCCACACAGCAAAATAAATGGGCGTTGATAGTGCAAGCAGAAGAAAGTGGTGATCGACAAAGAGCGCGGCAACTGCTTCAACCCATTGCAGTTTCTGTGTCAGAAACCTACTAAGTCTCATTCAGCAGAATAATTCTCTCGTAACACCCCTTGTCGAATAAAAATCGACTCAGTATGATTGCCGACCCCGTTTCAAAACGGGGTCAGTTTTAAGCAAAAATTTTTATTTAAAATTTATTTTTTAAAGCACCAAAACAGCACAAAAGCTGTGATCGCGCATCGGGGTTAGCTTAGCCTCAGATCAGCTAAAAGTTATCCACAAAAAGTGCACAATTTATGTGCAACTTTTCCCCTTGCCAAGACTTTAAAAACACACTATCTTGTGGTTCAATCATTTCACAACCACAACCACTAGTGGTTTTGTGATTTTAGACTCAACAAACAAAAGCAGGGAATTCACTATGGCGAGCGAACCAGCACAAACTACACATACCCCCTCCTCCGCGGAAAGCGGCTACAGCGTTATCCGTCGTAACGGCAAGGTAACCGATTTTGATAGCGGCAAGATTGCTGTCGCGATTACCAAGGCGTTTTTAGCCGTCGAAGGTGACTCTGCGCAAAACAGTCGCCGCATTCACGATACAGTGAAAAAACTGACCGGCCAGATCACAGATAACCTGCTTCGTCGTCTGGATGATGGTGGCACGGTTCACATCGAAGATATTCAAGATCAGGTTGAACTGGCGCTGATGCGTGAAGGCGAATACAAAGTTGCTCGCTCTTATGTGGTTTATCGTGAAAAACAATCCGAAAAACGTGCTGAAGAAGAAAAGAAACATCCACAACCGGCTAATGAGACAACCCTGCATGTCACCTTAGCTGACGGAACCCGTCAACCGCTGGATATCGATCGTTTGCATAACCTCATCACTGAAGCCTGTGAAGGTCTGGCAGAAGTAGACCGTGAGGCTATCCTGCGTGATACCCAACGTAACCTGTTCGACGGTGTTAAAGAATCTGATGTCGAAAAAGCCCTAGTCATGGGCGCACGTACCTTTATCGAAAAAGATCCTGCCTACAGTACTTTGGCTGCTCGCCTGCTGATGGACGGAATCCGACGTGAAGCCCTGAGCTTTGTTTTCAAAATGCCGAAACAAGCGGCACAAAACGAAATGGTTGATATCTACCCGGACTATTTCAAAAGCTACATCCACACAGCGATTGAAAAAGAGCTGGTCGATTCAGAATTAGGCCTGTTTGATTTAGACCGTCTGGGTAAAGCCCTGAAACCGGAACTGGATTTCGACTTTACTTACTTAGGTCTGCAAACACTTTACGATCGTTACTTCATTCACTACGACGGCACCCGTTTCGAATTACCGCAAGCATTCTATATGCGTGTCGCAATGGGCTTGGCTATCAACGAGCTGAACCGCGAAGAACGCGCGATTGAGTTCTATAACCTACTGTCTAGCTTTGACTTCATGAGCTCTACGCCGACCCTGTTTAACTCAGGCACATTGCGTCCTCAGTTGTCTTCTTGCTACCTGACAACCGTGCCTGATGATCTCAGCGGCATCTACAACGCTATGCGTGATAACGCCCTGCTATCTAAATATGCAGGCGGTCTGGGTAATGACTGGACCCGTGTTCGTGGTCTGGGCGCCCATATCAAAGGCACCAACGGTAAATCACAAGGTGTTGTGCCATTCCTGAAAGTGGCCAACGACACAGCCGTTGCCGTTAACCAAGGTGGTAAACGTAAAGGCGCCGTGTGTGCTTACCTAGAAACATGGCACATCGATATCGAAGAATTCCTCGATATGCGTAAAAACACCGGTGATGACCGTCGCCGTACCCATGATATGAACACGGCTAACTGGATTCCGGACATGTTCATGAAACGTGTTGCCGAAGAAGGTCAATGGACATTGTTCTCACCAGAAGAAGTCGATGATCTGCACGATCTGACTGGTCTGGCATTTGAGAAGGCTTACACCGAGTACGAAGAAAAAGCAGCGCGCGGTGAAATCCGTAACTTCAAGCAACTGCCAGCGACCGATCTGTGGCGCAAAATGTTAGGCATGTTGTTTGAAACCGGTCACCCATGGGTCACCTTTAAAGATCCATGTAACCTGCGTAGCCCGCAACAACACGTTGGCGTCGTTCACAGCTCAAACCTGTGTACCGAAATCACCCTGAACACATCAGACAAAGAAATCGCTGTGTGTAATCTGGGCTCGGTCAACATGGTTAAGCACATCGACGAAAACGGCAAACTGGATACACAAAAACTCCAGAAAACCGTTCGTACAGCGATGCGCATGCTTGATAACGTTATCGAATATAACTACTACAGCGTGCCACAAGCGCGTAACTCTAACCTGCTGCACCGTCCGGTCGGTCTGGGCATCATGGGCTTCCAGGATGCGCTATACAAACTGCGCCTGCCATACAGCTCTGAAGAAACCGTTAAGTTCGCTGATGAATCAATGGAAGCCGTCAGCTACTACGCGATTGAAGCCTCTTCTGACCTGGCCGCTGAGCGTGGTAAATACCAATCCTACGAAGGCAGCTTGTGGAGCAAAGGCATTCTGCCGATTGACTCAATCAAACTGTTGCAAGAAGCGCGTGGCGAATACCTGCAACAAGACGATAGCCAAACCATGGATTGGGATGCATTGCGTGACAAAATCAAACGTCAGGGCATGCGTAACTCCAACACTATGGCGATTGCACCGACAGCAACCATTTCCAACATCTGTGGTGTGAGTCAGTCAATCGAACCGACCTATCAAAACATTTTCGTGAAATCGAACCTGTCAGGTGAGTTCACCGTCATCAACCCATATATGGTTGAAGACCTGAAAGCACGTGACCTGTGGGACGAAGTCATGATCAATGACCTGAAATACTTCGACGGCAGTCTGCAAAGCATCGACCGTATTCCTGACGAACTCAAAGCGTTGTACACCACCGCGTTTGAAATGGATGCACGTTGGTTGATTGAAGCCGCTTCTCGTCGTCAGAAATGGATTGATCAGGCGCAAAGTCTCAACCTGTACATGGCAGAACCATCAGGTAAGAAGATGGATAACCTGTACAAACTGGCTTGGGTACGTGGTCTGAAAACCACTTATTACCTGCGTTCAATGGGTGCGACCGGTGCTGAGAAAACAAGCTCTGCCCCTACGCCGCCACCTTCAGCGCAAAAACCGACTGGCCCCACACCCGTAGCGAGTGCACCAACTGCATCGCCTGTGGCCAGTAGCGCAGCAGCAAGTGCGCCACTAGCCAGTGCCGCCGCTGATCCTGAGGAATTCTTGGGTGAAGGCATGGAAGCACCGCAAGCGTGCTCGATTTTAGAACCAGATTGCGAGGCATGTCAGTAATGTTGAATTGGGACGATCCATTCTCAGCACCGATAGCCGGTACTGAAGAAGCAAAACAAGAAGAAGTCAAGCCGGCAGAACCGGCGGCCAATGATCTCAGCGAAGCTCCGGCCAGAGCTGAGGTCACAGAAATGCCGCTGAACAACGCCAAAGCGATTAACGCCGACGACAAACGCGTTATCAATGGCGAAGCCGATATCAATCAATTGGCACCGTTCAAATACCCTTGGGCATGGAATTACTTCCTTAATGCCAATAAGAATCACTGGACACCGCTTGATATCAACATGGCGCAAGACGTTCATGACTACCGTCATAAACTGACGTTGGAAGAACGCCACGTCTATGAAAACGTGCTGTCTTACCTGACCACCTCCGATATTCTCGCCATGCGTAATATCGGTCTGGCGGTGATGGAAAAAATGACCGCACCTGAGCTGCAAATCTATCAAGCACGTCAGGTGTATGAAGAAGCTTTGCACACATGGACCTACCAGCACTGCATCGAAACCATTGGTCTGGATCAGTCTGAAATCTATAACCGCTACCGTGTGGTGCCAGAGATTCATCAGAAAATTAAACTCGCCAATGACCGTTTAGATACCGTCATGCGTAGTGATATTGATCTGCGTGACCGTGACGAGCTGGAAAACTTCGTTATGTCTTACGCGTTCTTCGCAGGCATCTTTGAAGGTTCATGGTTCTACAACGGCTTCTCGCCTATCTTCGCTTTGCAACGTCGTGGGTTGATGAAAGGCACCGCCGAACAACTGCAATACATCATGCGTGATGAAGTGATGCACGCCTCGTTCGGTATTCGTGTTTGTAAACAAATCATGAAAGAAGAAAACATCACGCTGGACCCGAAAAAAGTCCAACAGATGTTTGAAGAAGCCGATGCAGCCGAAGAAACCTACGCCGGCTATATTTTGCGTGACCCGATTTTGGGTTACTCAAAAGAAGTGCATCACGGCCAGTTCCGTTACACCGCAAACCGTCGTGCTAAACAGCTAGGCTTTGAAGAACCGTTCCCCGGTGCCGAAGCTACCCTGCCCTGGCTGGATGAACAAGCCAATATGCGGAAAGAAAAGAACTTCTTTGAAACCAAAGTCACCGAATATCAAACCGGTGGCGGTCTTAAATGGGACTAGGAAGTTAAGCATAAAAGCCGACCTTGAGTCGGCTTTTTTATTCGACCAGATGGAATTGGAAAGTTTATGGCGAAAATTTACAAATACTTGGGTCCAGATATTTTGGACAAAGCTTTTGCCGATGAGGGCTTTTGCTCTTTCAAATGCTCCTACCCGAATGAATTCAATGACCCATATGAGTTATTCCTGACAATTGATTACAATCAACCGCCAGATATTCTTGCCCATTACAATGAGGTAATTGGTGAAATTCCACAAATACCAACTACATGCTTTTCCACGTCTCCGGAAGTGGTACCAATGTGGGCACATTATGCCCATAACCACTGTGGTGTTGTAGTTGAAATAGATGAAGAGAAAGTTCTTGAAAGCTTTCCAGCTGTTAGGTTTGATGACGTCGAATATCGAGATGAACCAGCTCCAGAACTGCTAGATATGTTGTACAGAGCAGCACATATAGGAAAGCCTCGCTATCACTATTTTCTTCAGAGTGGTGTCTTGAATGCAGCATACTTCACAAAGCAGTCATGCTGGAGCTATGAAATGGAAAGAAGGTTACTGATTGATCAAGCTTTCATCACCAAATTAGAAAACGGATTGCAATTATTCAAAATTCCCCAAGGTTGTGTAACTGCTTTGATAACTGGCCATCAAGCAACACGGGATACAATTGAACAGGTTAAATCTCTGTCAGAAAAAATAGGTGCAGATCAATACGAATTCAGGATTGGACGTTCAAGTTCACGCCCGTATTTCATAGCTCTTGATGGTTCAACACTACTTTTCGATACTGACTCTTTAGTGAAAGCTTCAAGTAAATGTGAAAAGTGTAGTGAGCCTACAAAAAATACAAACCTGTGCCCTTGGTGTTCTGTACAGAGTCAACATCAAAATTATGCTGCAGGGAGAAATCCTCTCCGTATGATGCAACACTTCGGAATGTTAGAGGATTATTACAAAAGTATGGATGAAATTGGTCGAAAATAGCACCGCAAGAGGAACCAAAGGGGTCAGACACGATTGAAATTGTGAAACAATCAATGGGGTCAGAGTGTTTGATTACTCAGACGAGGCATTTACATTTGCAAATCAATCCACTCCGCCCCCTTTGGTTCCTTGTGTCAGCTACATGATCAATCGTGTCTGACCCTTTTGTTCATTGTTCTAGCTATTCAATATTGTTTCAAAAGTTAGGATTGACCAGAGAAATACAGTTAGAAAACCTAATCAGGAAGTATTTGTTAATTAAGACTGTCGGAGACATCATTGAGTCGAGATAACTTCACTAAAGCAGTAATAGAAAAACTCAAGGCTAGAGTATCTAACCGATGCTCAAATCCAGAATGTCGAGTACAAACAACTGCCCCATCTGACTCTGGAGGTATAAGTAATATCGGTATTGCAGCCCATATCTGTGCCGCGTCTCCCGGAGGCCCACGGTATGACAGTTCGATGAGCTCTTCAGAAAGAAAGTCACTTGATAATGCCATATGGCTTTGCTCAAACTGTTCAATTGATATTGATAGAGATCTAATAAGATATACCGTTGATTTACTGAAAGAATGGAAGCAAATAGCTGAAAATAATGCACGGCTTGAGCTAGGCAAAAAAATACCTAGTCACAAAGATACTGTTAATACAATCACAGCATCTTTGACAGGGTTAGGTGCCAATTTCGTACCGACCGCTATCTCAAATGTACATATCGCTTCCGAGAAAGCCTTGGAGGCACTTGATGAGAGATTTAAAGTTCAATCTTTTTTTGACGGTAATATGTCAACGTTTCGCATTCTTGCCAAAGAGACTGTTCCTCTACAGATGATAATTCCTAGCGAAGCTGCAAAAGATTACCAAAAACAATATATGGAATTAGTTGAGCATGGTAAAGATGTGGAAATAGACGCCTCTTCATTTAATTTTGAAGGCTCAAGATTATTCGAGGAACTATTTAACCAGCCCTATGGGAAGCTTAATATCTCCGCAACTAATAGAAAGGCCATACAAAAAATATGGCTAGTTGAGAAAGAAACTAGCCTTGTTGAGACATTTGATGATATTCACGGTGACTTGAGAATTGGTACTAAGTCATTCAATTTTACTGGCAAGTCCTGCGCTGACACGTTTAGTACTAACTTTAGTAAGCCAATCACAGAAAATAAAACTACACATAAAGTTGATTTAAACTTCACAGTTGGTTTTGAGCGTTGGGAAGGAACGGACATTCAGCAGATAAAATATTTTGAAAAGTTCTTTTCGCTTTTCGAAAAAATTGCATTAGGGTGGCAGATATTCACTTCACTAGAAGTAGACGGTAGCAAAATACTCACTAGCCAAGCTATGTATGCTGACAATTCAGAGTTTGTTAAAAATACTAATAGTTTCCTACACTATATCAACAGTTGCAGAATTATAGGCCGCTCTTTAGGTGTGCAAATAAACTTCAAATTAGATGTATCGTATAGCGCTGAAGAGCATAAGAGACTTGCAGAGATTACTGATATAATCTCTGGCAATCAGCAGTTTAAATCAAATGAGATTTCCGATAATCTTTCAACAGACATCATTGTGACGGATAAGAAAGAAAACGTCGATAAAATGCTGGCTATTGATAAGCCGATCAGTATGCGAATGGTTCAAAATGAGTGTGAGACGGTCGAACTCTTCGGACAAGAGGTTGTATTGCCTCCAAAAGTTTTTTACTTCAGTTCAGTTACTCCAAAGATTTATATCGATATCAGTAATATTCAACCTGGTGACACAGTGAATGTAGAGTGGATACCAGAAGCAAACTCAAAGTTTGTCGTAAGTTATGAACTCTAAATTTCTTTGAATCAACGGGGTCAGAGTGTTTGATTACGCAGAAGAAGCATTTACATTAGAACAAGTCAGCGAGTTCTCCGGTGACGTTGTAATTGAGTTTGGTGCGCCTTGGTGTGGACACTGTCAGGCTGCAAGTCCTGCGATAAAAGAAGCAGTCATGGAACATTCAGGACTGCGTCATATTAAGATATATGACGGAAAAGGCAAACGACTAGGACGTGCGTTTAAGGTAAAGCTTTGGCCAACGTTGATACTTCTGCAAGATGGCAATGAAGTGGGTCGTCTAGTGAGGCCATTACGTTCTGACGAGGTTCGCCAATTACTTTCGAACATCAACTAACACTGCTCATAATCAAAACAATACGACAAAGCTTTGAAATCAAACTTAGCCCATGTTGAGCTTCATCCTTTAGCCCTGTCAACACATGTTTGAGAAAGTGGAACTGGCTTTATAAATGTGAGCTAATCACGTACTCTAACTTCTCTAAAAATCATATTGACCGACATGATAGAGAGAAAAGTCTGTTTTCCCTTTGGGGATTAGTAAAAACAAAACAGGCATTTATCTCTGATTTGAAAGTCTATTTTGGCTAATCAAAATTTATATCTAACTATTACTACTGAGAGAGAATATGAGCGAAAACGCCCCTGCTGAAAAAACATTCCAAGAACGCTGTGATGAGTTTATAAACCTTGCTAACCAGCAGCATGCAGAAACCGAAGTAGACAATGTCAATGCGGCAATTTTATTCTCTGCATCACGTTTTAATGTATTTACGACTGTTCGTCAGTTTGATGATGTTGAAAAGTTAAAAGAAGAAAAACAAAAAATCATTGATTATTTCACTCAGCGTTATACCGATATGATGGCGCAAAACATTGAGGAATATATCGAACGCTTTGATGAATACAATCCAAATTAAGTTGACGTCACTTATCAACTAAAATAAAGCCGACATTGCGTCGGCTTTTTTGTGTTTGCGTCGGTTAAAAGACTAGCTTACTGACCGACCGCGTAACAGCTTGAGATATCCGGCCATTGTTCAGCTTTGATGGTTGTGTAGTGATTCCAAAACGCATTGTCGATGGCCTTCAATTGGCTGGATGTGTCGTCGCGACGATAGCGTGACAAGTGCCCAGGCCCGCCGTTATAAGCGGCATAGGTTGCCTTTATCAAATTGTCATCACCGCCGGGCTGTTCGTGCTCGCCTTTGCGGATCGCATAATCAAGCATGTAATGGGTCAGAATGTCGATGCCAGCGTTTACATTGTAGTCGACCTCATTAACAAGGCGGTCAAGATCGTACACCTTACGCCAAACCCGACCGTTGATTTGCATCATGCCCACCGCGCCACCAGATGAACGCAATACTTGTGGGTCGCTACTCGACCCTACAAGCTGGCGCCAGCAGGATTCTTTCCATGCGGTAGCACGTACCAGAGGGTCGAGTCGCTCAGCCATTCTGTCCGGCATCTTATTATTCTTGGCTAGCCAGGCGTTGGCCTGTTCTTCCAGCAAACTAGCAACCAGCTCAAGGTAATGATTAAGGTTTTCCAGCTGTGGGACTAACCCTTTTAAAGCCACAGCCGGCGGAACAGTGTCGGCATAAGCAGTTGGCAATAGCCAAGCCCCTACTCGCCCAAAACTAACGTCTCTGTGTGGCGTCGATTCTACGGTTGTGAATTCGGCCTCACCGCTGGCATCAAACCCAAACAAGTCGCGAAATGCCGGATCGACCTCCAAAGGCAACGGCGTAAAACTGGGTGGCACAGCTTCGGCCAACAGCAAGCGAGCAAGTTTACGCAGCCCGTCACGGGTGATCTCGAAACCATATTCAGGCCCCAAGGCATCAAGTGCCCGCAACGCGTCACCACCAGCGATAAACGCAGCAAGCTTGAAGTCCGCTTCCAAGCCCGGCGTTTCCAGACCTTCGAGTTCACTCATCAGCGGTCGCAGCCGTTCCCAGGTCGTCAGGAAAAGTTCGCGAACCGGATCATGCTCAGGATCATCGACCGTCAGCGCCTCGGCAATAGCATGTCGTGCATCCAACAACACGGCGAGTAACTCGATACGTAAGGCATGTGAGTTGGTTGAGTGAGCCAAGGTCGAAATGATGGTAGTCAGAAAGCCATCTAACTCATCTTCAAGCGTTTGCCATTGTGCCAGCTCGCTGACATTGAAAGTTGGCTCAGATACGTGCTCGGCGGGTTCAGGCACACGAACCTGAAAAGCCAACCAGGCTCTGACGCCTGTCTCTTCTGTTTGCAGTCGAGCAATGTGGGTACGCTGAATCAGGGACTGCTCATCATCATGTGAACTCGCTGGCCCCAGCGATTGCTCGATCAATTCATCCAGGCTGTTCAGTGGCCCGGCTAAATCAATCTGCACGCTCTTCATGCGTGGCAGTACCAACATATCGGCAATAAGCTTAGCTGGTTTGCTCAACAGTCCGGGGCTACTGTCTGGTCGCGACAATTCGATCGAATCAGGTACAAACTCTATGGCCAGTCCGGACTCCATAACCTGAGGAGTCAATTTCAATGTCAGTCGCCCCTGCCATGGCGTCAGCCCTCGGCAGGCCCCGAGCACGTGGGCACCCGTCGCGGCGGAAAATGCCATGTCAACAGCCAGTTGAGCGTCCTCGGTCAACAATACGAGATCGGACAAATCAACCCGATTGCATTGAGCGTCGCCGAGTGAACTCTGACCATTCTCATCAAGCTCAAGGACGCGACCTACTGCGGCTTGAATATGGGCTGTTTCAGCCAGTAAGGGGATTTCAACTTCGCCTGTAGCCTGAGCGTTCGAGCTGAGTAATATACAAAATAGCCAGAGAATAGGCTTCATTTGAGGCTACTTGGGGGAAAAAAAATAGGCAAGAGAGTCAAAGTGAGCAGGCACCTGAAAAATGGGTGTACTTGGGCTGACACCGATGTGTCGGATTTTACAGCTAACCCGCACGAAAAAACATCTCCCTTTACATCATTCAGGCATCCTGATTATGCATGTACTCTAATTGCTGGGCTTCGCCCAATTCGTGTTGTTTTTTCTTAGCCTTGCGCTCCACCTTATCTAACTCATCATCTGGGATAGCAGCATTCCCTGCCGTATTTCGAATCCGTTGCAAACAAAGCAATGCCTCATCAGGGTCCTGATGTTCAATGCTGTTATCAAGCAAAGCTTTGGCCAGAGCCAGCAAGGCTTCAGGGTTGCCTGTTTCCGCCGCTTTGCGATATTCAGCTTCCGTTTCACAAGGTGCTAATTGAGTAAGTTGACGTTCTGATTCTGCATGACGCTCGTCAAGAGTTTTGACCATGATGACTATTCCCGGTTAATGAAGAGATGTTTTATTAATTAGGGTGGGGTTACTGCAATTAAGTTTCTGGCATTACAATGCGTAAATACGACAGACACTATTTATTCCAGAACACCTCAAGCAACCGTTTTATAGTGACTATTTATTCTTAAGCTGTTCTCCCTCACCTGTAGCTACGCTTAAAGCACAGCATCCGTTATTTCAATTACAGGCACCATCACCGTTTTGCGTAGTTTATAGCTCACTAAGGAGAATTATCCTTCTTCGTGATAGCCGATCACACGCTCCACTTCGTTTTTGGAACCTAAGATAACTGGCACACGTTGATGTAAATCTGTAGGTTTGATGTCCATAATTCGCTGATACCCTGTTGAACTAACCCCACCTGCTTGCTCAACAATGAAACTCATCGGGCTAGCTTCATACATGAGGCGTAGTTTGCCATTTGGGCTGGTTGATTTCGTTTCGAGCGGGTAGAGAAAAATGCCTCCACGAGTCAATACACGATAAACTTCAGACACCATGGAAGCGACCCAACGCATATTGAAATTCTTTTCTCGCTCACCATCAATACCTTGAATACATTCTTCAATATAACTTTTTACCGGTGTTTCCCAGAACCGTTGGTTGGAAATATTCACGGCAAATTCAGCGGTATCTTCTGGAATGGTCATCTTAGGATGAGTCAAAACAAATTCGCCAATATCGCGATCTAAGGTAAAACCATTCACCCCATCGCCAGTGGTGAGGATCATCATGGTTGTAGGCCCATAAACACAAAAACCTGCACACACTTGTTCTGTACCAGCTTGCATAAAGTCTTCTAACGTTGGCTGGGTGACTCCTTGTGGGCAGCGTAATATTGAGAAGATAGTACCCACAGATAAATTAATATCGATATTGGACGAACCATCCAGTGGGTCAAAAGCAATGAGATATTTACCCTTGGGCAGTTGCTCGGGAATTTGAATAATGTCTTCAATTTCCTCAGATACCATTGCAGCCAGGTAACCATGACAATTGAGATGTTCAACCATGACATCATTGGTGATGATATCGAGTTTTTTCTGGACTTCGCCCTGTACGTTTTCAGACTCGCTAGCGCCACCTATTCCTATGATGGCACTGCGGCTTACTAGGTGAGCTATCTTTTTACAGGCGCTCGCTATATCAGCAAGAAGCCCCGACAAATCATCGGTTCCTGAACCAGCATGACTAAGTTGCTGTTCAATAATAAATTGATTTATCGATTTTCCAATAGATGACATAAATGTCTCCTCTCACTTGGGCTTATATAGATTAAATGTTAACGACCAATTGCAGATATGACTGGCAGTCACTTCAATTAACATCAGACTGCAACGCGAATGATCATTTTTATTACCGTGATATCACTACGGCTTCTGACTTGAATCTCTAATCACACACTCACCTGAAAGCACAAGGCGGCGCAGAGGAGCATCCGGTGTTTCAATGCGTTGAATAACTGCAGAAACAGCTTCTTTACCCATCATTTCAACTGGTTGACGAATTACCGTAATACCGGGATCGACTAATGATGACCATGGTTCATCATCAAAGCCAGCAATGGCGATATCATGAGGAATTCGCAAGCCTGTCGCTCGTGCAGCCATCAGTGCTGAACGAGTAAAAAGGCTATTACTGAGAATGACCGCTTCCGGTCTGTCAGGAGATGAAAACCATGCTTCAAGCTCGTTTTGAGCAACAATGGCTGTAGAAGGCAGACTCTTAACCTCAGGTTTGAGACCGAGAGAATGCATTGCCTCTATATAGCCATTTTTCCGTTGTTCTCCGGTAATGCTTGTCGCACCAAATAAGCCACCAATACGCTGGTATCCTTGACTGTGAAGATGAATAACGAGTTCTTTAGTAGCGGTGTGGTTATCCATGACTATGACGTCGAATTTTTCTTTGTCTCTAGCACGGTCAATGAGTACTAAAGGAAAGTCAAAACTCCATTTACGCAATGACTTCAATCCCTGTGTTGTGGGTGCCACAATCAGGCCCGAAACTCGTTCCTCTTGCATGAATTTGAGATACATTTCTTCACGTTCAGGGTCTTCACCCGTGTTGCAAAACATGACTCGCATGCCTGCCTTGTAAGCGGCTGATTCCACAGCTTGAGTGATTGCTGTGAAAAAGGGATTTACCAGATCGGCCACTATCAATCCAATTGTCGCGGTGCGGTTTGAGCGTAACCGTCTTGCCGCCATATTGGGTCTATATCCTGTGGACTTTACCGCTTTAAGTACTTGTTCTCGTACTTTATCACTCACGGATCCGCCACCTAACACCCTAGAAACCGAAGCAGGTGAAACACCGGCTATTTTCGCTACATCTTTTATCCCGACACTCATATTAGAAAACGTTTCCAAGTTCGTTAAATTTACAAAAAACTATATATATCAACAGTTGAAGCCAACCTTACCACAGGATATTGCACGCTGTCATTAAATTGTTTGACATTTTACCTGAAAACGTTTTCAATACTTCTAAAGCAAAATATAAGTTCGCGTAAACATAGCGTGACGGAAATCGAGAGAGGAGATAAATTATGCTTGTAACAAAGCAGACTGATAGCGAGCTAGACCTAGTACAAATAGTGCAACTTAATGTCACCGCTTCCAGCAAAGAGGAAGTAATTGAACAAGCAACACAGCTACTCGTCACGAATAACTGTGTTGAACCCGCCTTTGCACAAAGCATGAAGGACCGTGAAACACGTGCCAACACCTTTCTAGGACGCGGTATAGCCATTCCACATGGTATCGCTGAAGATCGTCATCTCATAAAACAGGATGGTGTTGCGATACTTCAAATTCCTCAAGGTGTGGAATGGAACCCAGGCCAGATCGCCTATATGGTTGTCGCAATTTCTGCTCAAACTGATGGGCATATTACTTTGCTCCAAACGCTAACAGGCCTGCTACAAAACGAGGAACAACTCCAACAGCTGTTTCAAACAGATGATGAGCAGCTCATCGTCACTTCACTGAATAAAGCAAGTGAAGAACCCGAAGAGTCTGAAGTCCTGATTGACTTTGCAAAAAAATTCGAGTGGACACTCGATTACCCCACAGGCTTGCATGCTCGCCCAGCAACTAAGTGGCTGGAAACTGCACGCCAATTCAACTCGTCGATTCGCATTCGTCATGCAGACAAAACGGCTGACGCAAAAAATTTAATTGCCTTACTTCGCCTGGGAGTTCGAGAAGGCACGTCTCTAACTGTATCGGCAGAAGGCGCTGATGCTGATAAAGCATTATCAGTAATGCAGATACTTATGCAAAGCCTCTCCGCTCAAGAGAAAGCGGATGCGGAACTGGCATTAAAACGACAAAAATCAAGTCCCTCTTGGCAAGCAAGAGAAGATTTGGCTGCAATCATCGGTGCATCAGCAGCGCCAGGCATGGTGGTTGGGCCAATTTACAGAAAAATAAAACACACACTCGAGATCCCGGATCAAACTGAATCGCTCTCTGAAAGTGCATCACGACTTCACCGAGCCTTGAGACAGACAAAAACACAGCTCAAAGCACTTTCGGAAGAGACAGAACAGCGACTCGGAAAACAAGAAGCCAAGATATTCTTGGCACATATCGAATTATTAAACGATACCGATCTCATCACGCTTGTCTGTCAGATAATGGCTGATGGTCATGGTGTTGCCTGGTCTTGGAATAGAGGCGTTGAGCGCATGGCGAATCGTCTGTCTGCACTTGGTAACCCAGTCTTAGCTGCAAGAGCAACTGATCTCAAAGACGTTGGCAACAAAGTCTTATTTCAAATCGAACCTGAGCTGTCAAATACCAGCGAGAAAGGCTGTCCCGACCATCCATATATACTCATTAGTGACGACCTCACACCATCTGATACGGCAGCTCTGGACATCACAAAAGTGATTGGCTTAGCAACCTCAGAGGGTGGCCCAACGTCTCATACCGCTATTTTAGCTAGAACATTAGGTTTACCCGCTTTAGTGGGGGGCGGCAAAGGGTTACTGGATATAGCTAATGACTCCCATGTGATTCTTGATGGAACAGCAGGACGTATTTATATCGATCCAAATGATGAAGATATAACTTCAGCTCATGAGTGGATAGCGAAACTTCAAGCTCAACAAACGAAAGATGCAGAGACACGACAACTACCTGCAAAAACCACAGATGGAACTGAAATTCTCATTGGTGCCAATATCAATCAACCTGATCACGTAGCAGAAGCTCTATCTGAAGGCGCTGAAAGTGTTGGCTTGATGCGTACCGAATTTTTATATCTCGAACGAAGTGATGAGCCATCTGAAGATGAGCAATTCGAGACTTACCTTGCCATGGCCAACAATTTGGATGGCCGTGATCTGATTGTGCGTGCGCTTGATATCGGGGGCGATAAACAAGCTCCTCAACTGGCACTTCCTCAAGAAGAAAACCCATTTTTAGGGGTACGTGGTTCTCGATTACTGCTTCGACGTGCTGATTTGCTCCAACCACAACTCCGCGCGCTTTATCGGGCTCTGAAAGAGGGAGCTAAATTGTCAATCATGTTCCCAATGGTCACGTCAGTAAATGAGTTATTAAAGCTCCGCGCGCTCTGTGAAGATGTTCGAGTAGCAATGGATGCACCAAGCTGCCCCATAGGCGTGATGATTGAAGTTCCTGCAGCGGCACTTGAAGCTCAGGCTTTAGCAAAACATGCAGACTTCTTCTCTATTGGCACCAATGACTTAACCCAATATTGTCTCGCGATGGATCGACAAAATCCTACACTTGCTGCTGAAGCGGATAGCCTACACCCCGCCGTTCTCAAACTCATTAAGCTAACGGTTGATGGTGCAAAGGATCAAAACTGCTGGGTCGGTGCCTGTGGTGGTATCGCTGGTGATCCTCTCGGCGCTGCCATCCTGTCTGGACTGGGTGTATCAGAGTTATCTATGTCACCGCTCGATATTCCCGCTGTCAAAGCGCGTCTTCGTCAAACTCAATGACTGAACTTCAAGCGTTAGCACAAAAGGCTTAGAAGCTGAAACGACTGAGAGCTGTTCGTGAGCTTAAGGGGGCGTAATTATGATATTTCCCAGTTACCACAGTCACTCTTAATCCTGGCATCGATCAAACGCTGGAAGTCGACCTCTTTGCCGTTGATCATGTTAACCGTGTCAGTAGCGCTCGTTCCAATGCTGGTGGTAAAGGCGTAAATGTTGCCTCCTGTCTTGCTGACTGGGGTGTTTCTGTCTATGCCTCCGGCCTACTTGGTAATGATAATTCAGAACTTTTCAGCAAGCTTTTCAAACAGAAAAAAATCATCGATGGCTTTGTTCGTTTTAATGGAGAAACCAGAACAAACATCAAGATCTTGAATAAGCAAAGCGGAGAAACCACTGATCTGAACATGTCTGGACAGAACATATCTGAAGCGAATTTGGATGAGCTTTTGAAAAGACTGAGTGAACTCGAAAATGGCTCTATCCTAGTATTATCAGGAAGCTTACCTACGGGCTGCCCCGACGATTTTTACACACATTTAATGCAAGAACTGGCATACAAGAATTTACGTATTATTGTTGATACCAGTGGCCCGGCACTGACTTCCATTCTGACGAGTAATGCCCCTCCTCCTTTTATGATTAAACCTAACTTACACGAGCTCCAAACATTCGTGGGTGAAGACTTAAAAGAAACAAGCGACATAATGAATGCTGCCCAAAAACTTAATCATAGCGGTATAGAAAATGTCATTGTTTCGTTGGGTGCTGATGGCTCATTATTTGTCTCTCATGAAGGTGTGCTTCATGCTCGTCCACCCAAAATTGCTAGTAACAGCTCTGTCGGCGCTGGCGACGCCATGGTCGCCGGTCTTGTTGCTGCTGTGCTTGATGGGCTTGATTTAGAAGCTACTGCAAAACTGGCAACCGCTTTCGCTGTGGGCAAATTGGGACTTCACGGCCCCAACCTACCGTCCAGAGAGACCATTAATTCTTTGGCAAAATCGGTTACAACAAGTCACATTAAAACCAATTAAAGCAGAACCTTATAGCAATATAAACAAAGGGTCACAGGAGAGATTAACATGTCTAAACTACTCATCATTGTCGATGACAAACATAAAGAAACACACGCTGTTCTAGCAGGCGAAGTGTTAAGAAAAGCGGCTTCCGAACTGAACCATTCATGTTGCATAGAGGTGCGTACCCCCCAAGGCGTCATTGCAGCCATAACACAAGAAATGCTGAATGATGCAGAGTCACTACTCTTGGTTGGTGATGTTGAAATAAGTGACTCAAATATTGCTGATCTGCCCACTATCAAAGCGAGTATTGATGAGGTACTGGATAGCCCATCTAAAGTACTAGAGCGTCTTTCATCAACATCTGATAGTTCGTCCAAAAAAGGTAAAAAGATCGTTGCGATTACGTCTTGCCCTACTGGTATTGCTCACACATTCATGGCTGCTGAAGGATTACAGCAAGGATCAAAAAGTCTCGGTTATGAAATAAAAGTCGAAACACAAGGATCTGTTGGTGCCCGTAATGAATTAACTCCTGAGGAAATAGCAGCGGCTGACTTAGTTATTATCGCTGCAGACACGACTGTTGATACATCTAGATTTCAGGGGAAATTAGTCTTCAAGTCGGGGACTAAACCCGCTATTGCAGATGGTGCTGTGCTTATAGAAAAAGCCTTTAAAGAAGCATCTAGCAACACAGTGGAAGTAGCTAAAAGTGAAACTGCTGCATCTCAGGATAATAAAAAAGGGCTTGCAGGCGCCTATAAGCACTTGATGACAGGTGTGTCCTTCATGCTTCCTTTTGTTGTAGCCGGGGGAATACTGATAGCTATTTCTTTTGCTTTAGGTGGTATCTATGCTTATGAAGAGGAAAATGCTGGCACCTTAGCCTACGCATTATTCCAAATCGGCGCCGAAGGTGCCTTTATGCTTATGGTGCCAGCGATTGCTGGTTATATATCATTTTCCATTGCCGACCGACCAGGCCTAGCCCCAGGTATGGTGGGTGGCTTGATGGCCGCTAATCTTGGCGCTGGCTTTCTAGGTGGTATTGTCGCTGGTTACATGGCTGGTTATATCACAGCAGCCTTGAGTAAGTGGATTCAACTCCCCAAAAACCTCGATGGCCTAAAACCCGTCCTCATTCTTCCCGTTCTCACAACCATGCTGACTGGTCTTTTAATGTATTACGTTATTGCCGCACCGGTTGCTGAAATCATGTCTAGCTTGAAAGATTGGCTTGAGGGTATGCAGGCTGGCAGTGCTGTGCTTTTAGGGTTGCTGTTGGGTGGAATGATGGCATTTGATATGGGGGGACCGGTCAACAAAGCCGCTTATGCATTTGCAACAGGCCTGGTAACCAGCGGCGTATTTGCACCTATGGCGGCCGTGATGGCGGGTGGTATGACGCCACCGCTTGGACTAGCGTTAGCAACAAAACTATTTCCTCATAAATTTAATAAAGAGGAGCGCGAAGCTGGCAACGCAGCGGCTGTACTTGGCATTTCTTTCGTCACGGAAGGCGCTATCCCTTATGCTGCTCGTGATCCATTCCGTGTCATCCCCTCGTTAATCCTCGGTTCTGCAACCGCAGGCGCAATCTCTCTGGCTGTAGGAGTAGAACTCAAAGTGCCTCATGGCGGCGCCTTTGTATTAGGTATTCCGAATGCTGTCACACATCTAGGCATGTATGCATTTGCGATAGTCGCTGGGAGTGTTGTTACAACTCTTTGCTTATTTATTGTGAAAAAAAAATTAACTAACTGATATAGAACTACAGGAAGAGAGATCCCATGCGTATTTATATAACCCTTATTTCACTCGTATGTTTCGGCTTTGTTAATCCGGTAATGGCAGAATCGGTTGATACTAATTTAGTAAAATGGAGTTCATCTTATACTGGCGAAGCGGCCAGCAATGTTGATGGTGGTCAAAGCGAAGGAAGTGCTTATGCAGGTCAACTTTTCATAGGCGCCGATATTAATCTTGATAACGCTTTTGGATGGTCCGATACCACGCTGCATTTAGCAGCAACTAACCGCCATGGTAATAACCTTGCCGAGAAAAAACTTGGCAACAGCACTTCTGTTCAAGAAATTTATGGCGGCCAAGGTTCTCGTCTAGTTTTATTCTCACTGGAGAAACACCTACTGGATGGCAAACTTGAACTTGAGGCCGGTCGTATGGTGGCTAATATTAACTTCTTAGGGTCTGAACTTTGTCAGTATTTCCAGAATAATGCGGCTTGTGGCAACCCAACGTTTGTATTTCGCACCAGTAGCTTCACATGGTGGCCCGTATCTAGTTGGGGGGCACGATCTAAATATTGGTTTACACCAAACGTTTACGCCCACGTGGGTGTGTATGAGGACAATAGCGGTCACCAAGATGATAGTAATCACGGCCTGACATGGAACACTAAGGAATCAAATGGTTTTATCGTTCCATTTACTTTGGGCTACCGCACCAACTGGGATAGCGATCGTTACCCTCGAACATATGAATTGGGTGGCTGGTATGACAAAACGGATTACTTTCACCCACTAAAAGACAGTGCGGGTAATAACGCGGTCGAGACAGGTAACCCATACGAACAATTAAACGGACGTTCCGGCATATTTGCTCGATTCGAACAAGTCGTTTACCGCCCTGATCCCGACTCAAAACGTAGCCTGACGTTATTCGGTGCAGCATTAACTAAAGGTTCTGGCGAATTATCGGTCGATTATCAATTACAAGGCGGTTTCGTTAAGCGCGGCACCTTCCAAAGTAGAGACAATGATACGGTCGCTTTTGTTGTATCTAAACAAAACTATAGCCGAGAAGCCCTAGAAGACTTAAGACTGGCAAGAGAATCAAATGGTGGCTCAGGCACGCCTTCAAATAATCAAGTGATGATGGAATTGAGTTATGGCTACCAATTGACACCACAAATCCGAGTTCAGCCCAATATTCAGTACATTATCAATCCCGATCAATTCGCTGATCCCGGACGCACAAAAGACTTAGATAATATTTTTATATTAGGTCTGCGGTTCGATGTTAATCTTGCAGATATAGTTAAGTCACTGAAATAAAGAGGTTTGGGTTAGACATAACTTTATTTTAAGGCATGTCTAACCCTGCCAGCTAGAATAATCAACAAAGTCACACACAGTTGACTTTTCATGACCGAAAATTTCAGTTTTATATAGGATTATTTCTTCTTCTGTTTTGTTGCCCACTGGAAAGCACGGTATAGCTGGTAAAAAAATAGAGGGGGTGATGCACCATATCAGGACTTCTATACACTCAAATGGTTCAGCTGATAGTACAACGAGAATGATGAATATCAATGTGACGCGACGCGGTGCGTTTATAGCTCGCGATAACTCATATCGCTTAATGCTTTTATCATTAACGCTTTATTTTCTGGAGTGCCAGTCTCATCTGCTTTTCACACTCAATGATAATAAATAAGGTAATACCTACTCCGATGATCAGTAGACCATCGAGTACTGGAATCGATTCAGTAGCAAAAATGGATTGCAATAATGGCAGATAGGTAATCGCGAATTGTGCTGCTGTTATGGCAATCACTACAGTCCACACAACTTTGGTCCCGCGCACGCCTTGCCAGGTGAGCGACGTACTGTAGATATTTCGAATAAAAAACAGATGGAAAATTTCCATCACCACCAATGAATTCAATGCAATGGTGCGTGCCAATTCTAGTGAGTAACCTTTATCTATGGCGTAGTGATACGTACCAAATACACCACACAGAAACAGTAGTGATACCAACACGATATGCCAAACCAGTCCGCCGTTTATTAACGATTCATGGCGTTCGCGTGGCGGTCGGCGCATTGTGTTTTTTTCAGTGGGTTCAAACGCCAGTGCAATGCCGAGTGTGACGGCTGTGATGAGATTAACCCACAGAATTTGAATCGGTGTAATAGGCAATGTCATCCCTAACAGCAAAGCTAACACTATTGTCATCGCTTCGCCGGCATTGGTCGGTAATGTCCAGCTAATGACTTTTTTTAAGTTGTCATAGACTGTCCGGCCTTCGCACACAGCTGCCACGATGGAGGCAAAGTTATCATCGATCAACACCAGTTCTGCAGCTTCTTTTGCCGCCTCACTGCCTTTTTGTCCCATGGCAATGCCGACATCTGCTCGTTTTAACGCAGGTGCATCGTTAACGCCGTCACCTGTCATAGCGACAGTCATATCATGAGATTGCAAGGCCATGACCAACCGTAGTTTGTGTTCTGGACTGGTACGGGCAAATACATCACACCCCATGACGACCTGACGAAGTGCGGTGTCATCAAGTTTATCCAGGTCACTTCCGGTGAGGACGTTGTCGGTACTTCTCAGACCAATTTGCTTAGCTATGGCGGCAGCCGTTTTAATGTGGTCACCGGTGATCATTTTCACCTGAATGCCAGCAGCATGACACTCAGCCACTGCACTAATAGCTTCTGTGCGAGGTGGGTCAATCATTCCCACCATACCGTTCAGGGTTAGAGAGCCTGATAACTCCCCACGTTCCAACACAGTATGAGTAGGTGTCATGGCTTTTGAGGCAAAAGCTAATACCCGCTGTCCGCGTGCGGCAATGGCATCTGCCCGTTCGTTCCAGTAAGCCGTATCCAAAGCTTCAGCACTACCATCGGCGCTGAGCTGATTGGCACACATTGCCAACACACTCTCTGGCGCACCCTTGATATAAATACAGGCGTGTTGCTCGTGATCATGATTGAGCGTTGCCATAAAGCGATGTTTGGCATCAAACGGAATGGTATCCGTTCGCGTCCAGGTAGCCTGCTCCTCACGGGTTTTCACATCGACTTTACCTGCAAAACTCAACAGCGCTCCTTCCATCGGGTCGCCTTCCACCAGCCACACACTGTTATGCTCTCGTAGCACGGCATCATTGCAGAGTGTTGCAGTGCGGGCCAATTCAGCCAGAACAGCGTGTTCCTTTGGAGACACATGTGCGTCTTCAAGCTTCAGCGCTCCTGTGGGTTCATAGCCACTCCCTTCCAACGTGAAAAGGTGGCGATGAGTCAGCACCGAGGCAACCATCATTTCGTTACGAGTAAGCGTTCCGGTTTTATCCGTGCATATAACCGATACCGCGCCTAAGGTCTCAATGGCTGGCAAGCGTCGCACGATGGTGTTACGCCCAGCCATTGCCTGGACACCAATCGCCAAGGTAATGGTGAGCACGGCTGGAAGTCCCTCAGGAATGGCTGCGACAGATAAGCCCACCACTGCCATAAACATCTCAGTGAAATCATAATGTGCAACAAAATATCCGAACGCGAGTAAGACCACGGCGATGACAAAAATAAAGACCGTTAACCATTTGGCAAACACATCCATCTGTGTCACCAGTGGGGTTGTTAACGCTTCTACTTGCGATAAAAGTCCACTGATACGACCGATCTCCGTACCTGAAGCCGTGGCCACCACCACCCCTTTACCCTGACCACTTGTGATGAGTGTGCCCGAGTAGGCCATGCAGCTGCGGTCTCCTAAGAAAGCATTGTCATCAACAGAATGAGTATGCTTTTCAACCGGCAATGATTCCCCGGTTAAAATCGCTTCCTGTATAGATAAACCATGTGTGGAAAACAATCTGAGATCTGCAGGTACTTTTCCACCAGCCTCCAGTAAAACGATATCGCCCGGCACCAGTTGCTCGCCATTGATAGTGGTGCGTTCGCCATTGCGAATAACGTTGGCGCGAGGCGCCAGCATATGACGGATGGCATCGATGGCGTCTTCCGCCTTGCCCTCTTGGATAAAACCGATAACTGCATTTGCAACGACCACTGCGAGAATAACGCCGGTATCAATCCAATGCTCAAGAAGTGCTGTAATCGCAGCGGCCCCGAGAAGGACATAAATGAGAATATTATGGAAGTGCAACACAAAACGCACAAAGGGAGAACGACGGGTGGCATGTGGTAAACAATTTGGGCCATAATTTGACAGTCGTGTTTCGGCCTCAGCCTGAGTCAAACCTGCAGTAGAAGTTTGTAGATCCTCAAGTGCGACATCAAAAGAGTGACTATGCCATTTTGATTTTGTGCCCATATACTGATTATCCACCCTATCATCACTCATTGACTAGGCAGCTTTCAGCCACTCAATAAGGCAATCAGTGCGATGTAACTGAAACAGAAACGTTATTCAGATGGGTTATTTCTTCTTACGTTTTGTTGCCCACTGGCTGCCACAGTAAATCTGGTAAAGAACATAGGGGGTGATGCCCAGTATCAGTGCTTCTATTCCACTAAGCTCTTCACCTGCGAGCACAAGCACAATGACAAGTAGCAATCCAACAATACCGAACTTAAGAAGCTTAATTGACTCTTTCGCTAACACCTTCTGCATTTTGCTTCCTTTTCCATCGAAATAAAATCCAAATGAATTCAACTGACAAGTAGAGATCCTATCTGCATTTATGGCTTTTCATGATTGAACAGTCAAGAGGCAGCAGCGTTAAAATTATTAGCTGATTAAAACTGCGAGTCGGTTTATTCTTATTACCCTCTCCCTCACCAAAAGGAATTTGGTAAATGGACTTTTCGCCGCTCATTCAAGTATTACTCTCTTTCTGGTATTTGATACCGATTCTTTTCATTATTTCTCTCATCAAAACGCCTTGGTTTAAAGGCATTGTCGGCGAGTTCATCATCAACCTCTTTGCTGCATGGAAGTTAGATAACGATGTTTATCACCTAATCAAAAACGTAACTCTGCCCACGGATGATGGCACTACACAAATTGATCATATTATCGTGTCTGTTTATGGTGTCTTTGTCGTCGAAACCAAGAATCTCAAAGGTTGGATTTTCGGTAGTCCTAACCAGAAAATGTGGACACAGAAAATCTATAAGCACACTAATAAATTTCAAAATCCCCTTCACCAAAATTACAAGCACACGAAAAGCCTGCAATCTTTACTCAACCTTGAGGACAGTCAGGTGCATTCCGTGATTGTGTTCATTGGTGACAGTGAATTCAAAACCTCAATGCCCGATAACGTCACTTTTGGCATGGGCTACATTCGTTACATTGAATCAAAAACAGAAACCGTTCTCACCCCCAAGCAAGTTGTGGAAATAACAAACGCAATTGAAGAAGGCCGCTTAGCCAGAACGTTTAGAAACCATCGTGAGCATGTAAGACATGTTCAGGCTATTGTCGCTGAGAAAGCGGCTAAAAACCTTTGCCCGAAGTGCGGTAGCACCATGGTGTTGAGGGAGACGAAAAAAGGTGGCAATGCCGGTAAGCCGTTCTGGGGGTGTTCATCCTTCCCGAAATGCCGCGCCGTTGTTGCGGTCTCAGAATAATCTGAAGCCTTTACTAATGTAGTTTAAACGCTACGGGCTTCTACACTCAGTGCCAGCTTAAACAGTAACAAGCCCGACAGGCTCAAAGCCAGGCCAACCCAGACAGGTGCAATCCAGCCCATTTGATGACTGATCACAAAGCCACCTAAAAAGGCGCCTAAAGCATTAGCGACATTAAACGCAGAGTGATTGAGTGAGGCCGCTAAGGCTTGCGCTTCACCGGCGACATCCATTAAGCGGATTTGCAATGCCCCGGCCAAACCTGTCACGGTAAAGCCGATTAAAAACAGAGCTGCAATCGCGCTATACACTTCAGTCATGCTCAACGCGGCAATAATAAAGGCGACTGCGGAACTGACTAACACGCCGACGATGGTTTTATTAAGGTGTTTATCGGCCAACCAGCCTGCGACCAGACCACCAAGCACCATACCAACACCGAAAACAGCTAAAGCGAATGGCACGACTTTCACGTTGGCGCCAGTGTATTCAGTCAAGATTGGCGATGCATAGCTATAAACAGAAAATAAGCCGCCAAAACCAATCGCACCAATTGCCAGCGTTAACCACATATGGATGTTTTTAAAACCGGCAATTTCTTTACGAATACTCGCTGAGGTGCACGGCTTAATGCGTGGAACCAAAAAACTGATCGCCAGTATAGTAAAAAGTGCGGTAACTGCCGAAAACTCAAAGCCAGCCCGCCAGCCATAGGTCTGTCCCAACCAGGTCGCGAATGGCACACCAATAACACTGGCAATCGTTAAGCCCATCATCACTTGTGCAATCGCGGAAGCGCGGCGGTGTTGCCCCGCCAGATCTGCCGCCACCAATGAGGCAAAGCCGAAATACGCCCCATGCGGCAAACCGGCAATAAAACGGCTGAGTAACATGGTTTCAGGACTATTGGCTAATGCCGTAATTGCATTGGCCACGCCGTAAAACAACATCAACCCTAGTAATAAGCTCTTACGCGGTAACTTCACCCCTAAAATCGCTAATACTGGCGCGCCAACCGTCACCCCTAAAGCATAAGTAGTAATGAAATATCCAGCTGAGGGAATCGACACACTTAAATCTGTGGCGATTTCTTGAATTAACCCCATCGCCACATACTCGGTTGTGCCAATACAAAAACCACCGATGGCCAAAGCAAAGATCACCCATGGTAAAGAATAAGAGGAAGCTGAGAGGTTACTTGAGGACATATGACTGCGTCTTATAGAAAGGCGCGCAATGTAACATAGATAAGGTTAAAACTGAGTTAAGGTTTAGGGCCCTCTGTTTTTGTGATGGACTGCCCTACCCCAGCAACTAACTCATCGTTGCTGATTAATCGACGTGACTCTCACGCGGCAAGTCGCTAAGCTGAACTTATTCCTTTCACATACAGTCATTTTTATTTTTGATTATAGGTCCGTCACGTGTCATTTATTGTTTCTCACAAATTCATCAAAGCAACACAGCATGCCGAGTTAACGCCATACCGTGACAAGGTGACGCGTGAAGAGGCGGTCAGTCAAGGCTATGTAAAATCGACTGATATGGAAATCGAGCCTCGGCAGTTATCCTTGCCAGCCTTGCAGGATATGGCCCGGGTCGCGGACTTACTGGAAGATATAAAGTCCAGGCGGGCAATCGATGCCATCTTACTGGCCCGTGATGGTGAATTTGATTCACCTATTCCCAACTTCAATGCTTTTTCTTCGACACTGGAAGCCTTCCTCAAACACCAGTTGATCGATGGCTGGGTCTATTTCAAAAAAGCCGATGGTAAATTTTACCCGGCATTGGTGACAGACTTCAGTTATAAGCCGGCCACTGCCCACGCCGAAGAATCCCTTCTCGTCCATGTTTGCCATTTGTCACCAAACCTGAAAAAAGGCTACTTCGGTTTTGAACATGACCACCTATCCTTCAGCCCCGGTGATGTGAATAAGAAACGTATCAATGAAGTGCTGGAACTCAAGCAAGTCTTTAAAGAAACCCCCGCCTTAAAAGCCGATTACGAAGTCAGCTATGCACGTTATTGTCGCGAAGTGCGGGATCAGTTTTCTGAGCAGTTTATCGCTAGCGGGCTGATTTACACCGATAAAACACAAGTCAATTCAGATGGTGCCGCCATCGATACAAAAGTCATCCATGATATGCCGGCCAGGGATGTGAAAACCCATTCACAATTGCGCGAGTCTTGTCTGCTTGAAGGTGAAGACAATGTTCTGGCCCTGCCCGAATGGCCGCTGCTGCGGGTCTTTAATTTACAGACACATAACTTTGTCTGGATTCATGCCGACTACCTGAGCCGATATGTCTATGATGAAGCGTTGAAAGACAAATTGATTCTGCCCCAGACGCACCATGACTTGCTCGATGTATTAACCACTAATGTTGATGTTTTCAGCGGCGATATTATTGAAGGTAAAACCGCAGGCAACGTCATTTTGTGTAAGGGCGTGCCGGGTGTCGGCAAAACTCTGACAGCAGAAATTTATTCCGAATTGATTGAACGGCCGCTATACCTGCTTCACTCAGGGTCACTCGGCACCAGCGCCAAGGATATCGAGGCCAACCTGCGCGTCATTTTCTCACGTGCTGAACGCTGGAACTGTGTGCTGCTACTGGACGAGGCGGATGTGTTTATTGTCAGTCGCGGTGACAATATTGAACAAAATGCCATCGTGGCTGAATTTTTACGCACGATGGAGTATTTCAGTGGCTTATTGTTTATGACCACCAATCGTCCGTCGGATATTGATGAAGCCATCATTTCACGCTGTGCTGCAATCATTGAATACACCATACCGAGTGCCGACAATGCCGCCAGAATCTGGCAAGTGTTTGCCCGGCAGTACGAATTTGAATTGAGTGACGAACTGCTGGCGAAGCTGATGGCCAGCTTCCAGGAAATCAGCCCCCGCGATATGAAAATGTTATTACGTCTGGTGCTGCGCGTAGCCAGAAACCGGGGTGTTGAGCCAGATATTGATGTGTTCCGTCAATGCGCCATGTTCAGAGCAATTAAAATCACCGACTTGCCATTGTCATGACAATAAAAAAGCCCTCGAAAACGGGGGCTTTTTGCTAAGGCTTAGTCGCTTAGTATTGTTTGTTTTCCGAAGCGCTATCTTCAATAGCATCACCGGCGGCTTCCACATCTTCACCCACACCTTCCATTGTGTTGCAGGCAGTTAAGCTCAGGCTGAATGCCAGGGTCAAAAATAAAGTAATGGTTTTCATTATTATCTCCTTGTTTTAAAGGTGTTCAATGATGAATTTAGAGTCGCGTCCAGTCCGGGGTGATCTCAAGGTAAGCTCGCTCAAAGCCGGACAATTCAATTAAGCCGTCAAGGTCAAGCAGCTTCAAATCACCGTTTTGATACGTAATCAGCCCTTGATCCGACAGTTGCTTGAGTGTGCGGCTGATGTGTACTGAGGTCAGCCCTAAGGTGTCACCAATCATGGTTTGGTTAATGGGCAAATGAAAGGCCATATCCCGCAGGTTTAACCTCACTTTCATTTCGACCAGAAAGTGTGCGAGGCGTTCCGTCGCCGTGCGTCGGCCAATATTGGTGACCCGTTCAATCAAAATAGACTGTTCGCGAGCCATGGCGAGAAAGAACAAGTCAGTCAAGCGTGGCGCTTGTTCAAAAATCTCAGTCAGGCGTTGCTTTGGAAACGGACAAGCCTGCACATCGGTAAGGGCATAGAACTCGGAGAGCGAGTGTCGAAGCCCCATTTCCCGCAAGCCAAGAATTTGCCCCGGTAAAAAGATATCCAGCACTTGTCGTTGTCCATCGACTAAAAAGCGCGTCGCGCAGGCCCAACCGGACTTCAGCATAAACAAGCGTTCGCTGTATTCGCCCTCCGCGGTGAGCGTGGTGTCAGCAGGATAATGTCTGACATCCTGCTCCAGAGCAGCCAATAAGGACTGCTCTTGTTCACTTAGCGTAGTCATTTTCTCAAACTGAGGAATGAGGTAGCTATTGTTGCCCGGTTCCTGAACCCTTGTATCCATATTTGCTCACTGTTGTCGGTGTGCGGCCACGTGAGCCAATGAATTTTCATTGGGTTCTTTGCCAGCCTTGCGGCAAGCTCCGGTCTATTCAAGCGGTGGTCTGCGACCAGTAATAAAGAAAAACACAGCGAGGACCAAGCCAATCACAAATAATATCCAAGCAATGTTTGTCGCTGTTCCAGCCACGCCACTTAAACCCAATGCGCCAGCAATAATACCAATTATTAAAAATGTTAAAGCCCAACTTAACATAACTTTCCTCCTTCTTATGGGAACTGAATTCATTTTTAGAATAAAAAATCTTTATCGTGCTGTCTTTAACCTAGGTTAAGGCATGAGTGAAATCATCTGGATATGGTAGACACACATTCACGTCAGAACGTAAATGCCGTGAATTTTTATTAACACAGGAGGTTCTATGAATACACACACACGTTCTACTGCATGGTTTGTCCGCATTCTCATGCTGATGTTTGCCTTATCAGGTGCAGGTCTGTTGTCCGCTTGTGATCAACAAGGTCCGGCTGAAGAAATGGGTGAAAACATCGATGAGAGTGTTGAAGAAACCGGTGATGCTATCGAAGATGCAGCAGACGAAGCTGAAGATGCCATGGATAACTAATCGACAGCGCAGTATTCATCAGACAGATAGCGACGAATCACAATAGGAGGTAAACCATGGCTACACAGGCTAACAACCAAGAACTTCAGGAACAGGTATCAGCCCTGCGTAAAGACTTCGGTGACATTACGGAAACGCTGAAAACTCTGACATCTGACTATGCTAAACAAGGGCAGGCCAGAGTCAAACAAAGTGCAGAACAAGCACAAAAGCACGCTCAACAAACCATCACTCATGCTCAACAGGAAGTTGAAGCTCGTCCCTACACCAGTATGGCAGTCGCGTTTGGTGTCGGTGTTGTGATTGGTAAATTACTCGATCGCTAATCTCACTCAATAGGAGCGTTGATAATGAAATGGCATGCTAAATTCCGGATCACAACTCTGGCGACGATACTCACCATACTGCTTGGTTTGTTTGCGCTCGGGTTTGCTGGCCTGGCTGTCTATACTTGGCTGGGTAAAGAGATGGCTTCGGAGATAGCTGCCATGTTAACAGCGTTACTTTTTCTCTCGCTTGCGATCATTGTCATGTTGGTTGCCAAGTTCATGACCCGGCAACCTGAAATTTCAGCTAACGAGCAGACGACGCAACCAGAACAGGAGTTTCAGCAGTTGCTTGATGTACTGTCCGAAACCGGCCTGATGGATGTAATTGAAACGCATCCTGGTAAATCGGCCGCCGTCACGCTAGGTGCCGGTTTGCTGGTTGGTTATAGCCCGAAAGTCAGACGGCTGTTAAAAGCAGCCAGCCAAGAACTTCTTGGTGACCAGCAACACTGATCAAAAAAGCCCCGACTTTCGTTGGGGCTTTTTATTTTTAGGATTCACACCTTTTCACCCTAACGGTGAAACTCCCCTACTCTTTCAGGCTGATAGAGGATTTCTTCTACTTTAACTTTCATAGGTTTGCCATCGGGGGTGGGCCATTCTATCTCATCGCCTTCCAACAAGCCCAGCATAGCACTGCCTGCCGGAGCAAGAATCGAGATGGTTTTTCCGTCGTTAGTCATATCTTTCGGGTAGACCAAGGTCAGGCAAAATGTCTGCTGCGACGAAGACACGCTGAACTTAACCGTCGAATTCATCGTGACAACATTTACGGGAATAGCCACAGGCTCGACGACGTTGGCTCTTTCCAGTTCATCTTCCAGTGTTGCTACTTTCTCAAGTTCACTGTGTGACAAAGTCGTGAGGATCTGTTCAATACGTTTAAGATCCAGATCTGAGATAACGATTTCAGGTTGTAAAGCATTCATTTGCGTGACTCCAACGCGTACTCGAACATACCCTTGATTGGCAGGCTCTAAAAAAATAGTAGGTAATGTGCCCACGAAAAGCGAGCTAGAACGGCTATGATGCCATAAGGTTATGGAAAACGATATGACTTCTAATGTTGTTTCACTCTTGGTAGATAAGTCGCATTATCTTCAAATAGTATTTGGCTAGCACTCAGCTACGGTATAGTTTGTCGACCCCATCAAATTTTCAGTTAAAAAGCTTCTCTTATGCAATTAAAATACTTAACTGGGTACCCAGAATCCGTTCTCAATCAGATTAGAGCAGCCATTTCTCAAGAAACACTGGGGCAATTCCTGCAAAAAAAATACCCCTATACTCACGACATTAAAACGAACAAAGCCTTGTATTCATACGTGATGGACTTAAAGAGCCAATACCTGCGCCAGTCTAATACCCTCAGTAAGGTGGTTTATGACGACAAACTCGATGTACTGCATCAGGCATTGGGGTTACATACCTACGTATCGCGTGTTCAAGGCAATAAGCTCAAAGCCAAAAATGAAATGAGAATAGGGTCAGTCTTCAAAACAGCGCCGCCAGAATTTCTGAATATGATCGTGGTACATGAGCTTTCCCACTTGAAAGAGAAAGACCATAACAAAGCTTTTTATAAGCTTTGCACGCATATGGAACCGAACTATCACCAATTAGAATTCGATGTTCGGCTCTACCTCACCTATCTGGATATATTTGGCGAGTTATATTAAGGCCAATATCCTCACACAAAGATGACAGTTTTTGCTTAACGCCTATAGAATCGAATCACTTTACCTTCATTTATACTCAGAGCACGTTGTGCAAAAAAAAGACTATTTGAGACAAAAGCCTTGTTCGAAAGTTGGTCATTGATGCATCTAGTAACGTGTAACAACGTTCAGGAGACTCCCTCGTCACGGCATGGCCCTGGACGAGTCGAGTCCCTTAATAAGGATAGTTAATGGAAATCAGAACGTTTGATTCGGACTTGTTAGTCCCCTTACGTCAGCTATACCTTGAAACCAGACTAGCGACTTTTGTATGGCTAGATTGCAGCGGTTTTACATTAACTGATTTTGATCGTGATACAGAAGGCGAACGAATCTGGGTGGCTATGGAGTCTGGGAGAGTCGTCGGGTTTCTCTCTGTTTGGGAACCAGCAAATTTCATTCATCATCTTTACGTTTGTACTGATTCTTTAAGAACAGGTATCGGTACAAAACTACTGGATGCGTGTAAATCAACTCACACAGAACTGAGCTTGAAATGTCTGGCTCAAAATCAACAAGCCATCAGTTTCTATAAATCCAGCGGCTTTGTGATACATTCATCTGAAGGCAGTGGCCTTGAAAGCTATCACCTTATGCAATACAGCAGAGACATCAAACATAGCTTATGTGTCTGACTGACTTGACGGGGATTGAGTCCTGACCACTGCATTTCCTCAATGTCATCATATTTACAAATAATCTAAATCGCTTAATGACTGCTGTTTGACTAATCCTGCATTACAGTTGTCACGCTAAGACGTTACAATCGACGGCTGTACATTTCATCTTATAAGGGCGTTATGGAAAACAAAACATTATCAGCAGGTGCTAAAGCGCTTGAAGTCAATCTTGATGCCTTGCGTTACGGTTCTTTTGCCGAAATTGGCGCTGGGCAAGAAGTTGTTCGCTGGTTTTTCCGAGTTGGCGGTGCTGCCGGCACGATTGCTAAAAGTATCTCGGCATATGATATGAAGGTCAGCGATGATATTTATGGCAAAGCATCGCGTTATGTCTGTCGTGAACGTCTGGAAGACATGTTGGAGCTCGAATACGACCTCAATATCGAGCGATTAAGTGAGCAACGCGGTGATAAAACGGCCTTTTTTGCCTTTGCTGATACCGTCTCTGCACGTAATTATCATGGCACGAACGAATGTCATGGTTGGTTGGGTATCCGTTTTCAAACGGAACCTCATGCTGCACCAAGCGAAATCATCATTCATGTACGCATGCTGGATAATGAAAATGCCTTGCAACAAGAAGCCTTGGGCATTATCGGGGTGAACTTGATTTATGGCGCCTTCCATTTAAGCCATAACCCCGATCTGCTGGTGAAATCATTGCTGGATAACCTGACCACGGATCGGATTGAAGTCGATATGGTGGACTTACATGGTGATGCCTTTATCCATGTCGATAACCGTGTTATTAGTTTACGGCTGGTGCAACTGGGCTTGAGTGATGCAGCGATGTTTTCAGCTGATGGCAAAGTGCTACAACCTTCTGAGCATTTGCGAAAGAAAAATGTGTTGGTAGAACGCGGCCGTTTCCGTCCAGTTACCCACGTCAATATTGATATGCTCAATGCCGCCAGAAAGCAGTTTGAAGCTGAAGATGATTCCGCTCCTGAAGAAACACTTTCTGTTATGGAAATCACCATGCATAACTTACGCAAAGGTGATGATGATAGCGTTGATATCGAAGACTTTATCAGCCGCGCTGATGTGTTAGAAGCCGCTGGTCACACGGTAATGATTTCTGATTACCCGGAATACTATCGACTGGCGACCTACTTATCACGTTACACCAACCGCCGGATTGGTCTCACCATGGGCGCTCATAGTCTGGTTGAATTGTTCAATGACGAATATTACACCTCATTGAACGGTGGTATTCTAGAGGGCTTTGGTCGGCTGTTTAAAAACAACGTTAAGCTCTACATTTACCCTTATAAAGATACCCAAACAGATACACTGTTCAAAGTGGATAATCTCAAAGTCGATGCCAAACAAACCTATCTTTACGAGTATTTAAAGCAAGGTAATCACATTGAGCAAATCAATGAATTCAATGAAGATTATCTGCAAATTTTTTCACCAGACGTGTTGAAAATGATTACCAGCAACACTAAAGGATGGGAAGAACTGGTGCCTGAGGTGGTCTCAGAAAAGATCAAATCACAGAAGTTATTTGGTTACTCGGCTTGAGTGAGTATGGCTTTCACCGAGAACTATCTCTTTTAGCAATCAGTCAGATGCCTAGAACCTAAATAGGAAACAGCATGTTTAACACGCTAGTTGCATTATTCTTCGCGACGTCCACTGTCGGAACCTATGGCGCTGATGAAGTCGTTAGTACTGATTTTCTAAATTATGATTTGCCCTTACTTCACTCAGCGGGCACCATCAATTTATATAAAGCAGCGGCCGGGAAACCACTACTAATCATTAATACTGCCAGTCATTGTGGTTTTACCAAGCAGTTTGAAGGACTGGAGGCTTTGCATCAGCAGTATCGAGATCAAGGTTTGTTTGTAGTGGGCTTTGCCAGTAATGATTTCAATCAAGAAGCTAAAAGTGAAGAAGAGGCTGAACGGGTGTGTCGTCAAAACTTCGGTGTCACTTTTACGATGATCGCGCCCAGTTATGTTAAAGGTCAGCTCGCTAATCCCATCTTCCGTGAACTCAATAAACGCACCCAGGAACCAGGCTGGAACTTTAATAAATACCTTGTCGATAGTGACGGTAAAGTTTTGGCCCAGTTTTCAGCACGAGTCAAACCTGACTCTGAAAAACTCATCAAAGCGATTGAATCAGTACTTTGACAAAAAAAAGCCCTCATGAAGAGGGCTTTTTTAGTACAGCATGGTGTCGACTAGCCAAGCTGGTCGAGAATCGCGTTAAATGTCTCACTAGGACGCATAATACGCATCATCATGGCATCATCAGGCAGGTAGTATCCGCCCATATCAACACCTTCTCCTTGAATTTCTGCCAGGTCTTCGACAATTTTATTTTGTTGCTCTTTCATCGCTTGTGCAATGGGCATAAACAATGATTTCAGCGCCGCATCATCATCCTGTGCTGCCAGCGCATCCGCCCAATACAGACTCAAATAGAAATGACTGCCACGATTATCAATCTCACCCGTTGCTTCCTTGGGCGAACGATTTTCCTGCAATAGTTTGCCAGTCGCCGCATCAAGCGTATCAGCCAACACTTTCGCTTTTGCATTATCTTGCGTAGTTGCCAAGTGCTCCAGAGATGCAGCTAAAGCCATCAGCTCACCCAGCGAATCCCAACTTAAGTGGTTTTCATCAAGAAGCTGTTCGAGCAATTTAGGCGCAGTACCACCGGCGCCGGTTTCAAATAAACCACCGCCTTTCATTAATGGCACAACGGATAACATTTTTGCCGAGGTGCCTAGTTCCAGAATAGGAAATAAGTCTGTGTTGTAATCACGTAAAACGTTACCGGTTACTGAGATCGTATCTTCACCTTTTCGCATTCTATCCAGTGAAATCTGGGTGGCGATAACAGGATTCAGAATACGAATATCTAATCCCGTTGTGTCATGGTCGGGCAGGTATTGATGCACTTTGCTAATCAGCTGCACATCATGAGCACGGTTTTCATCCAACCAGAAAATAGCTGGCGTGTTTGATAAACGAGAGCGTGAAACAGCCAGTTTTATCCAGTCCTGAATCGGCTCATCTTTGGTTTGGCACATACGGAAAATGTCACCCTCTTCTACATCAAAATTGAAGATGGTTTCACCCTTCGAATCAATGACGATAATCTGTCCATCAGCTTTGGCCTGGAAGGTTTTATCATGTGAACCGTATTCTTCGGCTTTTTTAGCCATTAAGCCCACATTAGGCACCGTTCCCATCGTAGTGGGATCTAAAGCACCCTTTTTCTTACAATCATCAATGACCGTCTTGAAAACACCGGCGTAGCAACGATCTGGAATCATTGCCAGGGTATCTTTCTGTTGTCCATTTTTGTCCCACATTTTACCGCCTGCACGAATCATCGCTGGCATTGACGCATCGACGATGACATCAGAGGGTACATGGAAATTGGTAATGCCTTTATCCGAGTTCACCATCGCCAAGTCGGGTTGTTTGGTATAGACCGCTGCGATATCCGCTTCAACTTGTGCTTTGGTGTCAGCATCAACCGTGCTGAGTTTGCTATATAGATCACCTAAACCATTGTTGAAATCGACACCTAACTCATCAAACAGACTGCTGTGTTTATCAATCAACTCTTTGAAATACACTTTCACCGCAAAGCCAAACAAAATCGGATCAGACACTTTCATCATCGTCGCTTTTAGATGTAATGAAAGCAGAATATTTTGTTGTTTCGCCTGAGCAATCGCATCAGCGTAAAACGCTTGCAATTGTTTTGCTCTCAGTAGCGTAGCGTCGATCACTTCATCCTGTAAAACAGGAATGGCTTGTTTAAGAACGGTTTCATTACCGTTAGCATCAACAAAGCTGACTTTGTATTCGTTCGCGCTTGACGAGGTAACGGATTGTTCATTGCCGTAGAAGTCATCTGCTTCCATATGTGCCACATCTGTTGCTGAGTCAGTTTGCCACTCCCCCATAAAGTGTGGGTTGCTGCGAGCATAGTTTTTCACGGCAGCCGGTGCACGTCGATCCGAGTTACCTTCACGCAATACAGGGTTGACGGCTGAGCCTAAGACTTTGGCGTAGCGTTCTTTAATAGATTGTTCTGCATCTGTTTTTGGGCTATCGGGGTAATCCGGCAGGTCGTAACCTTTCGACTGAAGCTCTTTAATAGCAGCACGCAGTTGTGGAATGGAAGCAGAAATATTTGGTAACTTGATAATGTTTGTGGTCGGATCTTGCGTCAGCTTACCGAGTTCAGTGAGGTGATCGGGGATTTTTTGTTCAGTCGTCAGATTGTCCGGAAAAGTCGCGATGATTCGGCCTGCCAGCGAAATATCACTGATCTCAATATCAATATTCGCTGTCTTGGTAAATGCACGAATAATGGGCAATAGAGAATAGGTTGCTGAGGCAGGTGATTCATCGACCTTTGTGTAAATAATTTTCGACATTCTAGATCCTTAAAACACTGTAAATTTTGTACACGAAAAACCAAGCAAATAGCTATCACAAGCCGCATCAGCAGCATTGCTGTTTAGTCTAACTTCTGGCTTTTGTGGGGGCTGAATGAGGTTTATCAACCAAATAGATTCGAGCTTCTTCTTATCGAAACAGCCATCAATGGCGTTCGATTATACAGGCATGTCTGGTGCTTGACTGCCCGTTCTCCCATTTTGACTATAGCAATAACAGTGACGCATTGTATTATTCACTGCTTTAGCTGAACAGAAATATGCTCAGCCACTATATGAACAGTGGCGTTACGTTATACAATCTCCGCTATTCAAATTCCTAATTTCTATCTTACTTTTTAACTTTAAGAGTTCACTATGAAAATTCAAAGTCACTTTGTCGATCTCGATACCCCTACCGGCGTGATGCGTACCTATATTCACCGTCCTGTTGCTGACGGAGCCTACCCTGTCATTCTGTTTTACTCAGAAATCTTTCAACAAACCGGCCCTATTGAACGCGCTGCCAGACTGATGGCGAGTCATGGTTATGCCGTGTTGGTTCCTGAAGTATTCCATGAGCTCAATCCTATCGGGACAGTTCTAGGCTATGACGATGCTGGTCGTGATAAAGGCAACGCCGACAAAGAAGCCAAAGATGTTCAAGGCTATGACTCTGATAATGCCGCCATGATCGCATTTGTAAAACAACAACCGTGGAGCAATGGGCATATCGGCGCAATGGGTTACTGTATCGGTGGTCACTTGGCGTTTCGTGCTGCTTTACAACCAGAAGTTAAAGGCACCGCCTGCTTCTATGCGACTGATCTACATATTCAGAAGATTCCAAACGAACCAGGGCAACACAGCATGGAACGCCTTGATGATATTAACGGCGAATTGCTGATGATTTGGGGCAAACAGGATAACCATGTACCACGTGAAGGTCTGGATAAAATCCATAATATCCTCAACCAGACTGAAATCACATTCACTTGGCATGAGTTTAATGCCGAACATGCCTTTATGCGTGATGAAGGTGATGGCGGTCGCTACGACGCGCAAACAGCCATGCTTGGCTATCAATTAGCATTGAATTTATTTAGCAGAACATTACGCTAGAGTCATTGTTACAGCAGCTAGCCTGTATGCTTTCTGCTTGATATCAATAACGATAAGTCATTAAAACTTAAAGGGGAATCGTGGCGACTTTTAATGCCAACGCATTCCCCTTTTTTGTCATTTGCTTTACTTGCCAGCGACAGAAATACGGTCATTATCAGGAAAATAAAAAAAACCTGAAATTAGGGTGGGCAAACTAGTAAAAGGTATGTAGAATGCCTCGCTTTCTTGGGGTGCTTAGCTCAGCTGGGAGAGCATCGCCCTTACAAGGCGAGGGTCGGGGGTTCGAACCCCTCAGCACCCACCAAGAAACTCTTCTGCCGACTCTCCGGCAAAACGACAACCCAGCAAACCGCCATCAATTTTGTCACTGACAAACGCCCAACAGCAAACTGCCCCCCTTCCCTCTGCTATTATTTCCTGAAATATCAACGCTGATATGTCTATGAAGTGGCGTGGCAGACAAAAGAGACTCATATCAAAGTATGACGTCATGCCGGTATAGCTGGTTTAAAGTAGGGTTAAAAACAGGCACTATGGACGAATGTGATACCTTCCAACATTAACAACACCCATGAATGATAATGCCAATATTGTGATGACGCTTTATCACTGGAATATCTTGATTCTTCCCAGTGACGAAGAAATTTTTGTCGGACTACGTCAGCGTCCTGAGGTTGTGCCGCCATTCAAGCCACTAGAAGATGGCGATGAGCTATTGCCTTTTACCTTGCGAAATAGCAGCCCGATAAAAGAGTTTGATGAACATCGCGGCGTTGGTTTTACCCAATCAGGCAGACGTTATGTTGTCATTGGTAAGGCTAGTGATCCCACCGGCATGATTCGTTTTAGTGTTGAAAATATGATGGCACCGAACGCTATACGCTGGAAGTACGAATTTTCTGCCTGAGTAATGACAGCGATATTGCATTTTGATTACTGTAATTCGTTTTCCAAGATATGCTGATACTCGCGAATTCGTTGCACATAACGTACGGGCTCTATCCCCCTTGCATAGCCATATTTAAGCTTTTTGTAATATTTTTTCTGTGACAACAGTGGTAGAACTTGCTTCATGTCATGCCAATCATAAGGACTCAAGCCTAACTCTCTGGCAAGACTCTGCGCATCGTGCATATGCGCGCGACCAACATTGTATGCGGCCAGTGCCAGATAGAGCTTATCATCCGGTTTTATGTCATCGTTGAAGCGCTCAACCATTTTTCTCAAATATTTGGCGCCACCCATAATGCTTTGTTTAGCATCAGTGCGATCGTCAATGCCCATCGCCTTGGCTGTATTTTGGGTTAACATCATGATGCCTTTGACACCGGTCGGTGAAATGGCTTTTTCATCCCAATGAGACTCCTGATAACTCTGTGCTAACAGAGTTAAATAAGGCAATTCATTTTTATCGGCAGCTGCTTTAAAATGCCTTTTGTATCGCGGCAGTCGTTTATCAATACGACGTTTGAGAACGCTTACGTCAACATAATCAAACTCTCTGAAATAACCATAATATCGATCAGTTAGCTTTTTCATTTGTGACGATGTTTGGAAACGCTTAAACCACTGTTCAAGCTTTTTCTGCAATGGTGTAAGCCCCTGAGGAAGATACAAAGCAATGTCTTGTGACTCAGTCAATTGCATAGTGACCATCAACTCAGGGAAATAACGACGGTTAATCTTGACGATCGTCGAATCAGCTACGGTGCAGTCAACCTTTTCTTCCGCCACTTTTTCCAGTAATTCTTCTGTCGAATAGTCATCTGTTTCCTGCCATGTCAGTGTTGGATTATTTTGTTGCTTAATCTCATTTAATTGCTCTGCATAGCTACTGCCCTCAGCGACGACGATGTCAATCTCTGATAATTCATCATAGCCTTCGGGTTTGTAACCATCGCGATGACAAACAAGCACCTGATGTACGCGGTTATATTCAGGCCCAACTAAAAACTCAGCTTGTCTCGTTGGCAACACGGTTAAACCGGCTGCCGCCACATCTGCATCACCGCTGCGCAATGTATCAAACACAGCTTTGATACTGTCTTTAATAATAAACCGTGGGGTTAGGTTGAGATGCTGTACATACGCTTTTGCCAGATCATACTCATACCCCGTTGGTTCACCGTCGGCGTCGATATACCAAGTTGAGGGGGCATTTCGGGTAACAATCAGCAATTCACCAGAATCGATAATCTCCTGATAGGTTCTGGCTGGTCCTGTTGTATCGGACTCTTTACTGCAGGCAACAAGTAATGCTGCCATCGTTATCAATAAAACCGCTTTACAATATGACATGTCTCTAACATGCCATGTATTGCCTTCAATTTCCAATTCCCGCATATCAACTGAGCAGCTAAATCAAAGTCTCAGCTGTGATAGTTGTCTGTATCAGTTTGGGGGGTTACAGTAATCATAACTCTGCTGTTATTAGGGGCTTTCAATGCAACGATGCTTATGGCTTATTGGCTTTTTATTGTCTGTGAATTTATCTGCACAAGAGATACAACGCGGCACAATAACCAGTTGTGCGTATCAGGCGGGAACCGCGCTTGAAATCCAAAAAATCCGACAATCTGAAGGTGATAACTGGGATAGCTTTGAAGCCAAAATCAAACAGATTTACGAAGAGTCACAAGGCCGCACTGACTTATTGATTATTGCAGAACGCGTTTTTGTGGAGCCAGCAGAAAAGACGGCCGATGACATTCATGAGCAAATTTTTAATGCCTGTGTGCAACGCCAACAAGGTACTGAGCCGATAACGTAAGGTTAGATTTTTGGTCATAGCGAGACGCCACATTGCCACCTCAAATATTACTAACACCCCATTTATACAGTTTATCTATCAAGGTATTGATATCAACCGGCTTCGTCATATAGTCAGTCATTCCGGCCTGTAGGCACTTTTCTCTATCCCCCTCTAATGCATTCGCGGTTAGAGCAATGATAGGCACCTGCTTGTAAGGGCTTAAATGGTGTTCTGTTCTTATCTGCCTTGAGGTCTCAAAACCATCCTTTTCTGGCATTTGGCAATCCATCAATATGACATCGTAACGTTTGTCATTCTGGTTGTGACTCAACTTTTCAAGAGCTTCACGTCCATTAAGTGCTGAATCAAAGCTTATATCGAGGTGCGTTAAGAAATATTCAAGTGTAAAACGATTTGTTAAATCATCTTCAGCAAGCAATACTGAAAGCTGTGATAGGGTACTTTTTTTATTCTCGATAGAGGTAACTTCGTCACACTCTTCATCGGAAACCACGCTAGTCTTTTGCAAGGTTATGAAAAATCTAAACGTTGAGCCATGGCCAAGTTTACTCTCAACGCTAATAGACCCGCCCATCAATTCACACAAACGTTGTGATATCACCAGACCCAGTCCTGTACCGCCATACTTTCGTGATGACGCATTATCGAGTTGTTCAAACGGTATGAATAGTCTTTCTAACTGATCTTGCTCTATCCCGATACCCGTGTCGCTTACGTCACAGTTGATTCGAATATTTTCAGCATCAATATCAAACACTTTTGCTGTGACGGCAACCTCGCCATTCGTCGTGAATTTATCGGCGTTACTCAGCAGATTAAATAATACTTGCCTTAAACGCATTGGATCGCCATTCACGTTTAGCGTTTTATCCCACTGACAATTAAGAATAAATTTTTTCTTCTGACTCTGTTGGTGTAAAGCAAATGTTTCAATAACACTACTAAACACCTCATACAGATTGAATGCTTCGTGGTTAACGGTAACTTTGTCAGCATCTATTTTAGAAAAATCGAGAATATCATTGATAACAGACAGCATTTGGTTAGCGCTTTTACTCGCTAAACTGACCTGGTTTAACTGCGCTTTGTCTAATGTACTCTGCCCCAATATATCAAGTATGCCGATGATGCCAGACATAGGTGTCCGCAACTCATGCGTCATATTAGCCAAGAAAGTCGTCTTTGCGTCATTTGCGGCTTCAGCTTTTTCTGTCGTTCTTCGCATGTCCAGAATAAGCTCAATCTCATGAGCAAAAGCTTTCAACCTCCTTAATGCTGTTTGATCAAAGTCTCTGGGGTTGTAATCAATCAGGCACAAGGTACCTATCGGATACTTTTCGCCACGATGTTTATAAAAAACGGGCACGCCAGCATAAAAAACAATTTCTGGACCATCTTGTACTAAAGGATTATCAAAAAAACGCGTATCTTGGCGGGCATCTTCGACCACCATGGGCACCTTCTGATGCACAACATGACCACAAAAAGAAACTTCTCGGGATGTTTCACACACATCTAGACCATGAATAGATTTAAACCACTGACGAGTTTCGTCGACAAGAGAAATCGCGACTATCGGAACATCAAAGACATCCGCAACCAACGTTGTGAGGTTGTCGAACATAGGTTCATTTTGCGTGTCTAGGATATCGGCACTGAGAAGGGCTTTTATCCGCTCAGCTTCATCAGTAGGTATCTTAGGTGCATCCATGGCCTTTCCCTATTTAATAACCCAGTGTTTTTATCATACTCGATAACCACCATACGCGATAAATTGTTTTATTTGTCCAATACAATTAATAACTTACTGCGTATAGTTAATAGTATTAATCATTATTATATGTGGAGTAATGCGTTTCTGTCATGCAGGAAGATCATGTTAGCCGACATTTTTGCTGGACAACTAGATGATCAAGATTTATGAGGGAAATTTGTTTTTCTGAATCGCGTAAAATCCAGTATTTTTGCTGGGTTTTTATTGGAACCCAGGTAACTCAGACCAATAGTTTTGTGTGTCGCGGTTAGCTGTGACAAAAGTTCTTCTGTGTTTTGTAATAACACCGGAACGGATGTCAATGCCTGCTCTGAAGTGACAACTAACCCCGCCACCAAGGTGGCAACCTCAAGTGCTGTGTCATAGCTGTTGATATTATTTTTCTGAATCGCCTTTTCAACGCGTGATAAGACAATTTGATGGCTATCTGAATCACTTTCGGCAAAAAATAAAAATTCATCGTCTTTAAAGCGCACCATCACATCACTTTGTCTCAGCGCCTCGGTCAGATTACTGGCGAGTTCAAAATATATTTTATCCAACAAATCATGTTTCAAATGATGTTGCTGCTTACTGCTAAAGCGAATGAGGCAGTGAATAAAAAGCCCTTCTTGATGCTGCTGTCGTGATAACCGCGATAAGGCAGCCACAATTGCATGCAATCCGGCTTGTCGACTCATCAGTCCCGTCACAGAATCAAACTCAAGCTTTTCCTTCAGGCGCTGATTGGCTACTAAAAGCTCTAATTGGGTTTTTATCAGTCGTCGACCTAGCTTTAATTTTGCCTCTAAATCGATTCGATTAACCGGTTTTGAGATAAAATCATCAGCACCGGCATTCAGTGCTTCTGCTTCTGCATGACGATCTGAGTTGGCCGTCATTATTAATACAAATGGCTCGATAATGAGTCGTGAGCGGCGGATGATTTTGCATAAATCTATGCCATCCATTTCCGGCATCATCCAGTCAAGAATAATAATATCAGGTGCTCCATCCTGATTAAGTAGCTCGCGCGCTTCTACTGCAGAAGACACGGTAATAGGAGTATAGCCGAGACTTTCAACAATTTTTTGACACAATAATGTATCAATTTCAGCATCATCAACAATTAAAACTTTCATATTAAATCAACTATTTGGCTTAGCTTCACTATAGATCTGATAAGCCAAAAAAGCCACTGAGATGCATTCTAGGGTGTTATAGCTGAAAAGCGCCATTATCGATAAAAATACGATTGATAAATATGAGTACTCTTTAGCACTTGCGATTAACTGAAGTGATGCTGTTATTCCGCCTTTTTGCTGGGTAGCAAAGACAGCAACCAGCCAGTGAGATACCCTACAGTTACCGCCCAGCCACTGATCATTAGGCGATCTTCCGACTCAGGCAGAAAAAACCAGACATATACTGCAATGGCGATACCAATAAGCGTAAAACCCCAAACGCGACCCGAGGTTCTCAACATGTCGGCGATGTTCATATCAACTCCTTTTGTTTTGTGTCTTCCTTGACAAAAATAATGTGATCTTTATCACAAAATAAGATTCAAATCACTTTCTTTTTTTGGTAGAAAGCCCAGATAGAAATGCAAACGCAAGCGTTTACCGGCCTTTCAATAAAAAACTCAACTTATCAGGTTTTCCATACTCACCACTTATCTTGCGGCAAGTTCTCCACGTTTTACGTTGATCAGTAAGACGCTGTTGCCAGCTTTAGTTTTCGAGTGGCTTTAGCCATTGAACACCGCCGAGTTTACGCTGTTGCTCAAGATTCCAGCGTGCTCGCTCGATCAAATGATTTGCTGGTCGTGCGGGGTCATATTTCAGAGGACTTGGCAACGTAGATGCTAATAAAGCCGTCTGCATGGGATTGAGCTGCCCTGCCGCTATTCCAAAGTGATAACGACTGGCCGCTTCGATACCAAAGACACCATCTCCCCACTCTGCAATGTTCATATACACTTCTAAAATTCGCTGTTTACTCCAGGTCAACTCAATAAGTAGGGTAAACCAGACTTCCAGGCCTTTCCTAAGCCAGCTGCGTCCGGTCCATAAATACATATTCTTAGCCACTTGTTGGCTAATCGTACTTGCCCCACGTAGTTGTCCACTTTTATTCGCCTGTTTAACGGCTTTTACAATGGCATCGACATCAAACCCCTGGTGCAGTGGAAAGCGTTGATCTTCTGAGGTCACTACGGCTAAAGCTGCTTGTTTGGGCATGAGGTGCCAGTCCAGCCAATCGTGGTGAAGGTAAAACTCGTCTTCTTCAGCAATCCACCGGTCGGCCATGACCATCGTCAGCGGCGGATTGACCCAACGAAAAGGCACAACAACGAGCAAGCTCAGCACGACACAGGCGAGCGACACTAGCAGCAGGTAACGAAGTAACAGGCGTTTGTATTTTTTCACAGGCAGATCCTACCAGATGCGACACAGTCTTATTCAAATAGCGATCAGTTCGATATAGCTTGTGACTTTGCAACATCATTTTGTACTATTGGATGAGTTTGTGAACACATTCTGATTTTTAATACGGACACGCTATGAAAAAAGTATTTTTGCTAAGCCTTTTAGTTTCTCTCATCGGTTGCACAACCGCCTCACCCAAACAATTTTATCGCCCGGCGGGTGAAACAGCACAAATGGAAATCTTTGGTCGTTTCAATCAATTGAGCTTTGAACATCAAGTTATCATCAATGGTGATAACGTCATTACAGGTAGCTTACCGTATGACTACACTGATGCCAGTTTTTCGGGCAATTATGAGCAATCGACAGTTGTGTCTGATTGCCATTGGAAGTCAAAAACCACACTGGAATGCCTGGTTAAACTCAATGGTGAAATGGCAGCAACGCTTACATTCTAAGCTGCTTAGCCACTCACGTTGCCCACAGAATCGCTTGCTGTAGCTACATAAACTAACTAAATTTGTGTCATCTAAGCTTAATGATTCTGCTATTATTCGCCAGCCATTAGTGGCAGCTCCCAACGAGAGTTGGCTTCAAAGCCAAAACCATAACTTATTATCAAATCAGGATTTTTATGCCTCAAATTAAAATAGAAAAAAATCCTAGCCAATCACGCTTACAAGAAATGGGCGTAGAGAGCTGGGAAATTTGGGATTGCCCCGTTTCAGAGTTTAGACTCGATTTTGATGAAACCGAAAAAGCCTACGTACTGGAAGGCGAAATCATTGTGACCCCAGACGGTGAAGAACCCGTGCGTGTTGTTGCCGGTGACTATGTTGAGTTTCCAGAAGGCCTAAATAGCTTTTGGCAAGTGGTCAAACCTCTGCGAAAGCATTATAGCTACGACTAGATAAAAAGGCGCCTCAAGGCGCCTTTTTTTATTCAGAGTAGCGCTGACTTAGCCAGTTTTTATGCTTACCCGACTTTTATCCTAAACGCGCTGTTATAACTTGATCCAGATCAAACTACCCCCTCATTTGCGGGTGTTCCGTAGTTTTGGTGGTATGCTTACTGTAAGCTTTGAAAAGCTAATCAAGAGGTCGGGACGTGACAAATAAAACAATCGCACCGCATCCACAGGTCCGAGAGACATTGCTCGTCGAGTGGCAAAGTATCCTTGAGATACTTGCCGAGTTTATGGAAGTGCCTGTTGCCCTGATAATGAGCCTGACAAAAGACGAGTTCACCGTCTTTGCTAAAAACGAATCCAGCTTAAACCCATTCAATGTCGGCGATACAGACAGATGCCATAATTCTGGCCTTTATTGCGAGCGCGTCATCAACACGAATCAACGTCTTTTCGTCAACAATGCACTTGAAAGTGATGAGTGGTGCAATAACCCTGATATTGAATTCAATTTAGTGAACTACCTCGGTTTCCCACTCCACTGGCCCAATGGTGATATCTTCGGCACCCTGTGCGTACTGGACACAAAAGCGCACCAATATACCGATAAGCAAGAACGCTTAATGGTTCAGTTTCGTAATATGATTGAAGTCAATCTCGAACTGCTTGAAAAAAACCTCAAGCTTGAAAATCTGTCTAAAAACCTCGAATACCTTGCCAATACTGATGAACTGACTGATATCTGGAACCGTCGCGCATTTATTGCTGAAAGTGAAAAAGAATTACAACGCGCCGTTCGTAATGAACATCCAGTGTGTTTATTGATGCTTGATATTGATGATTTCAAACAGATCAATGATCAGTTTGGCCACGAAGTCGGTGATGAAGTACTCAAGCTGTTTTGTCACGGTATTATGGCAATAAAACGCAGCTATGATATTTTCGGTCGGATTGGCGGTGAAGAGTTTGCAATTTTGCTACCAGAAACCAAACAAACTGAAGCCGTTGAACTGGCTGAGCGAATTCGAGAAAAAGTCGCCAATATTTTCTTTCATACCCAGCAGCAAAAGGTCGGCATAACCGTTAGCATCGGCGTCTGCCAACTAACCCCGCTAGACACTGTTTTATCTGGCTTAAACAAAGCAGATAAAATTCTCTATACTGCCAAACGCGCAGGTAAAAACCAGGTTCAAAATCAACTAAGCGACTGACTGGCACGTGGCTGCATACCACATTGTTCCAATAATGCCTGCCAACTTTTTGTATGACTAGTCATCGCCTTATCAAACTGCTGCCAAACACCGTTTTTATTTGTCATGCTAATGACATCTAAATGATACGATTTGAAACCTGCAGGCATTATGGAAGCTTGTGCTAACGCTATCTTATCCAACTCACCGAACACCAGTTTTCCTGCACGACTGACCTCAGAAAGATACGGTTGTATTCGACCTATATAAACATTGAAAAACACGCCTTTTACTCGCTCAGCGTGTGGGTTTGACTTCGACTTATAACACAATGGTTTTACATGCAATCGTTGCTCTATTAAGGCAGTCGCATCTTCCAACCGCGTTGTCAGCATGGTCACGCTATTCAATAACTGGCCTGCATGATGGCCAAATGTCCATTGCTGCTGAATGTCGCCCATCTCGGTCAAGTCGGCATCAATCGCTTCGCTTTGCAGTTGTGTGAGGATAGCCCGTGTTTTCTCAAGCCCTGCAACTAAGCGACCTAACGTTGTCACATGATGGGTATCAGCAAGGTAATAACCTTTAGAAACGCTCAATAATGCAGCCATCGGCTCACCAGCCCATACTGCATTCCAGGCAACTGAGGAGAGTAGTTGTTGTTTTTGCTCAATGGCTTGCTGCAGACTGTGCTTTAGCGCTGGCTTATCAGTATTAGCTAAACATTCTTGGGCCGTTGCGATAAAACGTAAGTTATAACGCAAACGGTTTAACGGGGACATCACACGCCCCAAAATCGAATTACGCTCTGCCACCACAACCTGTAACTCACAGCCATACAATGACAAAAACTCAAGCACACTAATATCAATCTTGGGTATTTCAGCACGGCGATCACGCACGCTTGGAATCAATCGAATCGGTTCAAGTGCCGTTTGTTGTTTCTCAACATTCAATACCCGAGCTAGTCGGCTCAAATACTCATCCATCATTGAGTCTGGCGATGCAAATGGATCACAACCGGTCACGCTAACAGCCAACATTAGCAGCAAACAGTAATGAATTAAACGCCACATCTTAAGTGATTAGCGTCATCGCCTGTTCAGTAGAAATAAACAGTTCCGCATCGGTCAAAGCTACAATATCATGGGCCTCACCACGGCGAGTATGTAAGTAGTCGCCTTTGCTAAGTTCCACACCACTTATCAGCACTTGACCATTTAGTATCATGATTTCAGCATGGCCTTGATACTTGTGCTGTGGGTAATGTGCGCCTTTTTTCATTCGGATAATAAATGTCCTGCCACCTTGATCATTACGTCTCAAGACACTCCGTTCTATGCCTGTAGAATCAGACATAGCCCAATCTCGATCCACTTCTCTGTTTACTAAAATGTCCATGTTTACGTGTGATACCTTTCTATCAATCTATATACGTCGCGGTTGCCTGAATAATCTCTAAAGAGCCGGGTTTGGTTAACCAGATGGCAAGCGCGGTCTGTTGTTGGCCTCTGTCTGGTGCGGGTGGCACTGTGACTTGCCAGTTTTTCTTACCTGTTTGTTGCCAATGCTGTAATACAACAAAGTCATGTTGAAGTGTTTTACCTTTGTTTTCACCGGCCTTAACGGTAGTTTCTAAACCATTACCAAGCCACGCCATATTAAGTACCAAATTATCGGGTTGCTCAAATTGGACAACTAACTGTTTCCCTTTCAGGCTGGCCTGTAATGCTCCCCGTTGTTCGGTGTGAGTCGGTGGTTGGCGCAGACCTTGAAACCAACCACGCCATTCTTCGCTATTAATGACAATGCCGGGGGTGTAAACCTGTGAGATAAGCCCTTCTCGCACTAAGTTTCGCTGGCGATTTGAGTTTTCCACTGTGGCAAAGCGATCCGGCCAACCGAGCTGATCCCAATAATCAACATGAAATGCCATCGGTAATAAAGAGTCGAAAAGCGCATCATCATGTTGCAGTGTTGATAACCAACGTTCTGCCGGCGGGCAACTGCTACACCTTTCTGATGTGTACAAGTCGACAACTGTTGTAGCCTGAGACTGACTGGAAAAGTCGACGGCCCATACGGTGGGATGAAAAACCAACAGGAATAAAACCAACGCACGTAACATCTGCTTTTCCTTAACATCAGCCAACAGGCTCATGTGGTTGAGAACACCAACCGGACGTGGAGTTCCGCTATAACGATGCTAATTGATCTTTACCTGCTTCGGGCAGCCATTTGCTTAACTTGTCGTACAACAATCGCGGTTCAATCGGCTTACTCAAATAATCATCCATGCCTGCTTCGCGACAAGCGGCTTCATCACCGCGCATTGCCTGTGCAGTGAGCGCAATGATCGGTATTTCTCTATTCAGAATATCGCTATCCGCTTTGCGAATTGTTCGCGTCGTTTCAAAGCCGTCCATCACTGGCATTTGACAGTCCATCAAGACTAAATCGTAATTATTTTTTGCCAATAAATTCAGTGCTTGCTCGCCATCTTCGGCAACATCCGTGGTGACATTAAATTTCTTCAGCAGGCCTTGAATGATGACAATATTAGTCGTGTTATCCTCAACCACCAGAACATTGGCATTAAACTGTTTGTATGACTCCGCTACAGGCGCTTGCTCCATGATATTTTCTTCTACATTTTCAGCCACTACGGATAAGAATGCGTTATAGAGTTCAGATTGTATGAGCGGTTTGCTGATAATCTGATCTGCCTGATCAGTCACCACCTGTGGAATCATTGCTAGCATCGATTGTGGACAAACGACGAATAAATAAATGTTGTGCATTTTATCCGTGGTTGCCGCCAGATTAGCAATTAATGCCTTGTCATTTAAATAAGTCGCATCAACGATCAAGACTTTGTTGGGGCATGCCGATGAGCTCAACGTCTCTAATGCCTGACTATAGTCATCGGTCTGTGTATGAGCAATATCCCAAGCAGAAAATACGGATGTATAAAAATGTTGGTAGATTTCCTCTGGCTTCAGAACGCAAACCTGCATATCATCAAATAGACGTCGCTTAATCGGTTGATTTTGCGTTGCTTTCATAAGGTCTAACTCAAACCAAAACCTTGACCCTATGCCGAGTTCACTTTCTACGCCAATGGTGCCACCCATCAGTTCGACTAATTGTTTGCTGATCGATAACCCTAAGCCCGACCCTCCTTCACGTCGTGTTAAGGAGCTGTCAACTTGCTGGAAGCGTTGAAATAATAAGGCTTGTTGATCGGCAGCTATACCTTGTCCTGTATCAACCACATTGAAGCGAAGTTTTAGTTTGTCTGATGTCTGGCTCAACACGTCAACACTCAATTTGACACTACCTTGCTCAGTAAACTTAATCGCATTGTTCAACAGATTGGTCAGAACCTGACGCAGACGCAAACCATCAACCTTAACGCTAACCTCATCAAGGTAGTGGGCAGGACACAGTAATTCGATATGCTTTGATTCTGCTTTGGCAGAAAGTAAACGCGCCACATCGCAAAGGGTGTTAACTAAAGCGACTTCTTCTTCAATTATTTCTAACTTACCAGACTCAATTTTCGATAAATCAAGAATGTCATTTATTATGCCGAGCAGTGACTCTGCACTACGTTTAGAAATATTTAATAGATTGTGCTGAGATGCACTTAACGGCGTATCAGCTAATAAATTCATCGCGCCCATAACACCATTTATCGGCGTGCGAATTTCATGGCTCATATTGGCTAAAAACTCGCCTCGTGAGCGATTTGCAGACTCAGCATCATCGCGCTCTGTTTTGAGAATGGCTTCGACTTGTTTGTGCTCTGAAATATCGTAATGAAAGCCAACCATGCGAACAGCCTGACCAGTCCTATTGCGCTCTACGACAATACTCGCTGCAATGTGTCGAATCTCCTTACTCGGTAAGACGATGCGAAATTGCAAATCAAAATGCTGTTTGAACTGACGCGCCGTTTCAACTTGCTTGATGACCTCGGCCTGATCCTCAGGATGAACGCGCTGCTGCCAAGCAGCCATACCATCATCAAACGTACCCTGGGTATAACCATAAAGCGCCAACATGCGATCGTCCCAATAGAGCTTACCCTCTTCGAGGTTCCATTCTGCCAGTCCCATATTACCGGCATCAGCTGCAAGCTGAAGTCGCTGTTGTGAATTCTGAAAATCAACGATAGCGCGTTGTTCTGATACCCGTGCTTGATTTCGCCCTTTAGCTAAATAAGAAATCAGAAAAAAGAGAAAGATATCAAGCAAAATGCCCGTCACAACGATAAATGTTGGCTGATTCAACTCACTCTGTGAAATAAACCCTGTATCAGAATAGACATACAATGACCATGTCTGACCACCGACATCAATCTTATGGGTTGCTTTAAAACTGTCTTCGCTATCTGGTGAGTTATAGTGAACAACATTATTCGGCGCGTTGTTGTGCAACATTACACCCTTTTCTGGGTTCCCTTCATATAATTCAAAGTTAACGTTTTGCTGAGCACTACCCAATAAACCAGCCATCAAATCGCCTATCCGAAATGCGGCGTAAACAAAGCCTTGTAATGCCTCACGGCGCTCTTCAACATAGGTGAGCGGGCTACCTTTCTTATATAACGGTAGATACATGAGAAAACCAAACTGGACGTCTTGCTCTGTTTCTTGAACTAAAGTCACTCGCCCTGATGCAGCAAAGTCAGTCGTATCACGAGCTCGCTCCATTGCTTCACGACGGGTCGGTTCAGAAAACATGTCATAGCCAAACGCACGTTGGTTACGCCAATCAAAAGGCTCCAAAAATATAATCGCGCTGTATTGCTCACGAATACCTTCGGGCCTTATCTGGTAATTGTCGAAACCTTGTTGCCGGATTGCCGACTCATGTGCTGCGACTTCTTCAGGGGCGAGCATGACACTATAGCCAAGCCCCTGAATACCGGGGAAAAATTTGTTGAGATAGATCGTATCAGCAAAATATTCCCAATCTTTTCGAGTAACCGAATCGCTTGCATGAAACACCGCGAGTCCGCTTCGTAGTGCCAGTTCATATTCATTCATGCGTTTGCTAATCGCAGTAGAGATATCACTAGCCGTAAACTCAAAACGTTCACTGGCACGTTGCTGTACCGCCTCAGAGGCGACAAACCACGCCCAACCGGTAACCATTAACGAAAGCAATAGCACTAACCACGCCGCGGGCGGATGCTTTGAATAATTACCAATTAATTGTTTCAACTTATGTTCCCTGTCAACGTTGAAGACACACGTGTATTTTATTTAGGTGTCTAGCCCCAATTCTTTATCCAACTCATCTCGCAGTTGGTCAAATGCCTGCATTAGCATCGGATAAAGGGCCGCTACCCTCTCCATTACGTGCTCTTTGGTAGCCAGTTCAAATTCAACAGCCAGATCGTGCATCTGTTCTGCAGCCATATTTGATGCGGCACCTTTAAGCTTATGTGCCTGTGCTGCCAGTTGCTCATAATCTTCTGACGCAATCATTTCATTGAGTTTTTCCAGCTGTTGCGGCATATCTGCCACAAAGTTAAGCGCAACTTGCTTCATCAAATTATCATCATCCATCAGTCGACTGCTATAGTTTGCTTTGTCAAATACGGGCGTTGTACTTTCTAATGATTCATCCATTATCGGTAGTTCTCCTTGAGTGATATCTTCCTGAGCTAACCATTTTTTCAACATTTGATGAATCGTATCCGCATCAACCGGTTTGGAAATATAATCATCCATCCCGGCGGCAAGGCAGGCCTCTCTATCACCACGCATCGCATTCGCAGTTAAAGCAATGATAGGAATACGGTGATTGATTACAGATGCTTCTTCTGAGCGGATCAGACGGGTACACTCATAGCCATCCATAACCGGCATTTGACAATCCATAAAGATCAGATCAAAGCGCTGTTTGCTCAGGATGTTTAGCGCGAGTTCCCCATTTTCGGCGACCTCAACCGTTGGTCCATACATTTGAATTAGCCCTTTCGCCACAATGATGTTGGTACTGTTATCTTCAACTAATAAAATTTTTCTATCTTTGAATTGAGCATTTTCAACTGGTTTGATTGGCTGCTGTAACTGTTTCGTTGGCATATCATTACGTAATCCCACCAACGCATTGAATACTTCAGATTGCATAAGCGGTTTAGCCAATAAAATACAATCGTGTTGCTGTGTTTTTTCAGGCACTTGTGTTAATTGACTTTGCGATGTCATCAATAGAAATCGCACATCAAACGTGAGTTGAGACAAAAGCGCGGTGATATCAAGGTTTAAGAAATAATCTGTTTCCATAATCAAAACACAAGTCTGATCATGATGGTGTTCAAATAAGATTTCTTTAAATAGATCGATTGAATCGGCGATTTCGTGTTGTACGCTCCAGTTAGCAAGAAGATCTGCAAAGTAACGTTTGTAGGTGGGGTTTTCGGCTAAAACAATCACACTCATACCAGCAAGTGACGAATCTTGGTGTGGTTGACCTTTGCGGTTGACCAGTTCAGTCGTTATTTCGAACCAGAATGTCGAGCCTTGACCCAGTGTGCTGCTTACACCAATTCGCCCACCCATAAGCTCAACCAATTGTCTGCAGATCGCGAGTCCGAGTCCGCTACCTGCTTGTGGCCGAGTCGAGCTGCCGTCCAATTGTTTGAACCGTTCAAATAATAAGGCTTGATCGTGCTCACTAATTCCTACGCCAGTGTCTGAAATACTAAAGCGTAATGTCGCCTCAGGCATCGTTTTTTTGATCACCGTCATATCGACAGTAATCGAGCCTTTTTCTGTAAATTTAAGCGCATTACCTATCAGATTATTCAGGATCTGACGCAGACGTAAACGATCGACTTTGGCCACACAGGAGGACATAAAGTGAGCGGGACAAAGTAATTCCAGACCCTTCTCCTCAGCACGCCCTGCCATGCCTCTGGCTACTTCTGCCAGTAATTCATCAAGATCTTCGTTGTGATATTCCAACTCTAACTTGCCTGATTCGATTTTGGACAAATCCAACACATCGTTTAACAAGCCAAATAAGGATTCGGCGCTGTGCTTGCTTATATTTACCAGATTACTTTGGCGAGCGTTTAGCGATGTTGCAGCTAACAAATTGAGTGTACCTATCACGCCATTAAGTGGGGTTCGTAACTCATGGCTCATGTTCGCCAAAAATTGGCTCTTGGCAATATTCGCTTGTTCAGCCTGCTCTTTAGCAACAATGAGTTCCTGCTCAGCTATTTTGGCCTGCGTTATGTCTTCAAATGTACCGAGCACACCAATGACTTCATTCTTATCATTAAGTAAAGGCACTTTGTTTGTTTTAGCCCACAAGCGGTTTCCGTTTCTATCCACTAACTCTTCTTCGATTTGCAGCATCGATCTACCGCTATCTAGTACGGCTTTATCATCCTTTTTATATTTATCTGCGAAATCCGCCCATGGCAGCTGGTAGTCTGTTTTACCGATGATCTCTGAAACATCGTTCATACCCGCGTCTTCAAGTAATACGCGATTTACGCCCTGAAACTCCAGATCATGATTTTTCCAAAAAACACGTACCGGAATAGCATCCAAAACGGTTGATAGCATTTTATTGGTCTCAGCCAGTTTCGTCCTGCTTTGCTCCAGCGCCATTTCAGCTTTTTTTCTGGACTGGTTTTCATCGGTCAATTTCTTATTCAGTAACAGGAGCTCATTGAGCTCCGGTAAAGCCACCATATCTGAGAGTTTAGGGATGAGATAAATCGCCGTCGCGACCGAAACAATTGCAGTCAATAATTTAAAAACGCCTGCCAAATAATACACAGGCAACCATAGAGTGATGATGCCCATGAGGTGGGTAATGCCGCAGGCTAAGATAAAAGCTGCAAAAAGGTAGTAAACAGGTTTAAAGGTGACATCGTCTTTTTTACTGACGAAATAAATAATGCCAACCGGAATTGAAAAATACGCTAAGGCGATGAAAAAGTCTGACAAAACATGCAATGTGAGTAGCGGCACATCCCAAGAAATACAATATCCATGCGGCATAAAATCCTGCGTATGCTCCATGCTCATTACCCCACCTTGAAACTTTGTTTAGAATTAATGTTTACGACCGATAATAGCTTAACTTTTGCACAAATTGTATTGCGCAGTCGTGAACGTTATTCTGCTAGCACTTAAAACATCTTACAAACCTAAACAGCTTAGCTCTATAAGAACGATAAACATTGCTTTCTTTAAGCGGCGTCATGGGTGGAATCAATAGACAACTTTGATAGCAGATCAACAAACTGACTAACGATGGAATTTTACGCGTCATCGTAATAGTCTGAGTGGGAGTATAAGTAAGCTGTTAAAAGTAAGGCGAAGCGCTGTATCGTTCTAACTCACGGGGTAGAACTATTCCAAAGGCTATATTCAGTGAGGTCAGCATAAGCTTGGCAGTGCTTGAGGTGTTTTAGTGCCGATTTTTTTATGATCTGGCGTTGTAAAAGAAGATTTGCCGTGCATTATTATTTGATAGCGCCAACTTAGTCTATGAGTCTGATTATCGAAAAGCCCGCCATGTCTGGCTTTTACTTCAGTTTAAAAATAATTTTGACAGCTACCGTAATTCCCTATACATTGACCTTAGCTTGAAAGTTGATCTGAATATTTATTTTTCATTTCGATGCATTACCAAATCAGTAGCTCGTCCTGTTTGTTAATAAGTACTCTGCATACCTTCCAGCTATACCCGCCTCGTTATGAGGCATATTATTTATTGATAAATTTAGGATTTTTTTATGTCTACAACTACTGGTACTGTGAAATGGTTTAACGAAGCTAAAGGTTTCGGTTTCATCGAGCAAGAATCTGGCCCAGACGTTTTCGCACACTTTAGCCAAATCAAAGGCGACGGTTTCAGAACGCTGAACGAAGGCCAACGTGTTGAGTTCACTGTAACTCAAGGCGCTAAAGGTCCACAAGCTGAAAACATTACTGCGCTGTAAGCCAGTTTCAGCTTAGACTCGTTAAGGCGAGTCTGACCAATAAAAAAGCCCCGCTTCTGCGGGGCTTTTTTTATGCATTATTTTTATTCTGTATCTACTGGTGCTTCTATAACCTTTTCAGCAAATGACTTATAGGCGAGTCCAAGCTCTTTCGCCATGGAGTCAGGAAACAGATGAAATTCTCCTTTATTTAATGCCTCAATAATTCCTTCAGCAACCAGACTCACAGGCTCGGCGACCTCAGAAAGGCCAGCTTCATTTGCCATATCGGTAGCAATTGGGCCCGGGTGAACACTCAAAACAGCGGTGTTTTGCTCCGCCAGTTGCTGACGCAATGCTTGCGTAATGGAATAAGCGGCTGCTTTAGATGCGGCATAAGTAGCAAAAGCAGGAAATGAGCGTAAGGACGCCACCGAATTTAATTGGACAAACGCACCACCACCATTGGCTTTCAACACTGGCGCAAACGACTGTGCCATACGCAACAAACCATTTACATTAACTTCAATCTGCAGATCCAAAGCTGGAATGGATGCCGGTTCGAGTGGACTTGCATTTTTTAGCACGCCGGCATTATTAACCACAACGTTGACATCCTGGGCATTGGCTGCCGCACCAATGATGGTTTCAGGCCGTGTCAGATCAAGGTGAATAGGTGTGACCCTGTCGGCATACCTGTTTACAAGTTCGGTTACCGTTGTAAGATCGCGAACAGCCAGATAAACCTTGCGAGCGCCATGAGCAAGAAAGGTTTCAACAATAGATTTTCCAATTCCACGGTTTGCTCCTGTCACCAGCGCCACTTTATTTTTAATATCAAATGGAATAGTCATTACTGCTCCTTACATAGATAAATACGAGGGTCACAATTGAAATCAACAGAATGCTGACCTGCCACACGGTGTTATAGTTCAGTTAAAACATCAATTGTTGCGATTAATGGCCCAAACACCTACATTGGCAAACACACAAAACATAAAATAAGAAAGCATCCACATGGACTTAAAAGATTATCAATCGACCTTAGAGCAGCTTCTCAGTAACACCATGCACTGGCTCAGTAGCCCTAAGTTTTATTCACAATTGGGGCTAATTTTGTTGGCGGTGTTACTCGCGTTTGCTGTCACTAAGTTTCTTAAGACATGCTCACCGCTGTTAAAACAGCAGCCAAGTGAAGGCCCTGTGTTGAACTTACGACAAGGGATCTATCGTTTACGGGAATTGATATTGCCATTGATGATGGTGTTGGCACTGTCTATTGCCGTTGATATTGGACAGGAATTAATACACCAAAGCTGGCTACTTCGTGTTGGACTGAGTTTTGCCGTTATCTTTATGCTATACTCGATCATTAACCGCTTTGTAGAAAAACAATTATTTCGAAAACTGGCAATCTGGTTTATCTTGCCGATCGCTGTGTTACATGTGTTTGGCTGGCTTGATGAGGTCGTCGCCTATCTGGAAACCATCTCATTACAGATTGGGAACTTCAAGATTTCTGCCTATGGCGTTGCTCGCGTCGTTATTTTCGGTACGGTTTTGTTCTGGTTAGGCCGTCTATCAAACAGTGCCGGTCAACAGATTATCCGTAATCAGCATGACTTGGATATTGGCACCCGTGAAGTATTCGCCAAGTTATTTCAAGTCACCCTCTTTTTCATCGTATTTCTGTTATTGCTACAAATAATGGGGATCAACCTGACCGCACTAGCGGTGTTTGGTGGTGCGCTCGGTGTAGGGCTTGGTTTTGGTTTACAAGCCATAGCCTCTAATTTCATTTCAGGCATTATTTTGTTACTGGATCGTTCACTTAGCGTCGGTGACTATGTAGAAATGGAAGACGGTCGTTGCGGTACGATTCGCCAGCTAAACATGCGTTCCACAACCCTAGAAACCTTCGATGGTAAAGATATTATGGTGCCAAATGAACAGTTCATTACAACCAGCTTTACCAACTGGACTCATAAAAATACCAAACAACGTTATGCCCTTGAGTTTCAGGTCGCATACAAAACCGATCTTCATCAGCTTTTTGAACTTATTAGAGAGGTCGCAAACAGTCACCCACAGGTAATCAGTGGCGATGATATTCCGATTGAAGAACGTCCTGACGCGGAAATCAAAGGCTTTGCCGACTCCGGCGTCGATATCCTGGTTGAGTTCTGGATGGATGGTGTGGACGATGGCCCAAACCGTGTTGGTGCAGATTTATTATTAATGATCTGGGATGTCTTAAAGCAGCACGGCATCGAAATCCCCTTCCCCCAACGCGAAGTCAAAATTCTCGACAAGTAAGCACACTCGCACTTATTTATAGAAAGCCCCTCTCGGGGCTTTTTTATTGCGTGCAATTAAAATGCTACTATTAAAATCATCGTTTTCACTTCATATTCACGCCATCAACTATCAAATAAGTGAATATTATTGATAGCGTTACAGTGAGGTCACTATGAAATTTTCGCCATTTATTGCACCACTGGCTGTGATGTTCTTTATCATTTTCAATCAAAGCTTTGCTGAATCTGCCCGTGATACGTTGGCGACTATCGAGAATGACGCAAGCATTGCTGAAGACAAAATCGCACAATTATCTGAAACATGTCATCAAAAATGGCAAAGCCTGAACTGGGTTATGGGGCAACAAAACATATTGGCTAAAGACAATCCAGCGTTTAGTGGTGGCGTCATGAATATCTGCCGCGCCCGTGCAGAGTTATTTTTTGAAGGCTACGAATTAACGCCCTTTATCGAACCAGACAGTCAAAGCGAGGTCTTCCCTATCGTATTTCGCTACAGCGTTGAAGAAATCAAATCACAAATCCGTCTTCACCTGCCTAAACTGCGTCTTATCTAAGCTGTTTTTTTACCTTATCTAAGTTACTTTGTGGGGCTATTGCTAGCCTGTTTGCACGCAATATTCAAAAAACAAAAAAACTTTGCCACAACTTTTCTCACTCTCACGTTAATATACATCTGATAAGCCTATTTAGTAGGCTGTACACAATATGATTGTGTCGCATCAGTACTGTGAAAGGAAACTAACGTTATGAGCCAATTTGAGAATCTGAAACTCGACAGCCAACTGTGCTTTGCTCTATATACAGCAACAAACAGCATCACCCGCCTGTATCGAAGTCTCTTGGACGAATACGAACTGACCTATCCTCAGTATTTAGTGCTTCTTGTGCTCTGGGAAAAGGACGGCATTGCCATCAAAGATGTCATGAAACGCCTCAAACTTGACTCTGGCACGCTGTCACCCATCATCAAACGCTTACAAAGCGCCGGTCTGGTTCATAAAGAACGCACGGATCAAGATGAGCGTATCGTTCGACTCTATCTGACAGAGAAGTCAAAAAACCTAGAACCCTTTATCGCCGAAGTACAAAACAAAGTGGCATGCCATACCGAACTGTCATCAGAAGAATTTTTTGAACTTCTCGATAGATTAAATAAGGTTGCCACAAGCCTTAACCAAAAAAACGACAAGCAATCTGCCGCATCGTAGCGTGGTATTAGCAAGAGCCCGTGCCACTTTTCTTACAATCGAATTCGCGCGGGTAATTTCAACATCAGATAAATAAACAGCAATGGCACTAGCACCATAATCAACACAAATTCTGCTAACAAATAAATCGCCGCCTCAACGCCCTGCTCAGCTTGCTGTTTAACATCATTGAGTTTCGCCTGAATATCCAAACGGTTTTTAAACCCATCGAACCATGAGCGATCTGGCTCAGTACTACGTGCATTGAGCGTATCCACATCATCGCGTGTCGACTGCAATGTATGAAGTGCTTGTTGTCTTTCTACCGTCAGCCAATCTTGCATTTGGTGTGAAACCACAGCAACGACAGGCACAACTAATCTAAGCAAAGTTAATATAACTACTGTCTTGATCAAGGTGTGTTTGGTCGTCGCAGTAATGCCTCGCAACACGCAAATAATAATGGTGATCACGATCAACAATGCCAAGCCAATACGAATAGCAACGTGGTCGCCTAAACTTAATAAAATATTTTGTACACCCAGCGAAGCTGAAGCTAGCAATAACACTGTTGATACCTGCTCAATCAAATCATTGAGTGGATCTAAGATCTCCCCAGGCGTTAATGTGACCCCTACCCCCATTGGTTCAATAGACATTTCTGTTCCCTGAGCAACAGAAATCACCGCGTTCAAGCCTCTCGCCAAGGCGTAAACAGTCAGTGTTAATTTCAACATACTTGTGAGTTGATCACCCACGTTCGCCTGCATAGGGATAAGCGCTATCAACAAACAGCCTGCTAACAGCGCCAAGTAAAGTTTTAGTTTTGTTGTCATGAGTCAGACTTTACCTTTTTAAAGCAGGGATTGTCTTGTTAACGTTCTGGAAAGCTAAGGATAATCCTGAGCATTAAAGCGCTAACTGCTGATATTTTTATTTGTCAGATATCGATATAATTTTTTCCAACGCTTGAGGAAATGCAAGCACTTTCATTTTTGGAGAATTAATTATGTGGACTAAACCAGAATATTCAGACATGCGTTTCGGTTTCGAAGTAACAATGTACATTTGTAACCGTTAATCTTCGGATTAATCGCCTAAAAAAAGCCCCGCAAGGGGCTTTTTTGTGTCTGATAGTTTTTGTTCATGAGCTAATCGGGTGGTGAATAGTGGCTGTCATCAGATTGCTCACCGCCAATCTTATTAAATACCAGCACACCAGCTGCAAAGCTCGCCATCAGTAATAGATAAAACACATCCAGATCATCACTCTTGAACAGGCTGAATAACGCCCAAACCGGTGCCACGTAGAACACGATACTGCACACAACCGCTATCGCTTTACCAAAGTCATTGAAGGCTGCTTGATAGGCATAGCGGCTAAATAAGCCCGTCAAAAACCCACCAAAAATAGCGAGTAATAAATACAGAATCATTCCGATGGTATTCACCTGTGACATAGCATATCCTCACAAACCGTAATTTCTAACATGTAGACCGTCTTCAGTGACGATGATATCCATTGCAATATCAAACTGATGTGGAAAGATCGTTTCTAAACGAGCTGACTCAAAGCCGATTCCGATTGTTTTAACGGGTTTATTAATAGCGGCAAATGTCCTGTCGTAATAACCGGCACCATAGCCAAGTCGGTAATGTTTTTCATCAAATCCCACCAACGGTACCAAAAAATACGACGGATTTACCCATGTTGGCTGTACAGGAATCGGTATATTCCATACTCCCATTGTCATCTCGGTATCTGGTGCCCATAACGCAAAATCGAGTGTTTTTGTTTCTTTATTGATGACAGGAACGGCCACTTGCCAGCCATCATCAATCAACGCTGCCGCCAGATCTCGACAATCCAACTCTCCTTTTATTGGCCAATAGATCCCAATTATGGATGCAGCTTGCTTGGTTAAATACTTTTTAATTGTCTGCATGACAGCGACCTGTTTATCATTTCGTTCTGCTGTAGACAAACACGTCCTTTGTTCTAGTAGTAAGGCACGCTGTTTTTTTTTCCATTGCTGCATTCGTGATTCTCACCTCTTTTATGCCAAGCACCCGTTACATTCAAATCATCACTTGACGCTTATTTAAGATACAAATACCATGCATCCTTTAAATATGTATTTTATTTACCACTTTAAGGAAGGTCATGATAAAGCCTAATACAATCAATGTCATTAAAGCTACCGTACCGGTTTTGCAGCAACATGGTGAAGCCTTGACCACCTTATTCTACGAACGCATGTTTAAAAATAACCCAGAAGTAAAACCATTTTTTAATCAGGCCCATCAGCATTCGGGTGGACAACAACGTGCCCTCGCAGGTGCAATCTGTGCTTACGCCGAACATATTGATGAACCCGAGAAGTTAGCGGATGCCGTCGAGTTAATTGCACAAAAGCATGCTTCTTTGGGGATTAAAAAAGAACATTACCCAATTGTTGGTGAAAACTTGTTGGCTGCAATAAAAACGCTGTTAGGGGATGCAGCAACAGATGAAATAATCAATGCATGGGCAGAAGCATATTCAAACCTGATGGAAATTTTTATCAACCGTGAGCAAGCAATTTATGATCATCACCAAAAGTCATTTGGCTGGCAAGGGTTCAAAGACTTCAAAGTGGTAAAGCGTGAAAATAGCAGCAATACGATTAGCTCATTGTACTTACAAGCTGCTGATGACATGCCGCTAACGCCACATACATCGGGACAATACATTACTGTTAAGTGGCCAACGGCTGACGGGGTATCGACGTTACGTAATTACAGCTTATCGAACCGACCGGGCTCCGAGCATTACCGAATAAGTGTAAAACGCGAACTCGCATCAATATCAACACCCAGTGGCGTGGTATCAAACGCGATACACGATACTATTGAAGAAGGCGATATTATTGCTATAAGCCCACCCTGCGGTGAGTTCACATTACAAGCGTTCGACAAAACGAGTACGAATCATATTGTGTTTATTGCTGGTGGCGTCGGCATCACGCCGTTGTTATCCATGCTACATACCGTGCTGGATAACAAAAATGCCGTTGATGTCACGCTGATCCAAGCCGTAGTCAATGGTGATTCACATGCTTTTGAAGAAGAAATACGCTCACTGGCTAATGAACACTATAACTTCACATGGCATAGCCGCTATAGCGACCCTAATGGAAACGATCGCAACAATCAGCGTTTTGACAGTGAAGGCTTTATTGATGACGCCTTGTTACAAGACTTAGTTACCTCAACAGCCCATACACAGTTTTACTTGTGTGGGCCAGAACCTATGTTGCAACAGTGTTATCAGCTTTTACGCCATAACAACGTCGCAAGCTCACAGATTCATTATGAGTTTTTTGGACCTGCCGGAAGTTTGGAACACGAAACACCTCAATAAGGGAAAAGCATTCAGGCAACATTGAGGCTTTGCATCAGTCGGTGTTTATTTTTAACAACATCAGCCAAGGTGTAACCATCGAGTACATCAAAAAAAGCTTTCTGGGCTTTACGCAAAGCACTGAACAGAATACAGACTGACTCAATGGGGCAGGCACAGTCATCACCAAAGCATTCAAGCAGTTCAAGATTTTCAGTTTTTCTAATTAACTGACCGATATTGATTGACTCTGGTGTTGTCGCCAGTTTGAGACCACCGCCTCTGCCTCGCTGACTGATAACAAGCTTTTCCTGAACGAGACGTTGCGCAACTTTAGCCAAATGATTTGTAGACACACCATAACGCTCGGCGGCATCTTTCACTGTTGCTGGTTTATCCCCAGGGTGGATAGCGAGATAGATCAGCAACCTGAGCGCATAATCCGAGTGCGTTGTGAGCTGCATAAAAACTTGACTCCTTTGAATACTATTAATACTATGCTGATATCAAATAGGTATGCAATATACCATTTTATTTTTATCAAGATTGGCGTGACTCCGTCACAATATCTGTTCACATCAAGCAATTATCCGGCCAGCTCGGTTAGTGCGCCTGAGAAGAGAATCAGAGAACCTCGATCTTGTAATAGTCACGGTTATAACCGAAGAGTTACTCCTCTTCTTCGGTTTGTTTTGAGCCTGCGGGATGTAGGCTCTTTTTTTCACCGTTTAGTTCCCGTATTTTTAGAATGGGAACATGCATGATAGCGACGCTGAAACAAATTTACCGACAGTGCTCCACAACTGAGATTGCCTGGCAAGAGCGGCTGTTTTCATCACTAGGTGCTTGTATAGCAATCTTTTTTCTCAGCTATTTTATCAATGCGCTGTCGCCCTATCTCATGTTCAACCCTGTTGTACTTGCATCGATGGGCGCCTCTACATTTTTATTATTTGCCGTTCCACACAGTCCGTTAGCCCAACCTTGGCAGCTTTTAGCCGGGCATCTATGTGCTGCCTTTATTGGCGTTGGCTGTTGTAAACTTATTCCAGACTTAAGTTATGCCCTTGCTGTGTCAGTATCGCTCTCTGTTTTTGTCATGTATCTGTTAAATTGCATGCATCCTCCTGCCGCTGCCACAGCGATGATTGCGATTATAGGTGGGGAGCAGATTGTCGCGCAGGGCTGGGCTTTTGCCTACATCACTATCGCTGCTAATGTGTTTATTTTACTCGTGCTGACCTTGATTCTTAACAACCTGATACCTGGCCGTCGTTACCCACTGAACCACCAACACCACCCGCATCACAACGCCTTCAAACACAGTAAAGATAATCTCAGACCATTATACGAAGATGATTTCCGCTGGGCGTTGAGTCAGATGGAAACCTATATTGATGTGACAGAAGAAGATTTGGTCGATTTGTATGAATTTGCAGTGGAACATGCACAAAAAAAGGGCAACTCGCGCCATTAAAGCGCTTCACGACAAATTCACAGCTCAAGCGAAACACTGCCTCAAAAGGAGCTAGTGTTATGAACAAAATTCGCTCGGGACTGATATCAATCTTATCCATTCTGATGCTCGGTTGTCAGAGTGTCTCACACCCACCGATTGCACCGGTCGATTACGTCGATATTGATCGGTTTATGGGTGACTGGTATGTGATCGCCAATATCCCCTCCTATATCGAAAAGGGGGCGCACAATGCAGTCGAGTCCTATCAGCTCAATGAGGATGGCAGCATTGCCACCACATTTACTTTTCGCGATGGCAGTTTTGATGGCGAGCTTAAAACCTATCACCCAAAAGGCTTTGTCAAAGACCACCCAAGTAATGCGTTGTGGGGTATGCAGTTTGTGTGGCCGATCAGAGCAGATTATCGCATCGTTTACCTGACCGACGATTACAGCCAAGTCATCATTGCCAGAAACAAACGTGATTACGTCTGGATGATGGCGAGACAACCGCAGATAAGCGATACCGATTACGCCTACATGGTGACTCTTATCGAAGCCATGGGCTACGACGTCAGCAAAATAAAGCGTGTTCCACAGCAGTGGCCCAAATAGCCGGAGTCCGATATGTATCTTGTGAGCCTTGTCTATGCCAGCATCAAGTCACCTGATTGGTGCGACGACGATATTAATGAAATTTTAACTCACGCTGAGGCTTACAACAGCCAGTCTGATGTCACTGGCGTACTCTGCTTTAACGGTGAAACTTTCCTACAATGTCTTGAAGGGTCTCGTTCTGTAATCAATGCACTCTATCGTAAAATTCAAAATGACAAGCGGCACGACCACGTGATGTTACTTGATTACAAAGAAATTTCAGAGCGCTCTTTCACTGAATGGAATATGTTGTACATCCCTGTTTCTAGCGTAGAGGACGACACAACTTTGCGTCAACCTGACAACACAGCATTCGATCCATTCCGTCTGCGTGGCGCATCTGCTTTGAGCTTATGCAGGGAGCTAGCCTCTCATGTTTAGTCAGGTAAGTCTGACACCTCATTAACAACTGCGGCATACAAATCACGTGTTGAAGCTAAGGCGGCTTCATGAACTTGTTTCGCTGAAATTATTGAACCATCTGGGGCCTGCAAGGCTCGTGTTGCTGTCGTACTGGCAACGACGCTTGGCTTATAACCCAAGTTAAAACCACCATGCGCTGTTGAGTTGACGCACATATGCGTCATAAACCCGGCTAAAATGATATTTTCAATACCTCGGCTACGTAACGCCTCATCCAGGGGCGTTTGAATAAAGGCATTAGGAAAGTTTTTCACAATGACATGCTCGCCATCTTCAGGCGCCACCTCTTCAGCAATATCCCCCAGCGCTGTATTCAAATCATACGGTGAGCCTTCGCCACCATCATGTTTAATATGAAAAATAGGGACGCCTTTATCACGTGCCAAATTCAACAGCGTTCTGGCATGTAACAGTGCCTCCTCTACCCCGTCGAGTTGCATCACACCTTCCCGGTAGGTGTTTTGACAATCAATCATAATCAGTGCTGACTCGCTCAAGCCTGTCGCTTCATGCCCAAGACCTACAATATCTCTCAATGTCGTTGTCATAAGTAATGCCTCTCATCAATGGTTGGTTGAACATAACACAAATACTGTCTTGTCGATGTGACATGCTGACTTGCATAAATCTTGGTAAAGCTTATTATTCGCCAGCAATCATAGATTTTCGGAGAGATGATGGAAAGCGTTCAACCCAACAGCCCTTTTGGTATTGCCAGTCTATTTAATACCATTCGCAGCAACAAACTATTCGAAATGGTTGTAGTGACCGTTATTTTGTTTTCTGCCTTATTAACGGGTGCCAAAACGTATGATATTTCACCGCAATTTCTGACAATTATTGAGTGGTTAGACTACAGCATTACGCTATTTTTCTTGCTTGAAATTTCCATTCGTTTTTTTGCTGAAGAAAAGAAGCGGAATTTTTTCAAAAGCGCCTGGAACATTTTTGACACACTGATCGTTATCGTCAGCATGATTCCTATCGAAGACAGTGAATTAGCGTTAGTGGGTCGCCTAATTCGAATCTTTCGCGTACTCAGGATGGTGTCGGTCATTCCTGAACTTCGCACCTTATTGAATTCACTGCTTAAAGCCCTTCCGCAGCTAGGTTATGTCGCCCTGTTAATGTTTATTATTGTCTATATCTACGCGGCGGTCGGCACCACGTTTTTCGCTCATATTAACGCTACATTATGGGGTGATATCACAGTGTCCATGCTGACTTTATTTCGCGTAATGACTTTTGAAGACTGGACCGATGTGATGTATGAAACCATGGCGGTTTATCCCATAAGCTGGGTGTTTTACATTACCTTTATTTTTCTTAACGCCTTCGCCTTTTTGAATATGTTAATTGGTATCGTTGTGAACACGATGGAACAAGAAAATGCGGAACAATGGCAAATCGATCATGCTGGCGAACCGACGCTGATCGATTTATCGCGACAGGTGGAAGAACTAAAGCAATTAATAGAAAAACGTCACTCGTGAGTTGAAATAAAAAAAGGAGCCGAAGCTCCTTTTTTTTGTAACTGTGTTGTCACGGCTATTACTGCATTGCTCTGAGCATCCAGGCCGTTTTCTCATGCACTCGCATACGGTCACCAACTAATGCAGCCGTTGATTCGTCATCTGCTTCTTGAGCCTTTTTCAAAGCATCACGGCAGGTTTTGACGACTTGCTCATGACCTTCGGTCAATGTCACAACCATTTCAGCCGCCGCAGGTACACCTTCTACCTCTTCGATGCTACTTAATGCGGCAAAGCCTTTGTAGGTTCCTGGTGCCGCAACGCCGAGAGTACGAATACGTTCAGCAATATCATCTACTGCGATGGCGAGCTCTGTGTAGTGCTCTTCAAACATCAGGTGCAATTCACGAAACTGAGGGCCGGTCACATTCCAGTGGAAGTTATGTGTTTGTAAATACAAAGTGTAAGAATCGGCCAGCAGGCGCTTCAGACCTTCTGCAATATCTTCTCTATCCTGCTTGTTGATACCAATATCAATGGTACTCATGTAGTTGCCTCCTTGTTTAGTAATAATCTGCTTAACCAACAGTTTGCTTAAGGTGTTCGCTAAGCTCTAAAACAATAACAAGTCTAATGATATTTGGTCATATGTAAAACAGATTATTTAAATAGCGTCAATCGCTTTTATCGATTTACAATCACGTTTCATTAAATGGATTTTTCAATCACAGTCAGCGATTTTTCTTATTTGCTTCTCACCTAAGTATAAATGATAATCATTCTCAGTTAAGATTTATGAGGAAATAATCATGACAAAAACAATCAGCTTTGCCGTCGTCCACTTTTGTGTCGCTTTCACTGTTGGCTATGTAATGACAGGTAGTCTGTTAGTAGGTGGTGCAATGGCATTAGTAGAACCTGCGATTAATACGGTCGCGTTCTACATTCATGAAAAAGTCTGGGCACGCACTCATGCTGAACCCAATATGCACTATTCAGCATCAGTATAAAACAAGTTGTATTACTGACCATGATAGGGATAATGCAGGATGCATCTTTACTAAAACAGGTATGAGTTAGATGAGAGATAACGGCTCTGTGAAAGAAGTCTTCCTTGCTTTTTTAAAGCTTGGGCTAACCTCTTTTGGTGGGCCGATTGCACACATTGCCTATTACCGTCATACATTCATTGAGCAACGCCAATGGGTCACGGAAGCACAATTTGCTCAACTTCTGGCTTTGTGTCAGTTTTTACCCGGACCAGCCAGTAGCCAAATGGGGTTTAGTCTCGGTTTGCTCCGAGCGGGTTGGTTGGGTGGTATCGCTGCCTTCACTGCTTTCACATTGCCCTCTGCTGTTTTACTGTTTGGTTTTGCACAGTGGTTACCGTATTTATCTGACTCAGTGAGTGACGCTGCTATTCACGGCCTGAAATTAGTCGCGCTTGTTGTCGTCGCACAAGCTGTCTGGCTCATGTCTAAGCAACTCTGTCCTGACTGGCGTAGACGGTTTATCGCTGTCGCCTCCCTCTTGCTGCTGCTGGTATTCAACCAGATAGCGATGCAGATGATCGTTGTTGTTGCGGGTGCCGTTAGTGGCCTCATTCTTTGTCGTGGTCAAAATCACCTATTATCTGACCAACTACATGTTAGCCACAGCGATCGCACCGCTTGGTGCTTGTTAATTGTTTTCTTTGTTTTATTATTTTTATTACCGCTTTTTTCGAGTCACAACAGTTTGCTTGCTGTGATTGACGCTTTTTATCGTGCTGGTGCACTTGTCTTTGGTGGCGGTCATGTCGTGTTACCACTGCTTGAGACCACCGTGGTGGAGCCTGGCTGGATCGCAGCGGATGATTATCTAGCAGGCTATGGCGCCGCTCAAGCAGTACCAGGGCCTGTATTTTCCGTCGCGGCATACTTAGGTGCTATGTTGCCAGGTGATAACGGTGGCCTTACCGGTGCCATTGTTGCCCTGACAGCGATCTTTTTACCTGGTTTTCTATTAATCGGTGCGATACTTCCCTTGTGGAAAAAACTGGCCAACTACCCTGCTGCAGCAAATGCTGTCGCTGGCATCAACGCCGCGGTAGTTGGCTTACTTGCCGCCGCACTCTATGACCCGATATGGGTAAGCGTTGTTAATGGCGCTTCTGACATCATCATTGCATTGATAGGCTTTGTCTTGCTGCACACATTCAAATGGTCAGCATTACTGATAGTCCTATGGTGTGTATTTGCAAATATTGGCCTCACATTACTATGAACCCTCAACAGATTAGACCAGCCACACAACAAGATATTACCGCTATCACTGAGCTATTGATTGATTGTGCTCAAGCCATGAACCAGCAAGGCATGCAGCACTGGCTTGGGGTATATGATGAACAGGCCGTTGCTCAAAACCTTGAAGACAAACAAGTCTATGTACTCGAAGTCAACGCTGTCATCGTCGGCTGTATCGCGTTGGGCACCGACGCTGCGCCCTACTACCAAGATTGCTGGCCAGATGCACCGCCAGCGGATTATTACATCACGCAACTTGCGGTCTCTCCTTCTTCACAAGGACAAGGTTACGGCAAAACATTAATGCAGTATTGTCTCGACCATGTCGGTAATGCCCGCATTCAACTCGATGCGGTTGATCACTACCCGGCTTTATTACAGTTTTATCGGGATTTAGGCTTTGAGATCATTGCCTCTGGTATCGGTTTGGGTGATAAAAGACATCTATTTTCATACCCGCAGTAATGTTTGCATCCTATCTATGTCACAATGAATTCAGACAAGCTATTGCTTGATCCTCATCGCCGTAATTGAGGAGAATTGTCATGCTCCACCCGCTTGAAGAAAGCACCATCATGTGTCCCTATTGTGGGGAATCTTTCACTGTCATTATTGATTGCTCACATGCTGATCAGGACTATATTGAGGACTGTGAAGTCTGTTGTAGGCCGATTGAATTCCATCTTCGAATTACAGATAACAACAACTATCAATTAAGCGTAAATTCAGAAAATGAATAAAACCACTAGGTATCATGATTATTGACTCTAAACAGTTCAACAAGATATACGCTTAGATTCATTTAAATCTATTCCGATCGCTGAGGCATTGTTAGCGCTGAAAAATCACAGGCGTTTTTAACGATTACGCGGATCTGTCTTATCTACATATCAGGCCAGATTTCCCGGTTTCGGATTAAATACTTTCTTAATTTTAATTACACCCACCTTTATCGCTATTGATAATCGTTATCGTTTAGCTTAAGATTATCTACCATTTTCAGCACAGCAGGAGAAAATGGTGAAATTAAAACCCATTGCACAGCACACCCTCTTTATCATTCCCTCGCTTTATTTTTCATCGATGGCATTTGCCGAGCAGGCTATCGAGTTGGATGAAATGACCATCACCTCAACGCGATCGGAAACAAAACTGAAAGATTCACCGCAGGTTGTAACCGTTATCAACCGTGAACAAATCGAGCAGCAACTCAAAATCTCTCCAGATGCGTCGCAAGTCCTCAGCAGTTTACTGCCCTCGTTCACACCGGCGAGACAAAAATTGTCTAGTGCGGGAGAAACGTTCCGTGGAAGAGCGCCTTTGTTTCTGATTGATGGTATTCCACAATCTAACCCTCTTCGTGATGCCCAGCGTGATGGCCATACTATTGATTTATCTATGGTAGAGAGGATTGAAGTGATTCATGGTGCGAGCGCGATTCATGGTTTGGGTGCAACGGGCGGTATTATCAATTTTATTACCCGTCGACCTACAGCGAACACATTGGATCAAAACATGAATGTTCAGGTCACGATGCCAACCAGTGAAGCAGACAACGATACATTGGGTTATCGAACCAGTTATGGCTTACAAGGTAGCCAAAATGACTGGGAATATGCGCTTGGGCTAAGTTATGAAAAACAAGGTCTATTTCTGGATGCGGATGATGATGCTATTGGTGTCGACAACACGCAGGGCGATATCATGGCATCGCGCAGTTATGATGTATTTGCCAAACTGGGTTACTGGCTGACTGATAACCAAAATGTTGAATTTCAGTTCAACCGTTATGAATTAGATGGTGATAACGACTACCTCTCTGTCGCGGGCGATCGTGATACCAAAACACCGGCAACATCAATCAAACAAACACCGCCCGGCCAGGCCCCACACAATGAAGTCACAACCACCGCTATTAAGTATGACAACTACGATTTAGCTGGCATGCACTTCAAAGCTCAAGCCTATCGCCAAGAATTTGAAGCGTTATTTGGTGCAGGCATATTCGGTTCATTTCAGGATCCGTCTATTGCACCTGACGGTACACTCTATGATCAATCTCAAACCAGTTCGATCAAAAAAGGCGCGAAGTTCTCTTTAACAAAAGATGATTTGTTGAATAACAAACTGTCATTAACAGGTGGTATGGATATCCTGCATGACACCACTGAACAAGAACTTGCCGCCACAAACCGTAGTTGGGTTCCCGAGACCACATTCAAAAATTATGCACCTTTCCTGCAAGCACAATTAAAACCTGTTGATAGCCTGGTCTTAAATGCGGGTATTCGTCATGAAAAGGCGAAACTGGATGTCGATGACTTCCATACCATTCACTCTACTAATGGTGCCGGCGGTGTTGATGTTGAAGGGGGTGATCCTGACTTTAGCGAAACACTGTATAACGCTGGCATTGTCGTTTCACCACTATCATGGTTGAGCGTTTTTGCTAACTATTCAGAAGGCTTTGGTATGCCTGATGTGGGACGAGTATTGCGTGGTATTGGCACAGAAAATCAAAATGTAAATGACTTCCTCAACTTACAGCCAGTTTTAACCGATAATCGTGAAATCGGCTTTCGAATTAACTGGCAGCCCATCGATTTTGAGGTGAGCTATTATGAGTCCGACTCTGACTTAGGTTCACGCCTTGAAAATGTCGGCGGCACCTATTTTGTTCGCCGTGAAAAAACAGAAATCAATGGCGTTGAAACCACACTCGGTATTCAAGCAAATGACGATCATCGCATTGAACTTAGTTATTCCTATATCCGTGGACGCTATGACTCGGATGACAATGGCACGATTGATTCAGATCTTGATGGTAACAACATCCCACCGAACCGTTTAATTACAAACTGGAATGCCAGCTGGACGCCTAAACTCTCCTCCTTCATCCAGATCAGCCATAACTTTGATCGCAACTTTGATGAAGAACCTGGCGATGATGAAATCAAATTTGATGGATACACATTAGTCGATGCGTCATTGGCCTACCAACTTCCTAAAGGTCGCGTAAACCTTGCTTTTGCAAACCTACTCAATGAAGACTACTTTGACTATTACTCACAAACGGCAAACACGCTTGATGAAAGATACTTCAAAGGTCGTGGCCGTACGGTGACACTTGGCTACTCTCTGGACTTTTAAGAAGAAGTCGATAGTCTGTGCGAATGCGTAAATTCTGGATTGAATTCCATAAGATAAGTGGTCTGATTATATTGATCCCGCTGTTGCTGCAAAGCATCAGCGGGTCGATTATCGTGTTTGATCATGCCATTGATGAATGGCTTAACTCGGATATTCTACTGACAAACGTGGTGGCTGGGTCTTCGCCAGCCCCTATCAGTGAGGTGATGTCAGCAGCCAAAACCGCATTGCCTGACACGTCTTATGTAAGCTCACTGCGTAAACCTCGTCATGAAAATACTGTTTTTATGGCTTATGTCGAAATGCAGAAACAGTCCCCCTATTACGGCAAACGCATGGAAGTGCTGATTAATCCGTATACGGCAGAGGTGACGGCTGTTAGAGAATGGGGGCACTACTTCACCTCCTTTATCTATCTGCTTCACTTCACCTTGTTACTGGATGAATATGGCGCCTTATTTCTAGGGTTTCTCGCCATATTGATACTGCTTAATGTCATCATCGGCGTTTATTTGGGCTGGCCCAAAAGTAAAGCGGCATGGGATTGGCTACTGGCAAGAAAACACCGAAAAACACCCCTGATTGGCAAACTCAGACGCTGGCATATTTTAACGGGACTAATTTCTCTACCCGTGTTTGTAATACTTATCTTGACGGGTATCAGCATGATTTTTCATGATCAAACTGAGGCGATTTTTGATCGGCCACAACCACCTAAATTGGTAGTCGATAACGATCCTGCACAATCCATCGCTATTGATAGCTGGCTGCCGTCAGTAAAAACGCACTGGCCTGATGCAGAATGGATGCGTATTGGTCAGCCGACGACTGCATCACCCGCCGCAACCATAACAATAAGAAAAGCCAATGATCCACGTAAAACAGGCGGGAGCTCGATGTTATGGCTACACCCACAAACCAACCAGGTGTTGGCCGAACAAAACTATGACAAGCTAAGCGTCAGACAAAAAACCGCATTCTGGTTATTTCCATTGCATAGTGGTGAGGCCCTTCACATGCCGGGCCGCCTGCTGGTCTTTATCTGCGGTTTATTAACCACAATACTAACCATTGCAGGCGGCTGGCTTTGGTATAAACGTAAATTTCGTCCTAAACGCCGGCTTACTTAATCCAGATCTGCTTCGCGTTAACAAACTCCTTGATGCCATGTGGACCAAGCTCACGTCCATAACCTGAACGTTTAATACCACCACTTGGTAAACGCGGATCGGTTTTCACAATACCATTGATAGCGACCTGCCCGGCATCGAGTTTCATCGCCATGTCTTTAGCCAATGCGGCATTACGCGTCCACACCGCTGCACCTAAGCCAAACTCGGTATCGTTAGCCAAACTCAAGGCGTGTTCAGCAGAATCAGCTTTCGTTACGCACATAATCGGACCAAAGGTTTCTTCGCGAAATGCACACATCTCAGCTGTGACATCAATTAACATCGTCACCGGATAACTAAAGCCATTGCCTTCAGGCATTTTCCCACCCAATAGACACTTAGCCCCATCATCAATCGTTTCGGTTACCTGCCTGTGCAAGTTTTCACGTAAATCAAACCGGGCAATCGGGCCCACATCGGTGCCTTCATCCAGTGGATCGCCGAGTTTGAGCTTTTCTAAACGCTTATATAAACGGCCAACAAAGTCATCATAAACTGACGTTTCGACAATAATGCGCTTAGCCGCAATACAAGACTGTCCGGCATTAATAATACGAGACAGGCAGGCGACATCGGCTGCCGCTTCGAGATCAGCATCTGCCAATACGATAAGGGGATCGGAACCACCTAACTCCAATACAGCGTGTTTAATTTCTGATGCTGCCATTGAGGCCACTTTTGCCCCAGCACCCGCTGATCCTGTGAATGATACTGCCTCTATATGTGGGTCACGAATGGCTTTTTCTACCAACGGTGTTTCAACCGGCAAATTCACCATAATATTGTCTGGTGCCCCGGCTTCTTTAAACACCTTTTCAATGGCTTCTGCACAGCCCGGTACGTTCGGATCATGCTTCATCACACAGGTATTACCCGCCATCAACGCTGGTGCGAGGTAACGAAAAGCTAACCACAGCGGTGCATTCCATGGCAAAACGCCTAGTAATGTACCTAACGGCTGATAGCAGACAAAGCTGCTGGAAGCATCAGAAGCTAACTCCTCATCAGCTAAATATTGTTCAGCATGATCTGCATAATGCTCAGCACACCACGCGGCTTTTTCTACTTCAGGACCGCCTTCCTTAATAGGCTTGCCCATTTCTTCTGCCATCAGCTTGGCTAACAACACTTTATTTTCTCGCAAACTGGCAGCAACCGCTTTCAATACGGTTTTTCTCTGTTCCAGCGATTGCAAGCGCCAGTGTTCAAACGCAATGTTGGCTGCTGAAATGCGTTGTTTGATTCCGGCTTCATCCAACGCATCATAATTTTTAATAGTTTGCCCAGTGTAGGGATTGGTTGCAGTTAACATCATCACCTCATTTGGATTGTTTGGCCGTTTTGCCTGTTTTTGGGTCTTTCTGGTCGTCTTTTGATTGTTCGTTGGCTCGCGCCTGACCAAGATCAATCAGCTTTTTGTCAGCTTGGTCTGGTTTCACCGTGAAGTCCCTATCCATATTGAAAAACGACTTACACCCATCCGACGTAATATAAATCGTGTCAGAAATACCGCAGGTCTTATTACCATCCACACCCCACATCCAAGGAATAACATGGAAGGTCATGCCTTCCTTAAGCACCGCAGACTCACCTTGTTTCAAACTACAGATATAGCCTTCATCCCAACTTGGTGGGAAAGCGATACCGATTGAATACCCTGAACGTGTTACCAGTCTGGCACCGATATCGTTATTGGAGATGATATTTCTTATCAGGTTATCAACATCAGATACCGTCATGCCCGGCTGCACATAATCATGCAGGGAGTCCAACGCTAACTTCATGCGTTCTTGTGCTTTGTACATCGAGTCGGATAACTCACCCAGCACCACCGTGCGCATCATCGCCGTATGGTAACGACGATAGCAGCCACCGACTTCAAGAAAAACATGCTCGCCCGGCTGAACCGTCCGGCCTTCCCATGTCGCATGACCAATCATCGTACGAGGCCCTGATGTTACATAGGGCATAACGGCAGGTGGCTCGCCACCGGCACGAAACATCGCGGCACTGATCGCTGCGCCAATGTCATTTTCTGTGACGCCAGCAGCCGAGGCTTCAAGCCCTGCCTTCATACCCGCTTCTGTAGCAGCCGCCGCTTTGTGCATCAACTCGATTTCTACCGCTGACTTACACACGCGCCCTTCTTCCACAATGCCGAAACAGTCCAGTAATTTGCCATCGGTTAACGTGGTATGGACAAAATCTTGCTGATAGGCAGGAAAGAAATAACTATTACGTTCATAGCCAATACGCTTATTAGATAGACCAAACTCACGCAAAGCATCAACCAACATTTGAATCGCATCACCGGTATCTGGGTAAGGTCGCGTTCTCTCTACCCATGTACGCGCGATAATATTCGACTCTTCCATTGCCCGCGTAATCATAAAAGGCTCTTGCTCTAATGGCACCACCAGCGCTTGAAAGAATGAATAACCGGTTGTCTGATAATCGGTCATGTACATAATATTTTCAGGGTCAGTGATTACCACAGCATCTAAATGACGCTCGGCAATGCGTACCCGTAACTCACTCAATCGGCGTTCGTATTCCTCAAAAGGGAATGTCATATCATCACGTTGTCTCATGCTGTTTCCTCCATGACTTTCAGCGTGGTATCGACCAGAATTTTTAAGCCTTTCTCAAGGTCTTCATCAGGAATCGTTAACGGCGGTATCAACTTCACAACCCTGCCGCCTGTGCCGCAACTCGCAATAAGCAGTCCGGCTTTAAAGCACTCTTCAACAATCGCCTTGGCGCGTTCACCAGTCGAGACATCCAAGCCAATAATCATGCCTTTGCCCCGCACCTGAATCATGGTGAATTGTTCATCTAAAGGCTGTAATGCTTGATTCATGATGGCTGCCTTGCTTTTGACTTCGTCCATCAAATCATCGTCTTCGAAATAGCTCAATGCCTCGTTACCGGCAACAAATGAAATGCTTTGCCCACGGAACGTACCCGTGTGTTCACCAGGAGACCAATACTCATCGACTTCGGGTTTAATCAGATTCATCGCCATCGGCGTACCCAGACCACCTAAACCTTTAGCCAGGCAAATAATGTCAGGATCGATATCCATATCATCAAAACTAAAGAATGAACCGGTACGCCCCATGCCAACCTGAATATCGTCCACAATCAATAAGGCGCCCACTTCTTTTGCCAACGTTGCCACTGCTTGTAACCATTCTTTAGAAGCTACGTTCACCCCACCTTCGGCTTGCACTGTTTCTAATAGAAAAGCTGCTGGCGGAGTCACACCACTTGATGTATCACGGTACAAACCGCGTAATCTCTCAAGGCTCTCGACACCGCAACCAGCCTCGCAGCCCAGGCAGGGCTTTTCACAACCGAATGGTTGGTGAGACACATGATTCAAAGGCACACCCGCCGCACCGCGAAAATATCGGTTGGCAGTGGCGGCTAACGAACCCAGCGTCATGCCATGAAAACCACGAGTGAAGGCGACGATGTCTTGTCTGGCTGTCACACGTCGAGCCAACTTCATCGCGGCTTCAACCGCATTCGTGCCCGTTGGCCCAACAAATTGCATCTTATGCGACATATTGCGAGGCTTAAGTACGATCTTCTCAAACCGCTCCATAAACTTACGTTTGGCCGTCGTTTTCATGTCGAGCGCGTGGATCACGCCACCTGATTGAAGGTATTCAATCACTGCATTGGTCATGCGCTCGTTATTGTGTCCAAAATTCAACACACCGGCCCCAGCAAAGAAATCAATATATTCCTTGCCGTCCTCATCCGTTTGTCTTGCATTGTTAGCCTTGTCAAATACAACAGGGTAAACACGGCAATAGGCACGGATATTGGACTCACGCTGATCAAATACACTCATTTAACACCTCCAAAATTGGATCAAACCGTTGTGTTAGCAACGGCACATTGCAGTCGGTTATTCTGCTATAGGCGCACCGACCAAGCGCGCATACAAACGGGTAACAACAGGTATTAGTCGATCATTAAAATCATAAAACGGGCTGTGGCAGACCGCTTGATGGTCAGGCCCATCATTTGCACCAATCAGGGCAAAGGCACCCGGTATGTGTTGTAAGTAGTAACTGAAATCTTCTGATGCCATCACGGGTACACGGATCTGATTATCCAAGCTGTCAGCGCCGTTATCACGCTGCCATTGCTGTCTGACAATGGCGGCGTGCTCGGCATGATTAATGGTGGCTTCGTAACGAGGGAAAATCTCAACCTCGCATTCCACGCCATAAGCCGCGGCAGTTTGGCGACTAATCGTCGTAATCAGCTGATTGATTTGTTCACGTGTTGTTTTGTCTGGCACACGGATACTGCCAGCCAACACCGCTTTTGCTGGAATAACTGTCGGCCCACTCGGTGCTTCAATAGATGTGACGCTTACTACCGCTGGCTGTTGAGGTGCAATATGGCGACTTACAATTTGTTGTAAAGCGAGGGTGACCGCACTGGCTGCAAGAACAGGATCACGGCACAACTCAGGCTGACTGGCATGCCCCCCCTCTCCTACTAATGTAATGGTAAAAGTGCCATTGCCACACATGACGATGTCATCAGGACAAACTATCTTTCCAAAGGGAATTGCCGGCCAGTTATGCCAACCATAAATAAAATCGATACCCTCCAAAGCGCCATCCTCAATCATTTTGAGTGCACCATGGCCGCCTTCTTCTGCGGGTTGGAATAATAATGTCACCGGACCGGGTAATTGGGTTTCAACAGATTTCAGCCAACGCGCTGAAGCAAGTAGGGTTGCGGTATGGCCATCGTGACCACAGGCGTGCATACAGCCCTCGTGTGACGAGCGCCATTGATGATGGGTTTGCTCGATAATTGGCAAGGCATCCATATCCGCTCTTAAAGCAATATGTTGTCCTACACCATTAGGATTAAGTCTGGCTAAGGTACCAAGCTCGGCACAGGCTTCCCAGATAATACCCAGTTGCGTTAGTTCATTTCTAATCAGCTCAGCCGTACGAACTTCATTCCAGCCTAGCTCCGGATGCTGATGTAAATTACGTCGCAGTTGCTGCGCGTTTTCAATCGCCTGTTGCCAGATGTCGCCCATCTTGCCCCCTTGCGTTACATGCACCTAATTAGTGCATATAGTGAACTTGGAAAAGCGCCATGGCACCCGAATCGGTTTATTTATGCCTAGATAAGGCCGCTTTCACCCTCAGACTAACACCAAGCAAGGCTTGTTCCAATATTTTGTGATCTAAATATTTATCATGCTGAGGTCATGAATAAATTATCACTAGACGACTGGTCTATTCTGTGAAACAATGCACACCATGAATCAAGCAGCTCGTTCTCGCTCTAGCGACACAAGACAACATATTTTAAGCACTGCCCAAACCATTATTTTGGGTAAAGGCTTTGCTGCGGTCGGCTTGAATGAAATTCTCAAAACCGCTGGAGTACCGAAAGGCTCCTTCTATCATTACTTCGACTCTAAAGAGCATTTCGGTAGCGCGCTGCTGGAAAATTACTTTGATCAGTACATGCTGCTTCTGGATGAAAAGTTGCGTAATGACGGCGCATCAGCTGTAGAGCGAATTCTCCGCTTCTTTGGCAACTGGAAAAATAGCCAATGCAACGACACCACAACCGACAAATGCCTGGTTGTAAAGATTAGTGGTGAAGTCACTGATCTGTCTGAAACCATGCGGCTTGCCTTAAAGCAAGGCACGAACCGCATTATCAATCGCTTGGCTGACTGTGTTCAGGAAGCGATCGATAACAAAGAAATAGAAATCGACGGTGATGCACAAACTGTCACAGAAGAAATTTATTATCTCTGGATTGGCGCGACACTTCTGACTAAGGTCAATCGTGATCATAGTGCCCTAGAGGTAGCAATGAACGCGCTACACGCTCGACTCAATTTGCCTTAGTCTCAACGTCCACGAGGCTTTTTATTTGCCTAAAAACTAGACGACTGGTCTATTAAATTACTAATTAAGGATTACCCGTGAATAATTTCAACTTTTTTAATCCTACCCGTATTGTTTTCGGCGAAGGACAAATCAAAGAAATCGACCAATTGGTTCCTAAAGACGCCCGCGTTTTAATTCTCTTCGGGGGGCAAAGCGCGAAAAAACATGGCACTGTTGATGAGGTCACTGCTGCTTTGAACTCACGCTATTCCGAAGAATTTGGTGGCATTGAAGCGAACCCGAGTTACACCACATTAATGCGTGCAGTTGCACAGATTAAAGACAATAAGCTGGATTATTTACTGGCTGTGGGTGGTGGTTCTGTCATTGATGGCACCAAGTTCATTGCGGCTGCCGTGAATTGTGAAGGCGACCCATGGCAGGAAATTCTGGTAAATAGTGCTAAAGACATACACACAGCACTACCGTTTGGTTCAGTGTTAACCCTGCCAGCAACCGGCTCAGAAATGAATGCCAACTCAGTCGTCACCCGTTATCAAACGAAAGAAAAACTGGCGTTTAAGAGTCCATTGGTTTATCCCGAGTTTTCAATTTTGGATCCAACAAAAGCCTACACCTTACCGCCAAGACAGTTAGCCAACGGTATTGTTGATGCCTATACCCACATCATGGAGCAGTATCTGACCTATCCCGTCGATGCCAAAGTACAAGACCGCTTTGCCGAAGGCTTGCTATTAACGCTTATCGAGACGGGTCCCGAATTATTGGAAAAGCCTACTGATTACACCTTGCAATCAAACTTTATGTGGACAGCGACATTAGCCCTTAATGGTTTAATCGGTGCAGGCGTACCACAGGACTGGGCGACGCATATGATTGGTCATGAACTAACTGCATTACATGGTTTAGACCATGCTCAAACATTAGCGATTATCCTGCCCAGCATCATGCAAGAACAGCGTGAACACAAACACGACAAATTACTGCAATACGCAGAACGTGTCTGGAACATTACTGATGGTGATGATGACAGCCGTATCGACATGGCCATTACCAAAACACGTGATTTCTTTGAACAAATGGGCGTGAAAACGCGATTAAGCGATTATCAAATTCCTGCTGATGCGATTCCCACCATGATCAAGCAACTTGGTGAACATGGCCTGAACCAGCTCGGTGAACACGGAGATGTCGATTTAGATAAAAGTCGTAAAGTGCTCGAAGCCAGCCTGTAAATTAAGGATCTAACTATGTCTAAAGTCATTAAATTTGAGCAAACTGGTGAGCCGGATGTTTTACAACTCATTGAGGAAGATGTCGCCGCACCAGCAAAAGGTGAAATACAAATTAAGGTTGCTGCCATCGGTCTGAATCGTGCTGAAGCGATGTTCCGTCGTGGTCAATACCTGGAAGCCCCTGAATTACCCGCGAAAATAGGTTACGAGGCAAGCGGCACCATTACCGCACTAGGTGACGGTGTTGAAGGCTTTAATGTCGGCGATGCGGTCAGCACCATCCCTAACTTTTCAATGAATCAATATGGCGTGTATGCAGAGCTAACCAATGTCCCGGCATCAGCTGTCACCCACTACCCTGCTAATTTAAGCTTTGAAGAAGCAACCAGTATCTGGATGCAATATCTCACTGCTTATGGTGCCCTGATCGATATTGCCAAAATCCAACCGGATGATTATGTACTGATTCCAGCGGCATCAAGCAGTGTCGGTTTGGCTGCTATCCAACTTTGCAACCTTGTTGGCGCTGTGCCCATCGCGATGACACGTAGCAGTGATAAAAAACAAACCTTGTTAGATCACGGCGCAAAGCATGTTGTCGTCAGTGATGAGGCTGATGTGATTGAGTCAGTTAACAAAATTACGCATAACCAGGGCGTGCGCGTTGTATTTGATCCGGTGGCAGGGCCGATGCTCGAAACCCTTGCTGCGGTCACCGCACAACAAGGCATTATTTTCCAATATGGTGCGCTGAGTAGTGAGGCTACGCCTTTCCCATTATTCACCGTACTGGCTAAAGGAATCACCCTTCGTGGCTACACCTTATTCGAATTCACGAGTAACCCTCAGGCGTTAGCCTCGGCACGCGATGAAATATACGGTTGGCTAGAAAGCGCTCAGCTCAAACCCGTTGTCGCGAAAACCTTTCCGTTAGATGACATCGTCAAAGCTCACCAGTTTATGGAATCAAACAGCCAACTGGGTAAAATCGTCGTCACCGTATAACGCTTAATCAACAAGGAACAACACATGAATGACAGTGTAAAACCAGCACTTGATTTGCTATCACCACTGCAAATGGGTGCATTAACCTTAAAAAATAGATTTATCATGGCGCCACTGACGCGTAACCGTGCTGGCGAAGGCTTAGTCCCCACTGAAATGATGGTTGAATATTATCGTCAGCGTGCTTCAGCAGGCTTGATTATTACCGAAGCGACCTTGGTCACCGAAGACGGCATCGGTTACCCCAACATTCCGGGAATTTATAGCCAGGATCAGGTCAAGGCTTGGAAGGAAGTAACCGATGCCGTGCATCAAGCCGGCGGTAAAATCTTTATGCAAATCTGGCATTGTGGCCGCGTGGGTCATTCATCCATGATGCCGGGTGGTCGCCTGCCTATGGCGCCTTCTGCTATTAAACCTGCCGGTGAAGTCATGACCTATGAAGGCATGAAACCTTACGAAACACCTCAGGCAATGACTAGCAATGAAATTGCCACTGTGATTGAGCAATTCAGAGAAGGCGCTTATAACGCCCTATCTGCTGGTTTTGATGGTGTTGAAGTTCACGGTGCCAACGGTTATCTGCTCGACCAGTTCCTGCGTGATGGCAGCAATCAGCGTACAGATGAATACGGCGGCAACCTTGAAAACCGTGCCCGCCTGTTATTTGAAGTGATGGATGAAGTATGCAAAATCTGGGGCCCCGATCGCGTGGGTGTTCGTCTTTCCCCGCTGCAACCCTTTAACGATATTAAAGACAGCCAGCCTGAGCAAACCTTCCGCTATGCCGTCGAAAAATTAAATCAGTATGGTTTAGCGTATTTACATATCACTGAAATGGGGACAGATGCGCCAGGAGCTGCAGGCCCTGAGTTTGATATTTCAACACTTCGCAAACTCTGGAATGGCGTTTATATGAGCAATTTCGACTACACCCTTGAAAAAGCCAACGATGCGATTCAAAACGGTGATGTTGATGCCATTTCATTCGGCAAACTGTTTATTGCTAACCCTGACTTACCGGTTCGTTATATCAAGCAAGCACCACTGAACGAACCAGACCCAAGCACTTTTTATGGCGGCGATGAACGCGGCTATATCGATTATCCCTTCCTCGAAGCCTGAGGCTGGACAATTTTTGTTAATGGAGGAATCATGAAATTGAAACAACTTTCTCTCGCAACGCTCGCAGCAACATCACTAGGCATGATGGCTTTACCCGCCATCGCTGATCGTGCTGATGCTGAAGCTAACTTGCATAAGCTCAATCTGCCGGATGGCTTCAATATTGAAGTTTATGCAGAAGTACCTAATGCCCGCCAAATGACAATTGGCCAATCAACAGGCACCGTATTCGTCGGTACCCGTGGCAAAATCGTTTACGCGGTGGTTGATAAGAATAAAGACCGTAAAGCTGATGATGTAGTCACTATTCTCGATGATCTTAAAATCGGTAATGGTGTTGCAATGTATCAAGGCAACTTGTACGTCGCAGAGCAAAACCGCATTGCACGTTATGCGGCGCCAGGCTTTGATCTGACGTTACCGTTTGCCCAAATGCGTGAAGTCGTCTTTGAAGACTTGCCTGATAAAGCGCACCATGGCTGGCGTTATATTGGCTTCGGGCCCGATAATAAGCTCTATGTCACAGTGGGTGCACCATGCAACATTTGTGATGTCAGTGGTAATGAAGCCACTATCATGCGGATGAACCCGGATGGTACTGATGCTGAAATCTATGCCCACGGTGTGCGTAACTCCGTCGGTCTGGATTTCCAACCTGAAACCGGCACCCTGTTCTTTACCGACAATAATGTCGACATGATGGGCGATGATAACCCACCGGGTGAGCTCAATGCGGCACCAAAAGCCGGTATGCACTTTGGTTTCCCATTCTACGCCAGCGGTAAAGCACGTCATGATGACTGGAAAGACAAACAGCCACCACAAGATGTGACTTTCCCTGAAGTTGAGTTTCAGGCACATACCGCTAATCTTGGCTTTAAATTCTACACGGGCAAAATGTTCCCAACGGATTATCAAGGCGATGCCATTATTGCTCAGCATGGTTCATGGAACCGTACAGAACCTGTCGGCTATAAGCTGATGCGTGTGACCTTTGATGATAACCACGAAGTCAGTGGCCAGGAAGTTTTCATTGATGGCTGGTTAAATGATGGTGAAGCATGGGGCCGTCCGACAGATGTTTTAGAGCTGCCAGATGGTTCATTACTTGTATCTGACGACTACAATGGCGTCATCTATCGTGTTAGTCATGGTCAGCAACAAGCGAGCACAACACCCGTCAAAACCAACACCAATAAACTGACGGGCTTTGCCATGCCTGAATCTGTGGTGAGTCACACCGATGGCCGCACATTTATCAGTGAAATCGGTGAGTTTGGTAAAGGTGGCGATGGTCAAGTCAGCATCATCCACAGCGATGGCACGAAGACAACCTTGGCAGCTGGCTTGAACGATCCGAAAGGCATCGACTTGTGGAATAACGAAATCTACGTTGCTGATATCAATCAAGTCTTCAAAATTGATATGGATGGCAATGTGACTATCGTTGCCGATAAATCTGACTTTCCGGGTAAAGCCGAATTTCTGAATGATGTCGAGATTGATGGTAACGGTACTGTTTACGTGTCAGATAGCGGCACAGAAGATGGTACTCATGGTGGCGTATACAAAATCACTACCGATGGCAAAGTCAGCGAAGTCATTAATAGCGACTCAGGCATCAAACGTCCTAACGGCTTATTGATGGATGGCGTAGGCACCCTACTCGTTGCTGATTTCGGCACTGGTGATCTATACCGTACGCATCTTTCATCAGGAAAAACGCAGCACCTTAACCAAGGTTTTGGTGGCGCTGATGGGCTCGTCAAAGATACACGTGGTTTTCTTTATGTCAGTGACTGGAAAAATGGCAAGGTGTGGCAGCTAAGCACGCCAGAAGCGACACCACAACTGATTGCCGATAATTTTAAAGCCGCTGCCGATATTGCATTATCTGTAGATGGTCAATCTGTCATGGTGCCGGATATGAAAGCAGGCGAATTAATTTACCTGCCTGTACCGTAATAACCGTTCTGGTTATACCCTTACCGGGGTCTGTTTTTCAGGCTCCGGTTTTTTTATGCCTGGACTCAAGGCAACTGTTTCCCCACGACACTGTCATAAAGTTAAACACTGATGCATATTGCTCAGGGGGGTACCCCATGGCATTTAACTTTGATGAATGGGCCACATTAGCCAAACAAGATTGCATTGCTTTCGAACAAAAGCGAGTTGCAACACTCCAGCAATACATTAAAGGGCATGCGAAAACCAAAGACGACTTGCGGCGTCTTAATGGCCTACAGTTTCGTGTGGACATGATACGGCGTAAACATAAA
>NZ_GG657906.1:0-146724 GCF_000156355.1 Methylophaga thiooxydans DMS010 | reverse complement strand
AACAGCACAAAAAAAGGGGTTGACAAAATAGCTTAGTTTTTTCGCAAAAACCAAGATCAATCACTTAGCTCAACACGATTATTTTTATCTCAAAAAGCCTTGTTTTACTCACACAAATATGGTTTTAGATCACAAAAAAATTTTCCAGTCTAAAAAGCATAGCCGCCCCGACAACTAGCAATAACGCCACATTACAGCCACACTTCTGTAATAAATCATTACAAAATCACTATTTAGCTATCATCGTTATCTAGTGTTAGGCCATCTTCCCACAAAGCTGATTTCCATGCGTCATCACAGTGCTAAAGACCACAACAAAATGCCCTCTTTCTGGGTATTTCCAGCACACTCTCTAGCACGGAAAAATAAACACCATTAGCGTAAAACAGGGCTTTTTTATACCGTTTCTGAAATGTGGATACTTTTTCAAGGCTTGCGTGTTGTTAGTGTTGCGTCGAGGTTTTTCATCGAGTTATCGGCATTTTTCTGACAAACGAACTAATTAGGTTATCATTTGACTATAAGTACGTACTTATTGGAGCGTTAAATGAAACTCAGCCTATTCTTAGTAAGCATCATCTTTTCGGTTACTGCTATCGCCGGCGGTAATGTTTACCGTCATAGCGATGACACTTTACAAAAGCTTTACTCAGAACTGCATTACCTGAATCAGGTTGGTCATGAAATCCACAACAGCTACGACGCCAAAGTTGCTGAAGACCCACAGCAATTACGTTTTTGTGAAGGTGAATATGGTTATGTCGGCACCCGTGCCAGAGCCACCATCGGTATTGCCAACCGCATCGAAAGCCCTAATAAAGAAGAATATATCGCAGCAGGCTGGAAAGCCTATCAATGCATTAAATGCTCAGGTGACGTCTCACACTGTGATGCCATTCCACCAGCATTAGAAACCATCAAAGCTGAATATAATGCTTTGCAATCACAATAAATTTGTTACTAGTAATCGTGACTGACCCCATTAAGCTTCCAGATTTTAGAGTTACTTCGACTGCTGAAAGTCTATCCATGACGTTACAGTTACTAACGCTAAGCTAATCGGTGATGCGGCTACGCAGCGAGAACCGTGTTGAGAGGCTTGTTAGACAACATTGTAAATCACCGGCATCTGCCCCCTCCATTCGCTCCACACGGCGTCATCAGTAATCAAGTCAGCCATGAAGTGGCCGACATTAATTCGACTGGTCACACCCGGATCAAATATTGCGCTTCTGGTGGGAGATTCGTGAAGTTCATAATCCGTGACAGCCTCCTCATCGCTGAGACTGTCGGGACGAACGACAGCCCACTCTATACTTGCGTTGTTCCTACCGACATTGGTTCGCAAATACTCAGCGGCATGTTCGTTGTCTGAATGTGGCGGTATCAACAATCGAATCAAGCCAACAACACACTTTTCTGCAAACGATATGGACTCTGCTAGATCACGATTTCTATTCCCTGTCGTATTCATGAGCACGTATTTAACATGACTTCTCGGGTTATTCGCCTTGATTGCATCGCATAACCGTTGTGTGGCATCGGCAACAAGTCGCCGAGGTTTTCCAAAGAGCCCTTTGAAGCTCAATGTGTGGCCCAAACATGAGGCAACAGCATCGCATCCGCTTACATGTTGAGCGAGTTCTGCATCACTCAAATCCAAAACGGTAGCCTGAATCACAGATAAACGCTCATGAACTCCAACAGTTTCGAGAAATTTAGCAGGCGATCTCACGATTACTCTGATTGTCTGCCCACGATCCAGCAACTGCTGCACGAGCAGTCGTCCAGTCGCACCACTTGCCCCTACCACCAGAGTTGTCATGTTTGTAAGTCCTAGTATTTTTCTGCTTTTGTAAAATCAAACACTCTGACCCCCATTGATTATTTTGCCAGCTTGAGCGTTCGGTTTGGCCTTATCCATGCTTGTAAAGCACGGTAGATAGAGCGAAAAGTACTGGGATGAAGCTGACTAAGCACCAAGCTATACCGATCAGCCAACTTACCACCGCCGATCTTCGTTTTCGGAGATCGAGGTCAGTGGCGAGCGTTTTGCCCGTTATTACTTCAATCAGTAGCCACGGCAGAGCGATCGGCCACATTAGAAAAAGAAGAACGAGACGCGGAAACCTCATAAAGACATGACTCATCATCCATTCCATTTTCCACGTGAAGGGTATGTAGCCGTAGGTTTCCATGGCTTCTGCGGGCCCAAAGCGCCAATGTTCATTCCATCTTGGGATAGGAGAGTTGCGGACGACAATCATTGAAATAACCAAATAATCGATGAACCAAGATGGCACTATAAATGGCACCCACCATAGGAGTCTCGTAATCACCCATCCTTTGACAAAGCGCCAGTGCTCCATCACGTCTTGCTCGAACCAGTCTTGCCACTCCACAATAGCATCGCTCAAGCCAGCCAAGCCGAGCCAAGCGAGCAGGGTCATTATTAGCCAGCCAACAACGCCGATTTTTCTTTCATTCATGCGCAGCACTCAACTATTAAGGGTGACGGCTTATTCCTTCCGCACTGTATCGAACATCGATCAATGTCCCCATTTTCTAGCAGCTAACGCAGCAATAAAAGGCAAGCGATAGCGAGTCCAGCCCACGTTTTTTGTGGGCGATTTTTCATTGCCTTGTTAGGGCTATTCATTTGTGAATTTATTGGCCATGAATTCCATTTCATAAACTAACCTCAACAGTTCAGCCTTAAACATTACTGTACTTTGTGCACGTTTTTTTTCTGGACTATCAAGCTTGTGCGTTGATTTATTTCCATGCTGTCGAATAAGGTCAACCCATCCCTTCATGGGTGATGTTACATAACCCTGTTCTTCTAAACTAGGTGAGATATGCTGCAAATGACTTTCCTTCATCAGCTCCTTTATCGGCTGCAACGTGCATTAGAATCTTTCTGCAAATGAGTTCAGCCGCGGTATATGCATTCACTTCCATGCAGCGTCTGGCTTCACTGTATGACTCAAGAACTTCTTCAGGAAGCCCGTCAATAGTTGGTCCAAAAGGAGTTCCGGCGAAAACTGAATTATTAATTTTTTGCGGATGGTTTACTGCAATTGGTACATAACAGCCACTTGTTTGAGTATCTATTTGTTGCGATATCTTGCCAATCATATCGAGCGGCAACAGCACCGCTTACTTTTGTCGCGCAATACCCGCATGTATAGGTCTCCCATCCAGCTTTTGTCGATCCATCTGGACGAGAAATAGATCTATGCCCTTGAAAACTCATTTGTTACTCCTAAGTCTGATGCGAGCCCTAACGCCGCCAGCAGCGGTTTGGCTGCCCCTCTGGCTGGCTTTGTTAGGCATCTGTTTGGGATTCTTGAAACAGGCCATGGTATTTTTTATACCTAAAGTCTCTAATTTCCCTAAAGCAAGGCGGCAAACCCTCTGGAAAGCGCTCTTCACCAAAGAACTCTAAGATATCTGACAAGTAAGTTGTTACTCTTATCCAAGCATTACGGAATGACTCAATGATCTCTTCATCAAAACCTTCAATATGCCACTCTCTAATTAAGGCTAAAACCTGAATTTCGTCTGGCGCTAATGCCTGCATTAATATTGGCTCTTTCTTAGAAAACTCGATAAACCTCTTAATTGCGAGATCACTATCTTCAAAGGGGTCAACATAGAAGCCAAATTGCATCTTGATCGTATATCCCCTGATAGATGCCACAAAAGCTTTACTTTCAGGCTTTAACATCGACTTGTGAACAATATGACGACGGTGTTGGATTATTTTTGAGAAAAGTGGATCATTTAATTCCAATTCCGCTTTAACTGGCTTATGCCACTCAGGAAAACTGTCTTCATTTTGAAGCGCCATAGTGATCATGTCGGGAATTTCCCTCAATGATCGTATAAACGCATTCATTGAGTACCTGAGAGCATCGGAATCATGATAGTTACCTTCGATTTGATGAAGATACCAATGGCTTTCTTGCCATCTATCCAGTGCAGCTTCAATTTTGTCGTGTGCACAATTCATGTGTATGCCTAACGCTAGCCATAACTGGCGGCAAAAAGCGCAGCTTTTTGACATCCGAGTTTATGGCATTGTTAGAGTTTCCTTGCATTTTAGGGGGAAGGCCACTTTATACAGTGCCCCTCTGGTAACCGTAACTCATCATCCTCGGAAAATCCCTTAGTTACAGATATATCGATCTGCTTATCTGGAATTCCCCATTCGCTAGACAGCTGCTTCTTTAGCGTCTTAAGCGTGAACCCCTTATATGATAATTTCCAGAAGCTGCCACTTGGATCTTCATCAGAACTAAGGATATCAAACCCATTTGCTGTCATAGCTCTTACAGTTGGCGGATCAGCTTTCTTTACCTTTATTTTAATTTGCAAAGTCTCAGGCTGTGTATTGGGACGAAATGGAAGCTCAGCCTTATAAGGCTCCAGTGCACGCCTGATAAAAGATATACTTGGCGAAAACTTCTTAACATTTTGTATTTTTAATAAGTTTGGAAGCTTCCTGCTTTTTAGATCAGAACCTCGAAATTCCCCTTCAGAGTTGAAATACACCTCGAAAAACATACCATTTACCAAATCAATAGCTCTTTCTTCAGGAAGGGATGCAAGCTCTTTACGGAGATTATCTAGTATTTCCTTTGCTCTATTCTCTCCCCCACAGGCACATTGATAAATATTGCGCCCCAAGACAAACGCATCGTCTGAAGACAACTTGCTCCAATCCAGTGACATGATGTCCGATATCGCAGGGCTTTGTGTGTACCAGTTATAAGATTTTAGCTTTTCAATTATTCTACCTATTTTTCCTTTAGCCTTTACTGGATAGTCCACATCCGCTTTAACATTCTCAGAGTAAGCGTTCTGCCCCTCTAAAGTAACGCCAGATTTTGTAAGTTTACGAACGATTAACTCTGCAAGCTTTCCTGGAGTTTTTTTATTCAGGTCGATGTATCCTGTAGTTTCCAGCATCCCTGGAACCTCTACATATGTATCGAACATTGCAGGAAGAATATATTCGCTGCTTTCTCTAAATGCTCTAGCCTGAGCGCTTTTTCTTTCTAAGTTCCCCCACAACTTTTCCACATAAAATTGCGAAACGAACATCACTGTAAAAAGTGCTTGATCACGATAAACAGACGTTAGGTGTTCATACAGGTTCTTTCCCCACAAATCCTCTTCTTCAAAAAGATCATAGAAAACGTCAACGCCTGAAGCTCGGAGATGATTTGCCACCTCCTCAACATACTCTCTATCTTCGCCCGCAAAAGACAAGGCAATATGATATTTGTTCATTCTTCTCCTAGCTCTGCTCATTGAACTCTAACGCTCTCAATAAACGGCGCGAAGAACGAGCGTCCGGTGACCGCAGGGAGCGAATTTAATTGCATGGTTATGTGGCAGCACTAACAACCCTCTGCCATACACAAACATTGTTACCACTATTTGGATAAAAAAATACAGAGGATTTATGGAAGCCAGCAGTTTCAAAAAGCCCCGAACTTTCCGCATTATTTTCTCGGATAGTGCATTGAACGATGCGCCCACCATTCTCTTTGGCGTGCTCCATCGCTTTATTTAGTATGCTTTTTCCGTGCCCATTTCCTCGATGCTTCGGATTCACAGTCAGGTGGCACACTTCATATTGATACCATTGAACTCTCTTACACTCGATACAAGAAAGCACCTCATTGCTCTCACCAAGTTCATAGAGGTATGTTTCGCCATTCTCCATGACTTTTTTCTCGGTATAGGCGACAACTAACTGGTTTTCGCTATTGAGAAGATCAGCAATTTGCTTCGCGACGGCTGAATTCATGATCGCTCCCTATGCCACATAACGCCGCAAATCACCGGAGCCAGAAAGCAGAGAGCGCAGCGGCGCTTTTTGGCGTCCGAGTGCATTTGCCTTGTTAGGGAATTTGGTTGTATCTGGTAACAATTTCTTTTGCATCTTCTTCTTGCAAATAGTCAATTACAGCATAACGACGCCCTACACCATTAAGAGACGTTCCAACAAAAACACCTCTTTCTTCATCAGCGATCCAGAACCTATCGTGAAAAACATTTGAATATTTTGTGTTGATAGATATGTTTGGATTTATGCTCTGTATTTGACTTACGATTTGCTGTTCCAAATTTACATTACGGTTTTGAAGTGTACATATATACAAGTGACCACACGCCTTGATTGTCCCCTGAAATATGCTAACGAAATCATTAAGATAATCCTGATCATACTTCGACGGGTATAAATATGGGTCGATTATGTGCAATGAATTGCTGGGACTGCAGCGATTCAACTTGAATTTAAGGGTGTCAAGGACTGCATTTCTTGGTGTGCTATCAGGAAGGACCTCTTCCGTGAGCAATTGCTGAGACAATATTGATGTTGCTCCTTTTTCAAGAAGAACCTGTTTAATTTCTGTCATCAGCAGTATTTCTTTATCAGTATAGGAGAGGCTAAAACCATCACTTGATAGCTTTTGTGCCAAATCAATCAAGTAATCACCGTCTGGTGATGGCTCAATTGAATATACGGTGTTTGATGTCATTTTATTCCCTAACAGCCTGTTAATGAGGCCTCTGGCCTCATAATAAATATTATCGGGCGGCCTTTTAATTCTTTATGAAGAAAGGCTCGACCATCGTTAAGTGTTTGTAAATGTGAAAAAAATAGAGGGAATACTTGTTTTGGAATGAATAGAAACGAGCCGACAATAGGAAATATTGCCTTGTTCAAAGCGTGTTTATTTGGAGATGAGGTTATTTCCATATCTTGATCACAGTTTTCAGAATCCATTGAAAAGTTTTTGTTGAGCTTATCTTTCAGCCGAAAAAGCATCACTCGTGTCTTTTATGAACGTGAAGTATTTCACAATTTTCAGCATCAATAAACTTTTGCCAATTATTTGGCTTCGGAGAGGAAGCTATCTTTAAGACAACTATGCTTCAAACGCCGCTAAAATCGCACAGCATTGCCCTTGGCGTTTACTGGCGCACTCATTAGCCAGTGAGTTGAGCTGATTTCGGGCTTCTTGCAGTTCCGCAATATGCTCATCCAAGGCTTTTAATCGCTCGGAAGCAATGTCATACGCACGTTCATGGTCAGCGCTGGCATCGAGTGCGATCAGTTCTTTTATTTCTTTTAGGGTAAATCCGGCTTTTTGGGCGTTTTTAATAAAACGCAGTTGGCGAATATCAGGTTCCGCATAACGCCTTATGCCCTGCGTTTGCTGAGGAACAGCTAACAGTCCCTGGCGCTGATAATAACGCACTGTTTCAACGCCGACGCCTACTGCTTTGGCGAATTGCCCGATTGTTAAGTTCTTTGTTTGCATATTTGTCTTGACTCCGTACTGTGGTACGTACTTTATCGTTATCTTAAATCATTTGAGTCGCATGTAGTTCGTCATAGAACTTTTTCATGCTCTGTGCTATTTATCTGGATAACCATAATTATTACGAGGCGTGTATGGCTACGGATCCCGTTTGTGGAATGAATGTCGATGCAGATACAGCGATTTACCATGCGCAGCACGAGCATGAGGACTTCGTGTTTTGTTCACAGCATTGTATGAACAACTTTAAAGCCGAGCCGACGCGGTATGTAACATCGGATAAAGCCTCTGAAAGCTGCTGTGGGCATACCCCAAAACCGTCGAACGCTTCGACAAACACATCCGCGACTGGCGATTATATTTGTCCTATGTGTGAAGGGGTTCGTCAGCAAGGACCAGGTTCTTGCCCAAAATGCGGTATGGCATTAGAACCGGAATCGCCTCAACTTATTTCGACAACGACCCAATACACCTGCCCCATGCACCCTGACGTTGTGGAAGATGAACCGGGCGATTGCCCGAAATGCGGCATGGCACTGGAAGCGGTCAGCGTTGTAGCTGAAACAGATAATACTGAACTTGTCGATATGTCACGGCGGTTTTGGCTAGGTACTCTTCTCGCTTTGCCGGTATTTGTTATTGCGATGTTGTTGGATATGGCGCCAACACTTTTCCCCTCGCCCCTGTCACATCAACGCTGGTATTGGGTTGAGTTTGTGCTGGCAACGCCCGTTGTTTTCTGGGCTGGTTGGCCGTTTCTTGTCCGTGCAGTGCAATCGGTTAAAACCCTGAACCTGAATATGTTCACCTTAATCGGGCTGGGCGTCAGTGTGGCGTGGTTATACAGTGTGGTCGCGTTGCTGTTCCCAACTATTTTCCCCAGCACCATGCGACATGATGATGGCAGCGTTGCCGTGTATTTTGAAGCGGCAGCCGTGATTACGGTATTGGTTTTATTAGGGCAGGTACTTGAACTCAAAGCACGAAGCCAAACTAACGCAGCTATCAAACTTTTATTAGGTTTAGCACCCAAAACAGCGCGTAAAGTGACCGATTGTGGCCATGAAAACGATATCCCACTCGATAACGTGAAGGTGGGTGATAAATTGCGTGTGCGCCCGGGTGAAAAAATCCCTGTTGATGGCACCGTGTTAGAAGGTAGCAGCAGCGTCGATGAATCGATGGTGACCGGGGAAGCGATCCCTATCAGTAAGCAAGCTGACGATACCTTGATTGGTGCTACGGTCAATGGCACAGGCACTTTGCTCATGCAGGCCGACAAGGTCGGTCAGCACACCTTGCTGGCACAAATTGTCCAGATGGTGGCCGAGGCTCAACGCTCACGAGCCCCCATTCAAAAGCTGGTTGATAAAGTGGCTGCTTATTTTGTGCCGACAGTTATCATCGTCTCGCTACTGACCTTCATCAGTTGGTTCATTTTGGGGCCAGAGCCGCAACTCGCCTACGCGATTATTAATGCGGTCGCGGTACTGATTATTGCTTGCCCCTGTGCGCTGGGTTTAGCCACTCCCATGTCGATTATGGTCGGCACAGGTCGTGGGGCAGCCGCAGGCGTGTTAATCAAAAATGCAGAAGCGCTGGAAGCGATGCAACATATCGATACCTTAGTGGTAGATAAAACCGGCACCTTAACCGAAGGTAAACCTAAACTGGTTTCCGTTGAATCTGTGACTGATATTGACAGCGATGAATTACTGAGATTAGTAGCCAGTCTGGAGCAAGGAAGTGAACATCCTTTAGCTTCCGCTATTGTTCAGGGGGCAAACGACAAAGGTTTGTCACTGAGTCAGATAACACAGTTTGATTCTGTTACCGGACAAGGTATTCAGGGTGACGTTGATAATCATCCGATCGTGCTTGGCAACAATGCCTTATTTTCTCGTTTAGAGATTGATGTTTCCTCATTACAACAGCGTGCAGAAACATTGCGTGAACAAGGTCAGACAGTAATCTTAGTCGCAATTGATAATCATGCGGCTGGCTTGATTGGCGTAGCCGATCCGATTAAAGCATCCACCAAACAAGCCATTACTGCATTACATCAAGAAGGCATCACCATTGTTATGCTGACCGGTGATAACCACATCACGGCTAATGCGGTAGCAAACCAATTGGGCATTGATGAGGTGCAATCAGATATGTTGCCTGAGCAGAAAACTCAGGTGATTAAGGCATTGCAGTCACAAGGTAAGAAAGTGGCAATGGCCGGTGATGGTATTAACGACGCGCCATCTCTGGCACAGGCGGATATTGGTATCGCCATGGGTAGCGGCACTGATGTAGCGATGGAGAGTGCAGGTATCACTCTCGTGAAAGGTGATTTACGGGGTATTCAAAAGGCATTGAAATTGAGTCGTGCCACCATGGGCAATATTCGACAAAATCTGTTTTTTGCGTTTATTTATAATTCACTGGGCGTGCCCGTGGCTGCCGGTGTGTTGTATCCGTTTTTCGGTTTGTTATTGTCACCGATGATTGCCGCTGCTGCGATGAGCTTGAGTTCGGTATCTGTCATCGCCAATGCATTGAGACTGAAACGGGTGAAGCTCTAGCCTCACCCAGTTCGTTTTATCCAAAGCGGCCTTCACGATAATCAGCAAAAGCCTGCTCAACCTGTTCACGAGTGTTCATCACAAAAGGGCCACCACGTGCAACGGGTTCATTTAAGGGTTGCCCGGAAACAAGCAGGAACTCGCTGTCTGGTTCGGCTGCTACCTTAACCTCTGATCCGGCTTCCAATACGCCCAATTGCCCCGCTTTTAATGGGCGCTGCTTATCTCCTAGACTTAATTGACCACTGATAACGTAAATAAAACTGTTATCGGTACCCGGCACATGCTGGCTAAACGTTGTAGCTGCAGGTAACGCAATATGCAGATAGAGTGGGCGCACATAGGGATTATCAATAATCCCGCGCGTTCCCTCGTCAGTCTCCCCTGCCACCACTTTTATGGTCGTGCCATTCTCACGAGTTTCCACCGGTATCGCCGCTGCCGGATGCTCCTGATACTTTGGATCTGAAAGTTTTTGATCAGCCGGTAAATTGACCCAAAGTTGAAAGCCAGCCAACAAACCTTCTTCCTGCTCAGGCATTTCAGAGTGAACAATCCCCTTTCCTGCCGTCATCCATTGCACGCCGCCAGTTTCGATAACGCCTTTATTCCCCACGTTATCTTCATGGCGCATTTTGCCTGCGAGCATGTAGGTGACCGTTTCAAAACCACGGTGCGGATGCGGTGGGAACCCTGCCAAATACTCTTGTGGCTTATCTGAACCAAAAGCATCAAATAATAGAAAGGGATCCAACATATTAATTTGTGGTGAACCAATGATGCGTTTTAATTGAACACCCGCACCATCTGATACTTGTTCGCCATTAACGATTTGTCGTAATTCTCGTGTGCTCATGATGCGTGTCTCCTAACTATTTTCGGCTATGGCTGAGAGTTTTTCGACGACTTCAGCCTCATTGGCGGCTTGTCCCAATTCATTGGCATTGATCACGGTGACGTCATCAATACCCAAAAAGCTCATTACTTGTCGTAAGTAAGGCGATACGAAATCAACATCGCTGCCCAACGGCACGCCACCTGAAGCAATAACCAAATACGCTTTTTTGCCTTTTAATAAACCTTCCGGACCGTTTTCGGTATAACGGAAGGTCACTCTGGCGCGTGCCACCTGATCAATCCATGCTTTTAACACCGCTGGCACACTGAAGTTATAAATCGGTGCTGCAATGACGACATGGCTGGCCTGCTGTAATTCTGCTATAAGTTCATCAGAAAACCCAAGTGCGGTTTGTTGGGCTTCTGTCCGTTGTTCTGGATCAGTAAAGTTTGCAGTGATCCAGTTTTCATCGATAAACGGGATACCTTCCGCCAAGTCACGTTGAACCGGAGTCGTCCCTTGCTGTTGCTGTAGCTGCGTCACTAATTGGGTTGAGATATCACGCGTGACTGAACCTGAAAGACGACCACTGGAGTTGATATGTAAAATCGTGTTGTTCATTTTCTAAGCCCTCATTTGTTGTTGATGTCGTTCAGTTTATCGTTTCCATATTTTCATTAAACAGTGTAACAATGAACTTATTGTTTATTTATTGAGAACAGTGATGGGTCAACTTGAAGAGATGCAAACCTTTGTGCGGATTGTAGAAGCAGGCAGCATTACCCGTGCAGCAGAGCAAATGAACACGGTCAAATCTGCCGTCAGTAAGCGACTGACAGATCTGGAAAAACGCTTGGCCACAAGCTTGCTCAAGCGCACAACACGTAAGCAAACATTAACGGGTGCCGGTCGCGACTATTACCAGCATTGTGTGCGTATTCTGGATGATATTTATGAGGTAGAAACGGCGCTCAGTGATGAACAATCTGCTTTATCCGGACGGATTCGCCTGGCGGTGCCGATTACCTTTGGTTTAATGCACCTTAGCCCAGCGCTTCGAATTTTTAACCAACAACACCCCGATATTCGGTTTGATATTGATTTTAATGATCGTCAACAAGATTTAGTCGCCGAAGGGGTTGATTTGGCAATTCGTGTTAGCAACCTGACTGATTCCAGTTTGATTGCTCGTAAACTCACCTCAACGCGCTTGCTTATTTGTGGGAGTCCGGGGTATTTCGCAGAGCATGGCACGCCACAAACAGCAGAAGACTTACTTTATGGCCACGTGAAACTGCAGTACACCCATGTCAGCAGCAGTTGGCAACTGACAGGCCATAACGGTGATACGCTGTCTGTAAACCTGCCTGCGGTATTAACCGCCAATAATGGCCAATTTCTGCATGATGCCGCCATAGAAGGTAAAGGCTTAATTCTCTCGCCTGACTTTATCTGCTCAGACGCTATTTCGAAGGGATTATTAATGCCAGTTCTCGAACAAAGCCTGATTCATACGGAGATTGGTGTTTATGCTGTCTATCCACAAACACGATTTCTTTCACGCCGGGTCAGACTATTAATTGATTTCCTCAAAGCGTATTTTGAAGAACGACCCAATTGGCGTTGTCCAGATATCAGATAACGCCATCACAGTAATCTAATCAGTCCCATAACCTATAAAAGCACTGACATTTTTCGCCTTGAAAAAATTAGTCATCTAAATCAACGCCCAAACAATACTTAAAATCCCGCTTGTGTCTGTCGACACTCGCGGTTCCCTCTTCTATTGCTTCTTTGGCGCGGTAAAACTCTAATAAACCAATGCTAGACAATCGAGGCGACAAGGTGATTTCGGGTGGATCACCTGCCATACGGCTTCGAGTAATACGATCTTGTGTGATGTTGATAGAAGCAGCGATGGCATCCAGTAAATCCGGCGCCGTATCTTCTGTACTTTTTTTTGTAAATAAGTTGGTGGTGTAATCAGCAATCATATTGCTGATTCGTCCAGTGATCCCCGCTGGTGCGTCACTACTTTGCGCGTCACTTTGTTTTATCGCATTATCGAGTTGCAAGTGTTTGCCGATGATATCGCTATTAAGGTTTACCGCTATCACCACATCCGCGCCTAATGCACGACACAGCGAAACGGGAACGGGGTTAACCAAACCACCATCAATGAGCCAACGATTATGATGCTTTATCGCTGGGAACAAGCCCGGTAACGAGATGGAAGACCATACTGCATCCATCATGCTGCCACTGGTATTCCAAATTTCTCTGCCAGTATGGAGATCGGTTGCCACACTGGCAAAGGGCTTATCCATATCCTCTATCATGGTCTCTGTAGCGACCACATGTTCATCCAAAAATGTGCGCAGCCGTTCTTTATTGACGAAACCTTTGAAGGAGCTATTAATGCTGAAATAACGCGCGGTCTGTAACTTATCGAGCTGCCTGACCCAACTCTCCAGTTTATCGATATTGCCAGCAGTGTAAGCGGCACCAACGAGCGCACCGATTGAAGTGCCACAAACAATATCGGGTTGAATGCCTAATTGGTGCAGCCGTTGAATAATTCCGATGTGTGCCCAACCCCGTGCTGCGCCACTACCGAGTGCCAAACCGACTGTTATTTTCTTGCTCATTAATTACCTATAAATTATTATAATTCATAATATTAAACGATATATATAAAGTTAATTATATAATGAAAACCGATTACCTTTTTGTCTATGGCACCTTAATGAAAGCCAGTGAAAACCCGATGCATCGCTTATTGTTACCACACTGTAAGCTGATTTCTCGGGCTTGGATCATAGGTAAACTGTATCAAATTCATCATTACCCGGGCGTTGTGGAATCTAAGCACGCGCATGAACGTGTATATGGTGAGTTATATCAACTTAGCAACTTGAATCATGTTTTAGCACAACTTGATGACTACGAAGAATGCAGTGCTGCATTTCCAACACCCCACGAATATCAGCGTAAGCGTGTAACAGTCTATCTTTCTGAAAATAAGTCACAGCTGGCGTGGGCGTATATTTACGCTCATCCGGTGTCTGAGGAAAACCGTATTATCAGTGGCGACTTTTTAGATCGTTAAAAATGGCCTGAAAATAAACCGCTAAAGTTCATCAAAATCAAGCCGATAGCTTTATTAAGCATAAAGCGAGTAAAGAGCGATGAACGAAATACCCCGTCTATATCATCACAATATGATTCTGGTTAATACGCCGTCACAGGTCGCTCCCGCTCGCCCCATCACTGATAAGCCACAATCTACTGGTGAACAAGATCGTCGTAAACAGCCACCTGAACGTCGCAAACGCAACAAAAAACCGGTTGTAGAACGTCGCGTCTCCTCAGATAGACGAGGCACTCGGTTCGAAGCTAAAGCCTAGGTCAATCGTTATCAGGAAATGTGGCTGCATGGTTTTTAATCCATTGCAGCGCCGCTTGCTGGCTACTTATTGATTGCCCTGTTTCTGCTTGTTTTTTTTGACGATAGTCTTCGATATAACAGAGTTGTTCTACCATACGCACGGCAAAGCGAACGGATTTCTCTGTGAACGCGACACCAACCAAAAACGCATCGTGTTCTGGCTCACACCAGCGAACAACGCCTTGTGCAGTAAATGTCGGCTTACAACTGGCTATTTCTATTTCAATAGTTTCACCCACAGCAACAGCCTCGGCAGAGTGAAAACACAGTCCGCCAGAACAGACGTCTCTGGCTGTTCGCGTTGCTTGTCTTTGCCCCAGTGTAAAGTGAATGGGAATGGCACTCGGGTGACGAATAAACTCTCTTGGTTCATCAATCATTACAGTAACTTACCATATAAAACTAAAGTTGTTAATTAAAACAACTTTTTCAACTTGTTATTGATTATTCCCAGTCTTCCTGTCTTTACCGCCCCGCGTCTTATCCCCCTAACAGGTGCAATGAAATACATATCGCCGTTTTTACCTTCTAGCTGTTCAGAAATACCAACTGACTTTGCTACACGGGCATTAGCACGTAGGTGATGAAACTCGCCATGAACAGGTATCGAGCAACGCGGTTTGACCCATTCATACATCGCTTTCAACTCTTCCATCGCAGGGTGACCCGAGGCATGAATCGGCATTCGACTATTATCGACCGTAATCACATCTATTTGCATGGCTTTGAGTCGCTCTATCAACGACTCAATAGCGGCCTCATTGCCCGGAATCACCTTGGAGCTAAAGATGACGGTATCGCCCGGTTCCAATTGCATATCACGAAAGCTGTTATGACTTAGTCTATTTAGTGCTGTTCGCGGCTCGCCTTGACTGCCTGTGGCAACCAATAACACCGTCTGTTTGGGTAAATACCCCAAATGGTGCGGATCAACAAAGGTTTCGACGCTGCTCCAAAAGCCTGTGCGTTTCGCAGCGGTGTAAGTATTGATCAGCGAACGACCTAATAAGCCAAGATGACGACCTGTTTCCTGCGCGATGTCGGCAATGGTTCTCAGTCTCGCAATATTACTGCCAAAACAGGTCACGACAACTCGTCCACTTGCCTGTTCTACGTGATGCTTCAGGCCTTTATAGAGTGATGCCTCGGAAGCAGACCAGCCCGGAACATCAGCATTAGTTGAGTCACACACCATGGCATCAATATCGAGTTCAGCTAAGGCTTGATAGTCTTGCGCCTGATAACGCTCACCCAACACCGGCGCAGCATCCAATTTCCAGTCGGCAGTATGAAACACTCGCCCTGCTGGCGTTGAAATAACAAGACCGAATGGTTCAGGAATTGAGTGCGTTAATCGTACCCATTGAAGATGAAACACGCCTACATCCAGCTCGGTATCGGCATCCACTACATGCACGGGGACTTTTTCAGTCAGCCCCGCCTCTTGTAGTTTTCGTCTTAAGATTTCAGCCGTATATGCTGTTGTGTAAATGGGACATTGAAACCTTTCCCAAAGATAAGGAACCGCCCCGATATGGTCTTCATGGGCATGAGTAATGATCAAGCCATCCAACTGATCTTTACGATCAGTAATAAATTGTGGATCGGCCATCTGCACATGCGCACGTGCGCCCAAAATCGGCTCACCATCGACATCGGTACCTGACTCAAAGGTCACACCACAATCGACCATTAACCAGCGGCCATTATGACCGTAAAGGTTAAGGTTCATACCTATCTCGCCGGTTCCGCCTAGGGGTAAAAACCAAAAATCAGATTCGTCCGGCGTCATAAGGCTTCCTATCATTGCAAAGTAATAATGATGACAAGCTTGGCAGATTTTCCGCACATCAGACAAAAAATTGTCCGTGACAGAAAGCTCATGGATAAGTCTGTATCAGCAATAGTGCTAATTGTGACTTGTTTCACAGCAGAATTGTCAGCATCGTATCGCTGCATGAAGACAGTCTGATGGCACTTTAAGCCACTAACAATGGTATAATCTGCGGCTGTTTTGGGATAAGTCATTGATTTTATGACTTATGCGTTTCATCTGAGGAGGCCGGATAGATGACTGCATCTAATCTAATGACTGAAGGCTTGAATCTGATGCTGGTGGGCATGGGATTCGTATTTGTATTTTTGACGCTGTTGGTAATCATCACCACATTCATGTCGAAAATTATCACGAGCTATGAGAAAAATGTTGGCGTACTGCCAGAAGAAGGTATCCCTGCTCCCACAGCCGTTATCAGTCAGGCAATGAGTGCTAAACAGCACGCCAATGATGACAAAAATCTAATCACGATTTTGTCGGCTGCTGTACATAAATTTCGTTCACGTCATAAATAACCTGTCATTGTCTGACCGGTATTTCTGTAAAACCAATCAAGGCCATTAACATGACCGAAGCAAAAAAAGCCCTAGGGATCACAGACGTCGTTCTGCGTGATGCCCATCAATCCCTTTTCGCCACCAGGCTACGTCTTGATGACATGCTGCCTATCGCTGACAAACTGGATCAAATAGGTTTCTGGTCTGTTGAAAGCTGGGGTGGTGCCACGTTTGATGCTTGTATTCGTTATCTGGGTGAAGATCCCTGGCATCGTATTCGAAGCTTGAAAGCCGCTATGCCCAACACACGTCAACAGATGTTACTACGTGGTCAAAACCTGCTTGGCTACCGTCATTATGCCGATGATGTTGTCAGAAAGTTTGTTGAGCGTGCAGCTATCAATGGTGTCGATGTATTCCGCGTATTCGACGCAATGAATGACCCACGCAATCTGGAAACTGCAATTAAAGCCGTTCTGGAAAATGATCGCCATGCACAAGGCACCATTGCCTACACGTTGAGCCCTGTCCACAATCTGCAATCCTGGGTTGATATGGCAAAACGAATTGAGGACATGGGTGCTCATTCCCTCGCCATCAAGGATATGGCTGGTTTACTTAAGCCTTACGTAGCCTACGAGCTAGTTCAAAGTCTTAAGCAAGCTATTGATATTCCAATACATATGCAGTCACACGCCACCACTGGTTTGTCGACAGCGACCATTATGAAGTGTGTTGAGGCGGGCATTGATAATGTTGACTCGGCGATTTCATCGATGTCGATGACCTATGGTCACTCAGCAACTGAATCTGTTGTGTCGATCTTTGAAGACACAGACCGTGATACTGGCTTAAATATTGAACTGTTAGAAGAAGTCGCCGCGTATTTCCGTGAAGTACGTAAAAAATATGCCGCGTTCGAAGGCTCATTGCGCGGCGTTGATTCTCGAATTCTGGTGGCACAAGTGCCGGGCGGCATGTTGACCAATATGGAAAGCCAACTGCGTGAACAAAATGCCCTGGACCGCATGGATGAAGTGCTGAAAGAAATTCCACGTGTTCGTGAAGATTTAGGCTTTATTCCCCTGGTTACACCCACATCACAAATTGTTGGTACACAGGCCGTTATCAACGTCATGACCGGCGAGCGTTATAAAACGGTTACCGCTGAAACCGCAGGTGTGTTGAAAGGTGAATACGGTTCTGCCCCAGCACCTTACAACAAAGAACTGCAAGATCGTGTGTTAGAAGGTGGTGAAGCAATTACCTGTCGTCCAGCTGATTTGCTGGAACCAGAAATGGATAAACTCACAACTGAATTACTTCAAGAAGCCGATAAAGAAGGTTTTGAATTGGCAGAAGGTGAGCACCAGGTTGATGATGTGCTGACCTATGCCCTGTTCCCACAAATCGGCTTGAAATTCCTGCAAAACCGTGACAATCCAGATGCGTTTGAACCTGTGCCAACGGCTCAAGCCGCAGCGACATCCTCTTCTAATCAGGCTAGCGATGCTGATGAAGAAACATACACCATTAAAGTGAATGGTCAGAGTTATGTTGTACAGGTTAACGAAGGTGGTGATATCAGCCACGTTGAGACAAGCAACAACACTCCCGCGGCATCACCAGCACCTAGCGGAGATGGTGAACCCGTTACCGCACCATTGTCTGGCAATATCTGGAAAATTCAGGTTGCAGTCGGTCAACAAGTTAATGAAGGCGATACGCTGCTGATTTTAGAAGCGATGAAAATGGAAACCCAGATCGTCGCATCAAAATCAGGCACCGTGGCATCGATTTCTGTTAAACAGGGCGATGCCGTCAAAGTCGGCGACCAACTCGCCACTATCGCTTAAGTTAAGGATTTAATTCATGGATAAACTGATTCATCTCTGGGAAGCGACCGGTATTCATCAGATAACGCCGGGGCAAGGCGTTATGATCCTGATCGGTATGCTTCTGTTGTACCTTGCTATCAAAAAGAACTTTGAGCCCCTCTTGTTAGTTCCGATTGGCTTTGGTGGTGTGCTGGCGAATATTCCCGGTGCAGGCTTGGCTGAAGCGGGTGGTATCTTACATATTTTCTATACTGTCGGTATTGAAAGTGGTGCTTTCCCCCTCATCATCTTTATGGGTGTGGGCGCGATGACCGACTTCGGTCCCCTGCTGGCTAACCCTAAAACCTTGTTTTTAGGTGCTGCCGCCCAGTTTGGTATCTTTGCCACGCTGATGGGCGCGGTGGTGCTGTCTTACTACGGTATTTTTGACTTTAGTCTGTCTGATGCTGCCGCTATCGGTATCATCGGTGGTGCTGATGGCCCAACATCGATTTACGTAGCGAGTAAACTAGCTCCTGATTTATTAGGTGCAATTGCGGTAGCATCCTACTCTTACATGGCATTGGTACCGCTGATTCAGCCACCTATCATGCGTGCACTGACATCAGAATCAGAACGTAAAATTAAAATGGTCCAACAACGCCATGTATCACAGCGTGAGAAAATTGTTTTCCCATTATTGCTGTTGATTCTGGTTGCTTTCCTGCTCCCTGATGCCGCTCCGCTGTTGGGTATGTTCTGTTTTGGTAATTTGATGAAAGAATGTGCGGTAGTTGATCGCTTAAGCAACACCACTCAAAATTCTTTAATCAACACCGTTACTATCTTCCTGGGTTTGGCAGTCGGTTCTAAACTTAGTGCAGACAAGTTTTTGGATCTTCAGACCTTAGGTATTCTTGTATTAGGTATGGGAGCATTTGCAATTGGTACAGCGTGTGGCGTATTGATGGCAAAAATCTTGAACAAACTGATCAAGGAACCGATTAACCCACTTATTGGCTCAGCAGGTGTTTCTGCAGTACCTATGGCAGCAAGGGTATCCAATAAGATGGGACTCGAATCTGACCCGCATAACTTCCTGCTAATGCATGCGATGGGACCGAATGTCGCCGGTGTTATCGGCTCGGCAGTCGCCGCAGGTATATTGATTAACTATATCGGTGCTTAAAAAAACGTGACCCCGCTTAAGCGGGGTCTTTTTTTATTCCGTCTTGATGACTTGTGCTACTGCCACTCTGTTAGCAGCACCTTTTATCACACAAGCATAGCCACTAAATGATGCATGTGACTCCACTGAGGTGATCCATAACCCACCTGCGGACGTTAGATCTTCTGGGGCATTCAATGTCAGTCCATGTCGCTCTGCCAGAGCATTAAGCGCTTCTACTGACATAGCTGGCTTGATACCTTCACAGAAATTATCAATGCGATCAGTATCCCAGACATAATAAATCGGATATAAAATTACCAGCACGATTCCCAGTTGGACTAACTTAACCAAGTATTTCATAGTCTGCACTCGTCACTGATTTTGACTCATAAACTATACATGAGTAATGCCAAAGCAAGTGAGACTATGCACATAGTTTATTGCTGAGAAGCGTATTATGAATTAAACGACGAAAGCCTTTCGCTTTGTGTGCAACTTCTTAGAAATGTCATAATTCACAGCTATTATTAAACTTTTATTTAAGGTAACAGTATGAGTCAAACCGTAGAAGTCGAGTTAACAACGAGCCCCGTAGAGTTATACAAAATTCTCAAATTTGAGGGTATTGCATCAAGTGGTGCCGAAGCAAAAATGTTAATCGAACAAGGCTTAGTGGCAGTCAATGGTGAAGCCGAAACACGCAAACGTCGTAAGATTGTCGCCGGCGATGAAGTCACGTTCGAAGACATTACCTTGCTGATTTCAGACTAACGAGGCATCAGGTAATAATTGTTCGGCGATAAGTTTCGCTTTTTTTGCAGCAGCCTTATCAGCTTGCACCTGTGCCGTGACAATCGCCCCCTCCTTCAATAGCACAAGCCGATCGGTCAGCACATTCACATCTTCATTTAGCTGTAGTTGTTTTACGTGAGACATAATCAACTCACGCACACGTAGTTTATGCCGTTGGCAAAGTTGATAGATAGTTGATTCAGGATTTCCATATTCAGAGCAGGTGTTAATAAAAAAACAGCCATGGAAGTTTGCCAACGTGGGAACACGGTTATTAAACCAATCATCTAAAGCATCAAACATGACGAGTAAGGCAGGTTTGCCTGGTTCTACTGACGTCATTCTCTTGTCTAGCCACACCAAAAATCGTTCATCACGATAGGCTAACACTGCTTCTATCAAAGCATCTTTACTTTCAAAGTGTGAATACAAGGTCTTCTTAGCGACCTTTGCTTGCCTCACTATCTGGTTTATTCCCACGGCATGAATACCCTGCTGATAAAACAGCTGAAAGGCTTGCTCGATAAGTTGCTGTCGTTTGTTCATCTCTATTCCGTACTCTTCTCATGGTCATCTTGATATGGGTATACCGATCTGTCTACCATGAGTAGACAATATGTTCTACCTAATGCAGAGATCCGCTATGACTATTGAAACCAAGCCGCCCTTTCCTCCTTTTGATGAGGCCAGTGCAAAACAAAAAGTCCGCATGGCGGAAAATGCCTGGAATACAAAAGATCCCGAAAAAGTCGCCTTGGCCTATACCATCAATAGTCGTTGGCGAAATCGTGATGAATTTCCACATGGTCGTGAACAAATAAAAACGTTTTTAACGAAAAAGTGGCAACGCGAAAATGACTACCGACTGGTAAAAGAGCTTTGGGCCTTTAACGCGAACCGGATTGCTGTCAGGTTTGCTTATGAATGGCGTGACGATGCTGGCAACTGGTTTCGCTCTTATGGAAATGAAAACTGGGAGTTTGATGAAAACGGCCTGATGCAAACGCGCTATGCCAGTATCAATGATATGCCAATCAAAGAAGCTGATCGAAAACTTGACTGGCCTGCCGGCCCGCGCCCTGATGACTATCCGAACCTTTCAGAGATGGGCTTATAAAACAGACTGTTCAGTAGTAATCTTGTGATGGACTCATCACCGTTATTCTGCCAATGAAACAACACGTTATTTTGCTACATGGACTGGCCAGATCATCGCGCAGTATGAACTACCTATCCAGAACCTTAATTCGTTCGGGATTCAGCGTTGATAATTGCTCCTATCCATCGCAGAAACTGTCGATTGAAATGCTCTCAGAAAAGGTGTTTGATCAGCTTATCGAGCGTATACCAAACTGCGACAAAGTCCACTTTGTTACCCATTCATTAGGAGGAATACTTTTACGCTATTACCTGAGTCAGCATGAGATACCTAAACTTGGCAGAGTGGTTATGTTGGCGCCACCCAATCAAGGCTCTGAAGTGGTCGACAGGATGAAACATTGGCCGTTGTTTCACTGGTTTAATGGCCCTGCAGGTCAGCAACTCGGGACGGATGCATCAGGTATCCCTCATCATCTTCCTGACGCTAACTTTGAGCTTGGTATCATCGCGGGTAGTCGCTCCATTAACTACTATTTATCAACGTTATTACCCAAACCGAATGATGGTAAAGTCAGTGTTGAGTCGACCAAATTAGCGGGCATGTCTGCACATTTGATTCTGCCGGTCAGCCATCCTTTCATCATGCGTAACCGGCAGGTTTGTCATCAAACAATTCAATTTTTACAATACGGCAAGTTTATTTAACGGCCTCAAATGCTTGGCTAATGTCGGCCAAGATGTCATCGATATGTTCTATTCCCACACAAAGTCGCAACATTTCTGGCGTTACACCTGCTGTTTTTAATTCGTGGGGTTCAAGCTGACGGTGAGTCGTCGAAGCTGGATGACAAGCTAAGGTTTTTGTATCACCAATGTTAACCAAGCGTTTGATCATGTTCAGCGCATCGTAAAATTTAACGCCAGCTTCAAATCCACCTTTAATGCCGAAAGTCAGTAATGATGACGGTTTACCATCAAAGTATTTTTGTGCCAACCGATGATACTTGTCAGTTTCCAGGCCGGCATAATTAACCCATTCAACCTTGTCATGTTGCGATAAAAACTCGGCAACCGCAGCAGCGTTTTCACAATGACGTTCCATTCGTAACGGTAAGGTTTCAATACCTTGTAATAACATGAATGCATTCATCGGCGATAAGGCAGAGCCGGTGTTACGCAGCGGTACTGTTCTTGCCCTTGCTATGAAAGCCGCTTCGCCAAACTGCTCCGTATAAACAACGCCATGATAGGCCGCTTCCGGCTCATTCAACATAGGGAATTTCGCTTTGTGTTGAGTCCAGGGGAATTTACCTGAATCAACAATAATACCGCCCAGTGTTGTGCCATGACCGCCCATGTACTTAGTCAGTGAATGCACGACAATGTCTGCCCCGTAATCGATAGGCCTTAGCAGAGCCGGCGTGGCAACCGTGTTATCAACAATCAATGGCACACCCTGTGCGTGAGCAAGTTGTGCAACGGCTTCAATATCAATGATATTACCGGCTGGATTGCCTATGGTTTCACAAAACACGGCTTTGGTATTGTCATCAATCAGACTCGCCATTGCTTCTGGTTGGTCAGTTGCAGCAAAGCGCACCTCAATACCCAGTTTAGGCAGCATATGAGCAAATAAGGTGTAAGTGCCACCGTATAATTGTGGCGTTGTGACAATATTGTCGCCAGCCTCAGCAATGGTCAAAATGGCATAGTGAATCGCAGCACTACCGGCAGAAACGGCTAATGCCGCGAGGCCTCCCTCTAATGCTGCAACACGCTTTTCAAGCACATCCCAGGTTGGGTTCATAATGCGTGAATAGATATTTCCCGGTACATCCAGATTAAACAAGTCAGCACCATGCTGCGCATTATCAAATTCATAGGCTACTGTTTGATAAATAGGAACCGCGCATGATTTGGTAACAGGATCCGTCTCATACCCCTCGTGCAGACATAAGGTTTCTATTTTCATTGTTTTCTCTCTCTTTCTTATAACGTGAAGTAAATACGCATGATGAACTGTCAACAATACAATGTCACTAGTCATTTACCACAGCTATAGGAGGTTTCATGCACATTTTAATGGTACTGACATCACATGATCGGTTAGGAACGACTGGAGAAAAAACGGGATTCTGGCTTGAGGAATTCGCTGCCCCATTTTATGTTTTCAAAGATGCCGATATTGACGTTACCATCGCCTCGCCCAACGGTGGCCAACCACCACTGGATCCTAAAAGTACCGCTGCTGACTTTCAGACTGAATCGACACATCGTTTTGACACTGATACAGCTGCACAAAAGCAATTAGCCAATACATTACCGTTGGCACAACTCAGAGCTGATGATTACGATGCGGTGTTCTATCCCGGTGGACATGGCCCATTATGGGATTTGTACTGTTCACCCTACTCAATCAACCTTATCCAAGACTTCATCGCTCAGGGTAAGCCTGTAGCGACGGTTTGTCATGCGCCTGCTGTGTTATTAAATGTCAAAGCACCGAATGGTGATTCCATCATTAAAAATAAATCGGTGACCGGCTTCAGCAACACAGAAGAAGAAGGCGTTGGCCTGACTCATATCGTGCCATACCTGTTGGAAGATGCATTAAAGGCGCAAGGAAGTTGTTACACCAAAGCGGATGACTGGGCGGCTTATTATTGTGCAGACGGTTTAGTAATCACGGGGCAAAACCCACAATCTTCCGTCGTAACTGCACAAGCCCTGCTCGACAGTCTCAAAGCGAGCACATAACTGTTATAATAAAAGTTTTAGCAAACGAGATTGAAAGAAATGGCAAAAGCAACCGCAAGACATATTCTGGTCGAGAGTGAAGAAATCTGTCTGGAACTGAAACGTGAAATCGAACAAGGTGCCGATTTTGCCGACATCGCTAAAGAACATTCTTCATGCCCGTCAGGCCGTAGTGGCGGCGATTTAGGTGAATTTGGCCCCGGCATGATGGTGCCAGAGTTTGATAAAGTTGTGTTTTCTGCGCCAGTGAATACCGTTCAAGGCCCGGTACAAACACAGTTTGGTTATCATCTGTTGGAAGTCACTAGCCGTTCAGAGTAATGAATTATCTAGTACCCAAAAAAAACCCGGCCAAGGCCGGGTTTTTTGTTTGTTTAAACGCTACGATTAAGATTGACGCGCTTTGACCTGCATGTACGCATCACTAATGGGATTAAACTCTTGTGTTCTTAATAAGCCTTTCTGGCTATCCAGCTGAGCCTTAAATGTCAGGCTGGCTGTTTTTTGTGTATGCGTTTGAAGGTAGCGATCTGAGAAGAAATTAAAGGCTTGTGGACGCAGTTGCGTTTTTTGCATATCCATTTGCTGAGCAAAGCTTTTCTCTGCTGTATCAGCAAACGTTGGAGCAGAAACTAATAAAGCGCCAGCAAAAATGCTTAAGGTCAATTTTTTCATTATAAAGCTAATCCTTCAGTGTGTTTTGCCAACCAAAATGGGCTAGGCAATGTGGCAGAGCCATGTCTTACCACCTGCGACTATGATAAGTCCTGAAGGCCGAATTGCTTGCAGCATAAGCTCCCATAGATAGGGGGAAATGCTTCCTAATAAACCGAGAAGATCTCTCTGTTTGGTATCTCAACCCTATTGTTGTAAGCGATAATCGGGCAAATGTTGAAGTAGTTGTTTGCCGTAACCTTTGCTTAATAAGCGTCTATCCAAAATAGTAATACGGCCAGTATCTGTTTCTTTTCGCAGTAAACGACCACAAGCCTGTATCAGCTTTACACTAACAGCTGGCAGCGATAAAGCTGTGAAGGGTTGCCCGCCTTTACGAATGATCCATTCTTGTTTGGCTTGTTCTATCGGGCGGGTGAATACAGGGAACGGTAACTTGGTAATGATCACATGCGTGCACAGGTTACCGGGCAGATCGATACCTTCTGCAAAGCGATCCATACCAAAGATAATACTGCCCTTACCCGCCTCAATCTGCCGAATATGTCTTTGCACCATATTTTTGGGTGATAAGGTATCACCTTGAATGAGAATCTTTGTAGTCAAGCGTTGTGGCAATTGTCGATAGACCGCTTCCATCACCTCTCTGGAAGTAAACAACACTAAGGTCGCTTCATCAACATCAATAATGCTGGCCAATTGTTTGACGACTTCTTGTCGCCATTGTTGTTGCTGTTCATTTGGCAAAAATTGCATATGCGGCAAATTCAATGTTGCCTGATCGCTATAGTTAAATGGCGATGGCACAGCAAGAAAGTGTTGTTCAGAAAACCGATGTAAACCACAGTCCATTCGGAAACGATGAAACAAGCCCATACCGCGTAATGTTGCCGAGGTTAATACCACACTATAGGCACGTGTCCATAAACTGCGATCCAAGAAATAGGCTGCTGTCATAGGCCCGGCATGAATCACTAGGGTTTGTTGTTTAGCAAACTGTTCTTGCGATAACCAGCGAACATTCGGTGGTCGATCTTCTTGATCAGGCTCTAGAAACAGCCCCATAAAATCAATCAAATAACCAAAAATATTTTGAACCGTTCCTACTTGTGGTAATAAGGCTTCCCCGACCTTATTGGATAATTGCGTTTTTTCCAGTCCCTCTTTAATCCATTTCGCCAGAACCGAATAATGTTTGTAGATATTATTGGCACGCTGTAAAAGGTTCTGGCAAGGTATGAGTAAGGCATTAACCAAGGGACTATTCCAGAATATCCGCGGTTCACTGATGCGTTTTTCTAACACATCCTGCACTAAACCATCACTCTGTAAAATCATTTCTAATTGCTGAAGGTGGCTTATCACAGCGGGTAAATCACGGCGTAGTTCTGACAACATATAGCCAAAATCATGTTGTCGAAATGCCAACGCAGAAGGGATTTTCTTGAGCACACTATCCGCTGTTTCTGTCGTTTGATATAGCTGAACAAAATTAAGCGCTTTGGCAGCGTGATCTAATGCTTTACGTGGCAGGTTATGCGCTTCATCAAATACAAACAATGCTTCTTCAGGATTAGGCAATACCAATCCCCCGCCCAAGTCGGCATCACTTAAAATGAGATCGTGATTGGCCACAATCACCTGTGCACTAAGCATTTCACGACGTAACTTGTAATACGGGCAGCGTAAGTAAAATGAACAGCTTTTTCCTGCACACCCCTCGGAGTCAGTTGAAATTTGCTGCCAGAGTTCCGCTTCCAACTTATCGCTACGGCTATCTCGGTCCCCATCCCAGCGTTCTTGATCCCACTCCGATAATAATTGCTTGGCATGGGCCATATGCAGAACCCGCTTATATTTATCGTCAATATCAATGCCGAGTTCTTGCTGTTCTGGTGCTGTGGCTAATTGGCTAAGTTTACTCGGACAGACATAGCGTCGACGCCCTTTTACCTGCACAAAACGAATCGGATGCTCCAGAGCTGAAGAGAACAGAGGTAAATCTTTTTGAATTAATTGCTGCTGAAGATTAACGGTCGCCGTGCTGATAACCAACACTTTTTTATTGTTGATGGCAGCTTCAATGGTGCCACTCAAATAGGCTAAGGTTTTTCCAACACCGGTTGGCGCTTCCACCACGGCAACACGTTGTTGCGCTTTTTTTTGCATAGAGGCAGCAATAAACTCGCTCATTTGTTGCTGCTGAGGCCGAGGTTTAAAGTCAGCAACCACCTGGCCTATGCGCTCAAATATCGTCGCAACCAACTTTAGTTCTCAACTTGTGCGGTCTGAGGCGGTAATAAATCGTCTATTAGAAACTGTATGGTCTTAGTGGCACGGAACTCATTGACGGCTAAACGATAACGGATCAGGATTTTGCTCCCCCTCTCCAGCCACTCCGGTTTTTGTTGCCTGAATGCCATCGCGGTAATTTCGCGACTATCACCAAGCTGAAGGCTCAACCTCAAATGATCCGCTTCTTGACCAACCAAACGCCAGGATTTGACGTCGAATAAACCATGAAAGCGTGGCTCTTCAAAACCTTGTCCCCAAGGCGCTGCCTGCGGTAGCTGTTCGGCTAACTGCAGGGTTATTTCATGGTGTGAGAGTTCACCATCTGTCGCTAATTGCTGCTGATAGACGGCAGCATCGACTGAGTCTGTTAAAACGGCTTCAAAAGCAACGCGAAAGTTGTCTAAATCGTTCAATTTAAGTGTTAATCCCGCCGCCATCGCATGGCCGCCAAAGCGTTGCAGCATAGTAGGATTTTGTGCAGCAATACGCGCCAGAACATCACGAATATGGATACCGGCTATAGAACGGGCAGAACCTTTTATTTCGCCTTCATTACCCGGCGCAAAGGCAATCACAGGCCTGTGCATCTTTTCTTTTATACGTGACGCTAATAATCCAATCACACCTTGATGCCACTCTGGATCGTAAAGGCAGTAGCCCGGCGCAACAGTAGCCGTCTCCAGGCTGAGTTTATCCAGCATGGTCAACGCATCTTGCTGCATTTGTTGTTCTACACCACGGCGTTCAAGATTTATCTGGTCAAGCTGTGCCGCAATTGATAAGGCATCTTGCCATTCATCGGTGAGCAGCAGGTTAATGCCCAAGCCCATATCTTCCATCCGGCCCGCTGCATTTAATCGCGGCGCAATACTGAATGCTAAATCAGGTGACACCAACTTATCGGTCTCTCGCCCAGCAATCTGACTCAACGCCCTGATTCCCGCGCAAGCTCTGCCACTGCGAATACGTTTAAGCCCGATATCTACGAGGGTTCTATTGAGTTTATCTAATGGCACCACGTCGGCAACCGTCCCTAGGGCGACGATATCCAGCCAGTCACTCAGTTTGGGCTCGTCCAGGTTTTGTTGCATAAACCAGTCTTGCTCACGCAATGCTTGCCTTAGCCCCAGTAGCAAGTAAAAGCAAACCCCGACGCCTGCGAGATTTTTTGACGGAAACGCATCACCGGCCTGGTTTGGGTTAACAATAGCGTCAGCTGTGGGTAACACTTCCCCAGCTAAATGGTGATCGGTCACTAACACCTTGATACCGCGCTGTTGTGCCGCTTCAACACCTGCAACCGCCGCAATGCCATTATCAACCGTCAGCAATAAATCAGGCTGTTCTGTCGTGTTTGGAATGTCATCCAGTAACTCTGGTGTCAAACCATATCCATGGATAAAGCGGTTAGGAACGATAAAGTTAATATGCTGTAAGCCCATCGCTCTGAGTCCGCGAATAGCTAAAGCACAACTGGTTGCGCCATCACTATCGAAATCGGCAACGACCGTCACTTTCCATTGCTTTTGCAATGCCTCAACCATGATAGCAACGGCCTGGTCCATTCCCAGCATCTGCTGTGGTCGTGGCAAATTAGCCAATTCAAAGAATAATTGTTCGGCTTGCTTGATACCGCGCGCCGCCATAATACGGCGGATACAATCCGGCCAGGCGTCGGGCAAATCCTGCCAACCACTACTATCACGCTGTTTAATTTCAACCTGACTCATAACCAACATCGCCAAGCTGATAAAGGTGTCAACCGATAACAGCCCCACTCGGGAACAATCAGATTGAGTTCTTTAAGTTGCCATTTTTTCAAGGCTTTGATGGCCGGTATTAGCCAGTTCGCGGATAAGCCATCGAGTTGAGTTTGCCACTCTTTATCTACAACGAGCGGCTCAATATGGAGTTGCTTGTCGTTTGCCTTATCAAAATGCTCCATTACCGGCTGATAGGTAGAGTGACTTAAGGACACCAAGGTTTGTAGCGTGTCGTGATGTCCGGATACCAATGACCACGATTGCCAGCTTTGTGGCAAAACACCATTGCCCCAAAACCAAAGACTGTTAATCGGGACTTTGCCTGCCGCCTCACGTGCCTGATTTAATGGGCACTCGAATAAAAGCATTTGAATCTCATTCCACAGCCTGATCCAGTTCTCAGTATTATCACCAGTCGGTAAAAAGTCGGTGACGGTTTGACCGTGTAATCCTTCTTTGGCTGAGAATTGTGTCAGAACAGGCTCTGCTAATTGCAGCAGCCACTGGTCAGCCGTTTGAACCTGTAAGCTGCCACCAAACTCATCGAATAATGGTTGCAGATAGTGTGCAAAGGCATTTGCTTCCTCAACACCAAGGTCTAAATCACGGTAAAACAATAATAATTTATCGCGATCGGGATGTAAGTAACAGGGATCCGCACAAAGACTATTAACGCTTCCCTGTCGTAACGCCGCCATGGGCAGATCTGCGTTGTGCGGTGCGTCAGGACTAAATAATTGCAATAGCTGCTGATACGCCCCGGCCGAATCGTGTGTAAACGCTGCTTTAGCTATAACCGTTTTCATCAGTTGAGGTAGCATCGCGCGATTCAGTTCATTACCAAACAAAACCGCATAGTCAGGCAGAACCAGACTCAGCGAGGTTTTAGCCACTGGCCAGCACCTGTCTGATAAAAGGAATTGTGAGCTTACGTTTTGCCTGTAAAGAAGCTTTATCAAGCTGCTGCAACACTGACATCAATGCAGGCATATCGCGGCCATAATGGCGTAATAAATATTGAGCAACATCGTCGTTCATTGTCAGACCACGCTTCTGCGATTGCAGAATCAGCGCTTGCTGTTTTTGTTCGTCTGACATGGTAGTAAGTTGGTACACCAATCCTGTTGCTAAGCGTGAGCATAAATCAGGCAACTGGATCTGGCTGTTAGCCGGATTGTGTTCTGCTGAAACCAATAGGCTGCCTTTGGCATCATGCAATCGGTTGAAACAATGAAATAACGCGACTTCCCACTCTTTGTTGCCAGCAACGGCTTCCAGATCATCCAAACACAATAAATCTGCCTGTTCAAGGGACTGTAAAACGGCAGGCTCAGAGGTCTGGATTAACTCGGCTAATGAGAGGTAAATAACTCTAAAACCAAGCTTTTGCACTTTTTCAGCACAAGCGATCAATAAATGTGTTTTACCGGTACCGGTCTCGCCGTAAAGGTAAAGGAAATCAAGATTATCCAGTCGACAGAAGCTCTCCAAAGCCCTTTCGGTTTCAGTTTTGGCGAAAAGATAATTATCAAAGTGATAAATTTCTTGTGGCGACAGGCGCAACGTTAATTGTGTTTTGGCAACAGACATCAGTGTTAAAAGTTATGAATAAAGGTGGCTGGTAACATAGCGCTGATGTGCATGACGCAACAACACCATCACCACAGCGGCGACCGGCAAAGCCAATAAAACGCCCGTAAAGCCAAATAGTTGACCACCGGCCAAGACAGCAAAAATCACCGCCACTGGATGCAGGCCTATGCGTTCCCCGACAAAGCGTGGCGTCAATACCATCCCTTCGATCGCTTGCGCAGCAGCAAAAACAATAGCCACATACAACACGGGTAACCATTCACCGAATTGGAAAAATGCAGCCAAACCAGCCAGTACTATACCTACAATCAAACCTAAATACGGCACAAAACTAACAACACCGGCAATGACACCGAGTAACAATGCGAGTTCTAAGCCAATCAACGTTAAGCCAACCGTGTAAATAACTGCTAACGCAAACATAACCATCAATTGACCACGTATAAAACCAGCCAGCATATCGTCACACTCTAATGACATTTGAATAAAGGTGCCGGAATATCGGCGCGGTAGTAATTCTCTGAAACGTGCCACTAATACATCCCAGTCACGCAACAAATAAAATGTCAGCACAGGAATCAGAACCAGGTTGCCGACCCACTGCAACAGCACCATGCCTGAACGTGTCATGTAATTGAACACGCCTCCGGCTACTTCTCCTACTTGCGACCAGTAATTACTCAGTGCCTGCTTCAAGGTTTGCAGGTTGAGCACATCCGTTGGTAAGCCCACTGAAATCAGCCAAGGCTCTATCAGTTTCTGCAAGGTTGTTAGATAGCCAGGCAAATTGGTGAATAACTTGGCTACCTGCGCGCTTAACAAAGGCAGCAACACCAACAGCATTATCGACACAACAAGAAACAAGACACTAAAAACCAAAGTGACTGATATAGTTCGGGATAACTTCCAGGTTTCTAACTTATCCACCAAAGGGTCACCCAGATAAGCTAATAAAGCAGCAATAAAGAAAGGCATCAAAACGGGTGACAGTTGATAAAACAACCAGCCTGAAACAATGACTACGATAACCAGAATTAGCTTATTGATATCACTCATTTTGTTTGCTTGAACTGCCGCCATGCTCGTCCTCCCCAGACCAGAACATACTCCGTGCCGCTATTAATCACGCTCGCAGCAACCAGCCAAATGCCAACCGTGACCAGTTGTGACACACCGTGAAACCACTGTTGTTGTACAATGACTAACAATACCAATGCAATCTGCAAGGCGGTATTGATTTTACTGCTCCATAAGGGAGTTAAATCGAATCGTCCTACAAAATAGTGATATGCCAGTCCACCACTCACTATCAATAAATCTCTTATCAGTACCAACCAAAGTAGCCATAACGGCAATAATGTTAGCCATGTGAGCGTAGCAAAACAGGCAACTAGCAATAATTTGTCTGCAATAGGATCTAAAATTGAGCCAAGCCGTGACTCCCAGTGGTAATGCTTTGCTAAAAAGCCATCCAAGGCATCAGAAATGCCGGCAACAGCAAATAATATCAGTGCTAATACAAATTGCTCAGTGGCTAATGCCCATACAACAGGCGCGACGAGCAGTATTCGCATAACTGAAATCAGATTGGGGATATCGCTTCGACTCAAGGCAACAACCGGTAAGATTTGGCACCATTGCTGTCAAAGGATGTTTCTTCTGTCAGCATCCGGCCGACAGCCAACGTGCGTTGCAATACCTGTAAATTACCATTAAACGCGATATCCAAATCAAGCTTCTGTTCGTTTAGATTCATCACACGAATGTCAGTGATGTAGTCAAGTTGCCTGAGATACGTCATTAGACGGGTGAAATCACCATAGTCCATGACATCAGAAATGTTCATCTGCAAACGCTGTACAGCCTGGTTTGTGTCTATGGTCTGGCTGAAGCGATTAGCCAGCACATCAGCTAACTCTCCGATACCATGCTTAAATGCATCTGGAAGTTGTCCCTGTGATTGCCAGCGCTTGATATCTCCATCAATCATAGCCTGCCACTCTATCGTCGCATTGCCGTTATCCAGATTCACTTGGGCCAATAACAAAATATCCGCGCCATATCGCAGTGAAGCTGCTTGAACTACCGCGTCATCTTGTTGCCAGACAGCGTCGAAACTGACCTGTGAAAGATCGTGTAAATCCATTAACGGTAAAAGTATGGGTAAACCACGCTGCTCCGCGGCTTCGTTTAATGGCTGAATAAGTTTTGTCTCACTATTTTCCAGGCCAAGTAACGTTTGTTTACCATCTTGTTGAAGCGCAACCCAAGCTAAAATATCAGGACGCACTCTGCCCCATATCGGTAAACCCAAATCACGTATAGCCTTATTAACGCCATCCGCGTCAAACCGTTGCTTCAGAACGAGTTGATCGGGTTGCGTTAAATCCGCTTGAACGACGTTAGTGCGCTGGTATTCATATTGCTGAACCAAGGTGGTCGCTTTATCTAAAACGGCTGTTAAATCCGCTTTTTCAACTACGCTGCTATTGCCTACTACTTTCACAATGACTTGTTTGAGTAGTGCAGGCGTCAATTGGTTACGCTTTTGTTCGTCGCGAGAATCAATGGCTAGCTGAGCGTGGTAGAGATTATTAACCTCAGCGGCATAGCTGCCACAGGTCAAGCTGAGCAAAATTAGGGAGAAAATTAATCGATGCATTGTGGTATTCTAACACGCTGTTTTCAGCGTGTGACGCTCTACATTTTTTTCAGGAATTAACCATGACAGACAGCGCGGATCCTTCTCGCACCTCTCTCAGTTATCGCGATGCCGGTGTTGATATCGAAGCCGGTAACGCCCTAGTCGATCGTATTAAACCTCATGCCGCTAAAACCCGTCGTCAGGGTGTCATGGCTGGCTTAGGTGGTTTTGGCAGTTTATTCGAATTGCCACTGGATCGCTACAAACACCCCGTATTAGTCTCAGGCACAGACGGTGTGGGTACTAAACTTAGACTCGCTATTGAGTCAGGCATACACAACACAATCGGCATCGACCTAGTCGCCATGTGCGTGAATGATATCGCCGTGTTGGGCGCAGAGCCACTGTTTTTCCTCGACTATTATGCGACAGGCAAACTTGATATAGATGTCGCGGAATCTGTTGTCTCAGGTATCGCCGAAGGCTGTTTACAAGCAGGCGCGGCATTAGTCGGTGGTGAAACCGCCGAAATGCCTAGCATGTACGAAGAAGGTGACTATGATCTGGCCGGCTTTTGCGTTGGCGTCGTTGAAAAAGATGGCGTAATTGATGGCAGTAAAGTGGCTGCGGGTAACAAACTAATCGGTCTTGCCGCATCAGGGCCGCATTCGAATGGTTATTCATTAATCCGCAAAATCCTAGAGCGTAGCGGTCAGTCTCTTAGTGATGCATTTGATGGTGCCACCTTAGGTGAAAAGCTACTAGCACCAACCAAAATTTATGTTAAGTCTTTGTTGCAGCTTAATGAAAAAATTAACATTCATGCGCTATCCCACATCACCGGTGGTGGTTTATTGGAAAATATTCCACGGGTGTTACCCGAAGGTGTGAAAGCCGTGATTGATGCCAATAGCTGGCAACGTCCTGCTGTTTTCGACTGGTTACAGCAACAAGGTAACGTTGAAGATACCGAAATGTACCGTACCTTTAATAATGGTATCGGCATGGTGGTAGTCGTGGCCGAACAAGATGCTGATAAGGCGATCGAATGTCTCAATCAAGCAGGCGAATCAGCGTGTCTTATTGGTCATATCGAAGCGGCCGTTGCTGATGACGATATCGTGGTAATCAACCAATAATGACAGATAAGCAAGAAAAAACGCGGCTGGTGATCCTGATCTCCGGCCGCGGTAGTAATATGCGCTCTATTATTGCTGCCGCCGAGCAAGGTGAGTTGAATATTGATATTGCCGCTGTACTCAGTAACCGGCCTGATGCTGCTGGCCTTCAGTTTGCTCATGATGCTGGAATCAGTACTGCCGTTATCGACCATAAACTATTTGAGAGCCGTGAAAGCTTTGACAAGGCAATGGCTGCTGAGATTGACCGTTATCAGCCTGATTTTGTCATTCTTGCCGGTTTTATGCGCATTCTAACCGCCGAGTTTGTAGACCATTTCGCAGGCAGACTGATTAACATTCATCCTTCTCTGTTGCCAAAGTTCAAAGGGTTACATACTCATCAACGCGCTATCGAAGCCGGTGAGAAAGAACACGGTGCCAGTGTGCACTTTGTCACAGCAGAATTGGATGATGGTCCGGTAATATTGCAAGCCAAAGTGCCGGTATTAACTGATGATGATGCCGATACGCTGGCAGCAAGAGTTCTCGAACAGGAACATCTGCTCTATCCTGCTGCCATAAAGAAATTGGTGACTCAACAAGCGGATTAATCATGCTCAAAAAAATCGGTCTTTTTCTGTTACTTAGCATTTCAACTGCCCTGGCAGCACAGGAGATCCCCGATTTTTCAGCGAATTATCTGGTCCGGCTCAATGGCATACAGGCAGGCGAATTAAAACGTAGTCTGGAAACACAAGAATCTGGTTTGAAACGCTTTTACTCTGTTAGCCAGGCTAAAGGGGTATTTTCATTTTTCAAACCGGATCTGATCGAAGAAACCAGTATCTGGCAACCAAACAACGGCAACGTTAAGCCACACAGTTATATTTACCAGCGCAGTGGCGGTAAAAAAGACAAAACCTTGGCTATGGACTTTGACTGGCAAAATAACCTTGTCAGTATTGATGATAAAAAACACCCATGGCAGCTTGAACTTGAACCAGGCACTTTAGACAAACTCGTCTATCAAATCAGCCTGATGAAAGATCTCAAGCGTGGTATCAAGTCGATTGATTACCGGATAGCCGATGGTGGCAAACTCAAAACCTATCACATAACGGTTTTGGGGAAAGAAACTATTACCACGCCGATGGGCCATATAGAAACAATTAAGCTCACCCGTCACCGTGAAAAACCCAGTGACCGCGAGACGACACTGTGGTGTGCGCCCGCACTCAACTATCTGCCTGTAAAACTAGAACATATCGAAGATGACACTAGCTTTACCGCGGTGCTGCGCCGTCTAAAAGGAATTGATACCGACACCGCCTTTACCCCACTGCAATCAGCCAATGCCATAACGCAACCATGACCCAAAAACAGTTCCGAATCCTTGAGCAAGTCACCCCTTTTCAGGGCTTTTTCAACGTCAAAAAGTACACAATAGAACATACCTTGTACAACGGTGGGTGGTCTGCACCTGTAACGCGTGAAGTGTTTCACCGGGGCAACTGTGTCGCGGTGATTCTTTACGATCCGCAGCGCGATGAAGTCGTAATCATTGAACAATTCCGAGCTGGGGCGATACTGACACAGAAACAAGAAGATGCTTGGTTGCTGGAAATTGTTGCTGGCGCGATGGAAGACGGCGAAACACCAGAAGAGGTTGCCAGACGTGAGGCAATTGAAGAATCTGGTTGCCATATACAAGAGTTGGTCAAAATTAATGAATTTTTTACCTCCCCCGGTGGAACCTCGGAATGTCTGACATTATTCTGTGGCAGAGTAGATGCCAGTCAGGTAGGTGGAATTCATGGTCTTGATGATGAAGATGAGGATATTGCGGTAAGTACGATGAAATTTGATCGCGCGTATGAGTTAATGCAACAAGGTCGCATTATTTCTGCCATTCCAATTATCGCGATTCAGTGGCTTTATATTCACCGCGAATCCCTACAACAACAGTGGCGTTAAACTCAGAAAATTAACGGTTCCCGCCCTGCCCGCTTTCGCAGCCAGTCGATTGCGCGGTGAACCCCGGGATAGCGAATTAAACGTCTTTCAAAGCGATATTTACCTGGAAAATTAAGCAACAAAATGCCAATAAATATCGTCAACAATCCCTGCCCTGGCAATACCAGCATTGCCAGCCCAAGTACAATAAAGACAATACCGAATAGGTTTTTCACTATCAGCACTAGCCATCGAATAACAAAATGTTGTTGCGCCCAAGGAGCAGGCTGACGCTGTTTCTCAGCAAAATAATCGACAGGAATTCTGACCACAAAATAGGGAATCAGAAACAAGGAAGCAATAAAAGAGAGTAATGATATAAAGCCTAAAGCTACTAGGATAGCGTCATTGCCCCAGATAAAATTAAACAGCGCTTGTAGCGAGAAAGAGTCCATTTTCAAAGCGCTGTTCTATTTAGCTACCTAAGCCTCTGAGTTAATGCTGTAACTAACATGCATATGGTGTGCTGCGCCTGGAGCGATAATGACGCTATTAGCTAGTGCATTTGCAGTTTCCACACAAATAAACTGCTCATAGTCTTCAGCCGACATATCATTCAGAGCAGCCGCTTTATCCCATGGATTCCACACCACAAAATTATCTGCACCGTTATGCTCAATTTCGATACGACGCTTCAACGAAGCATCAATAATCGCAACACGTTGCGGTGCATCTAGATAGACGCGGTCAGTTTCTTTATCAGCCTGAATATCACCAGCTTGTTTTTGCTTGGTAAAACCCAAGGTTTTATCCAGATAATCGATACCATCCAACCCACAAACTCGGGTTTGGCTTATATCTCCCACTCGGAAATAGCTGTGTAGCGCTTTTGAAATACTAAAAGGGATCTCACCTTTGTTTTCTGTCGTCAGTGATAGCGATAAGGTATCGCCAATATGAATTTTTTTCCGCAGTCTAAATTCGCTTGGCCACCACTGCTTACTCGTTGCAGTCGATTCCAAGCCTAATGTGATTTCAACATTATTATCATGAATTTGACTGTCTAACACATCCCAGAACAGATTACGGGCAAAGCCGTGCGCCTGACGCCCTAAACTGCCGGGGTCATCACCAAACCATGGCCAGCACAATGGCGCTCCACCGCGAATGGCCTTACCTTGCTGATAAATTGCTTTCTGACTGAGATAAAACAGATCATGTTCAGCTGTCGCGGGCTTAAATGACAACATTTGCCCGCCATACAAAGCGACTTTGGCACTGGCACGTGAGGTAGCCACTTGAATCAATGGCATACCCGATGGGCCTTCGATAAATTGAATATTATCCTCTCGACCAAAAAGTCGATTTAAATCATTCAGGTTTTGCATAATTCATTGTTTCCAAACAAAAAGACGGGCACTAAGCCCGTCTTTCCTTAGACGTGGTGAGCTGTTTTTACACAGCAGTCACATCAATGTTGGTGACCACCTTCACCATGAACGTGACCATGCTCTAATTCTTCTTCGCTTGGCTCACGCACTTCACGGATTGTCACATCAAAATTCAGATGAACACCAGCTAACGGGTGATTACCATCTACAGTGATTGTCTCGTCATTAATTTCAACAACGGTAACCAAAACTGGGCCTTGCTCAGTTTCAGATTGGAACTGCATGCCGACTTCTACTTTTTCAACACCGCTAAACAATTCGCTCGGTACTTCTTGCTTCAATTGCTCATGACGGTCGCCGTAGGCTTTTGCAGGCTCAATGCTTGCTTTCACTTCATCGCCAGCTTCTTTATCAATCAATGCTTCTTCCAGGCCTGGGATAATGTTACCAGCGCCATGCAGGTAGGCCAGTGGACCAGCACCTTCTGAGCTATCAATCACACTGCCATCGTTGTCGGTCAGTGTATAGTCGATAACAACGACTTTATTCTCTGCAACTTTCATTTAAATTCCTCACTTAAACGTTGTGGATTATAGCTGCAGCTCAATCACTACAACTCTTGGGCATTGACACGAATAGTTTTACCATTCTCCGGTACACTAATTAAGCGAATAACAGCCCACAAGGGCGTACCTGAATGTCAAAAAAGCCGCATTTTATCATTAAACTGTTCACTCACCTAATATGACCCAGCTGATCCTGTTCAATAAACCCTATGACGTACTCACTCAATTCACGGATAGCGCGGGACGGCGCACGTTAAAAGATCACATCGATTTGGAACAAGTCTATCCGGCCGGGCGTCTTGATAGGGATAGCGAAGGACTGCTGTTGCTTACCGACTCTGGTCCATTGCAACACCTGATTGCCAATCCAAAATTCAAATTGGAAAAAACCTACTGGGTTCAGGTCGAGAATATCCCCGATGAGACAGCACTGCAACAGTTACGCGATGGTGTAGAGTTGAAAGACGGACTGACGTTACCCGCTAAAGCACGTCTTATCGATCCGCCTCCTGTCTGGCCAAGAACTCCCCCGATACGCGAGCGTAAGTCTATTCCCACACAATGGTTGGAACTTAAAATTCAAGAAGGCCGAAATCGTCAGGTCAGACGCATGACCGCTGCAATAGGATGCCCCACCCTTCGTCTAATCCGTTATTCAATTGACATATGGACATTAGACAACTTGTCACAAGGACAATGGCAAGCAGCGCCGGACGCAGACATGATAAAATGGCGGAATGATTTGGAAACCAAGAACAACCGTCGCCGCCGTGATCCAACACAACGATCAGTTCCTGCTGGTCGAAGAAGAAATCCGCGGAAAACTGACCTTAAACCAGCCCGCCGGTCATCTCGAACCCGACGAAAGCTTAATCGAGGCAGTGATTCGTGAAACACAGGAAGAAACTGCCTGGCAGTTTACGCCAGAGCATTTGGTTGGTATCTACCGTTGGATACACCCCCTAAAGGGCGATACCTATATTCGGTATTGTTTTTCTGGTCAGGCGACCCAACATGATCCGACACAAGCACTGGATGACGATATTCATCAAGCATTGTGGTTAACATACGAACAAATTGAAGCGAGATATACTGATCTTCGAAGCCCCTTAGTGTTGGAATGCTTTCAGGACTATATGGCCGGTCATCGCTACCCTCTCGATATTTTGCATAACTAAATATGGCTGAAAATAAAAAAGTAGTAGTCGGTTTATCCGGCGGTGTGGATTCCTCTGTCGCGGCGTTATTATTGAACCAACAACATGAACAGGTAGAAGGTCTGTTTATGAAAAACTGGGTCGACTTTGCCGATGAGAGTGAATGTACAGTTGAAGAAGATCGCAAAGACGCCATGTCAGTAGCGGAAACGGTCGGCATCGACTTCCATGAAGCAAATTTTGCTATGGAATATTGGGATTATGTGTTCAAACATTTTCTTGATGAATATCGCGCCGGTCGCACCCCCAACCCCGATATTCTGTGTAACCGTGAAATCAAGTTTAAAGCATTCCTTGATCATGCAATGGAACTCGGCGGTGTTTTAATCGCAACCGGTCACTACGCCCGAGTTGCAGAACGTGATGGCAAATTTCACCTGCTAAAAGGTCTGGATGATAAAAAAGACCAGAGTTATTTTTTGTACACGCTTGGTCAGCAACAATTATCCAGAACCTTATTTCCTCTTGGGGAGCTTCCTAAAACCGAAGTTCGCCAAATTGCAGAACAAGCAGGCTTTATCAATCATGATAAAAAAGACAGCACCGGGATCTGCTTTATCGGTGAGCGCCATTTCCGTGAATTTCTGAGTCGCTACATCCCTGCTCAACCGGGTGAAATGCGGACACCTGATGGTGAAAAAATTGGTGAGCACGCAGGTCTAATGTATTACACACTGGGTCAGCGCCAAGGTTTAGGTATCGGGGGGCGTAAAAACAGCACCGGTGAACCTTGGTTTGTGGCCGGTAAAGATATGGAAAACCGTATTCTTTATGTTGTTCAAGGCGATCACCCCTGGTTGTGGAGTCAAAACCTGACAGCAGAACAATTATCATGGGTAGCAGGCGAAGAGCCCGAATTCCCTTGTCGTGCTGCAGCCAAAACACGCTACCGCCAACCCGATCAGCCCTGCACGATCAGCAAAGATGACAATGGGCTCATTCATGTCGAGTTTGATGATAAACAACGTGCCGTCACGCCAGGTCAGTCTGTTGTCTTTTATCAACAAGATGATTGTCTTGGTGGTGGTATTATAGTCTCAACTGATGCACCAGGTATGCATCCATGAGTATTTCAGCCCGTCAACGTGACAGAACGATTGCCTTATCAGCTGTTTTACAAGCGGCGACTTTGGTGCAGCGTATCGCTGAAACCGGTCAAGCAGATAGTCGTGAACTGGAAACGATGTTGCAGAGCTTAGTCATCCAGAATGCGGATTCAACCGAATCGGTTTATGGAACTGTTTCCGATTTAAAAACCGGTATCCAAGCACTCAACGCACAATTATCGAAAAAGAAAGACAAAAAAGATGTGGTGTTGTTGCGTTACGTCATCAGTCTTTTGCACCTGGAGCGTCAATTAGCTAAACAACCTGAGATGTTGGATCAAATTAGCCGTGAGATTGAGCAAGTACCGCAACAAATTGACTACTTTGGTGAGATTACCTCACCGCAGGTGATTGCCCGTTTTGCTGATATCTATCACCGCACCGTGAGCCAATTAAAGCCTCAAATTCAAGTCTATGGTGACCCCGGCTTTTTACAACAGCCTGATAATGTAAATAAAGTACGCGCTTTGCTGCTGTCTGGCATTCGTGCCGCCGTATTATGGCGCCAGAAAGGCGGCCGTCGCTGGCAGTTTTTATTTCAAAGTGCCAAAATTATGGCCGCGGCAGAAGCCTTATACAGCGCATCTTAAATAAACTGTTTGCGACTAATTTTAAGAAAAAGTGCTGTTGATAAACCTGCTGATCCAAAAATCATGCACATCACTACGATTTGATAATGTGCAGCTATTATCGGTGACACACCCGATAGAATTTGCCCCGTCATCATGCCGGGTAATGAAACAAGACCCACGGCAAACATGGCATTTACCGTAGGAATGAAGGCTGCTTGAAAAGCCTGACTCCTTGCCTCGGTATATTTCTTCTTTACCTTTAGCTCCGCTTGCAAGCGTTCAGCTGCCAGACTGATGCTATTCATCGAGTTCGCGAATATCATGCCGGCTAATGGGATCATGTAGCGAGGTTCAAACCATGGGTTTAAATCAATCACGAATTGGGTAACCAAGGCCAATGTGAGTCCACCACCCATTAAAATTGACCAGAATGCATACACAAATAACTGCTGACGTTTAACTTCAACTGTCCGCAGAGCAATCCAACTCGCCGCTGACACCATTACCAGCATCACAGCCACCACAATCCATGCCTGCTCAGCAGCGAAAATGGTTGTGAGAACGTAGCCGACTAATAACAATTGCACAAGCATGCGCAACAAGGCATAAATCGCATTGCCTGCCTGCAACGACCAGCGAAACATGATGACCAGTACCAAAAGCACAGGCATAAACGCCAACGCCAGATTAAAGGGAGGAATAACTTGAATCGTTTCGTTCATCATATCGTCTTCACAAAAAAGGCTGTTTCCTCGAAAGAAAACAGCCTCTGATGGGAAAAATAATGCCAGGCACTAACTTGCCGCGCGGCGATATTCATCCAGTTCGTTAAAGTTCAGATAACGGTAAATTTCCGCGGCCATCGGCTGAATACCCGCCACCGCTTCCAGATACTCGGCGACTGTTGGCAGTTTACCCATGCTAGCTACTACCGCCGCCAATTCCGCTGATGATAAATATACATCGGCGTTATTACCCAAACGGTTAGGGAAGTTGCGTGTTGACGTCGAAACCACCGTTGCACCATCTGCAACCCTTGCTTGGTTACCCATACACAAAGAACAACCCGGCGTTTCGGTACGCGCGCCTACTCGACCAAAGGTGCTATAAACGCCCTCTTCGGTAAGTTGATGCTTATCCATCTTGGTCGGTGGCGCTACCCATAGTTTCACCGGCAGACTATTCATATTCTCGAGTACTTTGCTGGCTGCACGATAATGACCAATATTAGTCATGCATGAACCGATAAACACTTCATCGATATTCACACCCTGGACCTCTGACAACGGTTTCACATCATCAGGATCATTCGGGCAAGCAAGCAGTGGCTCTTTGATTTCATTCAAATCGATCTCAATAACTGCCGCATAATCAGCATCAGCATCAGGCGACAATAACTGAGGGTCATCTAACCACGCTTTCATCGCATCAATTCGACGTTGTAATGTGCGCTCATCTTGATAGCCTTCGTCAATCATCCATTCCATCAAAGAAATATTAGATTTCAAAAATTCAATGATCGGCTCTTTATCGAGATGGACCGTACAACCATTGGCACTTCGTTCTGCGGAAGCATCGGATAATTCAAATGCCTGCTCAACTTTCAGGTCTGGCAGACCTTCGATTTCCAGAACGCGACCGTTAAAGATATTTTTCTTACCTTTTTTCTCTACCGTCAGCAGTCCCTGTTGAATCGCCGCATAAGGAATCGCATTCACCAAATCACGCAATGTAATGCCCGGCTGCATTTCACCCTTGAAGCGAACCAATACTGATTCGGGCATATCCAGTGGCATCACGCCCAAAGCAGCACCAAATGCCACCAAGCCGGAACCTGCCGGGAAGCTGATACCAATCGGGAAGCGGGTATGTGAGTCACCGCCGGTACCGACGGTATCCGGCAGAATCATACGATTAAGCCATGAGTGAATAATGCCATCACCCGGACGCAAGGAAACACCACCACGAGTACTCATAAAGTCTGGTAGCTCATGTTGCAGTTTAATATCGACGGGTTTCGGATAGGCGGCAGTGTGACAAAAAGACTGCATAACCAAGTCAGATGAAAAGCCAAGACAGGCCAATTCTTTCAGTTCATCACGCGTCATCGCCCCGGTTGTATCCTGCGAGCCCACCGTAGTCACTGTCGGCTCACAATAGGTATTAGGACGAACCCCTTCAACACCACAGGCACGACCCACCATTTTCTGGGCTAAAGTGAAGCCTTTACCTGTATCAACCGGATCAACAGGGCGCACGAAAATATCTGATGCTGGCATGCCTAATGTTTCACGCGCTTTATCAGTCAAACCACGACCAATGATCAGCGGAATACGACCACCGGCACGCACTTCATCTGCCAGCGTTGTCGGTCGCATAGTGAACTCACTGATAACATCACCCGCCTCATTTAGGACCTTGCCCTCATAAGGCAGCACAGTGATGATGTCACCGGTTTCCATGTGCTGAACATCACACTCGATCGGCATCGCGCCTGAATCTTCTGCGGTATTGAAAAAGATAGGTGCGATATTATTGCCCAATATGACGCCACCCTGACGTTTATTAGGTACATAAGCTACATCGTGGCCCATGTGCCATAACACAGAGTTAATCGCTGATTTTCGTGACGAACCGGTACCCACGACATCACCGACAAATGCTAATGGATAGCCCTTCTCTTTGAGTTTTTCGATTTTTTCAATGCCGTCTGGCATGCTGCTCTGCAACATCGCTTTAGCATGTAGCGGAATATCGGGGCGACTCCATGCTTCACGCGCTGGTGACAAATCATCGGTGTTGGTTTCACCTGGGACCTTAAAGACAGTCAAGGTGATTTTGTCTTCCAGCTTAGGACGAGACGTAAACCATTCGGCATCAGCCCATGATTGCAAAACACGTTTTGCATGGTCATTGGTTTCGGCCTTTTCAACCACATCATGATAGGCGTCGTACACCATCAACGTTTTGCGTAAGGCTTTTTCAGCAGCATCCGCAGTCGCAGCAATATCCAATAGCTCAATCAAAGACTGAACATTGTAGCCACCCATCATCGTACCGAGTAATTCGGTTGCTCTGACCTGACTAATCAAATCACACGATGTTTCGCCTTTGGCAACATCAGTTAAGAAGCCTGCTTTTACATAAGCAGACTGATCCACACCGGGCGGCACACGATGAATCAGCAAATCAAGCAGCGTTTCGCTGTTTGCATCACCTTGTTTCAGTAGTTCGACTAGTGCCGAAACTTGCTCAGCATTCAGCGGTAATGGCGGCAGCCCTTCTTGAGCCCGTTCTTCGACATGTGATTGATATTCGGTCAGCACAGATTTTCACCCCAAAGTTAGGAATTAAACGATAGCATTTTACCTGAAAGCATCTGAGGCAAGCGAACTCTGCTATAATTTTGCACAATTTTCTAACTAAGTTTCATCGGAGTATTCATGGATTTATCCGCTTTAACCGCGATTTCACCGGTTGATGGTCGCTATGCTGGAAAAACCGAAGCCTTGCGCCCTTTTTTCAGTGAATATGGTTTGTTAAAAGCACGCGTAGAAGTTGAGCTACGCTGGCTTCACCTGCTTGGCAACAATGCCGACATTCAGGAAGTGCCTAAGCTCAGTCAAGACGCAGAAACTTTTCTGAATAATATTATCGCCGACTTCTCTGTTGACGATGCTGCTGAAATTAAAGCGATTGAACGTGAAACCAATCATGACGTGAAAGCGGTTGAATACTTCATCAAACGTAAATTCAAAAGCAATTCCGAGTTAGATGCTGTCAGTGAGTTTGTGCATTTTGCCTGCACCTCAGAAGATATTAATAACACAGCTTATGGCATCATGCTGAAAAATGCGCGTGAACAAGTTATTTTGCCGGAAATGGATACCTTGATTGCTGCCATCCGCAAACTCGCGCTAGAACACGTCAATACACCGATGATGTCACGCACGCACGGTCAGCCGGCATCACCGACAACCTTGGGTAAAGAACTGGCGAATGTTGTGCAGCGTCTTGAGTTACAACGTACACATGTCGCGGCTGTATTGCTTTACGGCAAGATGAATGGTGCTGTTGGTAACTACAACGCCCATTACTCAGCTTATCCCGATGTTGACTGGCCAATGATGGCTCACGCCTTTGTCACCGGTTTAGGTTTGCGTTGGAATCAATACACCACCCAGATTGAGCCACATGATTACATGGCGGAACTGTTCCAGGCCATGATTCGCTTCAATACCGTTCTAACGGATTTCTGTCGTGATGTCTGGAGCTATATTTCAATCGGTTACTTCAAACAAAAAACAGTGAAAGGTGAGATCGGCTCATCAACCATGCCACATAAGGTCAACCCTATCGACTTTGAAAATGCGGAAGGTAACTTAGGGCTGGCAAATGCAGTGTTTGATCATTTAGCCTTGAAATTACCCATTTCACGCTGGCAGCGCGATCTGACTGATTCCACCGTTCTACGTAACCTGGGTGTAGGCTTTGCTCACTCCTTGCTATCATATAGCTCTGCGTTAAAAGGTATTAGTAAATTGGATCCAGCGCCTGAAGCCATGGCCGCGGATCTTGATGCAAATTGGGAGTTACTCGCTGAACCGATTCAAACTGTCATGCGTCGCTACGGCATCGAAAACCCGTATGAAAAGCTCAAAGACCTGACTCGTGGTCAACGCGTGAACAAACAAATCATGCAAGACTTCATTGATGGACTGGACATGCCGCAAGAAGCCAAAGACAAACTAAAAGCCATGACCCCAGCGAATTACCTTGGTAATGCGGCGGCACAGGCTAGCAATATTTAAATTATGGTTGAGCAGACTCCGACTGACGAAGGCATTATTTTTTTCGACAGTCGGGATCATGCTGCCCAAGTGGCCTTAGAACTGATCAAACACGCACGCCAAGAAATTTGCTTTTTTGGTCCTTTGATTGATCCCGTTTTATTCGATAATGAGCTCGCTATTGTGCAACTCAGTGAGTTTTCACGACGCAGCCCACGGAGCAAAATTCGCTTTGTGGTGTGTGATACACGTAAAAACGTAGCGCAAAGTCATCGATTTATTCCCTTAGCACAACGCCTGACCAGTAAAATAGACATTCACATTGCCAGCAAAAAGCATCAGAAATTACGCAGTATGTTTATGCTAGTAGATAACAACGCCTATTTATTCTGTCCTAATGCAGAGCGGTATTACGGTAGAGCTGAATTGGCGGCACCTGCTGAAGTTCGTGACAGGCAGCAGCAGTTTGATGAAATTTGGAGTCATAGCAAACAAGACATCAATACAAGGCGCTTAAACCTATGAAAATCTTGCTGTTATTCATTATTTTCGTTGTGATGATGCCGCTGAGTGCTGATACGGATATTCATACCATTAATCTAAAACATCGACTTGCTACTGATGTATTGCCACAAATTGAAGATTTCTTACCTGAAACGGCAACAATTCGTGCCTATGGCAATATGCTAATCTTGAAATCCGACCGCGCTACATTGGCAAATGTTGAACAACTACTGGCAAAACTGGATGTCGCACAGCAATCGGTTATCGTCAGTGTTATGCGTAGCTATGACACAATCAGACAGCACAAAGGTGGTTCTAACCAAGTCGATATCAACGTAGGCGATGACGTATCGGGTCGCGTCGCGATAAACCGCTGGTCCACCAACAACAATCGTGATGATAATCAGCAATACCGTGCCCGTGGTGTCTCAGGACAAGCGGTCACCATCAGCTTAGGCGAAGATATACCGCAACATCGTCACCTGCTGTTTGTTGACCGCTATGGTGATATATCAGTGGCTAAAGATACCCAATACATTGCGACCGAAAATGGATTTAGAGCAATTCCTTTTCTGTTACCAGATAATCGAGTGAAAGTTGAAATTCATCCATTCTTCAGTAAGCTATCTGCCAGCAATGGCGTAACGCAAAACAGCGATGTCATCACCACCGTCGTTGGTTCGGTCGGAGAATGGCTAGAGATTGGACGCATCACTGAAAATTCACAGCAACTAGACCAAGGTGTCACAACCTATAGCAGTCACGGTAGCGAGCAAGAAACCATCTATTTGAAAGTCGAAACATCCTCAAAATAATTCAAGAGACGTTATGAACACAAAACAAGCGATCGTCAATCGACGGTCTGTGAAACACTACGACCCCGAACACCAAATGACCGATGCTGAAATTACCGAATTAATGGAGCATGTAATTCTCTCACCAACGGCATTTAATCTGCAGCACTGGCGTTTTATTCATGTGGTCGATAAAGAAAAACGTGAACAAATCAAACAAGCCAGTTGGGGGCAATCACAGGTCGCTGATGCATCCGCATTGTTTGTTGTATGTGCCGATCTCAACGCTTGGGAAAAAGATCCGCAACGTTATTGGCGTAACGCCCCTAAAGAAGTGCAAGACTTCATGCTGCCATCTATTGAGGGCTATTACACCAACCACCATCAGGGTATGCGTGATGAGTGTTTTCGTTCTGCCAGTCTGGCGTCAATGACTTTAATGTTGATGGCTAAAGAAATGGGCTATGACTCTTGCCCAATGGACGGGTTTGACTTTGATAAAGTCGCACGTTTGATTGATTTACCCCATGACCACATTATTGTGATGATGATAACGGTAGGGAAGAAAATTCAAGATGCCAGACCACGTGCGGGTCAGTTAGCACTGAGTGAAGTGCTGTTTACAGATAGCTTTTAACAGATTTAAATAATCGGTGGGGGTGCTTCTGAAACGCAGTTGCGCCCTTTTCGTTTTGACATATACAACGCTCTGTCTGCGCGCTGCATGAAGCTCTCCACGCCTTCAGTCGGAACATAACGTGCTACCCCAAATGACATCGTAATTTGTCCCAGTGATTCGCGTGTATCTTTGCGCTGAATACGTTTCGATGCAATTTCTTTACGAATATTATCAGCCAAGATTTTTGCATTTTGCAGGCTGGTGTTGAGTAGGATGATAGAAAACTCTTCACCACCATATCGAGCAACGAGATCACGACCTTTAACACTGTCTTTCAATGTGTTGGAGACCACTTTCAGGACTTGATCACCGACCAAATGGCCATGTTTATCATTCACTTCTTTGAAGATATCCAAGTCACAAAATAATATGCACACATCCAGACCACTGTTATCTGCATCTTGGGTCACTTTTGTCACTAGTTCATCAAATGCTTTGCGATTCGCCAGGCCGGTTAAGGTATCCGTTTTCGCTTCGCGCTTACTTTGATCTAACTCTTTTTTTAGTGTCTGTACTTCAGCAACAGCAGTGTTAAGTCGCTCAGTTAACTGTTCCCCGTTCGACATGGCTTGGCGCGTTTCATCGAGGATTTGCTCCACCACCTCATGCACTTCTTGAGGTGACATATCACGGTTAATCCGTGTCAGAAGTTCAGCTAAGTGATTGTTGGAGCGGTCAGTTTGAGCCACGGTGCTGTATACAAAGCTAATCACTTCTTTCAGCAACCGTGCCAACTCCTGGCGCATTTCGACAACTTGAACCAGCTCTTTTTCAACATTGAAAAATTGCTCGTAAACGCCTGTACATTGTGATTCTGTCAGTATCGGATTGTCTGTAAGCATAGCCTGCAGTTTTTCAGACAACTCAGCATTTGCCCCTGAAACATGCTCATACCAAACAGCATAATTATCAGGGGTCATTGGCACGCCGTGTTTTTTCATCAACGGCAGTGCCAAACGCATATTTTCTGCGGCTTTATCAGATAATTCGCTGTAATCCATTACACATTCCTCAACCGTTAAGCTGTTAGCGTTTTTTGTTACCGGCGATTTTCAAACGCAGAGCATTCAGTTTAATAAAACCTTCTGCATCTTTTTGATCATAAGCGCCAGCGTCATCTTCAAAGGTCGCGATAGACTCATCAAACAGACTATCTGTTTTTGATTCACGCCCAACCACAATAACATTACCTTTATAGAGTTTCAGTCTAACCTCACCGTTGACGGTTTTCTGTGACTCATCAATCATAGCTTGCATCATGACACGTTCTGGTGCCCACCAATAACCGTTATAGATCATTTGGGCATAACGCGGCATCAGTTCATCTTTCAAATGGGCAACTTCACGATCAAGCGTCAATGACTCGATTGCACGGTGTGCCTTTAACATGACTGTACCTGCAGGTGTTTCGTAGCAACCACGAGACTTCATACCCACATAACGATTTTCAACGATATCTAAGCGACCAATACCGTTTTCACCAGCGACTTTGTTCAAGTAGGTCATTACTGTTGCCGGTGACATGCGTTCACCATTGATAGCAACAATATCACCATTTTCATAAGTCAGTTCCAAGTAAGTAGCTGTATCAGGTGCATCCTCAGGTGACACCGACCAGCGCCACATAGATTCTTCAGGCTCTGCCCACGGATCTTCTAGAATGCCACCTTCATATGAAATATGTAACAGGTTTGCATCCATTGAGTAAGGTGATTTTTTCCCTTGCTTCATTTCGACTGGAATGCCGTGGGTTTCTGCGTAATCCAAGAGTTTTTGTCGTGACAGCAAGTCCCATTCGCGCCATGGTGCAATAACTTTGATATTGGGGTTCAGTGCATAGGCGCCGAGTTCAAATCGGACTTGGTCGTTACCTTTACCCGTAGCACCGTGCGATACAGCCTCAGCACCAGTTTCACGTGCAATCTCGACTAAACGTTTGGCAATAAGCGGTCTAGCGATGGAGGTACCAAGCAGGTATTCCCCTTCGTATATAGCATTCGCTCTAAACATCGGGAACACATAGTCACGCGCAAACTCTTCACGTAAATCTTCAATAAAGATTTCTTTGATGCCTAGCGACTTCGCTTTGGCGCGGGCTGGTTCTACCTCTTCACCCTGCCCGAGATCGGCTGTAAAGGTCACAACCTCTGAGTCATATTTATCCTGCAGCCATTTCAAAATGACGGAAGTATCCAGACCACCTGAGTAGGCCAAAACGACTTTGTTAATCTTAGACATATTGAAATGCAATCCTCTAAAACTTGAGTTAGCGCTTAGTCAATTACCCTAAAGTGGGTATCGGAAGCGTAGTGAATATCTTGAAAATCTAAAGCCGTTATTGTATCAAAATCCGCGCAAGGCGAGCACTTCTTTGACCGCTTGACGTTGATTTCCTTTACAACTAATCAGTCTGGGTGCATCCAAATAACGTAAACGAAAGCCTAATTCTCGATATAGGGTTTTAATTCGATCTGTGGCTTGATTCGACAAGATAACAGGGCCTTTGTGTTGACTAAGCCATTCGGCTAGCCTCACCTGATCATCCCAGTTAAAGCCTTGCTGTGAATATTGATGAAATGGTGTGTCGTAGGGGGGATCAGCGTATATGAAGTCAGCACTATCGACATGCAAGTCTTCAAAGTCGACATTGCTGAACTGCCACTGTGATAGCACTGGCTGATAATGGCTGAAATCAGTTTGATAGTTGATCGTTTTATAACGGCCAAATGGAACGTTATAGCCACCTTTTTTGTTAAAGCGACACAAGCCGTTGTAACCAGTACGATTGAGGTAGTAGAACAGTTGCGCTGCAAGCTTTTGTGCTTGTGGATCGCCGTTAAGCTGATTGAATCTTTCCCGACACTGATAATAAGCCTGCTCTTGATTTAGCAACTCAATATCCATCTGCAAACCGTTTTGCAGGTGTTGATAAAAGTTAATCAGAGCAGGATTAAGATCGTTGAGTAAAGCGCTTTGTGGCTTTAGTCCCAGAGCAACAGACAGCCCTCCACAAAATGGCTCAACTAAGCGTTTGTGCTGATGTTTTTTCCAGTACTTTTGTAACTCATTTATTAGCCAGCGTTTGCCCCCTGCCCACTTCAAAGGCGGTTTCAACATGGTGAGTTGTTCAGCTTTATTCGCCATCCTGTTTGCCAGCTCGATCTTTCTCACAAAAAAACGGGCATCCCCACGCAAAGCGCAAGCATGCCCTGATTTTATTAAGACTGGCTATTGCCAGTTATTTGCAGCATTTATTTTGAATGCAGGGTTTTACGCGGTGGCATCAGATCAGTAATGCTACCTTCTGCCATTTCAGCCGCAAAGCCTAATGTTTCTGACAAGGTTGGATGCGGATGAATCGTCAGACCGATATCTTCGGCATCGGCGCCCATTTCAAGAGCCAGAACCGCTTCTGCAATCAGCTCACCGGCATTCGGGCCTACAATACCTGCGCCAATTAAGCGACCACTGTCTTTTTCAAACAAAGCTTTGGTCAGGCCTTCATCACGTCCCAAACTCAAGCTACGGCCACTGGCAGCCCATGGAAAGGCACCTTTGACATAATCAATACCCTGCTCTTTGGCTTCATCTTCGCTCAAGCCCATCCATGCAACTTCAGGATCGGTATAGGCAACAGATGGAATCGTCAGCGGCTCAAACACTGATTTTTGACCGGCAATAACCTCAGCAGCCACTTTACCTTCATGTGTCGCTTTGTGTGCCAACATCGGTTGGCCAACAATATCACCGATAGCAAAAATATGCGGCACATTGGTACGCATCTGACCATTGGTCGGAATAAAGCCTTGATCGGTCACAGCCACGCCTGCCGCTTCGGCATTGATTAGCTTGCCGTTAGGTGAGCGTCCCACAGCGACCAGAATCTTGTCGAATGTCTCTTGCTCTGGCACGTCTTTGCCTTCAAGACTGACCAATAAACCGTCTTTTTGAGGTTCAATTTTGCTGACTTTTGTATTCAGGTAAATATTTTCATACTTATCCTGAACACGCTTAAGTAGCGGTTTGACGATATCTTTGTCAGCGCCTGGAATCAGACTGTCCTGCATTTCTACTACGGTAATTTTAGAGCCTAAGGCGTCATAAACCGTTGCCATCTCCATGCCGATAATGCCACCACCAATAACCAGTAGTTTTTTCGGTACATCTTCCAGCTCTAACGCATCAGTTGAATCCATCATGCGCGGGTCATCATGCGGGAAGACTGGGATTTTAGTCACGCGCGAACCGGCAGCAATAATACAGTTATCAAACGAGATCGTTTTGTCACCGTCACTGCCTTCAACTTTCAATGTATTCGGGCTAGTAAAGCTTCCCTCGCCCTTAACAATGCTGACTTTACGTTGTTTTGCCAACCCTTTGAGACCACCGGTCAGTTGATTAACAACGCTGTCTTTCCAGCCTGCCAATTCACGAAGATCAATTTCAGGCTTACTAAACTTGACGCCATGGTGACCCATTTCAGCAGTTTCATTGATGATTTGAGCCGTATGCAGTAATGCTTTGGAAGGAATACAACCAACATTCAGGCAAACACCACCAATACGTTCATGGCGTTCCACCATCACCACCGACTTACCTAAGTCTGCTGCGCGAAATGCAGCAGTATAGCCACCAGGACCTGAGCCCAGCACCAATACTTCAGCATGCATGTCGGCATCGCCTTCAGATGCTTTGGCTGGTGTCGGTGCAGCTTTTTCCGTTTTGGGTTCTTCAGCAGGTGCGGCCGTATTCGCATCCTCAGTAGCAGCCTCTTCGACTTCCACTGTTAAAATGACATCACCTTCAGCGACTTTGTCACCCACAGCCACTTTAAGACTGCTAATTTTGCCAGCAACCGTTGATGGAATTTCCATTGCTGCTTTATCTGATTCCAGTGTGATGATGTCTTGATTCTCAGACACCTCTTCACCTTCACTCACAAGCACCTCGATGATTTCTACGGCATCGAAATCACCAATATCGGGGACTTTAACCTCGATCACACTCATAGCAGCACCTTCCTGATATCTGACAACATCTGGCTCAACATCACGGTAAAGCGAGCTCCAGCTGCACCATCAATAACACGATGGTCATAGGAGATAGATAACGGCAGCATCAAGCGAGGCTCGAACTCTTTGCCGTTCCAGACTGGTTTCATGCTGTGGCGGCTGACACCAAGTATCGCCACTTCCGGTGCGTTAACGATAGGTGTGAAGAATTGACCACCAATGCCACCCAGACTCGAAATAGAGAAGGTACCACCTTGCATATCTTTGGCACTCAACGCACCTTCACGGGCTCGGGTGCTGACTTCGCCTAATTCACCGGCGAGCTCGAGGAAGCCTTTCTTATCGACATCCTTGATAACCGGAACCATCAGGCCATTCGGTGTATCCACTGCAACGCCGATGTTGTAGTAGTTTTTCAGGATCAGGCTTTCTTTATCTTCACTTAATGAAGCATTGAACTGTGGATATTCCTTCAAACAAGCAACAACCGCTTTCATAATAAAGACCAATGGGGTCAGGTTCACACCTTTTTTAGCCGCCATGTCTTTATTTTCTTTACGGAATTTATCTAGTTCGGTGATATCGGCTTCATCAAACTGCGTCACATGTGGAATATTTAACCAGCAAGCGTGTAAATGTTTGCCTGAAATTTTCTTAATGCGTGACAGCTCTTCTGTTTCAATATCGCCAAACTGTTCAAAATTGACTGTTGGAACAGAAGGTATCGCCGAACCACTTTGAGCAGGCGCTGCTGCTGGTGTTGTCAGCGCATGTTTCACATAACCCTGAACATCTTCTTTGGTGATGCGGCCTTTAGTACCTGTACCCGTTACCGAAGTGAGGACAACACCTAATTCTCGGGCAAAACGACGTACCGATGGTGACGCATGTGCACGACGAATACCTGATTTATTATCCGGTGCGTACGGGATAGCCTCGGTCAGTTCCTGCTGCTGAGCTGGGGTTTCTGCTTGTGGTGCAGGTTTTGTTTCTTGCTTCGGCGCTTCTGTTTTTGGCGCTGGTGCAGGCTCTTCAGTTTTCTCTTCTGTTGCCGGTGCCGCCGCAGCTTCAGCCACTTCCAGCATGGCGATAACCGTGCCTTCACTGACTTTATCGCCTACCGCCACTTTCATTTCTTTGATCACGCCTGCTTGCGATGCTGGAATTTCCATCATCGCTTTATCAGACTCTACAGTAATGACTTCTTGATTTTCATCAATGCTGTCACCTTCGGCGACGAGCACTTCAATGATTTCAACCGCATCGAAGTCACCAATATCGGGTACTTTTAATTCAATCAAATCTGCCATGATTTATGCCTTAACTGGGTTGATTGCATCCGCGTTAATGTTGTACTTCTTGATTGCATCAGCAACCACATCGTGCTTGATCTGACCTTCATCAGCTAAAGCATTCAATGTTGCAACGACAACATGGTAACGATCGACTTCGAAGAAGCTACGCAGGGCTTCACGGGTATCACTGCGGCCAAAGCCATCTGTACCCAGTACCGTGTAACTGCTCTTCACCCATGGACGAATCTGTTCAGCATAAAGACGAACATAGTCAGTCGCAGCGACCACTACACCCGGCTGATCATCCAGACATTCTGAGATGTAACTGCGTTTTTTCTCAGCAGTTGGATTCAAGCGATTAAAACGATCCACATCCTGACCTTCACGTACCAGCTCATTCATGCTGGTTGCACTCCAAACATCAGCAGACACTTTCCAGTCTTTCTCAAGCATTTCTGCCGCTGCTTCCACTTCACGCAGAATAGTGCCACTGCCCATCAATTGGGCTTTCAGTTTGTGTTTGCCACCAGATTTAAGCTGATACAAACCTTTGATGATGCCTTCTTCGCTACCTTCAGGCATATCAGGGTGTTTGTAGTTTTCGTTCATCGCGGTGATGTAGTAGAAGACATTTTCCTGCTTCTCATACATACGCTTCATACCATCATGAACGATGACAGCGACTTCATAGGCATAGGTCGGGTCATAGCTGATGCAATTAGGCACGGCATTCGCCATTAACAAGTTATGACCGTCTTGATGCTGCAAACCTTCACCGTTCAGTGTGGTTCGACCCGCTGTACCACCGATTAAGAAGCCTTTAGCCTGGATATCACCTGCCAGCCACCATAAATCACCGACACGTTGGAAACCAAACATTGAGTAATAAATGTAGAACGGCACCATGTTGGTGTTGTAGTTACTGTAAGCCGTTGCTGCAGAGACCCACTCAGCCATTGAACCGGCTTCGTTGATACCTTCTTCAAGAATTTGGCCTTTAGTATCTTCGCGATACCACATGACCTTACCTGAATCTTCCGGCTCGTAACGTTGACCTGAAGAGGAATAAATACCGACGCTGCGGAACAAGCCTTCCATACCAAAGGTACGCGCTTCGTCAGGTACGATTGGTACAATGTTTTTGCCGATTTTCTTATCACGAATCAACGCAGTCAGAACACGAACAAATGCCATTGTCGTGGATAACTCACGATCACCACTGGATTTCAATACCGCATCAAACGCTTTCAGCTCTGGAATTTCCAAAGCAGGCGCATTGTTATTACGTTTCGGCAAGAAGCCACCAAGCTCTTGACGACGTTCCATCAGATATTTTTTCTCTGGACTGTCATCTTTCAGCTTGATGAATGGGATCTTGTCAATCTCTTCATCAGTCACCGGAATATTGAAACGATCACGGAAACGTTTCATATGTTCCAGTTCCAGTTTCTTCTGTTGGTGAGTGGTGTTTTGACCTTCACCCGCTTCGCCCATGCCATAACCTTTAACGGTTTTCGCAAGAATAACCGTAGGCTGGCCAACATGCTCGGTAGCACGTTTATAAGCTGCGTAAATCTTACGTGGGTCATGACCACCACGGCTTAGGTGCCAGATATCTTCATCGGTCATATCTGAAACCATTTCTAGCAGTTCAGGGTATTTACCGAAGAAATGCTTACGAACATAAGCGCCGTCTTTAGCTTTGTAGTTTTGGTATTCACCATCGACTACTTCTTCCATACGCTTCAGCAATAAGCCCTCTGTATCACGTGCCAGCAATTGATCCCAACCACTACCCCACAATACTTTAATAACATTCCAGCCGGCGCCACGGAACAAAGCTTCAAGCTCTTGAACAATCTTGCCGTTACCACGCACAGGTCCATCAAGACGCTGCAAATTACAGTTAACGACATAAATCAGGTTATCCAGCTTTTCACGACCAGCCAGAGTAATAGCACCTAAAGATTCTGGTTCGTCCATTTCACCGTCACCCAGATACGCCCAGACATGGCGACCTTCAGTGGCAACGATTTCACGATCCTGCATGTATTTCATGAAGCGTGCTTGGTAAATGGCAAGAATAGGACCCAAGCCCATAGATACCGTTGGGAACTGCCAGTAATCAGGCATCAACCAAGGATGTGGGTAAGAAGACAGACCTTTACCATCCACTTCGAAGCGGAAGTTGTTAAGTTGGTCTTCTGTCAGGCGACCTTCAAGGAATGAACGAGCGTAGATACCGGGTGATGAATGACCTTGAACAAAGACCATATCGGCACCGTTACCGTATTCATCACCTTTAAAAAAGTGATTAAAACCCACGTCGTACAATGTAGCGGCTGACGAAAAGCTGGCAATATGACCACCGACCGAGCCGGGCTTCATATTCGCTTTTTGTACCATCGCCATCGCATTCCAGCGAATGTATGAACGCAGTTTATGTTCCATCGCCTGGTCACCAGGGATGCGTTCTTGCTGGTCAACAGGAATCGTGTTGACGTAGGCAGTATTGGCGCTGTACGGGAGGTTGATACCAGTACGGCGAGCCATATCAATGAGTTTTTCTATGATGTAGTGCGCTTTCTGTTCACCACCGGCCTCAATCACAGACTCGAGTGCGTCAAGCCATTCCTGAGTTTCCTGTGGATCGTGATCGACAAAATCAGTCATATATACCTTCTTAAATCATAACGCGATGAATAACAGCGGAACATTGTAACAGCTTTTATTTAAAATCATCGTTCAAACAGCCGCTCACAGCACCATTCCTGGATGGTTAAACCAAGAAATTTCTTTACTGTCGGAAAGTTACAGGCAGCTACCTTAGCTAGCCTGTTGTATTGAGTTTGCGAAAAAATATCCGCTTACGCCAATTTTTTTTGACGATACTGGTAAATGAGCCTCACAGCCAAAAGACCCGTGAGCAAGAAAATATAAATCACCGGCTCCCGAATATCGGCTTTGACCAACATCAAAAAGTGTAGACAGGCAGCGACTGCAACAAAATAAGTAAGTCGATGTAGCTTCTTCCATCGCTGACCGCCCAAACGTTTCATCATCTTGTTAGTAGAAGTAAAGACTAGTGGTAACAAGGCAATGAAGTTGATAAAGCCTACGGTGATAAAAGGGCGTTTGATAATGTCGCGCCAGATTTCACTCCAATCAAAAAATTGATCCAGCCCCAGGTACAGCAGCATGTGTACTGTCGCATAGAAAAAGGCATATAAACCCAACATGCGACGAAAACGTATTAATTGATTTATACCGGTCAACCAGCGTAGTGGCGTGACGCAAAGGGTGATCAGCAAAAACCGTAGTCCCCACAACCCACTACTTCGTGTCAGGGTTTCAACCGGGTTAACACCAAGCTGATCGGTCAGTAACCCCCACGCTAACGAAAAAAAAGGATACAGACAGACAATAAACAGCAACACCTTAAAGTGAACCAGTTTAAGCACACCGTCTGCCCGGCTTTTAGAAATAACGCTTGAGGTCCATGTCTGCATAGAGGTCAGCAACATGTTCACCATATCCATTAAACATCAGGGTTTCGCGCTTGAGAAATTCGCCAATCCGACGTTCTTTACGTTGACTCCAGCGCGGGTGGTCAACATTCGGATTCACATTGGAATAAAAGCCATACTCACTGGCGTTCGCTTTCATCCATGCAGTTTGTGGCATTTTCTCCACAAACCGAATACGCACAATTGACTTAATGCTTTTAAAGCCATATTTCCAAGGTACTACCAGTCGTAATGGTGCCCCGTTTTGGCCCAACAGCTCTTTACCGTACAGACCAACTGAAATAATCGTTAGTGGGTTCATCGCCTCATCAATGCGAAGTCCTTCCACATAAGGCCACGCCAACACATCACGACGCTGGCCGGGCATTTGTTCAGGGTCGTACAACGTCGTGAATTCAACGTATTTAGCCCGCGAATTAGGTTGTGCTTTTTTTAGCAATTCACCAAGCGGAAAACCAATCCATGGAATCACCATAGACCAGCCTTCCACACAGCGCATCCGATAGATGCGTTCTTCTAAGGTAAACGGTTTCACTAACTCGGCATAGTCATAGACACCGGGGTTATCACACTCGCCATCAATTTCTATTTTCCAGGTTTCTGATTCATCAGGAAACTCTGTTGCATACAATGACGGTGCCGATTTAGCCGTTCCGAACTCGTAAAAGTTGTTGTATGTTGTGATCGCCTCAAAGGTACTTTTCTCTTCATCCGTAGAGAAAGGACTTTTGCTCAAACCTTCATACTCTTTCAACTCATCGACCGGTTTAGCGAGGCCGATTGAGGGCAAGGCACTTGCTAAGCCCACTGAGATAGCCGTGTTTAAAAATTGGCGGCGGTTCTTATACACCTTGTAGTCTGTGACTTCAGAGTCAGATAAGTCCCACGGTTTTTTGTTGCGGATAAACATGTCATCACCTCAACTTTCAATACATCTCTTAGCAAACCAGTAATCCACACTGACATATTTGCCAGCACCGACAAAAAATAAGACCAGTAACATCACAAAATAAGTCGCGGCAAACTCGATACCATTGTTTAACACGACAAAGTTACCGGTTTCAGTCAACCAGCTGTAATTACCGTTTTCCTGCAAAATCGAACGCGCTCTGTCTAAGCGTTCGATGGCGCCATCTACATTTGGGGAAGCGAATGGACTCATTTTGTCATGAATCGCCTGCCAGCCATTGTGCCAATGAACCGTTGTTGCAGCGACGATCATGGTCACCATAAGTGGAATAGAAACCCAACGCACTGCCAACCCTAATAGCAACGCAATAGCGCCAAAATATTCAGCGCCCCAAGCCATATATGCCATCACTTCTGGAAACGGCAATCCCAATCCCCAGTCCGGATTCGCGAACCAGTTAATCGTATTTTCGAGAGAGCTATCAGCATCAAACGGATTCCATTTGTTGTTGGCAGCTACCCAAAACACTGGTGCTAAATACAAACGCAGTAGCAGTGGTGCCAAAAAGTCAGCGACGCGCGTTTTATCTAACAAGCCTTGTATGCCCTTAGCTATTCCACAAGTCGACATAGTGATTCTCCTTTTACAAATAAGGGCTCTTACGAGCCCTTATCCATATCCATTGGTGTGGGCTGCTAATTATTTATCGCCGCCACATTTAGCTTCACCACATTTACCTTCTTCGGCTTTTTTGTCAGCGCCGCATTTTGCTTCACCGCATTTACCTTCTTCGGCTTTTTTATCAGCACCGCATTTTGCTTCGCCGCATTTACCTTCTTCAGCTTTTTTGTCAGCGCCGCATTTTGCTTCACCACATTTACCTTCTTCGGCGTGATGTTCAGCTAACTGCATGTAGCCATTAGAGAGTTCTGCAGATGCAAATGGGTTAGCTTCAGCACTGGCGATACTTGGTGATAATGCCAAACCTGCAGTCATAGCAGCACTGGCAGCAATAGCAATTGATGTTTTCTTAGTTATAGCCATGGTTCTCTTCCTTTTTTGGTTTGAATAACAAAAACAACCAGCCATTCGTCAGCCAGTCTTGCTACCATAGACTTTTGTGATATGGATTTGTTACAAACTGAATGAAAAAAAACCATGCGTCTGCATCGACAGATGAAAAAACACTCATCGCTAAACTAATTGAAGGTGATGCCGCTGCTTTTGAGTTTGTTGTCACCGAATACCACAGTATTATGCTTGCAGTTTCTCGCGCTATCGTCGGTGAAGCCTTTGCCGATGAAGTGGTTCAGGATGCATGGATTTCCGCTATCAAAGCCCTACCTAATTTTGAAGGTCGTTCCAGTTTAAAAACCTGGTTGTTACATATAACCAGCAATGGCGCAAAAACGCGGCTACGGCGTGAAAGTCGTCAATTATCTTTAGATGATGGCTGGCAAGCTGAACCAGGTAGCAAATTCGACCACACAGGGCATCGCATAGATGATGTATTGCCTTGGAATGTCGATACCCCGGAGGCCTTGCTGGAAAACGATCAGCTTAGACAAGTGATTGAACATAGTTATCAGCAATTACCGGCCAATCAGCGTGCTGTATTAACAATGTATGACATGGAAGGTTTTGAGATGACAGAAATTTGTAACATTCTTGATCTCTCTTCGTCTAATGCAAGAGTCCTACTGCACCGTGCGCGGACAGCCTTGCACCACAGCATAGATAAATATCGGGAAAGTTAAACAGATGTTCGAATGTAAAGATGTCGCTGAAGAAGCAAGCAACTACCTAGAAGGTGATTTGCCACTAGGTAAGCGTATTGGTTTGTTTTTCCACATAGTGATTTGCAGTTGCTGCCGCGCGTATATTCAACAAATTCGTCAAACTATCAGAACCGTTGGTGTGGTGAAACCACGTGAACAAGCTAATGTTGATACACAAGCCTTAGCGGAACAACTGCGCGCGCTGTCAAAAAAAGATTCCTGACAGCACGCTGACAAGTTACTTCTGATACTTTTCTTTCCACTCGCTGTAAGGCATACCGTAAACAAATTCACGCGCTTTGTCGTAATCCATCTCAACGCCCTTTTCTTCTGCGGCTGCTAAATACCATTTAGATAAGCAGTTGCGACAAAAACCAGCCAGATTCATCAAGTCAATATTTTGCACATCAGTATTGTCTTGAAGGTGTGCTAGTAAACGTCTGAAAGCGGCAGCTTCGAGCTCAGTTTGAGTCTGTTGATCCATGGTAATCCTCTTCATATAAAAAACATTTAACGCTATGACTGCGGCTCAACTGGGTCAGGTCAGGATATGTTTCACGACAAACGGGCATCACATGAGGACAGCGTTGGTGAAAGTGACAGCCCTTAGGCGGGTTCGCAGGTGACGGTAACTCCCCTTCCAGTTTGACCGTTTGATGTTTGGTTTCTGCATTGATTTTTGGCACAGCAGCTAATAGCGCTTGTGTGTAGGGGTGCTTGGGAGAGTTGAGAACCTCTTCACGATAACCTTGCTCGACAATACGCCCTAAGTACATCACGGCAACTCGGTGAGCGAGATAATCAACCACGGCGATGTTGTGCGTAATGAACAAATAGGACAAACCAAATTCATGCTGAATATCACGTAGCAAGTTTAAAATTTGTGCCTGAACAGATACATCCAGAGCACTAGTGGGTTCATCGCAGATAATCACTTCTGGTTCAGCGGCTAACGCTCTGGCAATACATATACGTTGACGTTGTCCACCGGAAAACTCATGGGGATACCGGTGCTTAATATCTGGGCGTAATCCCACTCGTTCCAACAGTTCATCAATTTTTCGTTGTTTCTCTTGTGGATCTTTGATTGATGATGTCAGCATGCCCTCTTCAATGACCTGATTGATGGTCATTCTCGGATTCATCGACGAATAGGGATCCTGAAAAATAATCTGCAATGATGATCGCGCAGCTTTAAGTGCTTTATCACTTAAATCAGTAAGCTCATCACCCTGAAAACGCACTCTGCCTGATGTCACCGGAACCAGTTGCAGGATGCCTTTACCCACAGTGGTTTTGCCACAACCCGACTCCCCCACTAAAGCGACGGTTTCAGCGGCACGCAAATACATGCTGATATCATCAACGGCTTTCACATGACCGACAGTGCGCTGCAATATCCCTTTTTTGATTGGGAAGTGTACTTTCAGTCTATCTACTTGCAGCAGTGCAGTATCGGTAGGTACAACCTCTGACAGCTTAGAACTGCTGACTCGTAGATCTTTTTTTGTTTCTGCTATATCAATAGTCGGATCATAGAGGTGACAGCGCACACCATGCCCAGCATTATCAATCCACTGAGGGACTGTCTGTTGGCAGAGTTCCCAGGCGAACTCGCAACGATCAGCGAAGCGACATCCAGTAAAGTCCTGATTTAACGGTGGCACCGTGCCTTTAATCACCGTCAGTTTTTGTTCACGCTTTTGCTCTGACGGTAGCGCCTCAAATAATTTACGCGTGTATGGATGTTGCGTGTCATTGAAGAATTGCTCACGACTTGCCGTTTCAACTATCTGCCCGGCATACATGACCGCAACATGATCCGCCATTTGCGCGACTACACCTAAGTCATGACTAATTAATAAAATCGCCATGCCCGTTTTCTGCTGGATCGCTTTCAGTAAATCCAAAATCTGTGCCTGAATGGTCACATCCAATGCCGTGGTGGGCTCATCAGCAATTAACAATTCCGGCTCACCCGCCAAGGCAATAGCAATCATCACGCGTTGCTTCATACCACCTGACAGTTGATGAGGGAACTCTTTAATACGCTGTTGTGGATCGGGAATACCCACAGACTTCAGTAACTCGATTGAGCGCTCATAAATAGCCTGTTTATCCAGCTTAAAATGCCACTGCAATACTTCTGCAATTTGCTGTCCAACGGAAAGCACAGGATTTAATGAGCTCTGCGGCTCCTGAAAAATCATCGATACCCGACGACCACGGATTTTTTCCATGTCTGCTTCAGACAAGGGCAACAAATCATCGCCAGCTAATTTCACTTCACCAGCAACAATTCGGCTTGCCGGATAAGGATTGAGTCTGAGTAAAGACAAGGCTGTCATTGATTTGCCACAACCCGACTCGCCTAGCAACGCAAATGTTTCACCACGACGAATGTTGAAACCTACGCCATCTACAGCTTTAAATGGTTGTTCATCTTGCCCAAACCAGGTTTTAAGCCCTTTTACCTCTAGCAGGGTTTCGCTCATCGCGCCCCCTGCATTCTTGGGTCAAAGGCATCACGAACCACATCGGCAAATAAGTTGGCAGCCAACACCAAGATAAACATGGAGATAAATGCCGCCGTTAACGACCACCAGACAACGGGGTCACGCGCCATTTCCAGCCGTGCACTATTGATCATATTGCCCCAGCTAATCATTGATGGGTCGACACCAACCCCTACATAGGAAAGCACAGCCTCGGCCAATACCAGACCACTGAAATCCAACACCACGGCAATCATCACCAAATGCATCAAGTTGGGTAGGATATGTTTATGCAAGATACTGAAATTACTCGCGCCTAAAGCCCGTGATGCCAATACGTACTCAGCTTCACGCAACTTTAAGGTTTCTGCACGTAAGATTCGACACAAGCCGGTCCAACTGGTGACACCCAAAATTATGCACAAAAACAGCAATCGCATATCGGCACGTTCAGCAATGGTCGCGAACTGATCCGGGTTGTTATTCATGTAGACCTGTAAAATCAACACTGCCGCCGCGATTAACAGAACACCTGGAATAGAATTTAAGGTGGTATAAATGTATTGGATCAAATCATCAATCCAGCCTCGGAAGTAGCCAGCCGCGATCCCCAATAAAATGGCTAGCGGTAACATAACTAAGGTGGTGACGGTTCCGATAACAAGGCCGGTACGAACACTTTTCAGCGCTTGATATAAAACATCCTGTCCAACCTTATCTGTACCAAATACATGATAATTTGCACTCAAGGCAATAAGGTTAGCAGTGACCATAATCAACAAGAACAGCATTAGATAGAATGTCTGTAATGGATACGCTGACTGACCTTTAATAATCCGCCCTGCTTGTGTCAGCACTGTGCTTTTATTTCGCCAACTGGCGAGCAGACTGTGCGCCATATAAACCAGCAGTACTAATACGACACTTAACAATGTGGCATCAAGCATGGTTTGTTGAATGTCGTCTCGTTTATCGGATGGATTTTCTAAGTGGGATGCCCCGTATTTTAGCCTGGGATAGTCATACACCAAGGAACCGTCTTCGGCCTTTTGCATTTCTTTGACATAAAGCTGATGCGAAAATGGGGCTGAGTAGGTTTTTTCTACTTGTTGGCGTAAGGGTTTAGCGGCCAGATCGAACAGGCTAATAACTTCTGTTGCGTAGTGCGTTTCTGTGCCATTACCACCTGATTCCAGTGCCAATCTGAAGTGGATAGAATCAGATAGGCCAATCACCACATAACAGGCCAACACCATGATAGAAATCATGCCCCGTTTGCGTTTGAGGACGCTTTTCCAGGGGGTGACCAAATGTGGACGTTTTCTTACATAGAACACACCTGCGGCCACCACAGCCAGAAGCATGTAAATTAATATGTCGGTCCAGAGAAATACGGGCAAAAAAGACATGATCCGCCTTATATATTTTTTATTTTCTCAGACTAGTTATATCTATCTTAAGTTCTTTCGGTAAAGAAAATTCAATATCTTCTCGCAGACCGGCATCTTCACGTGCCGTCGTCACACCTAATTCTGATAACCGGTGAACAACTTGCTGTACAAGAATTTCAGGCGCTGAGGCTCCCGCTGTCAGACCAATGCGTTGTTTGCCATCAATCCACTCTGGTTTGATTTCATCCGCGTTATCGACTAAAAACGCCGTGGTACCCAGCTTCTCCGACAACTCGCGCAAGCGGTTAGAATTTGAGCTATTGACTGAGCCAACCACTAACACCAAATCGCAATCAGCCGCTAAGGTTTTAACCGCATCCTGACGGTTCTGAGTGGCATAGCAAATATCATCTTTGCTCGGCCCTGTAATATCTGGAAAATGCTCACGCAACGCATCAATGACTATCGAGGTATCGTCTACTGACAACGTGGTTTGCGTCACAAATGCCAGACGCGCTGGATCTTTCACTTTGAGCTTCGCCACATCCGCAGGTGACTCGACCAGGTACATGCCACCTACTTCTGAGGTGTATTGGCCCATGGTACCTTCCACTTCAGGGTGTCCGGCATGACCTATCAAGATACATTCCATACCCTGCTTCTCATAACGTGACACTTCCATATGCACTTTCGTCACCAGTGGACACGTCGCATCAAAGACTTTTAAACCGCGTTTTTTGCCATCTTGCTGAACTTGCTTTGACACGCCATGAGCGCTGAAAATCAGCGTGCTGTCGTCAGGCACTTCTTCGACTTCTTCAACAAAGACGGCCCCTTTATCACGCAAACTATCAACAACATAGCGATTGTGTACTACCTCGTGGCGCACATATATCGGCGCACCGAATAACTCCAGCGCTCTTTCGACAATATCTATGGCTCGGTCAACACCGGCACAGAAACCGCGCGGATTTGCCAAGATCAATTCTTTCATTACAACACAGCCTTGGGGTATGAGCCCAAAATTCTGAACATAGACGATTCTTGTTCAAGCCGTTCTAAGGCTTCGGCAACAGGTTGTTCGTCAATATGCCCTTCAATATCAATAAAAAACACGTACTCCCAGATGCCTTTACGTGAAGGACGGGACTCAATTCGTGTCATGCTGATGCCACTCTCAGCCAAGGGTTTCAGTAAGTTTTGCAAAGCCCCTGATTTATTCTTTGTTGCCACGAGTAAGGCGGTCTTATCGACGCCTGACGGGCCAACATCCTTAGCGCCAATGACAAGGAACCGGGTGGTATTGTCCGATTCATCTTCAATATTATTTGCAAGTACCTGCAGACCATAAATCTCAGCAGCGTTACTCGCTGCAATCGCTGCTGCACTGGCACCCATCGTTGCTACGCGTTTGGCAGCTTCAGAGTTACTGTCTAGCGGGATCAGTTCCACCTGTGGCAATTGATCACCTAGCCATTGTCGACATTGTGCCAAGGCTTGGGGGTGTGCGTAAACGTGGGTAATGTCTTGTAGCGATGCCGCTTTGCCCAACAGATAATGATGAATGGGCAATGTCACTTCACCGTTAATTTTGAGTGGTGAAGTAATAAAGCGATCCAAGGTATGACTGATCACACCTTCGCTAGAATTTTCAACCGGTACTACGCCATAACAGGCATGTTCCGTTTCAACCGCACGGAAAACATTGGCGATGGTACTCACAGATTGCAGTTCGACACTGCCACCAAAGTGTTTTTGAGCTGCCGCTTGCGTAAATGAACCTTCTGGTCCCAGATAAGCCACTTGCAGCGGTTGCTCTGCCGCCAGACAGGCAGACATAATTTCTCTGAACAAACGCGCCACTTCTTGAGCTGCTAGTGGGCCTTCATTTCGTTCCATCAGGGTTCTAAGCACCATGGCTTCACGATCTGGACGATAGAAATTAGTACTTTCACCATTTTCAATCTTCACCTTGGCCACTTCTTGAGCCAAGGCAGTACGTTTGTTCAAGAGTTGTTGAATGTGCAAATCGATATCATCAATCTGCTGGCGAATTTGTTGTAGCGCTTTTTGTTCTTTCATCAGCGTTCAATTACCCGTGTTGACGCTCAAATTCGTTCATAAATGCAATCAATGCATCGACACCAGACTCTGGCATCGCATTGTAAATGCTTGCTCGCATTCCCCCCACATCACGATGACCTTTCAAAGTCAGTAAATGCTGTTGAGCTGCTTGTTGAACGAATACTTTATCAAGTTTATCGTCAGCGAGAGTGAAAGGCACATTCATCCACGAACGGTAGCGTTTATTAACAGGGTTCGCATAGAACTCACTGCTATCAATGACTTGATACAGTTTGTCGGCTTTACGCTTATTGATCTCGGCCATCGCCGCTAAGCCGCCCTGCTGTTTTAACCACTCAAACACTAAACCAGCTAAGTACCAGCTGTAGGTGGCAGGTGTATTGAACATGGAGTCATTATCAGCGTGCGTCTGATAATTCAGCATGGTGGGCGTCCCCGGCAATACATCGCCCATCAGGTCTTTACGAATAATCACAATACAAAGGCCAGCTGGGCCAATATTTTTCTGTGCACCGGCGTAGATCATGCCAAAACGACTGACATCAATTGGACGTGACAGAATCGTTGAAGACAAATCAGCCACTAATGGCACATCGCCAACATCGGGAATATCGGCAAACTCCAAACCATGGATCGTTTCATTTGGCGTGTAATGCACATAAGCAGCATCAGCAGACAATTGCCAGTCATTCGAATCGGCGATGGTTGTGAAATGATTATCTGTCGAATCAGCAACCAGATTCACATCGCAATAGCGACGCGCTTCTTTGATAGCTTTCGTTGACCAGGCACCGGTGTTGAAATAATCCGCTTTAGATTTACCTCGAAGCAAATTCATTGGAATCATCGGAAACTGTAATGACGCGCCGCCTTGTAAAAATAAAACGGCATAATCATCAGGTATCGCCATCAATTCACGCAAGTCGGCTTCAGCCTTCTGTGCGATAGATGTGTATTCAGGGCCACGATGACTCATTTCCATCACTGACATGCCTGAACCTTGCCAGTCCAACATTTCTTGTTGTGCTTGTTTCATCACGGCCTCGGGCAACATAGCCGGGCCGGCACTAAAATTATAGGCTCTCAAAATTACTCTTCTGAATCGGTATTGTCGTCAACAACAGGTAATTCGGCATCTTCCTCGTCTTCAAGTACGCGCTCGACACCTACCAGTTTTTCATTTTTACTGAGGTTAATCAGTCGCACACCTTGGGTATTACGCCCCACCAATGAGACATCTTTCACCGGTGTACGAACCAAGGTTCCGCCATTGGTAATCAGCATGATCTGATCTTCATCACACACCTGAACAGCACCGACAACACTACCATTACGATCTGAGGTCTGGATCGAGATAATACCCTGACCACCACGTCCTTGAACGCGATATTCAGCAAGGTTGGTTCGCTTACCATAACCAAACTCAGTCGCCGTCAAAATAGCCCCTTCTTCTTGCGCAATAATGAGGGAAATAATTTTCTCATTGTCCGCAATACGCATACCACGAACACCACGAGAGACACGCCCCATTGAGCGTACGTCAGCTTCTGGGAAACGAATCACTTTGCCTGTTGAGCTAAACAGCATGATATCTGACATACCATCCGTCACCGCCACATCAACCAGCTGATCATCATCTTTCAAATCTACCGCAATGATGCCGTTAGCGCGTGGACGCGAATAATCAACCAATGGTGTTTTCTTGACCGTACCTGATGCTGTCGCCATAAAGATGAACTTATCGGCTTCAAACTCACGGATCGAGAGCACCGCATTGATACGCTCACCTTCTTCAAGTGGCAATAAGTTTACGATTGGCTTACCGCGTGCGGTACGACCGCCTTGTGGTAATTCATACACTTTTTTCCAGTAAACCTTACCGGTACTGGAGAAACACAATAAGGTGTCATGGGTGTTGGCAATAAACAAATGTTCAATGAAGTCTTCATCTTTCATTGACGTTGCCGCTTTACCCTTACCGCCACGTTTCTGCGCCTGGTAAGTATCCAGCTGCTGGGTTTTGGCATAACCGGCGTGTGACAACGTCACCACCATTTCTTCTTCGGTAATTAAATCTTCCAAAGTCAGGTCGAGATGATTAGCCAGAATTTCAGTACGACGCTCGTCACCATATTCGGCATTGATAGCAACCAACTCATCACGAATGACTGCCATCAAATTATCCGGGTCGCTTAAGATCGCCAGTAACTCACCAATCAGATCCAGAACTTCACGGTATTCCTGAAGAATCTTGTCCTGTTCCAGTCCTGTAAGACGATGCAGACGCATATCCAAAATGGCTTGCGCTTGCGCCGGTGACAAGTGATAGAGCTTATCGACCAAACCAAACTCGGCCTCAAGATCTTCTGGGCGTGAGGCTTCAGCACCGGCTTCACCCAGCATTTCGAGAATCATTTCTGATGCCCAGCCGCGTGATAACAAGGCTTCTTTTGCTTCTGCTGGATTAGGTGACGCTTTGATCAGTTCGATAACTTCATCAATGTTCGCTAACGCTGTCGCTAAACCTTCCAAGATGTGCGCGCGGTCACGCGCTTTACGCAGATCAAAAATCGAACGGCGTGTGACAACTTCGCGGCGATGACGAATAAAGGCAGCTAAGACATCTTTCAGATTTAGCGTGCGTGGCTGACCATCAACAATAGCCACCATATTGATGCCGAACACAGTCTGCATCTGCGTTTGTTGATACAGATTATTGAGTACCACTTCGGGTACTTCACCACGGCGCAGCACAATAACCATGCGCATGCCGTCTTTATCAGACTCATCACGCAAAGCAGTAATGCCATCAATTTTCTTTTCTTTTACCAGCTCGGCGATTTTTTCCAGCAAACGAGCTTTATTAACTTGGTATGGCAATTCATTAACAACAATGCTTTGTTGTCCGGTGGCATCATTGGTTTCAATGTCTGCTCGGGCACGAATATGTACACGGCCACGTCCCGTTGCATAGGCTTCAGCGATACCACGCGCACCATTGATGATGGCGGATGTTGGGAAGTCAGGGCCTGGAATGTGTTCCATCAGTTCCGGAATACCAATCTCCGGATTATCGATCATCGCGATCGCGGCATTGAGCACTTCAGTCAGATTGTGAGGGGGAATGTTGGTTGCCATGCCCACCGCAATACCTGAAGAACCATTAACCAGTAATGCCGGAATTTTGGTTGGTAATACTGAAGGTTCGTGTTCAGACTCATCGTAGTTGGCAATGAAATCGACGGTTTCTTTTTCCAAGTCCGCCAACATTTCATGGGTAATTTTCGCCATACGAACTTCGGTGTAACGCATCGCCGCAGGTGAATCACCATCAACAGAACCGAAGTTCCCCTGACCATCTACCAGCATATAACGCATGGAAAATGGCTGAGCCATACGAACCATGGTGTCATAAACAGCAGTGTCGCCATGTGGGTGATATTTACCGATAACGTCACCGACAATACGCGCCGATTTTTTGTAAGGGCTATTCCAACTATTACCCAGTTCACGCATCGCATAAAGAACCCGGCGATGCACCGGCTTCAATCCATCACGCACATCCGGTAACGCACGTCCCACGATAACGCTCATCGCGTAATCGAGGTACGATTGCTTCATCTCGGTTTCGATACCTATCGAATCCAGTTCTAAGGCAATTTCACTCATGTATTAGGTCGTCCAAATAAAGCACGGGGTAAACTTTTCCACCAAAGCGATAATCCTACCACTACCGGTGATTTCCTGCACGTTAAACTCTAACTGCTACCTAGCATCAAGTTTGGCAAAATAGCCGCTAAAATCCTGCTCCAAGGTCGTCATAAGTTCCCAGAGTCCCTGTTTCCATCCCATAACAACGTTAGCCGCTGTTGTTTTTTCTATGTCTACATCCGCACGTAACCCCGTCTGAAACAGCATGTTTTGTGGTGTGTCAGCAGCGCTCATAAAAAATTGCATCTCAACGACGGCCTGCGGTGAGTAAGCCGCGCGCTTTTCACCATAGAGTCCGGTCACTGCCGACTCTAAAACGTAATCAGCCGCAATCGAGTCATCTGTCACCACCTGACTAAACAAGCCAGTCTTTTGTAACCAGCGACGAAGTTGATTGGTAAACATATCTTGTGGATCAGAGAAAAACTCATGCGGCGGCTGAGATTGAAACTCATTTTCGCCCACCCGGAAAACAATGGTTTTATTTTCAAAGTGCGGCACCACTCTGACGGGCTTGATGAGTAATACCCGGTCACGTGCAAATTCGGTTGCCACGCTGCCACGATCAACATCCACCACATAATAATGAGGTGTAGTCTCTTCATCTTCTCCGCCGCCCCAGCTAAAACAGGCGCTCAGCATCAAACACAGCAGCACGACGATTACTGGTTTATATTGGATAAAGGCTTTATTCAAAATAGCTCCTAACAGTATTTCTCAGACAAAACTAAAACCCTGAGCCGGGCTGCCGATATACTTATCAGCGAACGTCGACAGGCTCAACGAGATTAATAATGGAAAACCTGAAAACAAAAATTCGTGATATCACCGATTTCCCTAAACCGGGCATCAACTTCAAAGATATCACACCACTGGTGCAGGATCCCAAGACACTTCGCACGTGTGTAGAAAAATTGATTGGTCCATACAAAAATACCCAAATAACGGCCGTAGCAGGCATGGAAGCACGTGGCTTTATTTTCGGATCACTCGTCGCCTGGGAATTGGGCGTGGGATTTATTCCACTGCGTAAACCCGGTAAATTGCCCTATGACGTTCAAAAAGTGGACTACGATTTGGAGTATGGTCAGGCCTCTCTAGAAGCGCATATTGATGCCGTTAATCCAGGGGATAATATTTTACTCATTGATGATGTATTAGCCACTGGCGGTACTGCCAAGGCAAGTTGTGAATTAATTGAAATGTTGGGTGGCAACATCGTCGCGTGTGCTTTTGTTATGGAGCTTGGCTTTCTTAACGGTCGCCAACAACTCGTTGATTATCCCGTCCACACTTTACTGACGTACTAACTCATGCTGATAAACTTTTTCTTTGCCCTACTCTTCGCCCTGCCCGTCTCTGCCGAACAGTTTCAGGCACCGGTCACCGACACCCAATGGCAAGTGATTGAATCACCACTGGAGTGCTCGCTGATGCAGAGCATCCCGGGCTTTGGCGAAGCGGGTTTTTATCGGCGTAATGGCGGTGCTTTATCACTTAGTTTTATCAGTCAATCTCACGCAGCCAAACAAAATAATGTGCTGTTTCAGATTGCCGAAGCACCATGGCAGAATAAAGAACAACGTCAAACATTGACGTCACAACCCACCGAATTGGGCCAGACTCGATTTTCACTGAATGGTGTGCTGGCACAACAAGCGCTGTCGCAAATGCAGGAAGGTCGTTTCCCTGTCATCGAATACCCATCACAATCTTATTCCGACAATGTCACTGTGATGCTTTCCACCGTCAAATTCAATGACTCTTTTGCATCATTTCAGCAGTGTTTGAGCCATCTTCACCCAGACACCTTCGGCGAAGTAAACAAATTGACGGTTTATTTTGAAATTGAACAAGCCACACTGACTCCCGTTGCCAAAAAAGCGCTGACACGTCTCGCTGAGTACGTAAAAGTTGATGACAGCATCAATCAGATTAAAATTGCCAGTCATACAGACAACCATGGTCGCCGCCGTTTGAATGAACCGCTTTCTGATGCCCGAGCGCTCAGTATTAAACGTTTCCTTATCACTGAGTTTGAAATACCCGAGCAACTCATCAGCATCAATTCCTACGTTGAGGCTAAACCTACGGCCAGTAACAAGACACCTCTAGGCAGAGCCAAAAACCGTCGGGCTGAAATCACATTAGTCCGATAACGCTTCCCGCTGACAGAAAATAATGTCACCATTGAGCACTGTTTTTGAATGCTCAACTGAGCCAAGGTAAGGAATGAATCAAGAAGCTGTTGTTGCCCTATCGATGATCGGGGTTGTAGCCATTTTCTGTCAATGGTTTGCCTGGTGGATAAAATTGCCCGCGATCGTTTTTTTATTGATAGCAGGCATTGTGCTCGGGCCTCTGACCGGTTGGCTCAATCCAGAAGCTTTATTTGGTGATTTACTGTTTCCAATGGTGTCCTTAGCGGTTGCCGTGATCTTATTTGAAGGCAGTCTTACACTGAAGTTTGAGGATATACGGGGCTTACAGAAAGTCGTCAGGAATATTCTCACTTTCGGCGTCATGATTACCTGGTTCTCTATCGCTGTCGCCACCCACTTCTTACTCGAATTCTCATGGGGTTTATCCATTCTGTTCGGTGCCATTATGGTGGTCACAGGCCCGACAGTCATCGTGCCAATGCTAAGAACCGTTCGCCCCAATGCCAAAATTTCAAATGTGCTGCGCTGGGAAGGTATTGTCATTGACCCTCTGGGTGCGATTCTGGCGGTCTTGGTGTTTGAAGTGTTGCTTTCAATTCAACTTCAAGGTCATGTCTCCGTCGGTCATACCATTTACATGTTTGGAAAAACCCTTGTGGTTGGTTTATCCATTGGTGCCGTGAGTGGCTATTTGTTTGGCATCATTCTGCGAAAGCATTGGTTGCCAGAATACTTACACAACGTCACAACCCTGGCATTGGTATTTGCCACCTTTGCGATTTCTAATGAAATCTCAGAAGAATCAGGACTGTTAACCGTGACCGTGCTGGGTATCTGGCTGGCCAACATGAAAAATGTCTCGGTCGAGAACATTCTCGACTTTAAAGAAGATCTAAGTATCTTATTGATTTCTGGTTTATTTATATTACTTGCCGCACGCCTTAACTTTGACTCATTCCAACAATTAGGAATGGGCGCGGTGATGCTGTTTTTGTTTATTCAATTGATTGCCCGCCCCGTCAAAGTGTTTCTCTCCACCATAGGCTCTGACTTAAGTTGGCAAGAAAAAGTCATGATTAGTTGGATTGGACCTCGTGGTATTGTTGCGGCGGCGGTCACGGCCCTGTTTTCCTTACGCTTACAAGATATTGGCGTTGAAAATGCCGATCTGCTGGTACCACTCGCCTTTGCCATCATCATTGGTACAGTTCTGGTGCAAGGCTCCACCGCCAAATTTATCGCTAACCGCTTAGGTGTAGCTGAACCAGATGACAGTGGTTTCCTGATTATCGGTGCTAATTCTGTGGCACGTGTGCTTGCACAAGCCCTGAAAGAAAACGGTTTTAGAACCCGTTTAACCGATGGCAGCTGGACGAATGTCAAACAAGCGCGCATGAAAGGACTCGATACCTATTACGGTAACGCCGTGTCTGAACATGCTGACCGCCATTTAGATTTGATCGGACTGGGCCAGGTATTGGCCTTAACGCCGCAAAGTGAACTGAACGCACTCGCTGGTCTACGCTACAAAGCGGAGTTTGGCAGTAACCATGTTTACTTCTTATCGACTGATAAGGAAAAAGACAAAGAACGTAGTGAAACCAAGTCACGTAAAGCCGTGAGCCATGATTCTCATGTTCTGTTTAGTAATGAAATCACCTACGCCAAACTGGCCAGCTTGATTTCGCGTGGTGCTAGCATTAAACAAACCAAATTAACTGAAAACTTCAATTTTGAAGATTACCTTCAACAACACGGCCGTCGCGTCACACCGCTGTTTGCCTTTAATCCACGCAGACGCTTACGCTTCTTCACTGCCGCTGAAAACCTGCAACCAGAATCTGGCTGGACTGTTGTGGCACTGGTACAAGATGATGAACCGGCTCAGGCGGAAGCACCATTAAATGAAAACGGGAATCTGGATGAAACCCGTCTTCCTACATAAATAAAACCAAAGATCAGCCAAGGATGGCCGATAACGCTGGTATCAATTATTACATTGGCTACTAATCATGGCAGAAAAAGACGATATTGCTGAAGACGCTAAAAACCAGGATGCTGAAGCCAGCGAGGACGGTGAGCAAGGAAAAAAAGGCCTGAGCACCGCGTTACTCATCAAGGTGGCGATAGGACTCGCTGTATTACTTATCGTGCTGGCTGTTGCCCTATTCTTTTTTAAGTCCGCTGAACCAGAGGCTCAAGAAGAAGATACTGAGCTGACACAGGCAGAACAAACTGATGCCAACGACGATACTGCCGATAGCGAATTAGCCAGCACACCCGATAACGACAAGCCGACAACTGAGCCAGCTACATCCATGCAGTCCTCCACTGCAGAGAAAGCCTTAACGCAAATCTTAGAGTTGCAGCAGGAAATAAAAGCACTCGAAGCGGAGAATCAAGAGCTCAACCAGGAAATTGAAGATTTAACCACTGAAAATAAAGACTTAAACAAAGAAATTGAAATATATAATCAAGGCATGTCGGCTGCAGACGTGCCGCTTGAACAACTCGTTCGCTCGCCTGCTTTACCCCGTGATTATCGGCGTAATGATTACGCCAACACACCCAAATTTGAATTAGAACCCAAATGGGGTGACTTTGAAACGCTCACCAAGAGAAACTAAGTATCTTTCTCTGTCTATTGCCAAAGCGCCAATAAATCTCGCGTCGTTTTCTGATAATCATCAGCCAAGGTGATTGCCGTTATCATTGCTACTGAACCAACGCCTGTTGGTTTTAACAGTCTTGCCCGCTCATAATTAATGCCACCAATCGCTACGATTGGGTAGTTGCCATCTAGCATTGTTACCCACTGCTTCAAACGCTCAACGCCTTGTGGTGAGAAAGGCATTTGTTTACTGGTCGTTTCAAAAATGGGGCCCAAAGCAATATAACTTGGATTTACCGCTAAGGCTCGTGCTAACTCCCAATATGAGTGGGTTGAGATACCGAGGCGTAAACCAGCATCAACAATTTGTTTTAAATTTGCATCATGCAAATCTTCTTGCCCCAGGTGTACTCCGTAAGCCCCCTGCTCTATCGCAATTTGCCAATGATCATTAACAAAGAAATTGACTGGTTTATGCCCTAAATATTCAACTGCTTGTTTAATCTGCTGGCTCGTTGTCTTCTCATCTCTATCTTTAACGCGCAGTTGAATGGTCTCAATACCAATATCAACCAGTTTCTGTACCCACTCAGCGTTATCAACAACCGGATAAATGCCCAAACGACTCGGGCATGAGGGAAAGTTAAACTGCTGACCAATCAGTGTTTTTTGATAACACAGTCTCGGTATATCCTCCAGCGCCCATGGTTCATGGCTATGTTTGATAAGTCGATAGCTACCCACAGTCTGTGCCTGTCGGATACCTCTAGAGACATAAGTTTTGGCCAAGACAACAGCGTCACGCATATCCTGCCCAGAAGCCAGATGAGAAGCTATCGCCGACGCCAACACACAGCCGGTGCCTCGGACATCTGATGCATATTTAGTCTGATAACAATAGAAACGAACTTGTTCAGAAATGAAAAAGTCGGTGGCAAACTCGCTGTCTGCATGACCACCTTTAACCAGACAGGCTTGCAGGCCTTTCTGACTGAGTATCGTTGTCGCCTGTTCAACATCTTCTAAATTATCCGTCAACAGACTGAGTTCAGGCAGGTTTGGCGTGAGTAAGGTAAGGTGTTGCAATAATTCATCACGGATATATTGCCTAACGCCATCGGCAACTGTTTTGCCACCGCTGGAACTGGCAAGCACCGGATCCATGACTACTGGTATGCCGGGGTTATCCAGCAATATCTGTTTTACTTTCTCGGCGATAATTAGATCAGGTATCAAGCCTACTTTGATCGCTTGAATATCAAAATCAGCTTTGCAATTGCGGTACTGCGCCATCAACTTATTCGTATTAACAGCACCTAATGCTGTCAGCCCTGCTGAGCTTTGCTCAGTCATCGCCGTAATTAACGGTAAAGGGTGACAATCATGATGTTGCACCGTCGCAATATCAGCGGCAATACCGGCACACCCTTGTGGATCCAAGCCACCAATCAGTAGAACAGCGGGTTTAGCCATGTTGCTGCCAAATCGGTTGATCCAAGGTAGGTGTACTCGGCTTGGCATTATCGCGCTTAGGCATCACACCTGCTTCATATGCCAGACGCCCCGCATTAATCGCATCAGCAAACGCATACGCCATGGTTTCTGGCTCAAGCGCCTCTGCCACGGCTGTATTCAGTAAGATACCGTCAAAGCCCAACTCCATCGCCTGTACTGCATCAGACGGTTTACCAATACCCGCATCAACTAACAAAGTCAGTTCTGGCAGTCGCTCGCGTAGAGTTTTCAAGGCATAAGGGTTCAATAAGCCCTGTCCCGTGCCAATAGGTGCGCCCCAAGGCATTAAGACTTCACAGCCTAGCTCGGCCAGCTTCTGACAGAGCACAAGATCATCGGTGGTATAGGGAAAAACTTTAAAGCCATCTTCAATCAGAATTTTAGTGGCTTCTACCAGCATGAAAGGGTCCGGTTGCAGGTTGTAGCTGTCTCCCATCACTTCCAGTTTAACCCAGTCGGTATCAAACAGTTCACGTGCCATATGTGCCGTTTTCACCGCTTCTTTCACACTGTAACAACCGGCTGTGTTGGGCAATAAATGACAGTCGAGTTCTTCAATCATCTGCCAGAACTTGTCACCACTTTTTGAATCAGTCGGTGTTTGTCGGCGTAACGACACCGTAATCACTTCAGCTCTGGAAGCTCGAATCGTGTCCATCATGACTTTTGGCGAAGGGTATAACGCTGTGCCAATAAATAAACGGCTGCCTAACTCTTGCCCGTAAACAGTCCAATTGGATGCTTTCATCTCAACCTCCACTAATCGGTGACATGATATCAACCTTGTCACCGGCATTTATCGATGTTTGTGCCCAACTGGATTTAGGTACAACTTCATCGTTGACGACGACCACAAAACGGCCTCCTGTCATATTTTTCTGTTCGATTAAATCCGCCACCGAACTCATGTCAGCTGCGTCAATAGACTCACCATTCAGCTCAATGATTTGTTGCTTAGATGTCATATAACGCTCCGAACTGCATCTGTTCTGCTTTTCCGTTGAGCAAATACATCAAATCTTCCACTACCGCTGGTCCGAATAAATAACCATGTCGATAAAATCCATTCAACATATATCCCCACTCTGTGCGTTTAATGGTCGGCATATTATCGGCTAAGCCAGGACGACAATGCGCCGACATTTCCATAATACGCGCCTCGGCAAAGCCCTTATGTAAGCTGTACAAAGCCGACATTAATTCCAGCCCACTGCGAACACTGACTGGCGAACGATCATCGCTTTCAATCACCGTTGCCCCCAACACATACTCATTATTCGGCCTGGGTGCCAAATAAAAAGGATAGCGCGGATGCATTAATCTAATCGCATGCCGAAAGTTGACCTCTGGCGCCTTAACTCGAATCACTTCGCCACGCACGCTTCGTAATTGTGGCATATTCGCTTTGGCACCATTACCACGACAATCAAACACAGCATCAAAACTATCGCCAGGTACTTTCATATAAAGTTGGCAAAGCCTGTCAATTTCTGCGTGGGTTAACTCGCCAATTTCATTGGTCTGATGCCACTCACAGTGTTCTCTAAGCAAATCGCCGATGTGTTGATAAAACTGTCTATTATCAAGACTGGCTTCCTGCTCAAATAACAGGGCTTCGTTAAAGTTCGCTTGCAGATCAGGCTCTCGTTCAGCCAATGCTGCTTTATCTAAAACTTGAAAATCGGATTGTTCCAATACATGCGACGCACGTCGTTGAAATCGCGCCATTTCTGCCTGATCGCCGTTGTGAGACACAACAAGCGTGCCGGTATTTTGATAAAAAACCGGCTCGGCTAATTGCTTCAACCACTCAGGCCATAATTGATAAGAACGTAAACCTAAGGTTTTCACCATCGGCTCAGCTGTAACGGCTTCTGTTGCCGGCGCCACCATAGACGCAGCCACAAAACCGGCACTGTCACTACCCTGCCTGTCATCTTTAGACAGGATAGCAACATCGTGGCCAGCTTGAATCAGTCGCCACGCTGTGAGGCGACCAATCAAACCACTACCTATTATCAAATATCGCTTCATCTTCGACGTATATCAAAGCGTCCGGATTAAACCTGGTGGTAGATTTTGCTACCGCCTTCTTTAAACTCCTGCGACTTTTCTGCAAAGGCTGCTTTCACATCATGTGAAATCTTCATTGAGCAGAATTTCGGGCCACACATAGAGCAGAAATGCGCCACTTTGGCTTTAGGCTGAGGCAGGGTTTCGTCATGGAATTCACGAGCGGTGTCGGGATCCAGACCAATATTGAATTGATCTTCCCAACGGAATTCAAAACGTGCTTTTGAAATCGCATCATCACGAATTTCAGCACCCGGATGCCCTTTTGCCAAGTCTGCCGCATGTGCTGCAATCTTGTAGGTAATGATGCCGGTTTTAACGTCATCTTTATTAGGCAGTCCTAAATGCTCTTTCGGCGTTACGTAGCAAAGCATTGCCGTACCAAACCAACCGATCATAGCGGCACCGATACCAGAAGTAATGTGGTCATAACCCGGTGCAATATCAGTAACCAATGGGCCTAATGTGTAGAAAGGTGCTTCGTGGCAGACTTCCAATTGCAGATCCATGTTTTCTTTGATCTTATGCATTGGCACATGGCCCGGGCCTTCAATCATGACCTGTACATCATGTTTCCACGCGATTTGTGTCAGTTCACCAAGGGTTTTCAATTCAGCAAATTGTGCTTCATCATTCGCATCAGCTTGTGAGCCGGGACGCAGACCATCACCCAAAGAGAAAGAGATGTCATACGCTTTCATGATTTCACAGATATCTTCGAAATGCGTGTAAAGGAAGCTTTCTTCGTGGTGCGCCAGACACCATGCCGCCATAATCGAACCACCACGCGAGACAATACCGGTAGTACGGTTTACTGTCAGTGGGATATGCGCCAGACGAACACCAGCATGAATGGTAAAGTAATCCACGCCCTGTTCAGCCTGTTCAATCAGCGTATCGCGGTACACTTCCCAGGTAAGATTTTCAGCAACGCCATCAACCTTTTCCAACGCCTGATACAACGGCACAGTACCAATTGGCACAGGAGAGTTACGGATGATCCACTCACGTGTTTGGTGGATATGTTTACCGGTCGATAAATCCATAACCGTGTCGCCACCCCAACGGGTACTCCACACCATTTTTTCGACTTCTTCTTCAATCGATGAGGTAGTGGCTGAGTTACCGATGTTGGCGTTAATTTTCACCAAGAAGTTACGACCAATAATCATCGGTTCCGCTTCAGGGTGATTGATGTTAGCAGGAATAATAGCGCGACCTTCGGCTACTTCAACACGGACAAATTCCGCGGTGATGGTGTGTCTCATGCCTTCTGGCAGTTCACCTTTTTGAGCTAACGCTTCACGGCCCATACTCTCACGGATCGCAATGTATTCCATTTCCGGGGTGATAATGCCTTGACGGGCATAGTGCATCTGACTGACGTTACCGCCCTCTTTAGCACGGCGTGGCATACGACGGTGCTCAAACAAAGGAATATCAAAATCCTGAGCATCTTGATCACGTGTGTACTTTGAGCTGAATTCGCTTAACTGCTCGGTATCATTACGCGCGTCAATCCATGACTGACGAAGTAATGGCAAACCCGCTTCAATATCAATGTTAGCTGTGGGATCGGTGTACAAGCCTGAGGTGTCATAAACAAGAACCGGCTCATTGGGCGTACCCGGCAAGCTTGGATCCGCGTTCGGCGTATCGGTTAAGGCAATGCTGCGAAACGGCACGCGAATATCATCACGGCTACCGGTGACGTAAATTTTTTCTGAACCAGCTAATGGCGCGGTGGTAATACCGGTGCGGCCAGTTATATCAATGACCTTATTGTTTTGTGTGGACATATCACTTCCCCTGTCTGAAAACCGAAATCGGGGAAAGATGAGATCGTTGCGCGGCTGCGAACAAGAAACGGATACAACTTAAGCCAGTAATGACAAAATGTGCAGGTATCCTGCTTGTTTCCTACGGAAGTTTTAACTTCTTCAGGTTCAACGGGTTTCATCTCAGCCTTTCCGGAAAATTCCGGTCGGGCACCCCGACAAGTGACAGGCATAGTAAATCAAAATGGATTTTTTACACAAGCGCTATCTGGCACAATAACAGTTAAAACATACACGGAAACACAGGTAACACCCGACTCATGGCGGACAGCAAAGACAATCAGGACAACGATGAGTTTGCATTATTTCGCAAAGAAATGCGCGATGCGACGCCCATTCGCCATGACCGTCTGCTCCATGATAATCCTAAGCCCGCGCCCAAGGCGCGACGCCACCAGTTACAAGATGATGAAGTCAGTGGCCAAGCCTTCTCAGACATGTTCGCCCCTGAAACTGTTGGCAACGAGGAATATCTGGAATACCGTGGCCCCGGCATACAGCACAAACTGTTCTCAAAGCTACGTAGCGGCAAAATCCATATCGAGGCCGAACTCGACCTACATGGCATGACGCTTGTCCGAGCCGAGCCAACCCTTAGCCAATTTCTCGAATATTGTCAGCAAGAACAGATTCGTTTTGTGCGAATTATTCATGGCAAAGGCTTAGGCTCGAAAGAAAATAAACCGGTGTTAAAAACCAAACTCAATTTCTGGTTACGACAGAGTCATAGTGTGCTGGCGTTTTGCAGCGCAACCGTTGAGGATGGCGGCACCGGGGCATTATATGTTTTACTTAGGCGACTGCATCAAGACTAGTTGAGTACAAAACTGATCACGCTCAAAGGGAGTTGAGAATGCCAAGACCAAAATATTACCTGCAGAACAACCGTTCAGCCAATTTGATTCAAAAATTAAAAGGCCGCCCGATAATATTTATTATGAGGCCAGTGGCCTCATAAACAGGCTGTTAAATCTCAGAGGCAGCATGGACTACACAGACGAATGGAAATCTATCAAGCGCAAAGTCACCATCATTGGCGTAATCGAGATTGTTCTTCTGGTTTTGGCATTCGCGCTCAGCTTGCAGGTAGCTGAGCCAATGGGTAGTTACCTTACCCAGGCAATTGTTCCGGTAGCCGTTTTACTTCATGCGTTCGTGCTTTTCAAGCTGTGGCGTTGCCCCAACTGCGGTAAACGGCTCAAGTTTTGGCAGCGTCATCACAATGAGTCTGTTTCTTCGCTATCAGGGTGTATTGGCTGTGGCGCAAAGTTCAAATAATTTAACAAGGCAATTAATTCGTTCCGGCCCGATGGGCCTCCACCGGACGGCTTTTTCTCCGCTTCGCTGCGCAAAGCCGCCGTTTATTGCTGGCGTTATACGTAAAGGTCTATCTCAGGCTTGCCTCTTAAGTTTTTAAATTCTTCTAAGAAATCTAACCCTTTTTCTAATGAGTCTGTGGGAAGACCTTTTGATATGTTAAATTCAATTTCACTTTTGAATGCATCGAACATGTTAAATTTTTCATTCATAATTGGGTCTGTCTCAGTTGCATTACGTAACTGACCATTTTCGTTTACCAAGATCATGCTGTGTAAGAGGAGTGGATTGTCCAATTCTATTCGTTCACCCGCTTGTCTTTGAGCTTCGACGATGGCGCGGGCGTCGTTCCGGCTCATATTGCTGGGATCAATAGATTTTGCTAGATCACGTATAGAGGTAGAAGCGGATTCTTGTGGGGCTTGTAAGATTTGTTCTTTAGCAGGCGGCAGGTTGTTGCCGCTTTTGAGTGCTTGTGTTGCCGCAGTTATATGCGAAATGTTACTAACTTGCATTATTATCCCCTAGCAAAGGTTATTATTACTATCTTTGCAGGATTTATGCCAAATTAGTTGCGAGCGCTTAGCTGAAAGGCATAAATTGGCTGTTATACACATTCGGGATAGCAGGTTATTTCTATTTTAGAAATCTAATATAGGAAAACATCATGGTTGAGGGAAGTTGCCTCTGTGGAAAGGTTAAGTATCAAATCGAAATCTATCGAGACAAAGTGCTGAACTGTCACTGTAAGTTCTGTCGCAAGGCTCACGGTTCGGATTACGCGACCATGGCCATAGCTGATGCTTCAACGTTAAAGCTCGATGATAAGAACGGGTACCTAAAAGAGCATCAAAGTGGCGCAGGTGGTTATCGAGCATTTTGTTCTGAATGTGGTACTAGGTTAATGAACTACTCTCCGGATAGAGTAAGTTTCTTCTGTATTTCATTGTCAACTGTAGATACACCTCTAGATTTAAAGCCTGTCGCTCACATTAATATCGAATCAAAAGCGAATTGGTGTAAACCCTATGAAGGGATCCCCTGTTTTAGTGCTTTTCCAGAAGGTTTGTGAAGTGCATAGCAGGCAAGGCAAAGTCGCCTTGAGGGCTGGACTTCGCTACGCTCGCTTTTGCTTGCGGCGTTATGTGTCCCGTCATGGAGTAGATTCTATTGCCTGAGTTAAAAACTGTTGGTCTGTTCCTCATTACCGCATTAGCAGAAATTATCGGCTGTTACTTGCCTTATCTCTGGCTTCGCGAGGGCAAAACTATCTGGCTTTTAGTGCCGGGCGCGCTGAGTCTTGCAGCATTTGCTTGGCTGCTGTCATTACATCCGACAGCCGCTGGCAGAGTCTATGCAGCGTATGGCGGCGTTTATATTTTTGTGGCAATACTGTGGCTGTGGGCGGTTGACGGCATCCGTCCAAGCGCTTGGGACTTGCTTGGTTCAGCCATTGCCCTGGTGGGTATGGCAATTATCATGTTTGCGCCGCGCACTACATAACCAGATATGCCTTTACGAGACACCACAGGCAGCTGTCTTAATATGCAGGCGTTCGTTTTTTACGTTTTAAACCCAGCTATGTTTTGAATTTAAACGCAGGCGCTGAACTCGTAAACACATCTTCAGACAATGTCTCAACAAAGCAAGCATTCAACGTCACGTGTTCGTAAAGCCAGTAATAATAACCGCCCTGAAACACCTTGTAACGCCATTCATACTCACATTGCGCCCAGCCAGAATCTAAGGTCGTGATATGGCTAGGTGACTGCATCGAGTCAGCTTTAGGGAAATACACCACCGCTTTATTCGTTAAATCAAAACCGAACCGATCAATGATAAATTTATCGTCATCGAGTAGGTCATAGCGTATGCGATCGCCCATAACATCATCCCCTATCTGCTCAAGGGCAACCTTTTTATCGAAAATAACATCGATCGCTGAGGGGGTGAGTTGATAATGGTTAGGAATCTGCTGCCTTGCCTGAATATCTTCTTCGCTTGTTTGCGCTTTATCCCATTGTTTTATCACTATTTGTATTACAAGCATCGGTTCTCTTTTTGAGTATTTTGTTCGCCTTCCAACTTAATTTAATAAGCAGGAACCTCGTCTGATGACAGCAGTCATTTTATTTAGGTTTGTGTGAATTTCGTGGAGGGTATATGAAAATTCAATTCGCTTTATGCACCGCTATTTTCTTGTCATCAACTCTTGCCGCCAGTGATGATATCAAAGTCAGCATGACCAATCTGCATTCCGGTGTTTCTGCCGGTATTGTCACCATCTCCAGTAATCAACATGGGGTGGTTTTCACACCTGAATTAAACAACTTGCCTGCTGGTATGCATGGCTTTCATGTGCATGAAAAGCCATCGTGTGAGTCCAGTCAAAAAAATGGTGAAACAGTGCTTGGTGGGGCTGCTGGCAGTCATTTTGATCCCGAAGAAACTGCCCAACATGGTACGCCTTGGGGTAATGACAACCATAAAGGTGATTTACCACCGCTCTATGTTGACGAAAAAGGCAATGCGAGCCAACCGGTGCTAGCACCACGGCTGACTTTTGCAGATCTCAAAGGGCGTGCACTGATGATTCATGCCAATGGTGATAACTATTCCGATGAACCTGCTCCGCTTGGCGGTGGTGGGGCTCGCTTAGCGTGTGGTGTGATTGAATAATGCATATCGACCAAGCATAAAAAAACCGGCTGTAAAAACAGCCGGTTTTTTATTAGCTTCGGTAAAATTAAGATTACATTGCTTCGGCTTCTTTTATTGCTTTATCAACAACACGACCCAAACCACCTGATACATCTTGTGATTTAATCGCGTCTAGATTTGTCGGGTTACCAACAATTAACGCACCGCCCATGCCGGCACCGATATGCGGGTCACATTGGTAAATGTATATACCTTCCGTATCAAATGTCTTGGTGACTGACTCACTCATTGGCGTAACAAAGGCCTCAGTACCTTCGGGAATCAGACCTTCCATCATATTTACGTTGTGCGTTGACATGTTTTCCCAATAGACCGTATCACCGGGCGCTATTTTAATGACCAATGGTGCAAATGCCAGGCCTCTGGCGGTTACCGTATGCTCAGCCGCTTGGGCGCTACCAACGGCAAGAAGACAAGTCATAATAGTGGTTATAAACAATGATTTGATATGTTGCATATTACCTCCTGTTGGTTTCAGTGCTATGGACAACAAAGATAAACTAAAGTGCGATTGAACCTTTCAATCGAGACTTTAGGAATAATCAATCACTAATCATAAAGTGTTCGCGGCCTCATTTTGCGTCACTTTCGCGAGACTATAACAGTTACCGCCCTGTCGCTTCGCTTCATACATGGCATCGTCGGCCCGTTTTAAAAGATCACGCTCTGTTTCGCCATTGTCAGGATAAAATGAGATACCAATGCTCGCTGACATTTCTGCTTTCATAGTATCTACTTGGTAAGGCTCAGCCAGCGTCAGCAACACTTTATCAGCGACCTCCTGCACAATAATATTGAGCCTGTCTAGATTATCCAGCAAGATCACAAACTCATCGCCACCCAGGCGAGCCACGGTATCAGACTCACGTAAGCACCCTCTAAGTCGCTCGGCCACTTGTTTTAAGAGTTGATCGCCAGCTTCATGCCCCAGATTGTCATTTGCTTCTTTGAAGGTATCCAGATCCAGGTAAAGTAAGGCAAGATGGCCACCACGACGAGCCATGGCTATCGCCTGTTGTATTCTGTCACTGAATAATTGTCGGTTTGGCAGGCCTGTGAGTTTGTCATACATAGCGAGTTGCCGCAGATGTTCAATCATCTGTTTACGCTCTATGGCGGCAGCAATTTGGGTTGAAACAAACTCTAAGACTTCCTGATCATTATGCGTATAGTTTTGATCTGGCAAGTCAGTTTTGACCACCAGTGTACCTATCACCCCTTTTTGAGATTTTAGCGGCACACCCAGCCATTCACAGCTGTCACCCTCAGCATTTTGAGTTAATTGCTTTTGTGTCAGTCCTTGTTTACTGACATCACAACAGAATGCGTTGATATCGAGCGGTTGTTGAAGCCCTTTCGACGTTAATTGTTTATAAGGAAAACTCAGTAATCCGGTAGCCTCATCGTAAAGTGAAATAGCAAACTGCTTAGCAGGTATAAACTCAGCAACTATCTGATGAATACGCTGATAAAGGGACGTTAAGCTTTCTTCGGTATGGGCTGCCTCAGAAATGTTGAATAAGGCCTTTTGCTGAGCTTCAACTTGCTTTTGAACAGTGATATCTCTCGCCACAGCCACCCGAATTTTATCGTTTTCAGACCATCGGGCTGACCATAGTAAATGAACAACTGAGCCGTCTTTACGAAGGTAGCGATTTTCAAAATCAACCTTAGCAACACCAGACATGATTTCATCGACAACGCTGAGGGTTTTCGACCGGTCATCTGGATGCACCATCTCTAGCATCTGAAGACCGATCATTTCTTCAGGCATGTAGCCGAATATTCTCTCGCTACCTGCACTGACATGAAGAAAGTAGCCATGTTTATCAACGACACAAATTGCGTCAAGAAGCATGTCTATGTAGTAACTCAGCGCATCAAAATCTTCTTTATCTATTGTCATAAAGCTGCATCAAACGGTTTATCTGCTTCAAATACCACAACACAATTACGCCCTGTCTGTTTTGCTTTGTAAAGCGCTTTATCGGCTTTGCGTAGTAAGGCTTCAGCATCAGGCTCATCACCACGCCATGAAGCAACACCGGCTGACACAGTCAGTGGCCCTAACTTTTCATTATCGTAATCAATATGGTTCTCTGCGATAGCCTCAAGTAATTTCTCAGCTTTGACGCGGGCATCATCCAGGCTGGCTTCCCGCATCAATACCACAAATTCTTCACCGCCCAAACGACAGGGAATATCACTTTGTCGAAATTGTTGTTTGAGTTTAGCCGCCACCGATTGTAATGCGACATCACCGGCTTCATGACCATACTCATCGTTAAACCGCTTAAAGTGATCAATATCGCAAATTAATAACGATAAAGCTGTTTGCTCACGTTCTGCAAGCTGGATATCACGGCTAAGTGCATCATCAAAAAACCGCCGGTTACGCAGACCGGTTAAGGAGTCTTCAAATGAATAGCGCTGAAGATCTTCGCGTAATTTGATATTACCCAGTGTCACGGCTAGCCGTTGAGACGCTCGCCGGATCATTTCTTCAGCATCCTGTTTGGGCAGCATGGGGGCGGCTCTTTCTAGACGTAATGAGGCAAATACGTGACTACTACCTTTGAGCCCTTGCAACCGCAGTTGGCCGTCCGGTAGGTCATCCATCTCCTGCCCATCCATACTCACTTCGACCATGGCCGGAGAGAAAACATGAGCAAGTTTATCGCGAAACAAATCACTGGCTTCAGCCAAACAATTACAAGACTGAAGTTTAGTATTAAACCGTTCTAGCTTTGACGCAAAGAGATTTTGGCGTTCCAGACTGATTCGTCTGTCTTTTTCGGCTTTGACGTAATCATTCAATTGCGTGGTACGCTGAACAACCCGTTGTTCTAACGTTTGATTGAGTGCCTCTAACTCAGTATACGTCTGAATATAATTACGAATTGACACTACCACAAGCACGAGTGAAAATATCAGACCACCATAGGCCAGCGGGAAGTTTACCCAAGGTATCAAACCATGCGCGATCAGCATGTCAGCTAGCAGTATGATTGCATACAATCCAAAAGCCCCTACTACCAGTTGCCTGACAATGTTCATCTGCCTTGATACGCGTAAAGTCACTGTCAGCATCAGTAGTAAAGATATGACGAACAGGAAATCAAACAGCGGGTAGGCAGTAGCCAGATTGATCACGCCGGTGACCGATAGCAGCACCACAGCAATCAGATACACCTGATGCAATATTGCAATCGCTTTCAGTAAGCGACCACCCTTGGCATCATCAACCCAGTAATACAGCAACATCGCAATAAAAACTGGCATCGCGAAGTAACTTATTGCTGCAAGGTAGGTTTTCAACAAAGGCCAGCTGATCAAAAGCTGCATCGCCAGATTTTCACCTATCAGCGTTCCTGCTGTTGCCAATGAAAACAGACCAAGATAGAAAAACTCTCTTCGGGTGCCACGGAAAACCGCAAAGACAAAGGCAATAAACGCAATAAGTAAGGAAAACGCTGCGACAACCAGCTCATGCAATCCGCTGGTTACCACATCCAGCAACATATCTGCTCGGTCTTGGATTTTAGTTTCACCCCAAAGACCGATTTGGGTGTAATCAGAATAAACCTTCAGGTAAAGCGGTTTGCCGGCAAAATCATCGGGTAATGGCATGACATGCCATGGCCAGCCCATAAACGAGCCATTGCCCTCATCATCAAACTCGCCAAAAAGGTAGATCTGCTTTTCACCAACAAAAGCTTCAACATTTATATCAATGCTGGTGACATAAATAACCGGCTCTGACATGGTGACTGCTGGCAGGACAGTGCGGAACCACACTTGAGTTCGTCCATTACGTTCAGGCGGATTGGCTGGAAATTCAATGGACTGCCAGCCCTCATCCTTGAGTGTATCGGATGGAATATCCATGTTCTGACCGTCGTCCCAGCGGTATTGCCAGTCGAGTTCAGCCAAATCTATGCTTTTGGGTGCAGCCAGGGCTATCTGACTAAAACAGATGAGCCCTAGCAGTACAGCGACCAATAAGCCGCTAATACGGCTCCGCAGAGCTTGGCTGCGAAGCACTGTCACTGAATTAACCGACCCAGCGTCTGGCGTTCTGGAACAGACGAACCCAAGGTCCATCTTTGCCCCAATTATCAGGATGCCATGAGTGTTGCACGGTACGCGTAACACGTTCCGGATGCGGCATCATAATCGTGACACGACCGTCTTCTGTGGTGAGCGAGGTAACCCCCTGCTCCGAACCATTCGGATTGGCCGGGTAGCTTTCTGTTGGCTTGCCATAATGATCCACATAACGCATAGCAACAATCGCTTCAGCTGCAGAACCGGTCTCGCTAAAGTCAACACGCCCTTCACCATGAGCAACCGCAATTGGCATCGTTGAACCAGCCATTCCCTGTAATAACACTGATGGTGAATCAACGATTTCAACCAGAGAAAAACGGGCTTCAAACTGCTCTGACATATTTCGTGAGAAACGTGGCCAGTGATCACTTCCCGGAATCAGTTCTTTAAGCTGTGACAACATCTGACAACCATTACACACACCTAAGGAGAAGGTATCGGTACGCTGGAAGAAATCGACAAACTGCTGACGAGCTCGATCATTATGCAAGATAGTGCTCGCCCAACCACGGCCTGCACCCAGCACGTCACCATAAGAGAAACCACCACAAGCAACCAAACCGACAAAGTCTTTCAAGTTAACTCGACCTTCGAGAATATCGCTCATATGTACATCAATAGCAGCGAAGCCTGCATGGTCAAAGGAAGCAGCCATTTCCATCTGACCATTTACACCTTGCTCACGCAAAATAGCGACTTTCGGACGATTGCCTGACACGATAAACGGCGCGGCTACATTCTCAGCGGCATCAAAGGTTAATTTAGCAAATAAGCCCGGATCGTTTTCATCCAGCAAGGTATCAAACTCTTGTTTTGCACAGTCTGGGTTATCACGTAAAGTCTGCATCTGGTAACTGGTTTCAGCCCAGAAGCGTTGCAAGGTAATGCGCGACTGGTCAATAACTTTGTCGCCATTAACGCTAATGCGAATTCGTTGTTCGTCATTAACGCTGCCAATCACATGGCTTATCTTATTAATACCATGTTGTTTCAATACCGATTCAACGGTTTCTAAAGCGGCTTGGCGAACTTGAATGACAGCACCCAGCTCTTCGCTGAACAATACGGGTAATGTTTCACCCAGCCTATCAAGTGACACATCAACACCACAGTGTCCTGCAAATGCCATCTCAGCTAAGGTCACCACCAGACCACCATCACCACGGTCATGGTAAGCCAGAATCAGATCATCTTGTTTTAATTGCTGAATTGCGCCAAAGAACCCTTTCAAGCTCGCCGCATTATCCAGATCAGCACCGGTTTTGCCGACTTGGTTAAACACTTGTGCCAAAGCAGACGCACCAAGTCGATTTTCACCATGACCCAAGTCGATATAAATCAGTGCTGTTTCACCTAAATCAGTACGCAATTGTGGCGTGCTGGTCTTCATGGTGTCAGAGACAGGCGCAAAAGCACTGACCAGCAGTGAGACAGGGGATGTGACGGTTTTGGTATCACCCGCTTCATCCCAAACCGTTTTCATTGACAAGGAGTCTTTACCAACCGGAATGGCGATACCTAATTCCGGACACAATTCCATACCAACGGCTTTTACCGTGTCATATAACAAGGCATCTTCACCGGGGTGCCCACAAGCAGCCATCCAGTTTGCAGAGAGTTTAATATCGCTTAACTTGTCGATTTTCGCGGCAGCAATATTGGTAATCGCTTCACCCACAGCAATACGGCCTGAAGCAGGTGCATTGATAACGGCCAGTGGTGTCCGTTCCCCCATCGCCATTGCCTCACCCAGCAGATCATGATGGTCCGCCAAGGTCACAGCACAATCAGCGACTGGCACTTGCCAAGGACCAACCATTTGATCGCGAGCGACTAAACCGGTGACAGAACGATCACCAATCGTGATCAAGAAGTTTTTACTAGCAACCGTAGGCAGCTTCAGTACGCGCTCCAATGCATGCTCGGCATTGATACCGCTAAAATCAAGTTCTGGATAGTGCTTACTGACATGCTCGACATCACGCAACATCTTAGGCGGTTTACCGAGCAATAATGACAATGGCATATCAATCGGCAAAGTTTCGTTATCAGCATCACCGAGTAATAAATGCTCTTCTTCGGTAGTTTCACCGACAATTGCCCACGGACAACGTTCACGTTCACAAATGGCTTGAAACTCATCGACACGATCCGGATGAATACCCAGGACATAACGTTCTTGAGACTCGTTACACCAGATTTCCATCGGTGACATGCTAGATTCATCATTCGGCACAAGACGCAGTTCAAAACGTCCGCCACGACCGCTGTCATCGACCAGTTCAGGGAAGGCATTAGATAAACCACCGGCACCAACATCATGAATGGCAATAATCGGGTTGTTATCATCAAGCGCGACACAGCGATCAATCACTTCCTGACAACGTCGCTCCATTTCTGGATTACCACGTTGCACAGAGGCGAAGTCGAGTCCTTCGTCACTGGTACCCGAGGCCACCGATGACGCAGCACTACCGCCCAGACCAATCAACATGGCCGGGCCACCTAGGACAATCAGTTGAATGCCCGGATCCATAATGCCTTTTTTGACATGCTGTGGACGAATCGACCCCATACCACCAGCCACCATAATCGGCTTATGATAACCACGCACTTCAAAACCATCTTCGCTGGGGATTTGCACTTCATAGGTACGGAAATACCCACATAGATTCGGTCGCCCAAACTCGTTATTGAAGGCCGCGCCGCCCAATGGGCCATCAGTCATAATATCGCGTGCAGAGGCCATACGGGCAGGTTTACCGTAGGGCGTTTCCCACGGTTGCTCAAAGCCCGGAATTTCAAGGTTGGAGACAGAAAAACCGGTCAGGCCAGCTTTGGGTTTAGAACCACGACCTGTCGCCCCTTCATCACGAATCTCACCCCCCGAGCCCGTTGCGGCACCGGGGAATGGGGAAATCGCCGTTGGGTGGTTATGGGTTTCCACCTTCATCAAGATATGCTGCACTTCACCTTCGTAGTGATACAGGCCTGTCGCCATATCTACTTGGAAACGGTGGCTTCGATCCGCACCTTCAATGACTGATGAATTATCACTGTATGCCGTGACAACGCCATCAGGATTTTTTTCGTGCGTGTTGCGGATCATGTTGAACAAGGTGTGCGGTTGGTTTTCACCATCCACAATCCAGTCAGCACGGAAAATTTTATGACGGCAATGCTCTGAGTTTGCTTGGGCAAACATCATTAATTCAATATCGTTAGGATTACGATCTAAGGTAATGAAATTGTCGTACAGATAATCGATTTCATCCTCAGCTAATGCCAGCCCCATCGATTGGTTTGCGGCGACCAGTGCGTCTCGGCCACCATTCAAAATATCAACACTGACTAATGGACGCGATTTTCCGTGCATAAAAAGACGGTCTGCATCATCTACCGTTTCAAACACAGATTCGATCATACGATCGTGTAAGTATTTCGCCACCGCTTGACGCTGTGTGTTGTTAAGCGCTTCACTGCTTTTCACAAAAAACGCCACACCACGCTCAATACGCTCAACGTCTTTCACACCACTATTGATGGCAATATCCGTTGCCTTACTTGACCAGGGAGAGATGGTTCCCGGACGAGGCGTCACCAAGAAAAATGCTTCATCCGAATCCGCTTCGCTGATTTGGTCTTGCGCTTCCAGTAAGGTGGTGATGACGTTGTGTTCGGCGGCTGGCAGAGTGCACTCGCCTTCGATTTCAACAAAATACCGATATTCAGTTCTAATCGCAGAGACAGAAGCAACTTCAGTCTGAATAGCGCTGAGTAATTTCTCCAGACGGAAAGCAGAAAAAGCCGGACGGCCTGTCAATTGCAGCATGCGGATCCCAATTCAACATAAATTAAAGCGATAATGATACTTTATGTGGCGTTTAACGCCCAAATAAAATGCATCAATATCAGGTTTAATATGACACAAACGAATTCACGCCCCGGCCCATTCCGACAATTAATGGCGATGCTTTATGATTTACTGTTGCTGATCTCGACGCTATTTATAGCGGCAGTCATTCCTGTTGTACTCAATGGTGGTGAAGCGATTCATTCCGGTAACCCCATATTTTTCTTTTATCTACTCCTGGTCAGTCTGTTTTTTTATGGCTGGTTCTGGACTCATGGCGGTCAGACTTTAGGTATGCGTGCATGGAAGATTTATCTGGTGGGGCAAGACAACATGAGCGTGACATGGAAACAAGCCGGTTTGCGCTTCACCGTAGCTATTTTTTCATGGCTGTTTTTGGGGTTGGGTTTTTTGTGGCAATGGCTCGGAAAAGAAAAACAAAGCTGGCATGACATCCTGTCTGATACAAAATTAATTGTCGCGAACCAAACCGGTAATTGATCGGGAGCAGATTGCAAGAACTTGTTCTTTTTTCAGCTTTCTGCGTAAAATCGACCTGGGTTGTGATGAAAGGACGTCAAACCAATGCCATGGAAATACATCAGAGTTGTTATCACTCTGTTGCTGCTGGTGTCTTCTCCGGTTCAAGCACAAACTCTCATTGCTCATCCAGAGCAAGAGCAAAGCCAACTGTCCCGCACCAGTCTTCGCGCTATGTTTGCTATGCGCTTAACTCAATGGCCCGATGGTACCCCTGTACGCGTCTTTGTTCTTAAAGATAACGATCCTATACATATTCAGTTCTGTAAATCCGTACTAGGCATGTTCCCATATCAATTGCGAAAGATCTGGGACAGACAAGTGTTTTCAGGTACGGGAATCGAACCGACTGTATTAGATTCAGAGCAAGAAATGCTATCCCGCGTCGCTAAGACCAAGGGAGCAATAGGCTATCTTGAAAATAATTCGATAGACGACTCTGTCAAACAACTCAGGACGACACTATGAGATACGCTCTATTTATCTTTATTCTCTGCTGTAGCAATCATCTACAGGCTGATGAGAGCACTTGGTCAGAGCGTCTACAGATTCATGGTTTTGCCTCCCAGGCTTATATCAATACTTCGCATAACAATTTCTTTGGTGACAGCGAAGACGGCAGCTTCGAATTCACCGAACTGGGTCTAAATGGCAGTTTTCAACTATCCCCCAAAATACGGCTCGCAAGCCAGGTTTTATCCAGACGTGCAGGTGAGCTTGATAATGGCTCACCTTATATCGATTATGCATTGGTGGATATCGACCTGCTTTCTACGGCACGTTCCACTACCGGCCTCTACCTTGGACGCGTCAAGAATCCTATCGGACTATATAACCAAACGCGTGATGTCGCCCACACCCGTGAAGGTATTCTCCTGCCCCAGGTAATCTACTTCGACACAATTCGCGAATTACTCATCTCATCAGATGGATTGCACGCCTATCACCATATGTATCTGGATAGCGGCACACTGTTGATGCAGGCAGGACTGGGATACCCGATAACGAATAAAAATGTCGAATACGCCTTTATGGGACAGGATTGGAACGGCAAAGTCGGGAATGACCGTCTAGGTTTTTTCGGTCAACTACGTTACGAATACAATGGTGGTCGCTGGATTTATTCCCTCTCACATGCCAACGTCACTATCGACTTTAAGGCTGGTCCTCAAGATACTATTCCCTTCCCAGCTGGGCCCGGTCTCAACTCGGGTGAGATTGAGGTCGATTACACCGTTCTATCCATTCAATACAATGGGAAAAAGTGGCAACTCACCGCGGAAGCCGCACTGGAAAAAGTCGAGTTTGTAGAAATCAGCGATAACTTTAGCGAACAAAGCGGTCGGCCATTTGGCTATTTCATCCAAGCAAATTACCTCTTCACACCACGTTGGCAAGGTTTTATCCGCTACGAGGAGTGGCAGCGTGATCGTGATGACTGGGATGCTGACGAAGCCGCCCAACGGAGCCTGGAAAGCAGCCAGCTTTTGTCGTCTTTTGGTATTGATCAACCCCCTTTCCCTGCTCATACCAACTATAGTAAGGCCTGGGTTATCGGAGGCAGATGGGATATCAAACCGAACCTGATGCTGCGCGCCGAGTATCACATAACCGACGGCACTTCTTCATTACCAGCAAGAGAAAATAATATAGCGTTAAGCGAGAAACACTGGAACATGTTGGCTATATCGCTTTCTTATCGTTTTTAAAAAACCTGGCGCCTGTTTTTATGGACAAACCTATCAACAACCCCGTTTTCAGCCTGAAGTGGAAAGCAGGTCTGTTTTTTGGTGGTTTGGTATTTATTTTTCTGTCTAGTTTCCCATTGATGGTGCATTGGAACATGCAGCAACGGTTCGAACTGTTCCGGCTGGAGATTCAACAGCAATATCAACAGCAACTATTCGGCCAGCTCAAAACGGGCAGTGAAGAACTGCAACGCCTGGCTGAATTTATTCTGGCATTCTCACCTGGCGATATAGATTCTAATAAGCTCAGTAACATAGAGCAGGCTTTAACCAATCATCGAAGTGAACTTGAACTTCACTGGAACGTCACTCAGGCCTGGATAATTGATTTTCCTACTCAAAAATCAGGTGGCTGGGGACAGCCGTTGCCAAATACTATCAAAGCGCTTATCCCCTTAACGATCAAAACAGAAAAGGCTCATAGTTATATCAATTGCTACCAAGGTTGCCAGCAATATCTCCTGCTACCTATTCTGTCAGAAGCTGCAACACGTCATGTTTTAATTCTTGGCTATAACATAAGCAATACCTTACTAGCCTTTCAGAGCCAAACCGGCGCTGATGTGGCTGTGATCTCCAACGACTCTGACGAGCATGCATTGCGACGTAAAGATACTCAGCTCTGGGGCAAGCACATTAATGCGCTTACCTCCTTCAGTGACAACATCGATTTTTTACAGCAACTGGCAAAATATTATAATTTTGACAGTATTGACGAACATGGTTTGTTAGTGCGTGATAAACGTTTACCAGTCGAATTTCAAATTATCAAAATCGACAATGTGGATGACGTATTACTGCTCATCATTGATGACATTCACCATCAGCAAGAAGCCATCCTCGATGTTACTTATCGCAGTATCGTTATATCCCTACTCGGCGTGATATTGATCGGCGGTAGTATTTTTTTCTTCCTGTCAGCACCACTAAGGCGCTTATCATCAGTCTCACGCGCACTGCCACTGCTCGGTCAAAAGCAATACGCTTCTGCTCGTAAACTAATCAATCCCAACCCCGACCAAAAGCATAGACGCCTTGATGAACTGGATCTCTTGGAAGACTCATCCTACGCATTATCCAGCCAACTTGAGGGAATGGAACAGGCCATTAAAGAAAGGACTGATTCGCTCAACCTGAGGACAGTTGAACTGCGGGATGAACGCGACTTCGTTAAAAACCTGATTGATACAGCACAGTTGATGATCATCACTCTCGATAAACAGTGCAAGATCATCAGCTTCAATCAATTTTCAGAACAAATGACCGGTTGTAGCGAGCAAGATGTGGTTGGCACCGCGATTCAACCGTTTTTTAACGCACAGCAATGGGACAATGTTCACGCCACTTTAAACGAGTTAACACATTCGCATTTGGCTGTCAGTCAACTTGAAACCGATTTTATTCACAAAAATGGTGATGTCAGAGTTATCTCCTGGCTACATTCCAGCCTGACTGTCGCTAACGATGATGCTGTTATTTTATCGGTTGGCTTGGATGTGACTGATAAAAAACGCAGTGAAGAACAGATGTTATGGATGGCTAATCACGATGCCTTAACCGAGCTCTATAATCGCCGAAAATTCAATAGCGACTTCAAAAAACTTCTCAACCAAGCTCAACGCTATAAACGTGAAGGTATGCTGTTATTTCTGGATCTAGATCAATTCAAAGATATCAACGACAGCTGTGGCCATAACGTCGGCGACCAATTGTTACAACGCGTCGCTCAGTCTCTACTAGCAATTAGCCGCTCAACAGATATCGTTGCCCGTCTTGGTGGCGACGAATTTGCCATCATTCTGCCAGAAACCGATCTGCATGGTGCAATTACGCTATGTGAAAAAATCACCGACAGTTTGAAAAATATCGACTTCTCACATGAGCAAGCTCGATATACGATTTCGTGCAGCATCGGCATTACTAAATTCCCGCTTAATAATCTAACGGTCGATGAGCTGGTAAGCAACGCAGATATGGCTATGTACCAGGCCAAATCCAAAGGCAAAAACACCTGGCATCTGTTTACGTTTGACGACATGGCCCGAACCGAGTTGAAGGCGCGTGTGAAGTGGAAACAAAAAATAGTAGATGCCTTAAACCATAATCGTTTTCAGTTGTTTTACCAGCCCATCATGCATATCCAAAGCCGTACAGTCAGTCACTACGAGGCTTTACTTCGTATGTGGGATGATAATGACCAACTTCATCTGCCTGGCCTTTTTATTCAGGTGGCCGAACAAACTGGGCTGATACACCGGATCGATCATTATGTGCTGGAACAAGGTGTTGCCAAAATAGCTGAGCAAAATCTACAACACCAAGATATCAGCCTGTCGCTTAATCTGTCGGGACATGCGGTAGTCGATCCCGAACTCCAACCTTTATTAGAACACCTCATAACACAATACGGTGCACAAGCGGACAAGTTAATATTCGAACTAACCGAAACCGCGGCTGTTGCCGACATTCCACAAGCTAGGGAACTGATGCAAGAATTGATCAGATTGGGCTGTCGCTTTTCGATTGATGACTTCGGTACCGGTTTTGCCTCATTTCGGTATCTGCGTGAACTCCCCGTCAGTCTAGTCAAAATAGACGGCAGTTTTATCACTCATATCACTGAGAACGAAGATGATCGGCTGTTTGTTCAGGCACTGGTGACTATTGCCAAAGGTATGGGTAAACAGACAATTGCCGAGTTTGTTGAAAACGCTGAAACCCTGGCGTTGTTAGAGACACTGGGGGTTGATTATGCTCAGGGTTATTACATCGGTAAGCCACAACCTGAATTGCTATCCGGCCCCCCAGAACTAGACTAGTGCCGAAGTCGTTTTATCCCAATCAATTTATTGTTGTTATCAAAACTGATTTTGAATAAACCATTTACCCCAATCGCATCGACAAAGGGGCGAATATGGTGGGCAGGGAAACTCACGGTCTGCCCTGTTTCAGCACGTACAATAACGGTCGTAGCTTCACCTCGATAGTAACGAAGCGCCTCGTTTCGACTTAAGTGAAGACGAAATCGTAACTCAGTCATAGCTAAATCAAATAATCACCCAACACACGCTTGAGCTGAGATAGCATCGCGTTGGCTGCAACATCTGAATAAGGCATTGCATCACCGATGCCCCAAACAGGTTTCGGCCATGCAATATCAGACGTAAAGCGAGCAACATGATGCAAGTGTAATTGCTCTACGATATTTCCCAACGCCGCCACGTTCATCTTATGAGCCGAAAATAGTTGCGTCATCGCTTGCGATACAAAGCTCGACTCTTGCAACAGCTGCTGTTGCTCTGCTTCAGATAATTGGTGAATTTCACGCACGTTGACTCTTCTGGGGACAAGAATCACCCAAGGGTAGCGATCATCATTCATCAGTAACACATCGCAGAGTTCAAATTGACCAATCTGGATAGTGTCTTTGGCAAGTTGCGAATGCAGTTCGTACATTATTCTGCCGCTAAATATTTGGTGACGATTTCATAGACATCCGCTGAAAGATCTTGCTGCTCAGCAATGCTTTCTAAGGCTTGTTTCATTAATTGCTGACGTTGCTCGTCATAACGTCGCCATGAATTCAAGGCACCTAACATACGTGCTGCCACCTGTGGGTTGAGTTTATCAAGAACCAAGATCTGCTCGGCGAGAAAACGGTAACCAGAACCATCTTTCGCATGAAAATGAACAGGGTTATTACGACAAAACATCCCTATCAAAGCGCGGACATTGTTTGGGTTTTTAATACTGAAGGCTTCATGTTTCATCAAACCTTTAACCCTAATCAGGGTATCCGGTAACGTTGATGCTGCTTGCACCGCCAGCCATTTATCCACTACTTGACGGTCTTGTTTCCACTGTTCATAGAATGATCTCAGCGCATTTTCACGTTCCAGACCGCTCTGATCTACCATCAGGCGCAAGCCTGCCAGTAGTTCAGTCATATTGTCAGCCTGTTTCATCTGGCGCAGGCATCGCTGTAGCTGCAAGGGATCACCACTTGCCACCAAATAAGACAAACACACATTTTTCAAACTGCGCATCGCCATATCGTCAGCATTGAAGTCGTAGGCTTTCTTTACGCTCAGCTTCTCATAGGTCTGATTGAACAGCCCTTTGAGCGACACTGCTATATTGCGTTTCAGAAACTCACGCGCTTGATGTATGGCATCAACATCTGGCGTAGTCATTTGAGCAGCGAGATAATTTTCCGTCGGTAACGTCAACATTTTTGCGATCAGTGCCGGATCCAACTTTTTATCTGTCAGAATACGTTCGAACTGGTTTACTAACAGCGAAGACAGCACCAGTGGGTTGTTTTGCTGAATATCCGCTACTAACTCTAGCAAGATATTAATAATCAGCTTTTGTCCGGCATCCCAGCGATTGAAACTGTCTTTATCGTTTACCATCAAAAAGGCTAATTGATGATTACTCAGATCGTACTTCAGTTTTACAGGGGCTGAAAAACCGCGAAGCACTGATGCCAATGGCTCTGAACTCACATTAATAAATTCAAACGTTTGCGAAGCTTCTGTTACGGACAAAATTCGGGTGTCACCATGATGCGGCTCAGCCTCATCCTCAAGCTGCATATCTAAACTAGTACCCGATTTATCCAGTAAGCCCACAGCCAATGGAATATGGAAAGGTTGTTTTGTTGCTTGTCCTGGCGTTGCTGGGCAGGCCTGAGTCACTGTTAGCGTAAAACGATGTTCTATCGGATCATAATTCGTGTCAATGGTAAGCTCAGGCGTGCCTGCCTGCTCATACCAGCGTTTAAATTGGCTTAAATCAACGGCATTGGCATCTTCAATCGCTTTGACAAAATCATCCGTAGTGACTGCCTGCCCATCGTGCCGGTCAAAGTATAAGTCTGTCCCCTTTCGAAACTCCTCGTCGCCGACCAAAGTGTTGATCATGCGAACAACTTCAGCCCCTTTTTCGTAAATGGTAACGGTGTAAAAGTTACTAATTTCAATGTATGAGTCAGGTCTGACAGGATGCGCCATGGGGCCGGCATCTTCAGCAAACTGCATGCTACGTAGCCCATTCACATCATCAATGCGTTGCACTGCAGCCGAGTTTAAATCGGCACTGAAGCTTTGGTCACGCATCACAGTAAAGCCTTCTTTCAGGCTAAGTTGGAACCAGTCACGGCAGGTAACACGGTTACCTGACCAGTTATGAAAGTACTCGTGAGCCACGATGCTTTGTATCGTATAAAAATCATCATCGGTTGCTGTTTCGGGCGTTGCAAGCACACAGGCCGCATTGAATATATTCAGGCCTTTGTTTTCCATTGCGCCCATGTTGAAATCATTCACTGCGACAATCATGAATACATCCAAATCGTATTCACGACCATAGGTGTCTTCGTCCCACTTCATTGCCTGCTTTAGCGAGGTCAAGGCGTGGTCACATTTGTGCTTGTTTTCTGGGTCAACATAAATACGTAACGCAACCTCACGACCACTTTGTGTCGTAAAGCTATCTTGTTGTACATGAAGGTCACCCGCCACCAAGGCAAACAGATAGCTAGGCTTTGGATGGGGATCATGCCAGCGTACCCAATGTCGTCCATCATCGAATACGCCTTGGTCTTCCATATTGCCGTTAGAGAGCATCACCGGCCACTTTTCACGGTCTGCCACGATGGTGACGGTAAACACCGACATCACATCAGGCCGATCCGGGTAATAGGTGATACGGCGAAACCCTTCCGCTTCACACTGCGTACACAAAATACTGCCGGAATAATACAGCCCTTCTAATGCCGTATTCTGATCGGGTTCAATTTCGGTAATGATTTCTAGCTCAAACTTATCGGGCAGGTTTGGAATCAATAGCTGTGATGTCGTTCGTTGGAATTGATTACCTTCTAGCTTTTTGCCATCGAGTTTGAGTGACACTAAAGTCAACGCTTCGCCATCGAGGATGCAATCTGCCTCAGGACCCTGAGGATTTTTACGCATGGTCAATGTGCTGACAACGCGGGTTTTCGCACTATCCAGATCAAATTGCAGTAACGCCTCATCAACCAGGTAGGCAGGTTGTTCATAATCGGCGAGTAAGGTCACTTTAGGTGATTGTTCTGTTGCTGATGTATCCATGGGGAAAGGCTCTTTTTCAGAAATCGTCTAATGTCTTAACAGACCAGACTTCATAGGCTGGGGTTTCGTAAGGGTGGGCCAGAAGTAATGATTCAAGTATGACTTTGATTTTTGACTCTGGGCACACGGTTTCAACGCGAAACTCATCTACACGTTCGATACTACCTTGCTGACCGAGAAAAGGCTGGCTACCTTGTAAGGGTCGGAACTGGCCTGTGCCCTGTGTTTCCCAACTACAACAATCATAGCCGTCATACTTGCCTGCACCAGCAGCGAAGATAGCGTTTTTTACGGTTTCTTTATGTGACTCAGGTACGAAAAATACTAGCTTGAGTAATGGATCAGTCATGCTGAAACTGCCATTTTTGAGCTAAACCATTACCTGATTCGCTGTATATCGCTTTACCATCAGGGCTAAAGGTCACTGCTTGTAAAACCACTCCCGGTTTCAATGCCTCACGACGTGGAGCTTGCCAGCACGCTACGGACGCACCATCTTTTGCTTGCCAGGTACAGATTTGGCGGTTGGGGTGACCGGTCACAATAAATTGATTATCGGCTGAATAGCCAATCGCTGTCGTGGTGGTTTGGAAGACGGGAAAGTCAGACCATGCATTGCCGTTTGGTATCGGCGATGTATTGAGCACAGCGACTTGTTCAGCACTTGTCAGATTCCAGATATAGGTTTGATCATTTCCGGCAGCGGTGACTACAAAGCCGCCTGCAGGATCAAACGATACCAGGGAAACATCATTACCATGCTGCCACTGTTGTAATTGTACGCCTGTTTCAAGGTTCCACAAACGCGCCGTATTGTCGTCCCCCCCCGTCAATGCTGTTTGACCATCAGGGGAAATCGCTACGGCATTGATAAGTTGATTAATCGGCGAGTTAACGGCGTTGCCATCATGTTCAAATACGTGGATTACACGATTTGCAATCACATCGAAATAAACAGCGGTGCGATCTTGTAAGGCCAGTAAGACATAATCACCTTGAGGGGAGAGAGCGATATCCTTGATTGTCACCGGGAAGCCAAGTCGCACCATTGGCTCACCGTCGGCCATATTCCACAGCACGATGGTGTTCGACTCTGAAGTAGCAGCCACTTTGCCATCATGCGAGAAAGCAACGTCTGTGGTCGTTCCTGCTTCATCGGGTTTATTTTGCCAAGCAAATTTAATTTTGTTGGCCTCGATATCCCAGAGCTTTGCAGGTTGATCCGTGTCGCCAACCAGCACATAACGACGATCCGGTGAAAAAGCCGCTGCATAGCTACCAAGTTGGCTGTGCTTCCATTCCTGCAAGGCAGGTCGTTCACTGCTGCAAGCCACCAACAAACTGCTGATAATAATCAGCTTGGCAAAGCGTTGTAAGCTGATAGACACAGACATAATAAAAGTCAGGATCTTGGCAAGGTAACGCCAGCCTGTCCCTGGTATTTACCACCCCGGTCGGCATAGGACGTTTCACAGACTTCATCAGACTCAAAAAACAACATCTGCGCCACGCCTTCATTGGCATAAATTTTGGCTGGTAAGGGTGTCGTATTCGAAAACTCAAGCGTCACTTGGCCTTCCCACTCGGGTTCTAATGGCGTGACATTGACGATGATGCCACAACGGGCATAGGTCGACTTACCAAGACAGACAGTCAATACATTGCGGGGAATCCGAAAGGTTTCCACTGTACGTGCCAGAGCAAAGGAATTAGGGGGAATGATGCAGACGTCGGACTGCACATCAACAAAGCTATTTTCATCAAAGTTTTTCGGGTCAACGATGGCTGAATTGATATTGGTAAATATCTTAAACTCGTTAGAACAGCGAACGTCATAGCCATAGCTTGATGTGCCATAGGAAATGATACGGTTGTCGTCCTGATAACGTACTTGCCCCGACTCAAACGGGGAAATCATGCCCTGCTCCGCCATCCGGCGAATCCACTTGTCCGATTTGATCATAAATGTGCCGCTTTGCCCTGATACAAAAGATTAATCATACCTGATTCACCGCCATCTCAAAATCGGTGAATCAGGTAGTCCGTTTCTTAGTCGTTTTTAATCACAATATTTGGGAAGGCGCCGGAGTAATCTTTACCTTGCATTGCCAGTCGAGCAGAAACGCGACGTGCGATCTGACGATAAGCCATTGCAATATCACCATCCGGGTTCGTTACAACGCTTGGCTGACCGCTGTCGGCATCTTCACGAATTTTAATATCCAACGGCAAACTGCCCAGCATATTGAGGTCATATTGCTCTGCCATACGCGCGCCACCACCAGAGCCAAAAATGTGCTCTTCATGGCCACATTGACTGCAGATATGGGTACTCATATTTTCGATAACACCCAGAACCGGCACATTCACTTTTTCAAACATCTTGAACGCTTTGCGGGCATCCAGTAGCGAGATATCTTGTGGTGTAGTGACAATCACCGCGCCACTAACAGGGACTTTTTGTGACAAGGTCAATTGAATATCACCTGTACCAGGCGGTAAGTCGATCACCAGATAATCCAGCTCTTTCCAGTTTGTGTCGCCCAGCATTTGCTGCAACGCCTGCGTCACCATCGGGCCACGCCAGATCATCGGTTCTTCTTCATCAATCAGGAAACCGATAGACATGCTTTGTACACCATAGCTTTCGATAGGCTCGATGCTTTTACCGTCTTCCGATTCTGGCCGTTTAGTCGTGCCCAACATTCTAGGCTGGCTGGGGCCATAGATATCGGCATCCAGAATACCAACTCGAGCACCTTCTGCAGCTAAAGCCAAAGCAAGATTAACAGACGTTGTCGATTTACCCACACCGCCCTTGCCTGACGCTACAGCGATGATGTTTTTAACATTCTCTAACGCCGGCACACCTTGCTGGACTTTATGTTTCGTTACTTTCGTTTCTATCGTTACGGCAACATTCTCAGCACCGGCTTTGGTCAAAGCGGCTGCCAATTCAGTTTGTAGTTGCTCTACATAACCTTTAACTGGATAGCCCAAAACGATCTTAACGATGTGTTTATCGCCATCCTGTTCTGATTTAATGGCCGGTTTGGTCTCGCCTAATTTCATGTCGGTTGAGGGATCTAGAAAATCATTGACCACTTGCTCGACTTGCGTTTTATCTAACATTCATCACTCCTGTCTGGTTCAGTGAGCTCACTGGAATTCTGGGAAATAGGTGTATTTTAACGGTTGCAGGCGACTGCTTCATCCATACATCTTGCATGGCTTTTTCAGCAGGCAAAAAAAACGCCTTTTGAAAAGGCGTTTTCGACTCTTAATTAGTAGTTGGGGCCTGTAGCGTGTTTTGCAAGGGCCAATCACGATAATTAAACACCTGCCCTTCTTGTCTGACCTTAGCTATCTCGGTTAGATCTAACTCGGCATAAACCCACTGCGCAGTATCATGACACCCTTGAGTCAGAATGCCGTTATCAGGAAAACCGTAATCGACAGGGGTATAGATACTGGCTCGGCCTGTATTCACATCTACCGCTTCTGACCACTCGGCGTTACCGAATGTGGGTGATTGCAACACAAAACACTGGTTTTCCAATGCTCTGGCCTGACAGCCAATACGCACACGGTGGAACCCTGCATTAGTATCGGTACAACTGGGCGCCAAAATCACATCAGCCCCCGCTTTAACCTGCTGATAGGCAATCAAAGGGAATTCAACGTCGTAACAGATGTTTATTGCAATACGACCAATATCGGTATCAATGACTTTAATTTCTGTGCCAGGCTGAATCAGCCACTGCTCGTTTTCAAAACGCGTCATGATCAGTTTATCTTGATAGCCAATCAGGCCATCAACACCGAAGAGATTGGCGCGGTTACGAAAGCTGCCGTCAACCTGAATCACCGGGAAGGTACTAGCCAGAATCATCACATCAAACTGTTTAGCCAGTTGCGTATATAAAGCCTCGTAATCTGCATAAATAGTCTGCATCTCATGCAGTTGTTTGCTGAGACAGCTATACACGTCTTTACCGAACAGCGAAGCCAGTTCCATACTGCCATACTCGGGGAATACCAACAGTTTGGCACCGTGTGATGCAGCCTGTTGCACCCATTGTGTCAACTTGGTTTCAAATTCAGACCAGTGGCTAAAAAAACCCACATCATATTGCGCCACGGCGGCCGTTACTTTACTCATTTAATTCTTTTCATCCAAAATGTCATCGGCTTAGGCGACTCATCGTGTTCATCCAACTCTTTCCAGCTGAATGTGGTGTTGAGTTCTGGGTATTTTTCATAACCACGCTTACGCCAGAAATCATCTAGCGGTACATAGTCAGATGGACGACGAGGATGTTCGGCCGGGCGTTGTACACCACAAAAGCAGCTGTAGTTAAACTCACCAATCGCTTCGGCATGGGCTTCACGGTGGTCAAAAAAAGCAACCCCGGCCCCTTGCCCACGATACTCAGATAACAATACTGACTCGCCGCAATAGAAAATCTTACTCACGTCGTAACCAGCTGCAATAAACGGTGCTTTAACTTCGTCCGTTTCATGTTTAAGCGGAATACCGGTTGAAGCGCCAACCACTTTATCACCGTCAAAGGCCAACACAATGACACTGTCCGGCGCTTCGATATAGGTTTGCAGATATTTCTCTTCGTATGCGAGATCGCCATCGTAAAGATAAGGCCAATCACGAAATACTTGAATCCGGAGCTGAGCCAGCTCCGGAATAAAATGGTTCAATTTGTCGCCGGAAAGTCTTTCCAGTCTCAGCATGACAACTCCCGGTTAGCCCGTTACTTGGGCGATCCAATCTTCCAGATTGTAGTAGTTGGTAATGCGAGCCACTTTACCATCACGAATCACAAAGAAAGCACCGGCTGGCAAACGGTAAGTCTGGCCCGCTGCTTCTGGCAAACCTTCATCGGTAGACAGATATTCACCTAACACAGTGAATTCGACAGCTGCACGGTCACCCGCATCATTGGTGGTAATTGAAATATCGACAATTTGCTCTTTGTAGTGAGCATTCATGCGATCCATGAACTGGGAGAAAGCTTCTTTCCCCACTTCGCGACCTGTTTGGTTCACATCATGAATGACATCGTCAGTTAGCATGTTCAAAAATGCGGTCATATCCTGACGATTGAAGGCATCATAGTAATCTTGCAACAGCTTTTCAGTAGCTTGGTTCATGGTGAAAAATTCCAGAAAGAAAAAACGGCGGATTTTAGCCGTTAAATCTCACTAAGGAAAGTAAAAATTTGTTCTTTTAATCAATCAATTGCAACACGACTGTTGCAGGTCAAGTCTGATTCTGAATCAGCTTCGTTGGCGTTGCACAATACCCATTAGTTTATAGGTCAGCATGGAAGCCGCGAAATCATAGGCATGGAAGCCTTCAATGGGGGCAAATTCCATAATATCGAAACCAATGATCTCACGTTGATTTGCGACAGATTCGAATAAATTGAGTGTTTGGTACCACCCTAAGCCACCTGGCACAGGGGTACCGGTTGAAGGGAAAACAGATGGATCCATGCCATCAATATCCAACGTGAAAAACACCTTTTGCGGAAAATCATCCGGCAGTTGAATTGTTTGCTTATTGTTCGGTACTAAATCATCGGCATCTTCATAGAGCACACCAAACTCTTTTCGAAAGGCCATTTCTTCTTCACAAAACGCACGAATCCCCAGCTGATAGAGGGGAATCCCCATATCAACTGCACGCTTCATCACAGAGGCGTGGCTGAGTAAATCGCCTTCATAGGCTTGTCTTAAATCGGCGTGAGCATCAATTTGCACAATACCAAAGTCATCCAGCCCCGCTTCGATCAGTCCTTTAAGTACGCCATACGTCACCGTATGCTCACCACCTAAAACAACTGGCATGGCACCATGACGAACAATTTTTGCGGTTGCTGTGGCGATGTTATCAATCACGGTGGCAGCATCAACACTGCAATCAACTGGCTCACACGTATAGATGCCGGCATCACAGGGCTTGCTCTTACCATCCCACTCTTCCAGTTGCCATGAGGCATCCAAAATAGCTGACGGCCCTTTCCCCGTTCCACCGCCATAAGACACCGTTTTTTCAAACGGCACCGGCAAGACGTGAAACATCGCGTTATCGGGATCGGGCTGATCAATTTCAGAACCAAGAAAGATAGGATAGTCAGTATTCATTGCATTACTCATGACAGTCTGTGTTTAAAGTCAGCATAGCCGAACTCTTTGACCACGCACAGCGCGTCAGTTTCCGAATTCCAAATTGCAATCGCAGGTAATTTCGTGCCATTAAACGTGGTTGTTTTGACCATGGTGTAATGGCCCATATCTTCGAAAACCAGCCGCTGGCCGATTTCGAGTGGTTTAGCAAAGCTGTAATCACCAATCACATCACCAGCCAGACAGGTTAAACCGCCCAGACGATAGGTATGAGATAGCTTTTCAGCTTCTGCTGCACCAGTGATATCTGGCCGATACGGCATTTCTAAGGTGTCAGGCATATGACAGGTTGCCGAGGTGTCCAGAATGGCCTGATTGATCTGATTCCATGTGATATCCAACACTTCACAACTTAAAACACCGGTACCAATGGCCATTGCTTCGCCGGGTTCCATATATACCTCAACGTTATGGCGCTGTCTGAAAACCTGCACCATTTCCACCAGCCCGTTGATGTTGTAACCATCAGCCGTAATATGGTGACCACCACCAAAATTGACCCAATCCATCTGACTAAGCAAATGACCGAAGTTTTTCTCAACAGCCGCTACAGTTCTGGAAAGTGGTTCAAAGCCCTGCTCACACAAAGTATGGAAATGCAGTCCAGTAATGCCATCAAGTACGCTTTCATCTAACTGCGATAAAGTAATGCCTAATCGTGATCCCGGCGCACAGGGATCATAAATCGGTACAGTGCCTTCGGAGTGTTCCGGATTGATTCGGAGCCCAAACTGTAATTCTGGACGCTGTTTTTTAGCAGCCAGACATTGCTCACGAAAACGTAACCATTGACCACAGGAGTTAAAAACGATGTGATGTGCAAAGGTCAGTAACTCATCAATATCAGCCTGACTGAATGCGGCGGCAAATACATGCACTTCACCGCCATACTCTTCATGCCCGAGTTTGGCTTCATGCAAACCACTGGCACAAGTTCCACTGAGGTATTGATGCGTCATGTTGCCAAATGACCACATTGAAAACGCTTTCAACGCACCCAGAATTTTGGCACCACTCGCCTCTGCCACGTCGCTGAGAATACGTAAGTTACGCTCTACAGCGACTTCATCGACCACAAAACAAGGTGATGGCAATCGGGATAAATCCAACTTGCCAAAATCAGTAAATTGCATCGAACTTAACCGTCCAGATCAAAGCTATCCAGTTCCACCACTTTCCATGGCAGACCGTATTTATTCATATCTTCCATAAACGGATCCGGATCAAACTGTTCAATATTCCAAACCCCGGGTTGTTTCCACTTGCCTTCCAGCATCATTTTGGCACCAATCATCGCCGGCACACCGGTGGTGTAAGAAATCGCTTGCGACTGTACTTCTTGGTAGCAGTCCTGGTGATCTTTAATGTTGTAGAGGTAAACGATTTTTTCCTTACCTTCTTTAATTCCTTTCACCACAACCCCGATACAGGTCTTGCCTTTGGTACGTGGCCCCAGCGTCGAAGGATCGGGCAATAAGGCTTTCAAAAATTGAATCGGCACAATTTGCTGACCCTGAAATTCAATGGGTTCAATTCCGGTCATACCGACATTGCCTAGTACTTCCAAATGCTTCAAGTAGCTTTCACCAAAACTCATCCAGAACTGGGCACGTTTTAACGTTGGAAAATGCTTAGTCAATGACTCCAACTCTTCATGGTACATACGATAAATACTGTAGGTACCCACCTGTTCAGGACAAGTAAAGCTGGCTTTTTTCGACATCGCTGGTGTCGTGACAAAGTTGTCATTTTCCCAATGACGGCATTCCGCTGTGACTTCACGAATATTAATTTCCGGATTGAAATTGGTCGCAAACGGATAACCATGATCACCTCCATTGACGTCGATAATATCCAATTCATGGATTTCATCGAAATAGTGCTTGGCAATATAAGCGGTAAACACATTGGTTGCGCCAGGGTCAAAACCGCTACCTAATAACGCCGTCAGACCCGCTTGTTTGAATTTATCCTGATACGCCCATTGCCATTTGTATTCGAATTTAGCGGTATCCAATGGTTCATAGTTTGCTGTATCAAGGTAGTCAACACCGGCTGCCAGACAGGCATCCATAATCGTCAGATCTTGATATGGCAGGGCGACATTAATCACCAAATCCGGCTTTTCCTGCTCCAGCAATGTGGTTAGCTCAGCCACGTTATCAGCATCGACTTGCGCGGTTTTTATGGGTCGTTCCAATTGCGCAGCAATGGCTTTGCATTTTTTCTCGGTTCGACTGGCCAGCACGATTTCAGAAAAGACTTCTGGCAGTTGTGCACACTTGTGAGTGACCACACCGCCGACACCGCCGGCCCCAATAATCACGACTTTTGACATAGCTAAATTCCTATAACTCGGCTTTTATTTAACGTTCGAAGAAGGTGTAACCATTCATGCTCTCGCGGAATGCACGCAGCATTTGTTGACGCATTGGTACTGAAATTTTGCCATCACGAACTGCTTGCTCGGCAATACGACGGAACTGTTCTTGGATAAGTTTCGGATCATATTCCACGTAACTGAGTACATCGGCAATGCTGTCACCATGAAACTCGCGGCGGAAATCAAAACTGCCATCTTCGTTTACATGCACACTGACGACATTGGTATCGCCAAACAGATTATGCAAATCACCTAAGGTTTCCTGATAGGCACCCACCAGAAACACACTAATGTAATACTCTTCACCCTCTTTCAGAGGATGTAATGGCAGTGTCTTTGTAACACCGCTTGGCGAAATAAAATTATCAATCTTGCCATCACAATCACAGGTCATATCCGCCAGCACACCATCACGCACAGGCGCTTCATTTAAGCGATGGATGGGCATGATGGGGAATAACTGATCAATCGCCCAAATATCAGGCAGAGACTGAAACAAACTGAAGTTGCCATAGTAAATATCTGACATCAGTTCCGGCAATGCTTCCAGTTCCTGAGATACGCGTCTTACCTGCGGCAACAGATTAGAAATTTTTTCCAATACTGCCAGTGTGACATTCTCCGCCAAAGCGCGTTCTCTGAGGCTCGCCTGACCATGGTGGAAAAGCTCACGTATTTCATCGCGGTAATACAATGCGTCGTTGTAACACTCTTGCAGGTTATCGACATTGACGTAATCTAATACGCTGAACAGATTCACAATCAGATCATGACTGCCATCCGGTGCAGAGTCCGGCAATGGTCCGGGCTTATGCTCGCGCGTTTCCAAAATATTGAACAACAGCATTGAGGAGTACGCCACTAAAGCACGTCCTGATTCGGAAATGATCACAGGATGAGCAATTCCCAACGGTTCTAAGCTTTCTTGTAATGTTTCCACAATGCTGTAGCAGTATTCATCCAGGCCATAATTCATACTGTGAGTACTGTTACTGCGTGCGCCTTCATAATCTACCGCTAGACCGCCACCTATGTCGATGTAGCCCATCGGGGCTCCTTCTTCAATCAGGCCAGCATAAAAGCGACAGGCTTCCATTACTCCGCTACGTATATTACGGATGTTCGGGATCTGCGAACCCAGGTGACTGTGCAGCAATTGCAGACAGTGCAACATATCAGCCTGTTTCAGTTTTTCAATAACCCCTAACAAGGCATTAGTGGACAAGCCAAAGATAGACCGGTCACCGCTGTCTTCATTCCAGTGACCTTCAACCATTGAAGCCAAGCGGATGCGTACGCCAATTAGCGGATCGATACCCAGCGCGCGGCTGCGTTCTAGAATAATATCGAGTTCCATCGCGGTTTCGAGCACAAAAAAGCAATTAATGCCCATTTGACGTGCATATAAACCTAACTCGATGAACTCCTCATCTTTATAACCATTACAAATAATCAGACTTTCTGGGTCTTTTAATTGGGTCAAAGCAATGATGAGCTCTGCTTTACTTCCCGCTTCCAGCCCATGATGATAGCGACTGCCATAATCAGCAATTTCTTCGATAACATGGCACTGCTGGTTCACCTTAATCGGAAACACACCGCGGTAGTGATTGTTATAACCCGCTTCATTAATTGCTTTCGCGAAAGCCTCATTAAGCTGGGTAATACGCTGGTCCAACAAGTTTTCAATGCGAAGTACAGCGGGCATATCCAAGCCCCGCTCTTTCATTCCATTGACGATATCAATAATGGGAACTTGAATGGTTTTTTCGCCAAACTGCAATGAGACGACCGCATTACCCTCTGCCGACACATCAAAGTAATCACTGCCCCAGTCACGCACGCCATACAGTCGAGCACTATGTTCGGCGCTCCATTCTGTGCTCAAATCCAGCTCATTTTCCAACGAAGAGGAAAGGTGATTTTGCATGGGCTGATGTCCGTTAAGATGATTAAAAAACCGCGATTTTCACTACTTTAGTCTGAAAATGCAAAGAATAATTACAACTATTACAAAAGTAACTCTACATTACCGTGACAAGTGATGCATTGCTCACGCTTTTGTCACCAAATCTTCACCCAAAATGTGTTCATCAGATTACCTTTTTTCGTGGTCATCTACCCCCTCACATAGGGGATAATGCTATTCTTCTGTGCTGATAAGCTAGGATTGTCTGACAAAATCAGGCTATCTCTACTACAAAGAGCGTTGAGATGCTGTGGTAAGCCGTCTATCAGGACAGCGGTTACAAACATTTTCAATATCTGACAGGGACTGTGTAGCAAGCCGATATGAAGACCATTTTAATTGTTGAAGACTCCGAAGCCACGCGCAAACGCTTGGAGGATGCCGTTATAAATGGTGGTCTGTTCGAACTGGTTGGCTCCGTAGGTACTTATACTGAAGGCTTAGCCTTTATACGCAATACGCCCCCTGATATTTTACTGACCGATCTGGATCTTCCTGACGGCAGTGGTGTTGATCTCATTAAGCTTATCAACTTACCTGCCATAAAAACTCAGCTAGCCATTGTGATTACCGTTTTTGGTGATGGTTATCATGTGATTGAAGCGCTCAAAGCAGGTGCATCCGGTTACTTACTCAAAGATGATGATTTCATGGATATCAACGAAGCAATCAGCCAGATGGTTGATGGGGGCGCACCGATCAGCCCCAGCATCGCCCGATATCTATTGAATGAACTCTCCATCGCAGAGCCAGCTAAACCGGAACAGAAAAACTCGCCAGATGTGTTAAGTCCGCGCGAGAAAGAGGTATTGCTGCTGGTCAGCAAAGGATATACCTCTAAAGAGATAGCTAAGATGCTTGATCTTTCTTATTACACTGTAAGGGAATACGTCTCCAACGTTTACAAGAAACTCTCAGTGAAGAATAAAATGCAAGCAGTCAGCGAAGCGACGCTACTCGGCATTATCTAAAGGTCGAGCATGAAAATAAACACCGTCCCCCTTACCCTTCTTGTGTCATCAAGTCTCTTATCTACTAACCTGATTGCTGAAGAAGATTTGGCCGATGACTTTTTCAGTGATTTACCCGTTATTACCAGTGCCAGTCGTCTTAATCAGTCAGTGTTATCTTCCCCTTCAGCAGTAACGGTTATTGATAGCGCGATGATTCAAGCCAGCGGTTTTATCGAAATTGCTGATATTTTTCGTTTAGTCCCCGGTTTTCAGGTTGCCCATGCCGACGGCAACACCTTCGCCGTGATTAATCATGGTGATGGCTGGGAATACCCGAATCGAATGCAACTATTAATCGATGGCCGCTCTACCTACACCTCAGCGTTATCTGCGATCGACTGGAATACGCTAGGTATTCAAATTGAAGATATTGATCGGATCGAGGTTGTTCGTGGCCCTGCCGCCTCAGCATATGGTGCCAATTCTTTTGCTGGCGCTATCAATGTCATCACGAAAGCACCCGAATTAGATGATAAATGGCATGTCGGTGCGCGATATGGCAATGAAGGAGAGCGTCGGTTGTTATTGAGACACAGTGGTGAATACAAAGATCTGAACTATCGCTTTAGTGCTGCGACCCGTGATAACGATGGTTTCGATAATTACCTCGACAGTCGTGACCTACACGATGTCTCGCTCACAGGGCGCTACAGTCATGATGCGCGTAACAGTTTTTTCAGTCATTTCAGCGCCACCAGCGGTGACGCAGGCATGCCCCCCATAGATCCCGGTAATCCAACAAGCTTTTATGATCGGAAACGTGACACGAATGCGATCTCAGCACATGTACGCTGGGATCACATCATCAGCGATAGCCAAGAAGTAAAACTCAACTTCTACCATAACTTTCGTGATGAAGATGATATGGTTGAATCTTATCCTCTTTGGCAACTGCTTGAGTTACCTAATCCAGCTTCTGTGCCCGGATTTCTTGGTGATCCAAACCAAACGGTTGAAGCTGGTGAGCGAACTTACAAAAGTCACCGTAGTGATCTGGAATTACAATACAACGAAATTTTAGATAGCGGACTTCAGTATGTGGTCGGTTTTGGTGGACGCTATGACTCGATGGAAAGTGAAGCTTTTTTTCCTGACAAAGGCACCGTTTCCAATACCAGTTTCCGTGCATTTAGTAATGTTCAAATCCCTTTGGGTAATAAATTCACTGCCAATGCGGGTGGCTTTTATGAAGTGAACCGAACTGATGAGCCCCATTTTTCACCACGATTCAGTCTGACCTGGCATATCAAAGAGACACAATCACTTCGAGTCGGATACTCAAAAGCCTATCGTATTCCCTCCCTGTTGGAAGAAAACCTTGATTTAACTATCTACTCAGAAACAGGCTTTCCCCTAGATGCTGTATTTAAAGGTGACGCAGGGATTGAAGCTGAACGGGTGAAAGCTTTTGATATTGGTTATGTAGGAAAAATGCAGAATTTTCCACTGAGCTGGGAATTACGAGCCTACAAAGAAGAGTACGACAATGTAATCGATTTCTATAATGATGAAGATCCTGGTGTGACCGATTTAAGTGGCGACCTAACACGCTTGGGCAATGTCACCCAATCACAAATGTATGGGTTTGAAGGCTCTATTATGTTCCGTCCAGAAGAAAATAGCTTTATTCGCTTTCACTTCAACCGCGGCCATGAAACAGGAACCTACATCAAGGAAATCAATGAAGCGCCACCCAAACCGGCAACGGATGTGGAATCATTACATAGTGCGGCACCCAGAAAAAGTTACGGCTTTCTTGTCGCTAAGGCAGTTGATACTTGGCAATTTAATCTCGGCCTCTATCACGTGGGCACCATGGAGTGGTTTGATCGGGGTGACAAAGTAGACTCATACACCAGGCTAGATGCCTCGGTGATTAAACGCGTGCCGTTAACAGGTAAAAATGAACTGATATTTAAGCTAGGAGGGCAAAATATTGGGAACGAAAAATACAGCGAGTTCATTCAGGATGATGAGGATAACTATCTTCTCGCCTTTGAGCCCCGCTATTACCTCAGTGTCACTTACCTTAACTTCTAATTAAGTGAGACATTTTCTAGCACTCTTTTTGCTGCTAGTTGCCACACTGAGCCAGGCAGACACTGGCTCAGTGTATATCGTCTTGTCTGACAACAATGAACTCTATCAGCAAGCTGCTAAAGCTGTTCAGGCTGAGCTCAAAACGCAGGGTTTTAGTAAACCAATTCACATCAGCTCAACTCAGTCTTTGCATAAAAAAGTGCTTCACCCTAAAGATTTAATTGTGCCGTTAGGTGAACAAGCCGCCCTCAACATACATTCTTCATTCGAGCGAAACTCGCATTTATATAGCTTCATTGATAGGACACAAATTCCTCCCCACACTGATTCTGAGTGGGCTGCAGTGGTAATTGATCAACCGGTACAGCGACTATTTGATCTAGCCAGCACCATTGTCGCAGGACGTTATCGTGACAAAGTGATCGTGGCCATATCAGAAGAAAACCAACTTTTGCGGGATGAAATCAGTAAGCTCAATAACCAGTCCGGCATACCATTTGAGGTGCTGTTAGTGGATGAAAACAGTCAACCAGCCAAAGTCATTGATAAAGCCTTATTTAATGCGGGTGCATTGTTGGCTGTAAGAGACGAGCACATCTGGTCGGGCGAAAACGCAAAATGGATGCTGTATCAAAGTTATAAATTCAATGTCCCTGTTATTGGTTATTCCAAACGTTTTCTCAAAGCAGGTGCATTAGCATCGGTTTACGCTACCTTGCCTCAGACGACAGACAAAACAGTGCAATTAATCATGCAGTGGGAGCAGCAAGGAAAGCTTCCTGAACACGGTATTGTTTACCCCAACTTTGAAATCGAGTTTAATAAAAATATCGCACGCGCATTAAAAATTACAATTCCAGAAATTTTACCTGAAGGTAATAAAAACTGATGTTCGCGACGAAACTCAAAACTCAGTTACTACTCATCACTGTTATGCCGTTACTGCTAACGATTGCAGTCATTACCTTATTTATTTTGTTTGAAGTGCTCGATAACATTGAATCAGAGGTGGTTAAGCGAGGTGAAAGTATTGCCAATCAAGCATCTATCATGTCTGAGTTTCCCCTCTACACAGGCGATGTGGATGCATTAAAAAACGTCGCCGATTTAATGATTAAAACCCATGACTTAGCCTACATACGCTTCATTGACTCAACCGGTCAATTACTGATTCATGAAAAAGCATTTAGACAAAAAGGAGATTTACGTGAGTTTAATTTCCCGGTGCGTACGCAAGCACCAAACCTGGATGACTTTAGAGCGACGCCGCCAATTAACACCGCTGACGATTTAGGTATTATTGAAATCGGCCTCAACAACAATTCAGCAGAAGCACAACGCTTTCAGGCCTACACAAAAGTGCTGGGGATTGCTTTTATTGCCCTACTACTGGGTTGTTTATTCGTTTACCTGTTTAGCCGTAAATTAACTAATGCAATCAGTTCCCTCATTTCTTCTGCTCACCGTTTAGAGCAAAGAGATTTTTCTGTTCGTTCGCATGAAAATGGCTCAGGCGAGCTACTCAAATTTCAACGCACGTTTAATAAAATGATCGACTCATTACAGCAAAACGATGCGGATCTACAAGAAAAAGTCAGTGCTGCAACTGCATCTTTAAACTATACCGTTAGCCAGTTATCTGAAAAAAATACCGCCTTGGCACAACAACGCCAGGAAACCATCGACCTTGAACGTAGTAAGGCTATACTCGAAGAAAGAGAGCGCATCATGCGTGATATGCATGATGGTATTGGGGGCCAGTTGGTGGCCTCTCTCGCCTTATTAGAGCGAGAGCAAGACTCACAAATCAAGCAGAATATATATACTGTTTTAACCGAATGCCTTAACGATTTACGCTTGATCATTCATTCTTTAAGTATGCAAAACAGTGTTTTATCGTCGTTACTGGCTGACTTTAAATATCGAACCAGCAGAAAACTGGAACAACTTGATATTGAATTGGACTGGCATGTGGATGACAAAGCTGAGCAGCTCAATATCAAGCCTCAAACTGGCCTACATTTGCTACGTATCCTGCAAGAAGCATTTACCAATATTTTAAAGCATGCCAAGGCAAGCTCCATCGAATTCAGCGCCAAGCAATCACCGCATGGCTTTCAAATTTTGATTCAGGATAACGGTCAGTTCACCCCGGATAGTCTCAAATCACCAGGCCATGGCATCAGCAATATGAAAACGCGAGCTAAACAACTCGGCGGAAGCTTGAATATCGAACAACCTGCGTCTGGCGGATGCCGGATTATTCTCAGTATCCCGGATTGAGCCCCCCCCTAAAACGAGGGGTAACTAGCAGCTAAAGCTTAGCTTAAGCTAGCTGTTACATAAGATTTGGTGGGACGTTGTCACACGACATGGATTCAAGTTTTATGTTTCCCTTTACCCCCTCATGGTTCATTCCCATGAGGGGTTTTTTCTTTTAAGGGACTCAGAAACTTAAATGATCGGCATTTCTTCGGGTACTGCAGTATCAGTTGCCGGATCCAAATCTGAGTGAAACGCCAACACACTATCTGCCACCTCGTCAGGTTTGTTGAAACGTGCAATATGAAATAGCGCTTCACCTTCATTCACTAAAGGAATATTGGTTCTGCCGATCACTATGCCTGAACTTGAAGCAAACACTTCGGTTTCTGATTGTTCTTTGCCATAAGGTGCCGCCACCATTCCCAGCAAATCACCTTTATTAACACTCGCCCCCATGGGAACAATCATTCGAAAAATACCACTTTGAGGTGCTCGAACCCAAACACTGGAGCTTGCAACAAAAGGATCTTTTTTCTTACGTCGCCGACTGGCTGCAAGCATGCCGATTTCACGCATGACCGCCAGCACACCCTTTACTCCAGCACGAATAGACATTTCATTGAAACGTAGCGCCTCCCCTGCTTCATAAACAATGATGGGCACTTCTGACTGCTGCGCCGCATAGCGAAGCGACCCCTCAATTAGACTGGAGTTAACAACGACGGGAGCGTTAAAGGCACGCGCCATCATTTCCACATCAGGGTTTGTTAGATCAGCACGAATCTGCGGTAAGTTGTCACGATGTATTGCTGCTGTGTGTAAATCAATACCATGCGTACAATGGCTAACCACTTCCCGCATAAACTGATGACCTAAACGAGCGGCTAGAGAACCTTCCACTGAACCAGGAAAACAGCGATTCAAATCTCGTCTATCGGGTAGATATCGTGACTGATTTAGAAAGCCATAGACATTAACCACAGGGATGGCTATCAACGTACCTTTTAATGCTTTAAGCGACTTACTTTTCACCACGCGGCGAATTATCTCAACGCCATTAATTTCGTCACCATGCACCGCCGCTGAGACGAATAGCACCGGGCCTTTTTGACGACCTCGAATCACATGAATAGGCATACTGAGGGATGTATGCATGTACAGATCCGGTAGTGGAACCTCGACGATTCTGTTTTGACCAGGATAAATTTCTTCACCGGCAATCACCAACGGCTCGGCCATATAACTAGCCTCTCCCCCGGGTTTTCGTTTTACCGGCCTTGGCATTTTTTTCGATAAACTCGATTATTTGGTTGGCAATATCTTTACCTGTGGCAGCTTCAATGCCTTCAAGCCCGGGAGATGAGTTCACCTCCATGACTACAGGGCCATGATTGGATCTCAGCAAATCAACACCACACACATTTAACCCCATGGTTTTTGCAGCTCGAACCGCTGTAGAACGTTCTTCAGGGGTAATACGGATCAGGTTGGCACTGCCACCACGATGAAGGTTGGAACGGAACTCACCTTCTTGTCCCTGACGTTTCATCGCTGCAATGACTTTATCACCCACCACCAAACAGCGAATATCAGACCCACCTGCTTCTTTGATAAATTCTTGCACTAGAATATTTGCTTTCATTCCCATGAAAGCTTCGATGACACTCTCTGCCGCCTGCTCAGTCTCGGCTAACACCACACCGATACCTTGTGTACCTTCAAGTAGCTTAATCACTAATGGCGCGCCTCCCACCATTTTAATCAAGTCATCCACATCATCAGGGCGGTGAGCAAAGCCTGTCACTGGCAGACCAATACCTTTACGCGATAATAACTGCAAGGCACGTAGCTTATCCCGTGAGCGACTGATTGCGACTGATTCATTGAGTGGATAGACATTCATCATCTCAAACTGTCGAAGTACAGCAGTACCGTAAAATGTCACCGATGCACCGATACGCGGAATCACTGCATCATAGCCAGTTAAAATCTGGCCTTTGTAATGCACTTCCGGTTTAAGCGATGTGATGTTCATATAACAGCGCAACACATCCAACACATGCACTTCATGGCCTTTTGCTTCAGCAGCTTCCACCAGTCTTCGTGTTGAATACAACTTGGGATTGCGTGACAATATGGCTAATTTCATTCACTTTCTCCATCGAGAATTTCGTTTGTGGGCTGCGTATCGTTATGAGGGCCTTGACTCTCATCGGTTAAAAAAGACATGCTTGGATTAACAATAATATGACCCGCCGTCATCGCTGTTCTTCCCAGCAACATCCGAAATAACATGTTATCTCGATTTGTCAGGGTAACTTCAATTGGCCACGTTAATGGGCCCATTTTGACTTCCGTAAGAATAACGAAACGCTTTTCTGTATGACCACCAGAATCTGTCACGTTACGTTCGTCAATCACCTCGGCCTCACACCAAATCACCGTTTCTGTATCATCTTGGTTGGGGTGGAGTGCAAATCGAACCCATTGTGCATTTTGTTTTTGGAATGGCTCGACTTCAAACGCATGAATAGCAGAGGTTCTAGCCCCAGTATCAACTTTTGCTTTAATACGTTCAATACCTAAAGCAGGTAATGAAAGCCACTCTCGCCATCCAACAACGGTGGCAGATGATAACGTAGTTTGCTGCGGTTGTTTCACTATAAATTTATCCACTCTTAATGAGATACATCAACACTAAGTGATGTCAGCCAAGCATAAAGCTCCGGTTATGACTGAATCCGTTTTTGTAACTGAAGCATAACAGTCTCGACTAATCGTCTCTAGTCATCGTAATGGCGGGCATTAGTGGAGAATTATCAGTCAGTTTTACGTCTGCCTAACCTGCTACCCACTCTACGCTCTTTATCCTGACCGTATTCATAATCACTGATATTGAGGCTGGGCGACCTTCGGTATGAGTGACGTCTGTCGTCATAGTGCATATAGCTGCATCGACAGTTGTTAGGGTTGCCGCAATCACGTAAAGGTAACGTGGGTGCTTCGCTGGCTAAAAAAGTGCGGTAAGAAGCATCATAGGCGGCCTGGCATGAGTGATGCTTAATTGGTTTGATTTTAACGGCGGCATATGAAGGACGGTTAACGGATGCGGATGCAACATCTTTCCTCGCTTTTCTTTTTACAGTCACCAACACTAAGAACATGATGATGGCGATCACTCCAATGCCCACAGCGAATTCCATTCCTACCCCCAATGAACTTGAAGACCAATCATATACCATACGACTATAGCGTTATTTCACAGGGTGGTAAACAATGCTAATCTCAACGACTTCGGTATAGGAGCCGGTTCATTGTTGTAATGGCAGACACGTTAATTTCTTTAGGGCACACACTTTCACACTCACGATAATTACTACAGCTTCCAAAGCCTTCATCTTCCATCGCTTTCAACATTTTTGCTGGCCTCTTTTTATCCATATCACCCTGTGGCAAGGTAGATAGGTGTGCTACTTTTGCTGCCACGAACAAGCTCGCCGAGGCATTGGGACATATCGCTACACAAGCGCCGCAGCCTATGCAGGTAGCGGCATCAAAGGCTGCATCAGCAATATGTTTTTTTATCGGTAAAGTATTCGCTTCACAAGCAGAACCAGTGCGAATTGGAATATACCCACCAGCTGAATAATACGATCAAAAGCCGTGCGGTCGACCATCAAATCTTTTTATCACCGGAAATGCAGTCGCACGCCAAGGCTCGATCCACAATTCGCTCTCATTTTTGTAGTCACGCATGTATTGCTGACAGCTTGTCGTCGCGCGCTGCTTTCCATGCGGCGTACCATTAATTACCAGATTACATGAGCCACATATACCTTCTCGACAGTCGAAGTCGAAAGCGACAGGCTTAGCCCCTTTAAGGATTAGACTCTCGTTCAACGCGTCCAGCATTTCCAGAAACGAGGAATCTTCACTGGCATCGACCTCATGCTTCTCGAAATACCCTTCTGTTTCTGGACTCTCTTGGCGCCAAATATTCAGTTTAAAAATCATTGGTAGTTTCTTATGCTAGGTCGAACAAAATCAAAATGCAGATACTCACGATAAAGTGTTGGTTGACTGACATCACCACTATATTGCCAAGCCGACACGAAGGAGTAATCCATATCATTACGCTGTGCTTCGCCCGCTTCTGTTAGATGCTCTTCACGAGCGTGACAACCGCACGACTCTTCACGTTCCAGTGCATCCAGACACATTAACTCTGCCAGTTCAAAAAAGTCAGCTACTCGACCTGCCCGCTCCAAAGTCTGGTTGAGCTGTTCAGCTTCACCGGTGACTTTTACTTTCTGCCAGAAGTCCTCACGTAACGCACGAATCGCATCAATAGCTTGTTTCAAGGTTTTTTGCTCTCGCGCCATACCACAGGCATGCCACAATATTTGCCCCAAACGACGGTGGAAATCATCAGGGGTAATGGAAGGCTCTGCTGCGTTCATTAGCCTCTTGATGCGCGCTTCTGCCTCGGCCTTTGCCTGCTCTGCATGACCAGCATAGGTGTCTGCTTTGATTGGTTTATGTTTTGCCAGATAATCGGACACTGTCGTGGGTAACACAAAATAACCATCCGCCAAGCCTTGCATCAAAGCACTGGCGCCTAGCCGATTGGCACCGTGATCTGAAAAATTCGCTTCACCGCCGGCAAACAGGCCATCAATACTGGTCATCAAATTATAGTCGACCCATAAGCCGCCCATAGTGTAATGCACGGCAGGATAAATCCGCATCGGGGTTTGGTAGGGATTTTCGGCAGTAATACGCTGATACATTTGGAATAAGTTGCCATACTTTTCACTAACTGCGTCCAGCCCTTGTGCTTTGATCGCATCTGCAAAGTCGAGATACACGCCTAGTTTTTTTCCATCAATTTCTGTGCCGACACCACGCCCTTCATCACAGATAAGCTTTACAGCACGTGAAGCTATGTCTCTGGGAACAAGGTTACCGAAAGAGGGATACATGCGCTCAAGGAAATAATCACGATCCTTTTCAGCAATCTCTTCAGGCTTTTTGTCACAGTCTGCTGCATTCTTAGGTGCCCACACTCTGCCGTCATTGCGCAACGACTCACTCATCAGGGTGAGTTTTGACTGTAACTCGCCTTGCTGAGGAATGCAGGTTGGATGTATTTGGGTAAAACTAGGATTCGCAAACAAAGCACCTTTGCGATGTGCACGCCAGATAGCAGAAGTATTACAGCCTTTGGCATTGGTAGATAAATAGAAGGCATTGCTATAACCACCTGTGCAGAGCACCACACAATCAGCGAGATGGCTTTCCAGCTCCCCGGTCACTAAATCACGGGTAACAATCCCTATTGCTCTGTCTCCATCCATGATCAGATCCTGCATTTCGCAGCGAGAACGATGCTCAACTGTGCCACACGCCACTTGGCGGCTCATGGCTTGGTATGCACCTAGTAGCAATTGTTGTCCTGTCTGCCCTCTCGCATAAAACGTTCTGGATACCTGTGCTCCACCAAATGAGCGGTTTGCCAAATATCCTGAATACTCTCTGGCAAAGGGGACACCCTGCGCTACCGCCTGATCAATGATTGAGGTACTGAGCTCTGCGAGCCGAAACACATTCGATTCACGGGCACGAAAGTCACCCCCTTTAATCGTGTCATAAAATAGACGCCAGACACTGTCACCATCATTCTGATAGTTTTTGGCTGCATTAATGCCACCTTGCGCAGCGATACTGTGGGCACGGCGTGGGCTGTCCTGAAAACAAAACGTTTTCACCTTATAGCCCATCTCACCCAGAGAAGCCGCAGCCGATGCACCTGCTAGTCCCGTACCGACAATAATAACCGTGTATTTTTTACGATTAGAGGGGCTGACAACGCGTGCGTTGTATTTATGCTGTTTCCAGCGATCTTGTAATGGGCCTTTAGGCGCGTGACTATCTAATTCAAGCTCACTCATTGTGTCATCCAAATATAAACCGGCACCGCAGCAAAACCGAGGCTCAGCATGACGACACTGCTATAGATCAACGCTGCATGCATTTTTGAACTGACTCCCAAGGTCTGCATCACATTCACCAGCGAGTGCAATAAATGCATGGCCATAATAAACAAACCCGCCAAATAGAATAAAAACCAGAATGTTGACGTAAACCAGTCCGTTACTACTGCGTACACATCGGTGGCTTCACTCAACACACTTTGCGTGATATGCACCACGATAAAGGTAAACAGTAAGGCGATGCTAATTGTGACGAGCGGCGCTGGCACATGAATTTTGTTATGTTTGTGATAGCCCTGACCTCTGGCCTGACTGTTTTTTAGTCTTATCGCAATTGCGGCTTTGACATGAATAAAAAGGCTGATGATCACCAAAGCAAGAACCGGCCACCGGACCCAGGCTTGGTTGTAGAAGGCGTAAAACTGGTTAAAGCCATTATCAGAAAAAAAACTGAGATTGCTCAGCATATGAAAGACCAGATACACCGTCATCACACTACCGGCCAATGCCATAGAACGTTTTTGTAACTGTAGTAATTTCATCAGCTTTCCATGTCCAGTCGGGCATCCTTACTGTCTGGTCTTGGTTTTAGCTTTTCGCGCTCTATCGTTCTGATGCAACTATTCCAGCGTAATGTTGCTTCGTCATTATGTTCTGGTCGAATTTTCTCTGCCATCTGATAAAATTGTAGCGCTTCGATAAAGTAATCATAAGCAAACACCCGCGCCATGCTTTGTGTAAGCATGAACCGCGCTCGGCGTTCGTGTAAAAGTCCCGTGTAATAATGTTGTTGATAGCGACTTTGTAATTGCATCACTGCTTCTTCAATGGCTTTTACCTGTGTTTTCTTACCGGCATGATGTAACTGATCACTCAAGGCAAGAATGTAGACAACCAAAGCCGCCTGATTACTCGGTTCAATATGCAAAATATCCAAACAGATACTCTCCGCAATTTCCGGTTCCAATAAGGAGCGATACTGACGTGCTTTATCAAGTGCAAGCTCGATAGAATCAGCATGTATATCGTGTAATGTCAGCTCCATTAATTACCTCATAAAATCCAAGTCTTATATAAGAGTTGCTCAATTCAATCTAATCTAATACGTATAACTTTACAATAGGATGAGCGGATATCAGTGATATATAATCAGCTTCATGGTGCCGAAAGCCTATTTCTGGTATCTTTTGTCGTTTTTCCACACGGTTATTCATCGGTTCACTCATGCAAAGAAAAATTCTGGTTACCAGTGCCCTACCTTATGCTAATGGCTCCATTCACCTTGGTCATATGGTGGAGTATATCCAGACCGATATCTGGGTGCGCTTTCAACGTATGCGCGGCCATGAATGTCACTATGTTTGTGCTGATGATGCACACGGCACTCCAATCATGCTGCGTGCTCAGAAAGAAGGCATTACTCCTGAACAGTTGATCAGCGATGTGTCGACAGAACACCAAGCAGACTTTGCAGAGTTCGCGATTAGCTTTGATAACTACCATAGCACGCACAGCGACGAAAACCGCGCTTTAGCCAGCCAAATATATTTAGCAAACCGTGATGCCGGTCATATTGAAACACGTACCATCAGCCAGGCTTATGATCCGGAAAAAGAAATGTTTCTACCGGATCGTTTTATTCGTGGTGAATGTCCTAAGTGTGGCGCCGCTGATCAGTATGGCGATAACTGCGAAGCGTGTGGTGCAACCTATGATCCGACTGAACTGAAAAATCCAGTTTCTGCTGTCTCCGGTGCCACACCTATCACCAAAGAATCCGAACATTACTTTTTTAAACTCGGTGACTTTGAGAAAACACTGCAAGAATGGACGCACAGCGATCACCTGCAACCGGAAGTCACTCGTAAACTGAGTGAATGGTTTGAAAGTGGGCTTCAGGACTGGGATATTTCGCGTGATGCACCCTACTTTGGCTTCCAGATTCCCGACACAGATAATAAATTTTTCTATGTGTGGATGGATGCGCCCATTGGCTACCTCGCCAGTTTCAAAAATTACTGTGACCGTAGTGGTATTGATTTCGACAGCTTTATGAAGCCCGGCAGTGATACCGAAATGGTGCACTTTATCGGTAAAGATATTATCTACTTCCACGCCCTGTTCTGGCCAGCCATGCTCGAAGGGGCGGGTTTCCGCCAACCGGATAATGTTTATGCTCACGGCTTTTTAACCGTCGATGGTAAAAAGATGTCGAAATCACGCGGCACATTTATCAAAGCGCGAACTTATCTGGATCACTTGAACCCAGAATATCTGCGTTATTATTTTGCTGCCAAATTGGGTAGCGGGATTGATGATATCGACTTAAGTTTAGAAGACTTTCAGACCCGCATTAACTCGGACTTAGTAGGCAAAGTTGTCAACATCGCCAGTCGCTGTGCTGGCTTTTTGACAAAACGCTTTGATGGCAAACTTGGCTCAGAATTAAGCGAACCAAGTTTATTCAATGACTTTATTAAACAGGCAGAAAATATCGCCAAACGTTACGAAGATCGGGAGTTTGGTCAAGCTATGCGTGAGATTATGGCATTGGCCGATCGTGCCAACCAATACATCGATGAAATGAAACCCTGGGTACTGGCCAAAGAGGACGGCAAAGAGGCTGAAGTACAGGCTATCTGTACCATGGGCATTAACCTCTTTCGTGTGTTGATTGCCTACCTCAAACCGGTATTACCGAAAACGGCAGAACAAGCTGAAGCGTTTCTGAATATCGAAGCACTTCAATGGGAAAATATCGAAGCACCTTTATTGGATCATAACATTAATAAGTTCAAACCATTAATGACGCGTGTAGAACAAGACAAAATTGATGCCATTATTGAAGGCTCGAAACAAAGCATGGAAGCTGAAAAACAACTGACAAAAAACTTAGATAAAAAGTCAGAGAAAACTGACATTGAACCGATTGCCGATGAAATTCAGTTTGATGACTTTGCCAAGGTTGATTTACGTATTGCCAAAATCGTTAATGCAGAGCACGTTGAAGGTGCGGATAAATTATTAAAACTAACCTTGGATATTGGTATCGGCGAAAAGCAGGTGTTTGCTGGTATCAAATCAGCCTACTCACCTGAAGACCTAATAGGGAAATTAACCGTAATGGTCGCTAACCTAGCACCTCGTAAAATGCGCTTTGGCCTATCAGAAGGAATGGTATTGGCTGCAGGTCCTGGGGGTAAGGACTTGTTTGTTTTAAATCCTGATGATGGTGCTCAGCCTGGAATGCGAGTGAAGTGAGTATAGACGTCAGATAATGGTCTTCTTGTAATGAAATTCAGGCATAAAAAAGCCCCGCGCTAGCAGGGCTTTGATATCATACAAAGCTAATTATCTGCATGAAGAAGGCATGTACTCAGCATTAACGGTGCCACCACAATTCCATGATATGGAACCACCATTGTCAGTTGGAGTCAGGGTAAAGTTGTCGCCACGAAGACCAGTGACCACCGGAGCAGCATTCCTCATAGCAGCAGTTATTACACCGTTAGCACCTACAGTAACAGAGAGAACATACTCACCCTCAATATCGGTGTTAGTGGTTAAGCCCGCAGAAGCGTTAGTGGTTGGCCATGTACCATTTGTCTGCCATGTTTCTGCAACAGCCGTTTTAGCACCACCGGCCAAATTCATTGCTTCAGAAACCTGTGAACGAGCTACATAGTCCTGATAGGCAGGCAATGCAATCGCGGCTAAGATACCGATAATTGCTACAACAATCATCAGTTCGATCAAAGTAAAACCTTTTTGAATCTGTTTCATCTAAGTAACTCCGTTATAAATTAAGACAGCAAACTTAAATTTGCTTACTGGTGTAATAGCTATAATTATGCCATAAAAAAATATTAATATTTATCAACAATATAGAATATAAACCTACACACAAAACTCATTAGGATTCGCCTATAAATGTCAATAAGTGACACAATGCGTCAGTTATTGCATACATGCTTAAGCTCTGTCAGTTGTTTATTGTCAGGATACAGTTTTAAAGCTTGCATTAACTTAGTGCAAAAGGCGTTTTTATTTCCCAAAAAGTCATAAGCAGATATGAGCTTCATGTAAAGGTCAACATCGGGCCTGACTAGCAAAGTTTGTTCTCCCCATTCAGTAAAAAAAACTACATTTTCATCGATACCATTTTTAATACTGAAATTAAGCAAAGCTCCCATAGAGATCCATTTAGCCTCACTAGAAAGGTAAGGGTTCTGTGTAGCAATACTCAACGGCACTCCAGATTGATCACCATCATAGAAAAACACGAAATCCCAATTTGCTCTAATGGTATGAAGCAACGACGTTGCTACTAGCAGACTGGTCAACACTATGCTGATTGATGCTAGCTTTTTAGCGTAGGGAGTCATTAGATTCTGGCGCTGCTTAAGGGTCGCTTGGAAAATCTGAGCCACTAGCAGCATAAAAACAAGCCAGTGCAGCGCTGACATATAAAATGGCAATTCGAGCTGAGTATGTAAACTTATAGGTATGAGCAGAGCCAGATAGCTAAATCCTCGTGCTGGGCCGACCTTATAAAGGGCGAAAGCTAGAGCTGTCACGCTGATAACAATGCCAAGTAAAGCTGATACCCCTCCCTCTACCATCCACTGTAATAGCTCATTATGCGGATGATTAATCATTTGTTTGGGGAGCTTGCCTTCTGGATACTCAATGTAAAAATCAGGTCTGGCATATTGAAATTGGCGAGGAAAACTTCCTACGCCATGACCAAACCAAGGCTTTTGAGCTAGTAAGTCCAATGAAATAGTATAAATACCCAAGCGCGCAGAGCCAGAGTATCCGGATTGTATAGCGACCGTTTTATCTATGGTTTTCCCACCATTGTTCATTGTCCCAAAAACAAAGCCGCTTACCAGAGCGGCAAGTAATACGACGCTAAGCGATTTATTGCTCCAAAGTTGCTCTCTTCTGGCAAGTAAGATTACTGGCAAGGCTATGGCTAATGCTAACCAACCTGTCCTTGAACCAGATAGTCCGACAACGATACTGCTTACAAGCACTGTGACTAACAGAAGAGCCTGTACATTGAATCGACGTTTAAATACCAGAGGTCTAGAAGCGAGATAAAACGATAGGATAATACATGTGGCCAGATAGCTTGCCTGGTTATTGATTTGCTGAAATAAGCCACTGGGAATGCCCTGTGGTGACTTGGGTAATAAAAAAGGCATATCCAGCTTAAGCCAGATTTGCAGCAATCCAATACCCGCGTGTATAAATCCGGACAAGGCAATTATTAGCAACAATCGATCCCAGCGTCCCGCTTTTAATTTGTGTTGAAATAAACTAAATAGAAAGGCAAAACCACCCAGAATAAACAACACTCTAAATAACCAGTTTAGTGGCTGCTCAACACCCGCCAGAAAACCGCTCAATATCACCAAAATCGGAAAAGCCGTCAGATAACCGAAATAGCGTGGTAACTGAAAAAACTCTGCTTTAATAACTTTATTTATCGAAAAGGTGATAAAAATGATTGCTATCAGCCAAACAGTAATGTTGTTGGGAATTCTCAGCCCCTCACCGCCTAGATTGGGATGATAATAAAGCGGCGCCAGTAAGAATAATATGACAAGCATGACTTCTGCCACAGACCACCTTGAGAAAAACGACTTGTGCGTCTGAGTCATCGAAAAAACGTCCTTTATACTGAGCCACATAAGGGCATGAGAGAGGGAGCAGTCAGACTGTGTAGTATTCTGAACCACTACCCGCTTGAGTGAAGTAAGCGTTAGTTAACTACCGGCTTGAGATCAAACGCAATACAAATCCGTTCATCATCAGAACTAAATGGAATAGTACGGTGGAACACCGATGAAGGAAACATCACCAGATCGCCCACTTCTGGCGCAATCGTTTTGGTCGGGAAGCAGTCATGTTTTTGGGGGTAATCATCACCATGCGTGCTGAGCTCGATACTGCCTTCATGTTCATGTTGCTTATTCGTAGGCAATGACAAATATAACGAGCCACTCACCCAACCTTCTTCATGAATATGGGAAGTCAGATGACCACCTGTGTGCATGCGCACATACCATGAACTGGCAAATTCAGTGTTCTTGGGAAAGGCCTTAACAAACTGGCAGTTCTCATCAGAAAATGTTTGTCGATAACGCTCAATTGCGTCAGCAACCAAACCAGCGAGTTGCCTGAAAGAAGGCTCAGAGCGTTTGAACAGGTTACCTGCTGATTGCACACCATTAAACAAACGACCTTGTGATTTCTCTTCGGCATCGCAGGTTTCAATATCTTGCAATAATTGTTTGAGCAGTTCACTGTCGCCCTTTAACTCGGGAATAGCTGTATGAAAAACAAAGTCGAGCGGATTTTTGCAGAAATTATAGTCATTCTCCGTATTAAAATTTTCGGCATAATGTCCAGCTAAGGTCGCCAGGAACGGGGAATTATCCTTACTACGCTTGAGCTCATCCAGGCCCTGTTTAAAAGCATCAAATTGTTGCGTTTTATACAAACAATATAATGACCTTTCCTGCCAATCGGCATACTGAGAACGCTGAAAATGTTCCAATCCCCCCTGTAAGTCACCACTGTCGTAGAGATACACCGCCAAACTGTAGTTTGCCAATGGTAAATCAGGATCTAGCGTTAAGGCCTGCTTATACGCTTTTACAGATTCATCATAACGACCTTGATCACGTAGGACTTCGCCAATATTGCTATGCACTTCAGCGTAGTCGGGATTGATCACTAACGCCTGATTGTAAGCATCAATAGCATCCCCCAACTTCCCCTGATTTTTTAATGCCGTGCCCAGATTGAAAAAGGTCTGCGCATCTTGTTGAACTGCCAACGCTTTGTTGTAGGCTTCCACTGCTTCTTCCAGTCGGCCTTGCTCTTGAAGTACAACGCCCAAATTTGCCATCGCTTCATAAAAGCCGGGTTGCAGTTCCACTGCTTTTTGATAACTTTTTCCTGCTTTTTCGAATTGTTGCTGAGATTGATACGCCGCACCTAAATTATAGTGCGCATCGACTAGCGACGACTTTAAACTGACGGCTTTTCGATAACTATTAATCGCCTCTTCGGTGCGGTTCAGGTTAGTTAATAAAATACCGACGTTGAAATGAAGCTCTGCAACATTAGGATCAATTTTTAATGCTTTTCGAAAAGCATCCACCGCATCTTTAAATTTATTTTGCCCTGCCAAGGCATTGCCATACAGATTATGCAAAACAAAGGCATTGGGGAATTGTTTAAGCATTTTCTTAGCGGTAGATTCTGCTACCCCTAGTTGTCCAGTATTCAAAGCATTTAGCACTGGTTGAATTTCTGCTTGCGTCGGTTGTCTCAGTTGCGCATTCTTTTTCATATGATGGCGTTATCGTTGAATTTACGTGACAGGTCTAATGCCTGTTTTGATTAAGCATTGAATGTATAACAGGGAACTTTTTCCCGCAACATCTCTACCAGATTACATCCTCAAACGACTTAACAAGAGGCCATTAAGGTTATAAAAATCAGATGGATACTATTACTCAAGCATTACTAGGTGGTGCAGTTGGATATGTTGTGGCTGGAAAAACATCCCGCAGAAAAGCTATGCTTTGGGGAGCTACAATTGCTGTTTTACCCGATCTTGATGTGCTTATTCCCTACGATAATGACCTCGACTCGATGACCTTTCACCGGAGTTGGACCCACTCTTGGTTTGTTCACACCGCCATTGCACCGATATTGGCATTGCTTGCACAACGTTTTGATAAAACATTTAGTTTCTCGCAATGGTTTCTCATCATCTGGTTGGTTTTAATCACACATGCTGGACTGGACGCACTGACAGTCTATGGTACCCAACTATTTTGGCCTTTGATGCCGCCGCCGGTATCCGGCGGTAGTGTGTTTATCATCGATCCGACCTATTCAATACCTTTACTAGCCGGTTTTTTAGCGATTTTAGTGCTACCTGAAAAAAGGATCAGTGACAAAGTAATGCGTTATAGCTTTATGTTTAGCTGTCTCTACCTTGTTTGGGGGTATGGCATTCAACTGTGGATGGAAAATCAAACAAAAAACGCCTTAGCTTTGCAAAACATCACGTATTCTCAATTACAAGTGTCGGCCACCGCTTTCAATACTTTGTTATGGCGCATCGTTGTCGTGGATGACAAGCATTACTACGAAGGCTTTAAGTCTCTCTTTGAAAACGACGATACATTTCAATTCAAACGCTATAACCGTGGTGCTGGGTTAATTGATAAGACACAAAACCTGGCCGCCTATCAACGCATAAATTGGTTTACCAACGGTTTATTTAAACTGGAAAAACAAGGGAATGTCATTGTTGCTTCTGATTTACGAATGGGAATGGAGCCATCTTACTTTTTTCGTTTCAGGTTGGCTTATGACAACGGTAACGGCGTACAAGTGACAACGCCTAACCGTATTCGCAGCGAGAATAATCGCCGTGTGGGCGTTCAATGGGTATGGCAACGTATCTGGAATCCCGCCGTTCAGTTTAATAACGACTCGGGATTGCTATAGTCATAACCGTGTGCCTCAGCCACCGCTTGGTACGTCACCTGACCTTGATAAATATTTAACCCGGCCAATAAGTGTTTATCATCCAACAAGGCGACCTTTAACCCTTTTTGGGCTAAAGCCAAAATAAAAGGCAATGTGGCATTGGTGAGGGCAAATGTTGACGTTCGGGCAACAGCGCCCGGCATATTCGCCACACAATAATGAATCACCCCCCGCTCTTGATAGGTGGGTGCATCGTGCGTTGTCGGTTTTGAGCTCTCGAAACAACCGCCCTGATCAATCGAAACATCCACTAATACAGCGCCTGTTTTCATCGATGCTAACATCGTTCTGGTGATTAACTTAGGTGCTGTCGCACCGGGTAATAAAATCGCTCCCACCACCATATCTGCCGTTTGTATGCTTTGCTCAATCGATTCGGTGGTAGCAAACAAGGTTTTGAGTTGTGGGCCAAACTGCGCATCCAATTGTTTTATGCGTTCTAAAGACTTATCCAATACCGTTACATTAGCACCAAGCCCCATCGCCATTCTTGCTGCATTAATACCAACGACACCGCCGCCCAAAACAATCACATTGGCTGGTCCGACACCGGGCACACCGCCTAATAAAACCCCCATCCCACCCTGAGTTTTTTCCAAGGCATGGGCACCGGCTTGAATCGCCATCCGCCCTGCCACTTCACTCATGGGCGCCAAGAGCGGTAAGCCTCCTCGCGCGTCCGTTACTGTTTCATAAGCGATACAACTTGCACCGGAGTTAAGCAAATCTCGCGTTTGCTCAACGTCAGGTGCTAAATGTAGGTATGTGAATAAGATCTGATTGGGGCGGAGTTGTTGTCGTTCTGCTGCGAGTGGCTCCTTTACTTTTACTATCAGCTCAGCACGTTGAAAAATAGCATCAGCCGTCGTTACTATTTCTGCTCCTGCTTGCTGATAAGCGTCATTAGAGAGCCCTATCGCTGCCCCGGCATCATGTTCTACCAGAACAGAATGCCCGGCTTTACTCAACTCTCGCACGCCTGCTGGTGTCAAACCGACTCGATACTCGTGATTTTTAATTTCTTTGGGTACACCAATTAACATCACTTTTCTCCGCTTTATATATTGGTAGAATGACGTTATGACTAAACATATAGCAAATACCGCAACTGTCACAAGCTCACCTATCGACTTTCACTTCGACAATAAATTCGTTCGGGAGCTACCTGCTGATCCAGAAACCGATAATCATCGTCGTCAGGTCCTTGGTGCCTGCTTTTCCTATGTTAAACCACGGCAAGTCAGCGCGCCGCAACTGGTCGCATTTTCTGCTGAAATGGCAACTGAATTAGATTTGGATGAATCAATTTGCCAAAGTGAGCAGTTCGCTCAAGTTTTTGCAGGTAATCTGCTATTGGACGGTATGGCACCGCATGCACAATGCTACGGTGGACATCAATTCGGTAATTGGGCTGGTCAGCTGGGCGACGGGCGTGCAATCAACCTTGGTGAGGTGATAAATCAACAAGGCAAACGCTTTTGTCTGCAACTCAAAGGGGCTGGTGAGACGCCTTATTCTCGTACCGCTGATGGCTTAGCTGTCTTACGTTCATCCGTTCGTGAATTTTTATGCAGTGAAGCGATGTATCACTTGGGTATTCCCACAACGCGAGCCTTAAGTATCGTCACCACGGGTGAAAACGTCATGCGAGACATGTTTTACGATGGCCGGCCTGAAGCTGAACCAGGTGCCGTTGTCTGTCGTGTTGCACCTTCTTTCTTACGATTGGGCAGTTTTGAGATTTTCACCTCGCGTGGCGATATCGACACACTCACACAATTAGTCAATTACACCATCGAAACAGACTTTCCCCACTTGGGTGCCCCCAGTAAAGAAACCTACCTTGCTTGGTTTCGCGAAATTTGTGAACGTACCGCGACAATGGTGACCGACTGGATGCGCGTCGGCTTTGTACATGGCGTCTTTAACACCGACAACACGTCTGTTTTAGGCTTGACCATTGATTATGGCCCCTACGGCTGGATTGATGACTACGACCCAAATTGGACCCCCAATACAACCGATGCAGTTGGTAAACGCTATCGTTTTGGCGCACAGCCACAAATTGCCCAATGGAATTTGTTGCAAATGGCGAATGCCATTTATCCGCTCATCGATGATGCTGAGGCATTACGCAACATTCTCAATGATTACGTCACGGTTTATACCGATAAGTGGCAACAAATGCGTGCCGATAAATTGGGGCTGGCCGAGTTCAAGGCAGATGATGAAGAGTTACACCAGCAGCTCAACAAAGTCATGCAACTCAGTGAAACCGATATGACGATTTTTTATCGCCTGTTGGCGAATATTAAGGTCACTGATATCGATCAGGATGATGGCACCCTGCTGCAACCACTTTTACCCGCTTTTTATGCCCCCGAGAGCCTGAGTCAATCAGATAAGCAGGATATTGCTGCGTGGATCAGAAGTTATTTAACTCGCGTGAAAGAGGATGGTGTTGACGATCGAAGCCGTAAAACCAAGATGAATCGCGTCAATCCAAAATATATTTTACGTAACTACTTATCGCAACTAGCCATCGACAAGTCGGAACAAGGGGATCATTCTTTAGTCAATGAGTTACTGGATGTGATGCGGCATCCCTACGACGAGCAGCCCGAGTATGAGCAATATGCGGCCAAACGCCCGGATTGGGCACGCAACAAACCAGGCTGCTCGATGCTGTCATGTAGTTCATAAAGAAATAATTCGACAAGGAGTGGTGATGCGATTTTTGACTTTTAACGGTCTGCTGCTGGCGTTGATAATGCCATTTTTTGTTCAGGCTGAAATCAATGGTGATAACGATCTGCATGTTGAACAACTCGCCAAGGGCTTATCCATTCCTTGGGGTATGGCTGTCCTGCCAGATAACAGTCTCCTCATCACACAACGTAATAATACGCTGAGTCATCTTAATCCTGACTCAGGAAAAATCACTAACATCATGGGTTTACCTGAAGATGTTCTGGTCAGTGGTCAAGGTGGTCTGTTTGATGTCCAACTGTCACCTGACTACGCCAACAATGGTTGGCTTTATTTCAGTTATAACAAAGAGATAGATGGTCAGGGCGCAACCACCTTATCTCGTGCCAAACTGCAGGATAAGCAACTCGTTAACTGGCAGGACCTGCTCGTTACGCAGTCGCGCACCGACAACAAAGTTCACTTTGGTGGACGTATCAGCTTTGATAATAACGGTCATGTCTTCTTGGCCATTGGCGATCGGGGCGAACGTGATAATGCTCAAAACCGAAGTAATCATGCCGGAAGCATACTCAGGCTCAATCTTGATGGCACAGTCCCCGATGACAACCCGTTCAGAGGCCAAGCTAATGTGCTGCCGGAAATATGGAGTTATGGCCACCGTAACCCCCAAGGCTTGTTTTTTAACCAACAAACTGGCCAGTTATGGGCGATTGAACATGGTCCGCGTGGTGGCGATGAAATTAATCTAGTGCAGGCCGGTAAAAACTACGGATGGCCGGTCATTTCTTATGGCAAAGAATATTGGGCACCTTTACAAGTCGGTGAAGGTACAAAACGAAAAGGCATGGAGCAACCCGTGCAAATGTATGACCCATCGATAGCGCCAAGCAGCCTGATTCAATATCAGGGCACACTATTTAAAGAGTGGCATGGCAAGTTACTTGCCGGCGCGTTAAAACTTCAACATTTAAATATCATTACACTTGATGATCAGAACCAAGCTATCGATGAACAACGCCTGCTAAACAGTCTATCTAGTCGTATCAGAAATGTTATCGAAGCGCCTCACGGGGCTTTAATACTTGGGACTGACTCAGGTAATGTTTATCGTGTTACACCAGCCATTAACTAACGTAGTTGTGTCCCCAAACCTTGCCGGTAAGCATTCACGGCAGGCAACAACGCTGAAAGAATAGCTGCCAGCATAATGCCGCCGACTAAACGCCAAGTTCCAGCTTGCAGCAGAGAATCGGCAAGAAACAAACCAAACTGGGATAACAACCATTCGCGTAGCCACATATCACCAGCCGACAATGCCAGTAATGCCACTATGATTGAAGATGCGGTGATGAGTATCGCTTCCAACTGCAGCAAAGCAAATAAAAAGCTGGGGTGGTAGCCCAGCGCTCTCAAGACAGCGAGTTCATGACGTCTTTCACGCATGGATAATAAAAGCACATTAACCATGCCGATCAATGCTCCCAGCAAAACCAGTAAGGAAATGACCCAGAGCGTCTGCTCCACACCACTTAGCATCGACCATAGACTACTTAGCGCCACACCGGGAAGAATTGCTTGCAGGGCTTCTGCGGAATAGGTATTGATTTCCCGTTGCAGTGAGAACGTTTTAATTTTGGATGTCAGCCCCACCAGCACGGCAGTAACCGATTGTGGGGTTAAATCAGGAGCAGTATTGGCACCGGGAAAGTCGGCATGCATCGCTTCCAGACCAGTCAGACTGATAAACACAGAACGATCAATTGGCGTACCTGTGGGCTTTAAAATGCCACTTATTTGAAACGGGTGGTTATCATGCCGACTGAAACTGGTATCGGCGATACCATGTGCCAAGACAATCGCATTCCCGGTTTGATAACCTAAACTGGCAGCAACTTCAGCCCCCACTACAGCATCATAGGTCTCATTAAATGCGTTACCTGAAGCAAACTCCAGAGAATGATCAGCACGATAGCGAAAATGTTCAAATAACTGTTGCTCGCTACCCACCACACGATAACCCTGATGTGAATCCCCCAATGACAACGGGATGGTCCAGTCAACTTCCGGTTGTTGCTGCAACATTTGGTAGCTATCCCAACTCAGGTTGTGCGTCGGCACCCCAATATGAAAAATAGAATACAACAGAAGATTGATCTGTCCCGTTCTAGGCCCGACGATTAAATCGACATCAGACACGCTTTGTTGAAAACTCTCCTTGGCCTGATGACGAATATTTTCCACACTGAGCAGTACTAAGATACTTACGCTCATCATCATAATGGTCAGCAGCACGGTGCCCAGACGAGACCCTAAGCTGTGCCAAGCAAGTTTAATCAGCATCATGTTGGAGCTGTCCTATATGCACATGACGGCTGAAATGGTGTTTCAAACTGCTGTCATGACTCACAAAAACCAAACTAGTGCGGGAAGTGTCTAGTTGCTGCATCAATAAACCAATAAACTGATCCCGATGCGCCGCATCCAGTGCAGAAGTTGGTTCATCCACTAACAACAGTGCCGGCTCATTGACCAGTGCTCGGACAATCGCCACCCGTTGCTGCTGTCCCACACTGAGCTGCTCTGCCTGGCGTGTCGCATCTAATGTGGTGAGACCGAGCATTTGCAACAGCGTGTGACTTCGCTCGTCCGCTTCAGCCCTGCTCATATCGGAGAATCGACTGGCAAGACGGATATTATCCATCACACTCAGGTAAGGAATTAAATTAAACTGCTGAAACACCATACCAATATGACGCGCACGAAATGCGTCTCGCTGGCGCGAGGATAAGTGATTAATCACGCTATCCATCACGCGAATGGTTCCGTGCTGCGGTGTAATGATGCCGGCCAATAAGTTCACCAGCGTCGATTTACCTGTCCCGGAGGGAGCTGAAAGAAAGACAGATTCACCGGCAGCCACCTGCCAGTGAGGGATGTTAAGCAGATCGTTGTCATCATCCGGATAGTGGAACTTCAGATCGTTAATAACGAACATATATACCTTGTCGATTCATGTACAATCATGCTGAATGATACAACATATCAAGAAAATAATGAGTCGTGTATGCTAATCAATATTGCTGTTTTAATCCGTCATGTTTTTTTTCTATGCATTCTGATCACATCAGGGGTGGCTCAGGCTGCATCGTATCAGCGAATTAACTGGGTTGATCTGCTGCCGGAAAAAGATCTAAAAGCATTGGAAAATCCACCGGCATATATCAATGAAATCGAAGACGGCAGTCTCGAGGATGCACTGAGTGACAAAATGCTCAGCGCGTTGGAGCAATCCACCTTGCCTGATGATGCTTATCAACGAGCCCTATCATCGACCGATGTGGTTGCCGCATATGATGACAAGGCGATTCGTTTGCCCGGCTTTATTGTACCCATAGAAATGAATGACCAGCAGCAAGTGACGCAGTTTTTTCTGGTGCCTTACTTCGGTGCCTGTATTCACTTACCGCCTCCGCCACCCAATCAGATTATTTATGTCACCTCGGAGCAAGGTATTCTGGTTGAAGATATTTACAATGCATACTGGCTACAAGGTACGATAAAAACGACCTTTACTGAGAATGATGTAGCGCAATCTGCCTACAGCATGACGGTAGATACTATCGAACCCTATACCGAAGAATAATGACAGCGGCATTGAAATAATAGTCGCTCCATTTCGTCCGCATCGGGCTTGTTTTGAAACAGCATTTCCAAGCGACTCTCATCGATACTTGACTGCGTATTTTGATAGCTTAACTGACCTTCCACCCAGTTGATGATGAGCCTGCCGTCAGAGGTGTTTATCACGGCTTTGAGTCTGTCTGGATTTTGCGTATGGCACCATTCAAGCAGACGGGCTGAATTGAATAGCCAGTCGTTATCGAAGCGCCAGCCACAGCTGTGCCAGCCGTCCAATTGCTGAGTTTCTCTTAAAAACCCGCTATCGGTTAACGGTGTTTCGGCAGATTCTAGCTGAACGACCTTGGGGGGATTCGCCCATGTTGCCCGATCAAATTTAGCCGGTGCCGACAACCAGTCAAGATCAAGCTTGCCTTGCTCACAGTACTTGATTGGCAGTTCACCTAGGTGCAAAGCCATCAAGGTTTTTTCCATCTGCTTGATGTCACTGAGTTGAGACAAATCAGTTTTGTTCACCACCAGCATATCGGCAATATGTAGTTGCTGTAAAAACACCGGATGCTCGGTATAACGCCGATCTTTAAAATGTCTGGCATCAACCATCGTCAACGTAGAACGGATATCCAGCAGACCTCGATAGTTAGGGCCGGCCAGCGAGGCTATTACTTCTTCAGGATGGCCCAGACCGCTGGGTTCTATCAATAACCGGTCCAGTTTCTTGCTTCTCAGCAACTGATTAAGGGCAACCTGCATTGGCAAGCCCGCAGAGCAGCACATACAGCCACCAGCGACCTCACGAATTTCGACATTGCCTTGCTGACCTGCTGTGCTACTAAGAATCTGACGGTCAATACCCACTTTGCCAAATTCATTAATCAATACCGCCCAGCGTTCAGAGGCTGGTTTATAACTCAGCAAGTGTTGTATTGCCGACGTTTTGCCGACGCCAAGAAAGCCTGTAATCACCGTGGTCGGTAACGCATTCTGAATACTGAAGGTTTGGGTTTTACTCATAAATCGACAGGACTAGCCGGAGCCAAGCATTGATTATCAATGAAGCGGTATAGCATCACTATCTTTGGTTGCAATGAGTTGTGACTGGCCATGCTCTGAAATTAACTGAATCGACAGTGACTCCACCCCTGGATAAGCTGAAAACAGCTTTGGTTTAAGACTCGCGGCGTCCCCGATTTCAGTGCAGCTTAGATGATATTCACCATGCCATTCAGCATGGGCATTCTGCGTTTCATTAAAGGGCGCTTCAATATGCTGCCCTGTCTGTTCACAGCGAACATCAATGAGGCTAAACAAGGATTGATAATCAAACAAATTATGCACTAACGCGTCGTAGGCATGCTCTTGCTCAGTGTTGGCCGGTGCGTGTTCAAAGCCCAGCAAATTCTCCAGTGGTGAGATGAACTCAATCAGTATTGTCTGCTCCTGCATTACGATATTGAGCTCTGCCTTTCCGTGAACATGCGCCTCAGCTGAGACCTGATGGTGTTCATGGTGATCTTCTGCTGCCAGCACAGCCGGAATAGAACCGAGACTAAAAAGAGCACTTAAGAAACAGACTGCAAATGTGTTATTGGCCGCTTGCATAATCATACGTTTCTCCTGCTTGTTATTTAACCACACGAGCCAAAACCTGCGGTGAGGCCATTATAATCGGACTGCGCTGTAACAGTACTCTGTTCCAGACATGCGCAAGGATCATCAATCCGGCGGCCATAACGGTAATCCATAGCTCCATGGATTCCGGTAGTAAGAACGCACTACAAAATCCGGTGATACCCAATACAGCCAGTACCATTGGCCAGCGTGTCCGATGGCGACGATAAGCAGAAGGTAGGCTCAATACTGCCAACACGACAACGGGACATAAAAGGGCAATATGTACCCATTCTGACTCCAGAATGTTGCCAGCAAAGCTCATCATACCCACGCTGATTATCACAGGTGGCAGGAAACAATGAACCAGACAGAGCCCGGAAATTAACACCGCCATTTTATCTTTCATTAGCACCTCAAAATTTATGATGTATCATATCACTAAAAATGGATTAAAAAATCTCCGTGACGTTAACTTGAAAAAGCGCCGCTGACTTTATGTGTTTGAAACCGTTTCTCAAACTGCTCGGCGTTGCTTGTCACACCATAGTTACTAAGGCGAAGACTGTAAAAGCGATCAAAATAGGTCTGTATATGGCGCTCAATACCGCTGTCATAACCCACATTAAGTGCCACTGTATTACCACTCGCTGTCGTTGTAATCGTGCCCTTATCCACTACCAGTTGCCCATTCTTAAACACTTTCTCAGCACGACGGAACATAGCGGCTTTATCCGCATTCTCACGATAAACAGCGATATCGGCTCTGGCTCCGGGTTTCAGGTGGCCTCGATCACTCTGGCCCAGTAATTTCGCAGGCGCTGCACGGGTCATCACAGCTACCTCATAAAGACTGTATTCGCGTTTTATCCCAGCCAGTAATGTCATCTCGGCAATATCAGGGTGCAGGTTGGAGAGACAGTCCATCCTATAGTCATAATCCATCAACAGTCTGAGCAGATCGGGATAGCGGGTGAATGGCGCACCATTAGGATGATCAGTTGTAAAAAACAATCGCCACGGATCATCACACAATAGGAATATCTCCAGACCGATTGCCCACTGAAGTCCGTTCACGAAACTGGCTGCTTTATAGTGATACGGGACTATGCCGCCACTCCCCTCATTTTCCGCCTGCCAAACATGCCACTTCTGCGGAGAGGCATCATACCGGCGAGCAAACTGAGCCATTACATCGCCCGATAGTGTCACAGTCTGTCCAAACAATACCTGCCCCACATCCATGGTGATGTTGGGATGACGGTTGAAGGCCTCCATCAGTTTTGCTGCCGATGAGGAAAAACCATACTTTCCCTCATCGCCATAGCCATAAAACTGCACATGCGCCAAGTGCATCGGTAGCCCCTGTGCGGCTTCCATAGTATCGACAATCGTCTGAATATTGCCCGGTGTACCAAGATTATTGCAATGCACATGAACGGGGTGTGGCAGGCCGGTCTGCACCACGGCAGTTTGCAGTCGCTGTAACAACGTGCGTGAAGAAATGCCGTAATCCGGCACTATATCATCCAAACCTAACGTAACCGCCCCTTTTTTAAAGGCCTGCGCCCCACCAGCGTTGATGACTTTAAGACCCAATGCTTTGGTCACATTCATGGTCCAACTGACATAGTCATTAATTTGTGCCTGACTGGCATTGGCCCGCAGTAATCTGACCAGAAAATCATCACTTCCCAGAACAGCCAGCGCCGCAGTGTCAATAATGGGAATATCAGCCAGTTCTGCATGCACCTGAGGGGCATTGACCGGTAACATCGCAGGCTCGACTACCATGCTGTAGCCCATTTCTGTATAGCGATAACCGGTTTCAAATGATGACCATTTCGCATTGGCAAATGGTGTTTTGTTATTACGCTCAAGGTGGCTGCGATGCGCCTCGGGCAACATCAGTCGTGCAGTGTTGACGTTGCCACCAGCAATGTGGCTGTGAATATCTAGCGCCCCAGCCATTGTGACAGCGCCATCAAGCTCATACACCGTCGCTTTCTTTTTTATCTCAGCTGTGGGCTCGCGGATGATACGATCATCCTCAATCCACAACGTCATGACCTCGCCATCTGCTTCTTGTAGAGGGTCATAAACACGGGCATTTTTCAAACAAATAACAGTCATAGAAATCTTCTTTTGTAGGAGGTTACCACCATGCCGCTCTTCTCACACTATTCAAGTTCAGCGCGACGAAAACGCCCATAATCAACAGTAGTTTTAACAAAGTAGCGTCCATCCACGGCTTGGGGTCGCTTTCATAACTAAAGTCGGGCATATGCTCAAAGTCGATTTTCTCAAACGGTTTATTAAAGAACAAAAACGACCATAAGAAATCTTCCAGCTGACGATGATAATCACTGACCTGCTCTATAAAATTGAGGTATGCCGTTGTATCAGCATCAGCAAGGCGGTTAAGACCGTACTGAAGACTCATTACCGGTGAGAACCAAGAAAACAGTACACCTTGTTCATAACTTGCCTTTTTACTGGCAACACGTTGCTGAACATGGTCTGCCACAACAACATCACTCATGTGCTGCATAGCGTAATACCATCGCCAATCAAACTCATCCCCGAGTGGCGCTGTATCACTCCAAGTAGGAAACCGTTCTAGGAAATCGGCAAAATCGGCGTATTTATCTCTGTCCCAACTGTCATTCATATACTGACGTTGCTCAAAAACAATGGCCGCATCAGCGCCAGGCTTTTGTTGCTTAACCTGATACAAATACGACAAACCGGGAATCACAAAGCTGAAAAAAAGCCAGATACTGAGAAAAGCGAGATAATTAAAGCTAGCACTGCGATCGAGCATGACAATCCAGCGACAAATTAGCCACCAGCACAACTGATAGAGCAAGACCAGTACCGTTACCCCGACCAGTGCCCAACTTAAGTGAAGGTCAGTCAGAACAACCGCTAAGGCAAGGATCATAATATTAACCGCAGCCAAGATCAGTGCCGGCATTGCCAGTTTACGATTAATGATCGTTCGCCCCTGTGCCACCTGCGACAACAGCATCGACCATCGACCACTGCTTTTTTCATCGGCCAGTACATTCACTCCCATCGCGGCAATCAGTAATGGCATCAAAAACAGCCAGACAAAAGCCAAATCAAACTGCCCACTCAATAGCGTGTCTGCGTTGACAGGATCTGAGGCATTAAGCTGTGTCTGCAAACCCAGCAACCGCACTCTGAGGTGACTGGGGGATTCATCTCGCTCGCCCCGAAACAAAGTCGTCCAGACAGATGGCGTCTGTGCCACAGGATGAAACAGGTAATAGCCCATATAACCCGGCTTAAGTTCGCCGGCATCATGCTTATCACGGTAATCTAGCAATGATTGTTGATAGTCATCCTCTGCCATTGCAACAAGACTGAGCTCATGCTTATAAGCATTGTTTCCCATAACAATGGCCGCCAGCGCGGCCACAAAGTAAGCAATCAGCAACCACCGGTTAAATCGATTTGCCCAGAAAAGTTTCAATTCAAGTAGATAGCGTCTCATGATGCTGTCATCCTGGGGCGAATAAACATTAACACTGAAAACACAGCAAAAAGCCACAAGCTAAATACGATGACTGACTGCCTCATCGTCGCCCAGTCAGCTTTTAATGGTGGTGGCTGATATTCAAAATCAGCCAACTGCGCCCAGTATTCCTGTGACACTTTTTGTTCCCGGTCGTGAGCCAGGTCAATATCTTCGGCATGCAGTGTATTCAGAGATTGAATCAAGCTATAACGATAGCGTTCTGCCGCCATTTCATAGCGCTGGACATGATCAGAGCTGGTTAATGCAAGACTGCCGGACAGCGATCGACTCAAGATATATGGACTCAATAACGATCCCCACATGACCCAGCGACGCTGATCTTCAATACTTCGACTCACATCGGCATAGACCGCTTCAAATGCCTCACTGGTAATACGTTCACCTTCCTGCATAACCAGGCCTCGCCAATTAACTGGCAAGTCTTCAACATGCTCAACACCATACTGATCGAGCGTCTGCTGCCTGAAGGCATCAAAGTGAGGGTCATCCGGATTATGTGAGTCACCAATTTGGGCAATCGCCTGAGCGGTTCTGATATCAAATACCGCTCTATCCGGCAATGGATAGAGCCAGTCGGCAGAGCTTGACATCAGTTTAGGCACAATAATCGTTATCAGTAACCACACCAGAAGTAACGCAGAGAGACTCTGATTGTTTCCAGTGGTCAGGGATGAAACGAGTAGAATGATCTCTACCCAGATAGCACAGTAAAGACCATAGAGAGCAAACAACCAGAAGAAACGCTGGATAATATCGGTGTCTAGCACTGCCTGACTCAAAAATACCGCGGCAATGCCAAACACAAGCCCTAGAAACACTAAAGTGACAAGCATATAGGCCAATGCTTTACCCAGTAACAGTTGCCGAAATGATACGCCGAGTGACAGCACCTGACGCAGCGTACCCTGCTGGCGTTCACCACTGACCGTACGATAAGCAAGCGCAATCATTACCAACGGCCAGATAAGCAAAATCAGCGTTGATGCCGTCATGGAACCAAGTTGCATATAGTTCTGACTGCTGAGGTATTGTTTAAACTGGCTGCTGTTCTGTCGATGTGCCTCCAGAAACAGAACATTACCGACATAAGGATTGACCCCTGCATCAAGAAAGCTCAGCGGCGAGATCACACGAAAGGCCATCGAACCATAATGTGCCACCCGATGTGGATGGCGATCCGGCTGAGCTTCCCATTTTTCATTGTTCAGCTGCTGCCATTGCTGCTGAACTTCAATAAAATCCTGTTGCTGTTGCCAGTGATTAACTGCCACCAGCAAGGTCAGCAACGTCATCATCGGCAACAGTATTTTCAGGGTACGCTGCCGCCATAGTGTGACCAGTTCATGCCTGGCTATCGAAAAAATCATGGCAATTCCTAGAAGTGGTAGGCGACAGAAACACTCGCATTGATGCCATTACCCGGCGAGTGAATTGTGTCCACTGTATTCGCCGCCCCTAGGTCATAGACATATTCGTAATACTCGTTGAATAGGTTATTAACCTGTAAGTTGATATTGCCCCAATCCGTCAGGTAATCGAGGCTGGTATTCACGAGATTGTAATGGCCGTACTGACCACCAATATTTTCTTCGTTCACATAGGAACCACTTTGTGAGTCCAGATGTACACGCCAGGTTAATTCGGGCAGGATCAAGTAACTCAGCCCCAATGATGCCGTGTAGTCTGGAATGCTGCGCAGTTCGTTACCTTTATTCGCCCCGTCGGCCTGAATTTCGGTATCGACACCGGCAATATTACCCCACAGCGTCAGTTTCTCAGTCAGATCCCAGTCAAATCCGAGATCGATACCTTCCCGCAGTGTTTCACCGACATTTCTCGGCACACCGTCGACCATCACAAACTCATCGCTGGCTTTTTGCTCCCAGTAGGAAGCACGCAGTTGCAGCGCATCGAAGAGGCGCCATTTCACCCCGGCTTCCCAGCCATCGTTGAGTGAAACATCACGAGCACTAGTATTGCCTGTGGTGTAGGCAGCAGAACCAAGTGGGTGCTGAAAGCTACGGCCCACGTTCACGAATAAGGTCACATCATCAGTGGGGTATAAAAACAGGTTAGCTTTCGGCTGAACAATGGTGCCAAAGTCGTAGATATTGCGTTGTTCCTGCTGACCGGCACTATCGGTAGAGGTGAACTCACCACGGATTCGATCGCCTCTCAGTGCAACATTCCAGGCCAGCCAATCCACCGGCATATGACTCACTTGCAGGTAGCTGCCATAGCTGACAAATCGATAATCGTAGTCCCTGCCGACCGCACTGCTATCGCGCTGACGCTGGAAACCCACCGTACCAAAGCGTTGTTCTATGACATCCTGGCGCTCAGCATCCACACCCCACTGAATTTCCCAGTCAGGATGAACCTGCCAATTCAGGGTCGAAATAACACCATAGTGGTCCTGATCATCATAGCGGTTTTGCAAATCTGAGGCTTCGCTGTAGCGTACCCAGCGCTCACGCTCGTAATGATTGAAATAGCTTTTGACTGACCAGTCCAACTGGTCACTGAAGGCATGATCGAAGTGCAGACTGAACGATTGAGTCTGTTTATCGCCACCATCTAGGCGCGCATAGTCCGCCGAACGGGTCGGGTGTTTGCGCGCTTCTTCGCGAGACAGGTAGCCGGCGGCATCGGCGTCATATTCTGCGACACGAGCAATAAAACCAATACGGGTGTCATCACTGAAATCATAGAACCAGCGACCGGAGGCACTGATCTTTTCCAGTTGCTCATTATCCCGGTAGCCATCGGCTTCACGATAGCCGATAAAGTAACTATGTTGCAGATTACCTGTCTGCTCCCCTGCGTAGGCCTGTACTTCTTTGGCATTGAAACTGCCGTAGGTTAGCTCAACCTCACGGGCAAGATCAGTTCGGGTATTAATCGTATAATTACCGGCAACATTATGTAAGCCATAACGTGGGTCACTATTGCCTTTGAACACTTGCACCGAATCAATATTCGCGGGAAACAATTGATCCATTTCGCTGTAGCCGTTATGCAAATTGGCTGGAATCCCATCAATCAAGAGCTTTGCATGTGGTGTGCTGCCCTCAGCAGCAAAGCCTCGGATACCAATATCGGTGTTGATGATGCCTTGGTTATAACGGGCAAAATAGACACCAGGCACCTTGCTGAACAACTCCATTGTAGGCCGCCACATGAATTGCGATCTCTCGCCACATGAATTGCGATCTGTAGTTTAATCGTCAGTTGGCGAAACTACTCCTCGCTTAACCAAACGTCTCAGCAAAATCCTAGCGACTTGGTCTGGCTTCATACCTCCAAGAGTGGTGAACTCGACCTCTGGCTTATGAGGGTCACCTAGATCACCATAAACCCGAACCACACCACCAACTTCATGGTACTCAGACTCATAGAGCTTCCCTTCGACCTCAACAGAAACAAAACCAGACATAACAAACTCCAAACTAACTATAGGTAATTAATGATCTATTTAAGCTGCTTTATATAAGAAGTAAATGCAGAAGATTCATCATAACTGCCACCTAAACGATCAAGTGGTTTTAAGTTCTCTCTAGTGAGAAACACTCTGGCAAAGAGAATGATTTGTGTGGCTTTACTGACTAAAGAGTCAACCTCTCTAACCCACTTCGCCCATTTCTCTAAATCTTGATAACTGAGCTGATTTATATCGGCATCTCTCAATTGATTGAGATTGCTTTCAAGCTGAATAACCACCAACTCTCTGATGTCGTTCTCATCATACAAAGCCTCTAAGCCAGCAATTTCAGCAACAGGACGTTCAACATAATGAGGCCTTTCAAGGGTTACATTTTGAGCAGCCTCAATAGCTTCAACCTCTTGCACAGTAGCTTTCACGGTAATTATAAGTTGATTACTCCGTGTCTTGATCATGCTAGACAAGGCTTTAGATATGGTAGGAAATTTATTCTGTTTAAACGGGCTAAGTTTAGAATTAGCCCAATTGGCACCTTTTTCCTGAGCCTTTAGTTCCGAAACCTGTTGTTGAACAGAATCAATATCAAACTCTCTTAATGTGGCACGGTTTTCAGATTCAGTAACAAAACGGTCGAAGCGTTTCGATAGAGTGTTGAAT
>NZ_GG657907.1 GCF_000156355.1 Methylophaga thiooxydans DMS010 | reverse complement strand
TTGGGAAACAAAAAAGCCATTAAAGAGGTGACCCAAGCAGAAACCCTGGATGAAGCGGCACTTGAGCAATTAATTGATGAGTCTTTAGCGATGAAGAAAGAGCAGTCGATGGCGCGTGCTCGTTTTCATCATGAGATGTTTAATCTGCTGACAGCTGAGCAACAGCAGAAATTAACAGAAAAAATGGCCAAGCATAAAGAAAAAGCACACCACTAATTATAGGTTTTGCACAGCTCCTCCCATTCCTCTCCTATCCCGAAACCGGGGGGAGCTGCTGCATTATTTTAGTTTACTTAGCTCAGCCAGTGCGTAGTGTTCATCATAGCCTTGGGCACGCAGATTAAAGTAATACTGACAGTAGGCTGAGAAGTTATGTGGTGTGCCTCTTGTCGGTAGGTGAGTGAACTGGTCGATAAGCGATACGGCACTTTCTTCAATATCAATTTCCAACAACATATCTTCTAACTGGGTTGCCCTATTTGCAATCATCCGTGGATTCTCACGAAAGTGTTCAGATGCATCCTGCAAAATAGCGACACGGTGTTGTTTATCTGTAACGTCACCTTTTAATGCTGCTGGACTTCGGATAATCAGCCAGTCTGCCGCTGAGATTTCATGATGAGACTCCAGCCACTGTGGTACCTGATCTTTATTCTGGTTGGGAGCGTTGACGCTGGTATCCGACGATGACAAGTCATATTCATCATTACAGGCAATAGCTAATAATAAAAGACCAACCGCCACAAGCACACTGGATAACAGACGAATTCCAGCTGACATAATTTTCTCCTGAAACTGACCTATTTAAATACACTTCATTGCCAGATTAGCATGACAGCTAGCGAGGCCCTATCGGATTTATTCCTATTTATGTGCAGGGGAAACAGCTGTGATAAGCCGGTTACGCGACAGCGTTAATGGGCATTGTTATCATGATGACTTGATATCACGATGGGAAGATAAAAATGGTTCTGGACAATGCCCCCAGTTGGCAGCCGGCATTGAAAGATGAGTTTTCTGCACCTTATATGCAGGAACTGAAGCAGTTCTTGCAAGCTGAAAAAGCGAATCACAAAGTCATTTACCCGAACTCTAGCAACTGGTTCCATGCCTTGGAAACGACGCCACTCAATCAGGTTAAAGTCGTTATTTTGGGGCAGGACCCGTATCATCAACCGGGGCAAGCGCATGGCTTGTGTTTTTCAGTGAAACCAGGTGTCAAAACGCCCCCGTCATTGGTCAATATTTATAAAGAACTGGATAAAGATCTGGGCATTAAACCTGTTAATCATGGCTACCTAGAAAGTTGGGCAAAACAAGGCGTGTTGTTATTGAACGCTGTATTAACCGTTGAGGAGTCGAATGCCAATGCCCATCAAGGGAAGGGCTGGGAGCAGTTTACGGACAAAATTATCAGTATCGTGAATGAACAGTGCAATCATGTGGTCTTTATGTTGTGGGGCAGTTACGCGCAAAAGAAAGGCAGCGCGATCGATCCGCAAAAGCACCTGATATTGAAAGCGCCACATCCTTCTCCCTTATCCGCATACCGTGGTTTTTTAGGATGCCAGCATTTCAGCCAGGCGAATGCGTACCTGCAGCAGCATGGTACTGCTGCTATAAATTGGCAGTTGCCTGAGCACGTCGATTCTGAATAAAAACCCTGATCTCAATACGATGGCCTTGATACAATTCGCGCCATGATAAAACTGAATCAAGTCTCCTTACGTCGAGGGACACGTCTATTATTTGAATCTGCCAATCTGATTATTCACCCAGGACAGCGGATCGGTTTAACGGGTGCCAATGGTACCGGTAAGTCGAGCTTGTTTGCGATGTTGCGGGATCAATTACATGCCGATACTGGCGAAGTCAGTATGCCTGATTCATGGACAACCGCACATGTCGCGCAGAAACTCCAGCGGTTGATTTACCGGCGATTGAGTATGTGTTGCAAGGTGATGAAGAACTCACTCGGCTTCATACCCAATTAGCTGAAGCTGAAAAACAAAGCGATGGGCACTTACAAAGTGTGTTGCATGACAAGCTGGCGGCAATCGATGCCTACACTGCCAATAGTCGTGCAGGTAAGTTGATGCACGGTCTGGGCTTTACTGCCGAGCAGGAGACAAAACCGGTTACGGCATTTTCAGGTGGTTGGCGAATGCGCTTGAACTTGGCACAGGCATTGATGTGCCGTTCAGACTTATTATTACTTGATGAACCAACGAATCACCTTGATTTAGAGGCGGTGTATTGGTTGGAGGAGTGGCTCAGAAGTTACTCAGGTACCTTGCTCGTGATTTCACATGACAGAGATTTTCTCGATAGAGTCGTGACCCATATCGCCCACATCGAACAACAGCGCATCAAAGTGTATACCGGCAATTATTCTGACTTTGAACTGGCTCGCGCCGAGCACCTGGCCAACCAGCAAGCGGCCCATCAAAAGCAACAACGTGAAATTGCCCATATGCGAAGTTTTGTCACGCGCTTTAAAGCCAAGGCAACGAAGGCCAAGCAAGCACAAAGCCGGGTGAAAGCATTAGAGCGTATGGAGTTAATTGCGCCTGCACATGTTGATTCTCCCTTTCACTTCAGCTTTTTGTCGCCAACTCGTCTTACCGTGCCTTTATTAGCATTGGATAAAGCCTCCGTAGGTTATGCTGATACACCGCTGATAAGTCAGGTGAAGCTGACCCTGGCACCGGGGGATCGCATTGGTTTGTTAGGTCCCAATGGCGCAGGGAAATCAACCTTAATTAAATTAATAGCAGGCGTGCTTGAGCCGTTGAGCGGCAAGCGCAAGGAAGCCAAAGATATACGCATTGGATATTTTGCCCAGCATCAGCTGGAGCAGTTACGATCTGACGATACGCCGCTTAAGCATTTACAACGGCTCGACAAGCAAGCCAGTGAACAGGACTTACGTAATTTCTTGGGTGGTTTTGGTTTCCATGGTGATAAAGCGCTGGATTTGGTGGCACCTTTTTCAGGGGGCGAAAAAGCGCGATTGGTATTAGCCATTCTGGTTTACCAAAGACCGGCGGTGTTGTTATTGGATGAGCCAACCAATCATCTTGATTTAGAAATGCGTTTAGCGTTGACCGTCGCCTTACAAGAGTTCGAAGGGGCGCTTGTTGTTGTGTCGCATGACAGACATTTATTACGTTCCGTAACCGATGATTTATGGCTAGTGTCAGAAGGGCAGGCGAAAAGCTTCGATGGTGATCTTGATGATTATCGACAATGGTTACTGAATAAAGATAAGCCACAGAAAACTGAGGCTTCAGCCAACGTTAACAATAAAAAGCAGGATCGCAAAGCGGCAGCCAACCACAGGCAAAAACTGCAACCGCTTCGCAATGCGGTGAAAAAAGCAGAACAACAGATGGATAAGCTGACAGGGTCGTTAAGCGACCTAGAAATAGAAATGGCTGATAACTCGCTTTATACCGAACAAGCCAAAGATAAACTAAAAGCCCTGCTTCAACAGCAAGCGGATTTAAAAACACAACTGGAACAAGCCGAAATGACTTGGTTTGAAGCCAGTGAACAACTAGAAGCAGCTCAAGCTGCTGGAGAATAATTGTGGCATTACTGTCATTGAAGCAAGTTACCGTCAGCTACGGCGGCCCTAATCTATTGGATAAAGTCGATTTTCAATTAGACCGCGGTGAACGTGTGTGTCTGGTTGGACGCAATGGCGCCGGTAAATCAACCTTAATGAAATTGATTGCCGGCGAAATTAAAGCCGACTCCGGCGAAATCATGGGCGGGCAGGAAACCAAAATTGCCCGGCTTGAGCAGGAAGTGCCGATTGGCACGCATGGCAAAGTATTTGATGTCGTGGCGGAAGGGTTAGGCGAGATCGCCCCTTTGTTAGTCGAATACCATCAAATCGTGCATCAACTGGAAACGGATAGCTCAGCAGCCTTACTCGATAAGCTCGAAAAAGCTCAACACAAATTGGAAGCCGTTGATGGCTGGTCCTTGGAACAACGTGTGGAAACGGTGATTTCACGTTTGTCGTTAGATGCTGATATTGAGTTTGATAGCCTTTCAGGTGGTAAAAAACGTCGTGTCTTATTGGCTCAGGCATTAGTTAAACAACCCGATATTTTGTTGCTGGATGAGCCGACTAACCATCTTGATATTGAATCTATCACGTGGCTGGAGGGCTTCCTAAAAAGTTATGGCGGCACCTTATTGTTTATCACCCATGACAGAACCTTCCTGCAATCTTTGGCGACACGCATTGTTCAGCTCGACCGTGGCCAACTCGTGAGCTTTCCTGGTGACTATAATAACTACCTGAAAAAGCGTGAAGAAATTTTGGCAGCTGAAGCCGAACAAAATGCCCAGTTTGATAAAAAGCTGGCTCAGGAAGAAACCTGGATTCGTCAGGGAATTAAGGCCAGAAGAACCCGTAACGAAGGTCGGGTGCGCGCCTTGCAGCAATTACGGAGAGAACGCAGTCAACGCCGTGAAAAGCAGGGCAATGTGCAAATGCAACTGCAAGAAGCAGAGCGAAGCGGCAAGCTGGTGATTGAGGCTGAGAATATCAGTCAGAGCTATGACGGTAAGCAGTTGTTTGAGAATTTTACGACGTTAATCCAACGTGGTGATCGTATCGGTGTCATTGGTCCCAATGGCTGCGGTAAAAGTACTTTGCTGTCTATCTTGCTGGAACGACAAGCCCCTGAATCTGGTGAAGTAAAAACGGGTACGAATCTGGAGATTGCCTTTTTCGACCAATTACGTAGTCAGCTCAATGAAGAGGAAAGTGTGGTCGAGAATGTCGGGCAGGGCAGTGACCATGTCGATATCAATGACAGTCGTAAACATATTATTGGTTACTTACAAGACTTCCTGTTTACACCAGAACGTGCCAGAACACCGGTTAAAGCCTTATCGGGTGGTGAAAGAAACCGTTTATTATTGGCTAAGCTATTTACCCAGCCTGCAAACTTACTGGTGATGGACGAACCGACCAATGACCTGGATGCTGAAACCCTGGAGCTGTTGGAAGATCTTCTACTTAATTACACTGGCACTTTGTTGTTAGTAAGCCATGATCGTGCCTTTATCAATAATGTGGTGACCAGCAGTATTGTGTTTGACGAGGATGGCCAAGTTCGTGAATATGTGGGCGGTTATGATGATTGGTTGCATCAACGGTCACAAGCCAAACAACAAACGCAGGCCTCAAAAAAGTCTGAGAACCAACCTACACCCACGGTAAAGTCAGCGCCGAAAAAGAAAAGTAAACTGACCTATCAAGAGCAATTGGATCTGAAGGCCTTACCAGCCAAAATTGAAGAGTTGGAGGCCAAGCAAGCGGCATTCAATAAACAAATGTCCGATCCCGATTTTTATAAAAAAGATGCAGAGACCATCACCACGCTGCAACAGGATGTTGACGATTTAGAGCAAACACTGTCTGCCACCTATGCAAAGTGGGAAGCGCTCGAGGAAAAAGAAAATAGCTGATATTAGGCCGGTAGGCGCTGCTCCAATAATGGCAGTATATTTTCAGCAGGGATGGGCCTGCTGAAATAATAGCCTTGATAGATATCGCAATCATGTTGTTTTAGAAACGTGAGTTGTTCGATGGTTTCAACCCCTTCAGCAATGATCTGCAGACCTAAACTTTTGCCCAAAGTGATGATTGTTTTACATATTGCCGCATCTTCACGTTTGCTCTGACATTCGCGGATAAAAGCTTGATCAATTTTCAACACATCAACAGGGAATTTTTTAAGATAGCTCAGCGATGAATAACCTGTACCGAAGTCATCGATGGATAAGCGAATATTTGTTTTTTTGAGCGCTTTCATCGCGGCAATACTCTGTTCAGTATTACCAGTCAGTACGCCTTCAGTGATTTCGAACTCTAGCAGTGCACCATCAATATCAAATCGCTGTGTTAATTTGGACACAAAACCAGCCAAATTGTCTGAATGTAAGTGGTGGCCTGAAATATTGATAGCAACAGGAAGTAAGGGCGCGCCGATTTGTCGCCACCGTGACAGTTGTTCAATCACTTGTTGAATGACCCATTCACCCAGATGAATAATCAGGTTTGATTCATCGATTAGAGGGATGAATTCACCTGGCATAATGAGTCCGAGTTCAGGATGATTCCAACGCACTAATGCTTCAAAGCCGACCACCTCATCAGTCATCACTGACACTTTAGGCTGATAATGTAATGTGAGTTGATTCTTTACAATCGCTTCTGGCAAGGCATTTTCAAGTTGGAATTTCTGCTTGGTTTTCTCGCTCATTTCTTCGAGATATACGCGATAGGTATTACGGCCACTTTGTTTGGAACGGTACATGGCCATATCAGCTTGTTGCATTAATTGCTCAGGTGTTATCTGACCGTTTTCAGATATGGCAAGGCCGATGCTGGTTGGAACAACGAGTGTTTGCCCATCCAATTTAACCGGTGAACGCATCACTTTGAGAATATCTTCTGCTTTATGTTCTGCTTGAGATAATGTGATGTTTCCTGACATGACAATGACGAACTCATCGCCGCCCCAGCGACCCACTAAGTCAAGCTCCCTCATCACCTGTTTAAGTCGACTGGCGACTTCACACAATAACTGGTCACCTGCTTTATGGCCTAGATTATCGTTAATTTTTTTAAACTGGTCCAGATCGAGGAACATCAGCACGACTGAGCCTAAGTTCTCTTGATGATAGGCAATTCGTTGCTTGAGATGGCTCATGAAATACGTGCGGTTATAAAGACCGGTTAATGGGTCATTATAAGCAAGTTGTTTAAGTCTATCTTGCAGTCTTATTTGTCGCGTAATGTCGCGAATATGTAAGGTATACTCGATTTCAGATTGTGTCGGCAATGTCGTCTGTGTGATCACAACTTCTGCAGGAAACTCAACACCATCACTTCGTGATAACTCTGTGATGTTATGGCGTTTCAATACCATGCCATCGCCGGCAACAAATCCCTGGTTTAGGCTATTGATAGCAGCTGAACGTGACTCTTCAGCAATGAATAATGTGAAAAAGTTGTCACCCAGTACCGATTTTCGTGACATGCCAAAACATTGTTCAGAGGCAGGGTTGAATTCGATGATATCGCCACGGCCATTGATGGTGACAATGCAATCCATCGCTGCCTGCATGATGGCACCTTTGCGGAACTCACTCTGTTTAAAGGCACTAAACGCTTGATCCCGTTGTTCTATTTCGCTATTCACTTTATCGATAACGCGATTATACTGCTGGGCTATTTGCCCCACCTCAGTAAACGGTTCGACGGGTACGCGGGATGAAAAATCAGACTTTTGTTGCTGATGCTGCATCGCTGCCAGCAAATCGAATACTTCTGTACTGACTCTATGTTCAGCAACATTAAGACCAATCAGCTCAGCTTGTTCGTTGACCCGTAAAGGGTAGAAGCGATTGATAATGCGAAATAAGACATAAGCTGTAAAAAAACTATAGATGCCAATTGTTACTATGCCCAGAGACTGTACATAAAGCTGTTCAGTCCAACTCAGTCCACTGCCAAGACGCTCAGTGTTGCCCATCAAGGCAACGGCTAGGGTTCCCCAAATCCCTGCGAATAAATGAACTGGAATAACCCCAATAGCATCATCAATACGTTTCGATTCAAGAAAACGGTCACCATAAAAAACAATGAGGCCACCCATTAGACCGATCATCATGGCCTCTACTGGCGTCACTAAATGACAATTAGCGGTCACCGAGACTAATCCACCCAAGACGCCATTGATAATCATCAACACATCGACATAACCATCGGTGATGTATTTGAGTAATGTGGTACTGATACCGCCCCATATAGCGGCGAGTATCGTATTGAGAATAATGACAGGGACATCCTCATTCCAGACTAAAGTGCTGCCACCGTTAAAGCCGAACCAGCCAAACCAGATTAACAAGCCGCCTAATACGGCCATAGGCAGGTTGCTACCCGGTATACGCCTGTCTGCTTTGTCATATCTTCCGATTCGCGGCCCAATTACTAGAATGGCCGCTAATGCCACCCAGCCACCCACAGAATGAACGACTGTAGAGCCAGCAAAGTCGACAAACCCTTTTTGCTCCAGCCAACCCGTCGCTTCACCATTGAATATTCCGGCCCAGACCCAGTGGCCAATGATAGGGTAAATGAACAGGGTGATAACAATGGTAATAATCACATAACCAATGTAGCTGGTTCTCTCTGCGACTGCGCCTGATACTAGCGTGGCAGCTGTGCCGCAAAACATCATTTGGAAAATAAAAAAAGTGATAAGCGAAGGAGAACTGTCGTTGCCAAATAGAAATTGGTCACTTCCGAACCAGCCAATTTTGGTTTGACCAAACATCAAACCAAAGCCGACTAGCCAGAAAATGGCACTGGAGATTGTAAAATCTGTAATGTTCTTCGCAGCAACGTTGATGCTGTTTTTACTTCTTACAAGTCCACTTTCTAAACAAAGAAAACCTGCCTGCATTAGAAATACAAGACATGCGGAGCAGAGCAACCAGATACTATCCACCAAAACCTTCTTCCTTTAGGGTTACTTAACTGTTTACGGCACTTTCCAGAAAAAATCCATTGCAATCGTTGAAAAAGCTAGCAAGGAACATTTTTAGCTAGTTAAATCAGAATACAGAGCAAAAAAAAGCCACGATCGAGATGGGTCGTGGCTTTTGAAATAATGACTTATGTTGTTTTATTCGTCGAGTAGGGCATCACGAGTATCTTCGCCGAAACGGGGTAATATCCACATTTCGTACATAGAGACGACCCACATAAAGGCAAAGGATAAAGCCATGGAACCACCGGCAATGATGACTAACCAAGCAAAGTTAGGATTCATTTTTGTGAGCCACCAAGAGGCAATATCAATTAACAGAAAGGCGTAAGGCGTCGATATTGCAAGAACCTTTAAGGGTTTTGGCACACCAGATGCCAGACTGAAGATCAGACCGACAAACATAAATATGAAGGCGATACCAAACAAGTGAATGTGAGATACACGTGCTAATGATGAGAATGAAGCGCCGGTATCCACCAGAGCACGGTCTTTAATGTTCTGGAACTCAGTGTAATCCGGAATCGGCATGCCCGAGTCGGCGTTGTGACAAGCGATACATCTGGATTCAAAAATTTGTTTAATACCATTGCTTTCATAAGCTTCTTCACTTGCACCCTGCTGTATCCAGGTAATAATGTCGGCACGCTCTTCATCACTTGCCATCGGCTTCATCGAACCATGCAATTTATTTTCTAATAAAGAGTTTGAGCGGTTACCGTAATAGCTATAGACAATATCATCGACGGATAAGCCGTATTCACCATCGGCCAGACCATGAGTAAGCTGAATCTGCACCAGTGCCATCAGATAGCCGACAGCGACAACGATCAGGTAACCACTGAATAACGCCTTGAGCGAGGTTCCTTGACTGGACAGGTTGAGTTTGTGCGATAAAGCCATGGTATTTCCTTTATTATTTGTGCGGTCTTTATGTTATTACATTCGTAACATGATAAGTAGCAAAAATTCCCGCTTCTTTCACTGACTGAAAACTTTTTTCAGTAATTCAGTGCTTCGTGCTGCTGGATTCTCTCTGATTTTTTTCTCTTCAATGGCCAGCATAGTGAACAAACCATTCAACGCCTGTTCGGTGACATAATCGGGTAAGTCCACATTTAGATTTTGACCAACAACAGGTACATCAGACACTTGATCGCTGAGTTGATTGTAATAGCGAGTTGATCCAACCTGGTCCAGAGAGTTTTCAATGGTTGGACGAAACAAAGTGCTTAACTGATCACTGGTTTTGGTCTTAAAGTATTCTGTAGCAGCGTTATCAGGGCCGTTGAGAATTTGTTTTGCATCTTCAATGCTCATATTCTTAATCGCATTAATGACGATATTTGTAGCTTCCGGAGCCGCTTCTTCGGCAGCTCGGTTCATACTGGTTGCAAACTCATCGGCTAAGCCACTCATGCCAAACTGGCGCATTAGTCCACCCACTTGTTCAACTTGGGGGGGGAGCGGGATACGAATCTTAGGATTTGCAAGAAACCCGTCTGTCTGGCCAATTGTATCGATGGCACGTTGACTACCGACGCTTAATGCTTCTTTAAGACCGGAAATAATAGTATTCGTGTCTAGCGTTGAGTCTGCGGTTTCAGCACCTGGCATGAAGGTTTTACCCGCTTCTTTTAAATCATCTAACATTGCGCCCCAGTCAGCTCGGGCATGCCCAGACAAAAGACTTATACTAATGATAAGAGTGAGACTTACGAGTTTCAGGTTCATGACAGCCATCCTTTGACGAACGTGTACAGCAACATTGCTGATAGCGATACTTTATTGTCGCTGATGCAGCCATACAGTCAAGTCGCTATTTTCTCTATTTCTAATGGTATTTTCCGCCGAAACCGTGACGCGGTTATGTCAAATCAAGCTTATCAGGCGATAACCAACGAATATCACCAAAACCACCAATCAGTCTGATTGCTGTGAGGTTTAACTGGTAAAACTGAAATCCGGGTAGTTGCAGCACTTGCTCAGCATGGCTGAATTTCATTTGGTAAAGCTTTTGTAATGCCTCTTGCTGCTGGCTGAGCGTGATATCAGCCAAGCAGGTAATTCGTGCTTCAGCGGCGGGGTTGGTGGAGTTATCAGCGTCACTGATAGTCAGTGCTACTTTATTGTTGGCGGCAATGTTTTTTGTATGCTCTGCCAATGCACTGATGTAGATGTGGATGCTACCGTCTTCAGCTAGCAGATAAGGCACCAGTGAACCGAATGGGTAGCCAGGATGACTTAACGAAAAAGTGGATAACACACCAAATTGATGGTGTTTTATAAAATCGGCAGGCTGTAACGGCATCATTGAATCCAATTAATCTCTCTGGCCGTTTTCTCCCCTACTTTTGCTTTACGCAAACTATCCGGCATTTTTGCCTGATGAGGACTAATGGCTATTCGACCAGCCATGATTTCGGCATAGCGTTGCGGGTGCAAAGGTTCACGCTCAGGTTCAGCATAACCTGTAGGAAAAATAGGGAAGTTATGTGCATCATATTTATCACTGGCTCCAACGGTATGTAAAATTTCATGTGCCATGACGACTGTATTCTGCTGTGTTTGTTTTTTACTGGCATAGGCATGTATTACGCCGATAAGTCCTTTTTGTAACCCGAGTGAGTGGGCTAGCGGGGTGCTACCATTGGCTTGGTGATAGAGCACATACAAACGAATACGCGCTTTGTTTGATAGGGTGTCAGGTGTGTTTTTATAAGCCCAATAACGTAATTTCAAACTCCACCATATAGTCGCGATGACATTATTGGAGCTAGGTGGGACAGGGGGGATTTCTTTAATCGTTGCCCCAAGCTGAGTGACAACAGGTTGCTTAGCTGTTAATTGGTATTCACGACCACTACGGGCGAAAAAGTGATCAATAGCGGTGAAGTCATTAGTGGATAAGCGAGTGATATATTCTTGTGTTGCCGCTTTGCCATCGCCATTGATGGGAAAAATGATGACAGTGATTGGCTTATACCAGGCCGTGGTATTACGTTTCTGTTCTTGTGTATAGATGAGTGCGGCCGCCAAAATGCCGAGTAAAATAATCACGCGAATATTGCGGAAACTGAATACTTTCATCGTGTCTTATCACATTTCTTGTGAAGCTACCCGCATAAAAAAGGCCGGTTAGATTGCTCTAACCGGCCTTGGAATTCTATTTTCAGGCATTAAGCTGGGACAACGTTCTCAGCCTGTGGGCCTTTTTGGCCTTGTGTCACTTCCATCGTGACCGCTTGACCTTCCTTCAATGTTCTAAAGCCTTCTGATTTAATCGCGGTGTGGTGGACGAATACATCGGGACCATCAACCTGTTCAATAAATCCGAATCCTTTTGCATCATTGAACCATTTAACCGTACCTGTAACTTGATCTGCCATATCAACCTCAATTTATTAACTATGCCGGTGCCGCTCCAGCGCCGACGGAACATCCGCTCCAAATATGGAGCTTATTGCATTGTACGATCAAAAAATGCAAAAAAGTCAGCATTTTGGGAAAACAAATCAAACTTTTTTTTGATTTTTTTATTAAAAAATGGCATGGGGTGGCGGAGTAAAATTCCTGGAAGGCTTGATTTTATTGGCTTTATGCATTTTCAATGAGTTCGCACAGGGAGCCATGCCAGTGATCGTCTGGTCGTTAGGCTCCCTGCGCTTTTTTCGACTTTTTGCGCTAATTTTACTGTAAAAGCATTATTCTGGAACAAAGTCAGCTGGTGGTGTAGAGCCTTCACCAAAGAAGAACTTTTCCATTTCAGTTTTCAAAAAGGCTTGTGATTTCGGATCTGCCAAAGACAAGCGATATTCATTAATCAGCATGGTTTGTTGGCTCAACCACATTTGCCATGCTTCTTTTGAAACAGACTCATATAACTTTTTGCCCGTTTCACCAGGGTAAGGAGGGAAGTCCAGCCCTTCAGCTTCTTTGTCTAATTTTACGCAATGAATCAAGCGTGCCATAAATGCCTCTATAAAAAAGATTGTAAAAAGGATTTGACTGGTGCCGGGAGGCCCAGCGTTAAAGAATCTTCTATTTTATACCAGTTGCCGTTATCTTTGTCGGCAATGCCTTCTGCTCTGCACTGCAGCAGATGAGGATGAATAGCCAGTTTAAAATGACTAAAGACATGTTGCAGATGAGGCAAGGGCTGATGCTGAGTAATGTTGATATGGAAACGTTGGCGGCATAAAACGTCTATATCTTCAGCCTTGTCAATTTCCGGAAAACTCCAAAGCCCACCCCATATGCCTTGTTGAGGGCGCTGTTCCAGGTAGATTTCATTCTGGTCATTTTTTAACACTAACCAATGTGTTTGACGCTGGGGAACCGCCTTTTTGGGTTTTTTTTCTGGAAATGCCGTTGGCGTGCCCAAAGCAAATGCTTGGCAATGATGTTGCATCGGACAGTTTTGGCAGTCTGGTTTAGACCGAGTGCACAACGTTGCGCCTAGATCCATTTGTGCCTGAATATAGTTGGCGATGCGACGATTTGGCAAAAGTTGTTCGGCACGCTGCCATAATTTATTTTCGACCTGCTTGTTACCGGGCCAGCCTGAAATAGCATCAAACCGAGTTAATACCCGTTTTACATTGCCATCAAGAATCGGAAACGGCTGATGGTATGCTAGTGTCAGGATGGCCCCAGCAGTTGATCGGCCAATGCCGGGCAGAGCTATCAATTGTTCTAATGTCTTGGGCATTTCACCAGCAAAGTCAGCAACCACAATCTGTGCTGTTTTATGCAAATTACGAGCGCGGGCGTAGTAGCCTAAGCCAGACCAATAAGCGAGTACATCATCCTGTTTGGCTTGAGCTAGGCTACGAATACCGGGAAACCGTCGAGTAAAGCGTAAATAATAATCAATGACCGTCGTCACCTGTGTCTGCTGCAGCATGATTTCTGACAACCAGACATGATAGGGCGTGGGTGATTGCTGCCAAGGCAGATCTTTGCGACCAAACTGGTCGTACCAATTCAACAGGGCATCAGCAAAATTAAAAGTTGTCGACATTCAGATAAAAAAATGCCCGCGCCTGAAAAGTGCGGGCATTGAGTCTCGTTTTATTAGGTTTAGAAAAAGTCTTTCAACTTGTCTTTAACGGCATCTTCCAGTTTCTCTTCAGGTGCCTTTTCTTTTTCAACGGGTGCTTCATCCGCTGATTTATTGGTTGAGGTGTCATCCCCCGTTGATTGTGAGTCGGTTGCTCCCTTGGTGCCTAAAGCACCGCCCAGTAAACCACCCAGATCATCACCAAGTTTTTCTTTAATTTTTTCTTCGGCTTTCGATTTCAGCTCTTCTTTGGCCTTATCTTTAACCATGCTAGCCAGATCAACAGTTGGTTTAGGCTCACTGAATGTACCCGTAATTTTTACCGGAATCGTCAGTCCTTTCAGCTCTGTTAACTCTTTACCACCTTGTCCAGAAATGGTGCCAACTACAGCCACATTCAGACTGTAATCGATAGTCTCTTTGGGTAAACTGGCCTGACCAGCGCCACTGATACGTAATAGGGGAGATTTCAGAGATAAATCCTGATTATCAATCACGCCATTGGTGGCTTTGAAGGTACCCGTTAATGCTGAAAAGTCAGTTTGAACAGGCGCATCAGATTCTGCCAGCTTCTGTCCGGATAAAGCCGCTTTAGCTTTACGGATAGCATCAGCAATATTGATACCTTTCAAGGCGCCGTCAGTAAATGAAAAGCCGCCATTACCATTCAGCGTCTGTTTGATCTCATCGACGCTGGCACCGACGCCTGTCAGTTTGGCATTTGCATTGGCTGTACCTGTGACGGCGGCATCCTCTCCAGCTGACATGTCTTGCAATAACGGACCTGCCTGAACGCCTTTAACGGTCTCGTCGATAGCGAGCTTAAGTTTGTCGCCACGGGCATCAAGATTAACATTACCATTGTATGTACCCTGATATAAATCAGCGCGCATCGGTGTCAGCTTTACCAGGCCGTTCGCCGCGTTAATAGTGACATGAATATTTTCACTGGTAAGACCTGTAGCTTTCATTTTGCCAATATCGATACTGCCTTTGGCGTTGATTTGACGCAATGCTTCTAACGGTAGCTGACTCGAGCCACCGGCCGCTGCCGTTGCGGGTGTTGCAGCTGGTTTTGACTCAGCTTTGTCTTCAGGAACGGGCGGCAGATAGCGGTCCGCATCGATTTGATCAAGTTTCAGCTTGAAGTTGAAAGCTGGCTGAGCAAAGTTATTAATCGCTAACTGACCGGTTAATTTACTTTGATCCAATGTGACATCAAGTTGTTTAGCGTTGATATGGCTTGCTGAGCCTTCCAGCTCTGCTTTGACTTCAAGCTTCTCTAAGGTATTGCTGTCGGCCATCTCGGGTAACTCAATGTTCATATCGTCAGCCAATTTTCTTAAGCTGAATGGTTGGATATGCACATTACCGGCAAAGCCTGGTTTGTCGCTTAGGATATTGTTGGCTTTAATATCTGCATTGAGCATCAACTCTTCCAGCTCCAGCATTAACGCTGACAAGGTCAACGTTTGTTGTTTTAGATCTGCATTGATATTACTAGTCAATTTCAGATCTGCCTGTTCGCCAGGTATAGACGGATCTTTTATTGTCGCCGTCAATTCGAAGCCATCAACGGTGGTTTGTTGGCTTGCCAGATTAGCATTGACGTCACCGGTCAGATTGGCATCAATAGTTTGCGTATCGTTATTTACCTTAGCTGTGAGACTTAAGCCCGTGATATTCACCAATTGCTTGACCATATCGGCTTTGATATCACCATTTAACTTGATATCAGCTTGTGCAAACGGCAGCGTTTTGCCTTCAGCAATGGTGGTGAATGCTAGGTCGGTCAGCGCGTATTGCTGGTTTTCCATATCGACCATGACGTTGGTGTCCAACGTGACATGGGCTTTTGCTTCTGGTTTAGCACTGATGAGATCAAATGCCATATCAACAGCGGTAGGTTCACCCGGTGTGAGTGGATCGGTGTCCAGATTCAAGTTACGTAGCTGGTAGCTTTCACCTTTTGACGCATCAGACCAGAGGATATTGGCATTCGTTAATTGCACACCAGCAATGCTAATGGCGGCTAACGCTGGGCCTGATTTTTCCTGACTAGGTTTGGCATCTTCTTTCACCACTTCATCAGCTTGAGTCAGATCATCCCAGTTGGTTTTGCCATTTTTATCTGTTTCCAGATTCAGTACTAGGCCATCCAGCACAACCGTGTCCATTTCGAGTTGCTTTTTCAGTAATGGCATCAGCTTGATACGAATTTCAGCAGCTTCTACTTTAGCGAATGAGTCAGCTTTAAAGCCCTGCGCATTACTCAATGACAATGGTCCCAATTCCAAAGCAATCCATGGAAACACGGAAAGCCCGATATCACCTTGAAGAGTCAGGTTTCGTCCAGTGGCTTTTTCGACCTGACTGGAAATTTCGTCTTTATAATCGTTAGGGTCAACAACAAACGGTAGAGCGACCAAGCTGGCCACTGCGATAATGATGACGATAAGAATCAGTTTTAAGACAGTGCGCATAATTGATATTCCATTTTATTCTAAGAAATCCTGTTTGAATTGATGATATGTCTGCTGACTATGATTATGAAATCGGCTTGGTGGTGAAGTTGAACTGTTCGTAATCCAGTGTGCTGTCTATCATACCATTGGTAATAATGACGTAGGGCTCGCCATCACCTTTGACGCGAATTTTTCTCTTCGGTGAATACAAGCCTTTTTCAGTAATCATGGTTGCGGCTGTTTGCGAATCATTCGCAGGCAAGATCATCGCAGGATGCTGTTCCGCTTCACCATCCGGTGTACAAAGTATTGGGATGGGTTTGCCATCAATAAGTTCCATGCCAATATAGGTATCAGCATCAATATCGATTTGTAACCACTTAATGGTGGCCAGTTTAACTTGGAAGTCACTTTCAAAAATGCCAACCAAATCGCCAATATTTAAATGGTAACACCCCTCAGTTTGTCTTTTTGCCATTAAACCGCCACTGCTCTGATTATCCAGTTTCCAGGTTAACGCGTGGGTCAGTTTTTGTTTCAGGCTTTGCTGTATGGCGTTAATACCATGAGCAATATCGACATTACGGTGCTTGCCTGTATTCAGTCTATGGAAACGGCGCTCATGTGTTGTGTTAAGCTGCGGAATGATTTTTTTAAGTAAACGCAGTTCGGTATCCAAGGAGGCATGAGAGTTGCTCTTGGCATCTTTGAAAGTATTCTCAACAGCTAGCAAAGCCGGTTGAGTATTGAGCATACGGGTTTTGTCCGATGCGCGAATCTCGGTTGGCGTTTTTATCATCGGCTGTGGTAAATCATCATCGTTGCAATCAATACAAAAATGGCCAGTCAGCAAAAAATTACTGGTGGTATTGATTTGCTTGTAACTTAGTAAGCTTAGTTCAATTTTATCGGTGAATTGTGCCATCAAACCGAATAGACGAAACACATCAAACCTCGCCAAGCTGTATGGATCTGCCAGCCCAGTGAGCATGATTTGTGCGTAGAGATCAAAGAAGCTTCTGCTTTGATAAAACTCTTTCAATGCAACAGTTTCATGAAGTGTTCCTGCGGCTTCTTGATACAGGTAAAACTGATGCAGTTGTTGCCAAGCGCCACTGGGTGCCGCGCGATAATAATGATAGGCATGCAGAATTTGTAGAGCGAGCATTTCTGTCGTGCGGTTGATACACAACAGCATGGCCGCGTTGTTATTAGGCGTTTCACCACGCTGATAGTAATAAGCAATGATTTGCTGGTATGCCACAGCAAGGTTGGCAATCAATTCGTTGATACTACGAATCGCGCGCAGGTTTTCTGTGGTGTCGTACAAGTCACGCTTGACCGCAGAAATATCACGCGTGAATAGTAAGTCAGTAGTGGCTTTACGGTAGAACTCTAATAAGCTCAACATCACCATGGGTTTCAGATTTAACTGGCACAGTGGTTGAAGATTAATCAGTAAGGTCCCGGCACGTTGGTTGGCATTTTTGGGTAGCTGGTTGACCCATGCCTGCAAAAGCGTTGGGTCTTTGATTGTGTCTGTTTGCTTGGCTGAGCCCTTATCCTTGGCTAGCTCAAGAGAGGGGAGGTGGGAAGCAGGTTTCTTTCGCAGCTTAATAGTTTCCAGCAATTTGCCAGTCCAACCTGACTGTTGGGTGGTCTCTTTTGTTGAGGTGGTGTTACTTTGATTTTTGTTTGGTTCTCGCTGCAACCGAATTTTTTCTTCAACAAGGTTCAACGCCTCGGAAAAGTTAGATTTACGCAACGGTTTGCGCAATACGATATCAACCGGTTCGCTGACATTACCGGTATTGGTCAGCAATGCTGTTAGTCCTGGTTTACGGTCGCGCCAAGCTTGTTGGCCGCTCTCGGTATCAAAGGCGTAAATAACCAGATCAGCATGTCCGCCATCGACGATCATCCATTCCTGCGTCAATAAGTCAGCGGACAATCGCAGCATTGAGTTGAGTGAACTTTTATCAACACCGTTTAGCCCAGCTAATTTAAGACGCATTACTGTCAACTTTCTGGTTCCTCCTCGTGTTGCTCCAGAATATGATGAATACGAACAGTTTTTATCGCATTATCAGCAGTTTGCACGACTTCAATTACATAGTCATCCATACGAATGCTAACACCCGGATCGGGAATGCTTTCCAGATATTCGATGACTAGACCATTAATCGTCTTGGGTCCTTCTGTGGGCAAACTCCAGTCGTTATTTCGATTAATTTCACGAATATTGGCGGTGCCGTTAATCAGGTAACTGCCATCAGATTGTGGATGAATATCTTTATCATCATCAATGGTGTCTGCAGTGAACTCGCCGACAATTTCACGAAAAATGTCTTCCAAGGTAATTAAACCCAATAAATCACCATACTCATCAACAACCAGTCCTGTGCGTCGGCGGTTACGTTGAAAGTTAATTAACTGCGTGTTCAGTGGTGTGCTTTCAGGTACGAAATACGCGTCCTTGATAATGCTGTTTAGGGTTTCAGGATTCAGATTATCTTGAGTTATCAGATGCAAAGCCTTGCGTAAGTGCAAGATGCCAACAATATTGTCCATGCTGTCTTCGTACACGGGTAGACGTGTATGGCCACAATGTGACAATTGTTTCACTATTTCTTGAAACGGCGCATTGATGTCCAACCCTTCAATTTCATTTCTGGGCACCATAGCGTCATTGACGGTGACTTTTTCCAGATCGAGGATACTCATCAACATATCTTTGTGTCGCGTCGGTATTAAACTACCGGCTTCCATTAAAGCCACTCGCAGTTCTTCGGTATTGATGGCAGAGGTGGCGGCATCCTCTGGAGACACGCCAAACAAACGCACCATACGGTTGGTAATACCATTGGTGAACCAGACCAGCGGATAGAGCACAAACAACATCGGTTTGAGAATATAACTTGCCGGAAAAGCAACACGCTCTGGATGAAGCGCTGCCAAAGTTTTAGGTGTGACTTCGGCAAATAATAAGACAATCAGTGTTAACGCGAAGGTGGCCACAACGATACCGTTTTCACCGAGCAGTTTGATACCGATAACCGTGGCAATGGCTGAAGCTAAAATGTTGACGAAATTATTACCCAGAAGAATCAGGCCAATCAGGCGGTCGGGGCGATTCAACAGTTGACTGGCAATCACAGCACCACGGTGACCTTCCTGTTCGAGGTGACGCAGGCGGTAACGATTCAATGACATTAATGCGGTTTCGGAGCTGGAGAAGAACGCCGAAAACAATAAGAGGAAGAACAGAATCAGAAATAAAACGAGTAATGAAGTTTCTTCAAGCATGTTTGGAGTTAGTTCACTATATATTCAAGAACAAATTTACTGCCCATAAAGGCAAGAAGTAAAAAAGAGAAGCCGACTAAGGTCCATTTAACAGCCGTTTTACCGCGCCAGCCATAACGCCAACGCCCCCATAGTAGTGCAGCAAACACACACCATGACACCAGCGACAAAGATGTTTTGTGTACTAAATGCTGGGCAAATAAATCATCGACAAACATCAAGCCAGTAATCAGGCCCAATGTTAGTAAAGCGAAACCGGTGAGAATCAGCTGAAACAGAGCTGCTTCCATTGATTGCAAAGGTGGTAGTTTGCGCATTAATCCTGCTGCTTGGCGCTGGCGCAGATGTTTTTCTTGTATGGCCAGAATAATGGCCTGAATCGCGGCGAGCATGAATAAGCTATATGCTGCCAGAGACAGCAAGACATGCCATTCCAGAGCGGGATGTGACAGTGACGGTGGTTGCGGTGAAGGCAGTTCAACTTTTAAAATCAGGCTCAGGGCAACCAGTGGATAAATCACAATGCCGGGATGTGAGTTCGGGTAACGAGCACCGGTCAGCAAAGCGATGAAAGCCATTAACCAGGTTGTAAGGGAAAAAGTGGTAAATAAACCAAGATTCCAGCCACCGGCACTTTTCATGGTGAAAAAGATATCCGTTGCATGAAACAATAGCGCCATGATGATCATGATGCCAAGTGGAATACTGGTTTTTACTGCGTTTTGATCCTTCTGTACGAAGCGCCGTATCAGAATGACGCTACTGCTCATGTAAAGCAGGAAAGCAAGCGCGTTGGCAATAGCCATATTCATTCGATCCTTTCGAGGTCTTTAATCATCTCAGTTCGGCAATGATAAACGATGTCATCCCGAACTGAACAATATATCAGTTATAATAGCTGCCTAAAGCAAATAATCTATGGCGTTTTATCCGCCAACCAGCAAGGTGAATTATGTTTGACAGTTTAAGTGAAAGACTAGGGGGCACGCTTAAAAAGCTCCGTGGTCAAGGTCGTATCACTGAAGACAACGTTAAAGAGACGCTGCGTGAAGTGCGCATGGCACTGCTTGAGGCCGATGTTGCATTACCTGTTGTCAAAGCGTTTGTTGATCGCGTCAAAGAGCGCGCAATGGGCCAAGATGTACTTCGTAGTCTGACACCCGGGCAAGCCTTAGTTAAAGTCGTCAATGATGAATTAGTTGCGGTTATGGGGGAGGCGAACGAGGGGCTCAACCTCAATATGCAACCACCGGCTGTTATTTTGATGGCAGGCCTGCAAGGTGCCGGTAAAACGACCAGTGTTGCCAAGTTATCGCGCTGGCTAAAAGAGCGTGATCGCAAATCAGTAATGGTTGCCAGTACCGACGTGTATCGTCCGGCAGCGATTGACCAGTTGCAGACACTCGCTGATGAAGTTGATGCAAAGTTTTTCCCTAGTCAGTCAGATCAAAATCCAGTTGATATAGCCAAAGCGGCTATCGAGCAAGCCAAACGCGATTATGTCGATGTTGTCATCATCGATACCGCTGGTCGTTTGCACATTGACGACGATATGATGAGCGAAATTAAGCAGATTCATGCCGCCATCAATCCGATAGAAACCTTGTTCACAGTTGATAGCATGACTGGTCAGGATGCGGCCAACACAGCAAAAGCATTTAACGAAGCTTTGCCTTTAACAGGCGTGATTCTGACAAAAACAGATGGTGATGCACGAGGCGGTGCGGCCTTATCTATCAGACACATCACTGGCAAGCCCATCAAATTTATGGGTGTCGGCGAGAAAACCGAAGCGTTAGAACCTTTCCATCCTGATCGTGTGGTATCGCGAATTCTGGGAATGGGTGACGTGTTGTCGTTGGTCGAAGAAGCCCAGCGCAAGATGGATGTTGGTTCCGCTGAGAAATTAGCTGGCAAACTGAAAAAAGGCAAAGGCTTTGATCTGGAAGATTTCCGCGATCAGCTACGACAAATGGGCAACATGGGTGGTATTGGTTCATTAATCGATAAAATGCCAGGCATGGGAAATCTGCCTGCTGCAGCAAAACAGCAAGTAAACGATAAAGAATTGGGTAAGCTGGAAGCAATTATCAATTCAATGACGCCAAAAGAACGCCGTAAGCCTGATCTTATTAAAGGTTCACGTAAAAAGCGTATTGCCGCCGGTAGTGGTACCCAGATTCAAGACGTCAACCGTTTACTCAAGCAGTTTACGCAGATGCAAAAGATGATGAAAAAGATGGGCTCAAAAGGTGGTATGGCGAAATTAATGCGTGGCATGGGTGGCAAATTTCCTATGGGCGGAGGCATGCCCTTTTAAATAAAGTTAAAAGGACTTTTCAAACGGGTGGGACTTGCGTAGAATACGACGGTTTTCCGATCCAGTTTTCCAACGGGCTAAATTAATATGGTAACAATTAGATTGACTCGCAGCGGCGCTAAGAAGCGTCCTTTCTACGGTATCGTTGTCACAGACTCGCGCAGCAAGCGTGATGGTCGTTACATCGAACGCTTGGGTTTCTTCAACCCTATCGCACGTGGTCAAGAAGAAAAACTTCGTGTTGACCTTGATCGTGTTGCACATTGGATCAACCAAGGCGCGCAAACATCAGAACGCGTAGCTAAGCTGATCGAAGAAGCGCAAAAAGCGGCTTAAGTAAAGTCGAGGTTCGGGTATGGCAACATCCGAGGAGTTTATCCCGGTAGGTAAGATATCCGGCGCATTTGGTATCAAAGGTTGGGTAAAAGTATTTTCTTTTACTGACCCGCGCACCAATATCCTGGAATATTCACCACTGTTCCTGTCTCGGCAGGGAGAGTGGATTGAAATCAAAGTGTCCGGTGGGCATTTGCAGGGAAAAGGGGTCGTCATGGGTATTGCCAATGTGACTGACCGTGATCAAGTTCAACCATTAATTGGGTCTGAACTTGCGATCAAAAAAGAACAATTGGAACCGGCCGAGGAAGATGAATTTTACTGGTCGGATCTGCAAGGCCTGACGGTGATGAATCTTGAAGATGAAACACTGGGACAGGTTGACCATTTGCTGGAAACCGGTGCCAATGATGTATTGGTGGTAAAAGCAAAAGGTGAGAATACAGAACGATTGATTCCATTTGTGATGGAAGAGATCGTTAAAGCAGTCGATTTGGATAAACAGCTTATTCAGGTCGATTGGAGTAAAGATTATTGATGGAGAAAGGGGTATGCGCCTTGGTGTTATTTCCCTTTTTCCAAAGATGTTTGATGCCATTACAGAGTACGGTGTAACGGGGCGAGCAGTCAGTCAGGGGCGATTAAGCCTTAATTGCTGGAATCCGCGTGACTATACTCACGACAAGCATCGAACGGTAGATGACAGGCCTTATGGTGGAGGCCCAGGCATGGTGATGAAGGTAGCACCTCTTGAGGACGCTATCTCAGCTGCCAAGCAACAGCTGGGTGAAGACTGCAAAGTTATTTATCTGTCGCCACAAGGCAAAAAGCTGGATCAGCAGGCGCTGAAACAGTTAGCAAGCAGAGATAAAATGATTCTGGTTGCCGGACGTTATGAAGGTATTGATGAACGTCTGATTGAAAAACAGATTGACGAGGAATGGTCGATTGGTGACTACGTCCTCAGCGGTGGTGAATTGGCAGCAATGGTTATGATTGACGGTGTTGCTAGGTTATTACCCGGTGTATTGGGAGATGAAAACTCTGCGGAGCAGGATTCTTTTATGACAGGATTTTTAGACTGTCCCCATTACACCAGACCGGAAAAGTTATTTGACCAGTCAGTACCCGAGGTATTGCTGGGGGGTGATCATGAAGCGATTCGCAAATGGCGCCTAAAACAGTCCTTGGGACGAACGTGGTTGCGACGACCTGACTTGTTGGCAAAAGAGACTTTGACTGACGAGCAGAAAGCGCTATTAGAAGAGTTTATTGCCGAGAGCGGGCAGGATTAGTTGGGAGTTGAACAATGAGTAACATTATCGAACAGCTTAACGCTGAACAAGTAAGACAGGATATCCCTGAGTTTTCAGCGGGTGACACTGTCGTTGTAAAAGTTAAAATCAAAGAAGGCGACCGTGAGCGTGAACAGGCGTTTGAAGGTGTAGTCATTGCTAAACGCAATCGTGGTCTGCACTCTGCGTTTACCGTTCGTAAAATTTCAAACGGTGTTGGTGTTGAGCGTGTATTCCAAACTCACAGCCCAAGCATTGCAAGCGTAGATGTGAAACGTCGTGGTGATGTACGTCGTTCTAAGCTGTACTATCTGCGTGACTTGACTGGTAAAGCAGCACGTATTAAAGAAAAGCTGTAACACCACTGGCAGGGTTGTTTAACAATCCATGCAGTTCAAAGGGCAGTGTTCTCACTGCCCTTTTTTGTTTGTGTCTTGCTAAGATATCAACCTGATAAAGGAACGATAATGAGCGAGCAAGACGAACCCACCTCTACCAGTCGCTATTTACAGCCATTTCTGGATAGCCTTTGGCTAGAAGCAGGACTGAGTCAGAATACGGTTGAAGCCTATCGTCGCGACTTACTGGCATTTGCCGCCTGGTTAGCCAAGCTCGATGTGGATTTAGCAGCAGCAACACAGCACGATATCCAGCGTTACCAGAGTCAGCGTATGCGCGAAGGACGTAAAGTCCGGAGTGAAGCTCGGTTACTGTCTACCTTGAGGCGTTTCTATCGCTATCTGTTACGAGAAGATATTCGTGATAGCGACCCCACGGCACAACTTGAATCCCCACGTTTAGGTAAACCGTTGCCTGATAGTCTTACCGAGCAGGATGTTGAAGACTTACTCGCACAACCGGATATTACTGATCTGCTGGGACTGCGTGATCGCACCATGCTAGAGCTGCTTTATGCCAGTGGACTTCGGGTATCAGAATTGGTCGGGTTAAAACAAGAACAGATCAACATGCGACAGGGATTGGTGCGTTGTATTGGTAAAGGCAATAAAGAGCGCCTAGTGCCTTTAGGTGAAGTCGCACTCGACTGGTTACAGCAATATTTCTATGAAAGTCGTCCTGGTCTACTTAACGGCAAAGTGACTGATGATGTGTTTCCAACTCGGCGAGGCAAAGCAATGACCCGTCAGGCTTTTTGGTACATCATTAAGCGTTACGCGAAACAGGCTCAGATCCAAAAAACCTTATCTCCACATACCTTACGTCATGCATTTGCAACACATTTACTTAACCATGGTGCTGATTTACGAGTGGTACAGCTATTACTTGGGCATTCCGATTTATCAACCACGCAAATCTATACACACGTCGCCAAAGAAAGGTTGAAACAATTACACGGCCAACATCACCCTAGAGGCTGATAACACCTGACCCGAACAACATCCAGTGTTACACTAGCTTGCTTTTAAGTATGACACTGCGGGAGAGTGGGCTATGCCATCCTTTGATATCGTCTCAGAAGTCGATAAACATGAACTGACAAACGCTGTTGATCAAGCGAATCGCGAACTGGCGAATCGATTTGATTTTCGTGGAACTGATGCTCGCGTTGATCAGTCTGACAAAGTGTTAACACTTCATGCCGATAGTGACTTTCAATTGGATCAACTGCTGGATATTCTAAGGCTGAAACTGGTAAAACGCGGTATTGAGATTAGTTGTCTGGAAGTTAAAGATCCGGTAGGTAATGGCAAAATGCGTAAACAAGATGTCATTGTTCGCGAAGGAATAGAGAAAGACTTATCACGCAAAATCGTCAAAATCATCAAAGAAAGCAAAACCAAGGTGCAAGCCGCTATTCAGGGTGAGAGTGTCAGGGTGACAGGGAAAAAACGTGATGATTTGCAGGGTGTGATGGCTATGCTGAAGGGCAATGAGGCGATTGATATGCCACTGCAATTCAATAATTTCAGAGACTAGGAAACAAACAATGCTGAAACAGTACTTTATTTCGCTCGCCCTCCTGTGGGGTGGTTTAGCCCATGCGGCTGACCTCGATAAACTCAAGCAACAACTAGAAAAGTCTTTGCCTGAAGTTAAGATTGATAGTCTGCAAGAGGTCGATAACACCGGCTTGTATGAAGCGGTGGTTAATGGCGAAATTATTTACTTTTCTGCTGATGGGCGCTATGCGTTGCAGGGTGAACTGGTCTCACTGGAATCAAGAACTAACCTGACCGAACAACGCAAAGTCAGCTTGAGAAAGGACATGCTGAATACGCTGGATGAAAAAGATATGATTATCTTTGAACCCGAAAAGCCTGAACATACGTTAACGGTATTTACCGATATTGACTGCGTGTACTGCCGCAAAATGCACTCAGAAATTGAACAATACAAAGAGCAGGGCATTCGAATTCGTTACATGGCCTATCCTCGGGGAGGCATTGATTCAGAATCCTACGATGATGCCGTCACCGTCTGGTGTGCTGATGACCGTCATGAGGCGATGACGCGTGCTAAACAAGGTGAAGAGCTAGCGGCTAAAACCTGTGATAACCCGGTAAAAGCGGAGTTTAATATTGGTCGTAAAATGGGCGTTCAAGGCACGCCAGCATTATTTATGGAATCAGGTCAGATGCTGCCGGGTTACGTTCCTGCAGAGCGTTTGAGACAGATCCTAGACCAAAACTCAGGTCAATCTTAATTGTGACGCTTCATCTGCGACGCGGTGATCGTGCAAACTGAGTTGCCGATCATCGATAAGCAGGTAACTCATTTTATCTTGCCAGTCACCTAAAACTACGCGGTGTACCTTATGTCCAGCTTGTGTCTCTAATGAGTGGATAGCAGGTCGGTGAGTGTGTCCATGGATGAGTAAATCAATCTTACGCTCACGCATCACACGCACGACTTCGGCTTGATTCACATCCATAATCATGGCCGTTTTCATCTGCTTCTTTTGCTGACTTTTTTGTTTTATCTTGTCCGAAATATGTTGCCGGAATCTGGCAGGTAAGGCTAAGAATAGGCGCTGCAAAACGGGATTTCGTACCACGCGTCGGTAACGCTGATAGCTCACATCATCAATGCAGAGACTATCACCATGCAGCAGTAATGTTTTATGACCAGCAATATCAAGAAGGTAACCATCATCTAATAAGCGTGCGCCCACTGTCTTTGCGAAGGCGTGCCCCAGCATGAAGTCACGATTTCCCACCATTAGATGCAATTTGATGCCTTGGGCAGACAATGCCTGTAGCGTTGCAACAAAACTAGCAAATTCATCCGGCACCAAATCATCACCTAACCAAGTGTTGAAAATGTCACCTAAGATATAAACTTCATCAACTTGATTTTTTTTTGCATTCAGCAAGTCACAGGCTAACTGCGTCAAAGTCGGATTGCTTGGACTGAGGTGAAGGTCGGAAATAAAAAGTTTTGTCATAAAGGGAAATCTGCCCCTTGATGAGAGGGGCAGTATTCAGGCGTTAAAGAACGCTTGCTTTGATAATTAGTACTGTTTCAGCAGGGACATCCTGATGAGGGCCGCGCATGGTTGTTTTGACGGCGCGAATTTTATCAACGACATCCATTCCTTCAACCACTTCACCGAACACAGCATAACCCCAACCGCTTGGTGCTTTACCTTTAAAATCCAAAAAGTCATTATCAACGGTGTTGATAAAAAACTGTGCCGTGGCGGAATGCGGATCGTTTGTACGCGCCATCGCGAGCGTGCCGCGTTTATTGCTTAAGCCGTTATCCGCTTCGTTTTCAATCGGTGCTTTGGTTTCTTTTTGTTGGAAGTTCTCATCAAAACCACCACCCTGAATCATGAAGTTTTCAATAACACGGTGAAAGATCGTCGCATCGTAAAAACCATCTTCAACATAGCTTAGAAAGTTAGCCACAGTATTGGGTGCTTTGTCTCTGTTCAGTTCAATGACGATGTTGCCATGACTGGTTTCTAATTGAACCTGGGGAGCGGCACCACCCTCAGCGTGGGCAGATAAAGAAAATGAAGCAAAGAAAAGTGGGGCCAAGTGACGATAAAGTAATTTCATGAGTGAGAAAATCCAAACGAGTGCTTAAAAGCCTAATGATAGAGCATCTATGTGTGTAATGGGAGCACCAGTATTCAATTTTAGTAGCAAATTAAAGTGCCATCAGCGATGTGTGAAGAAAAAAACAGCGTCTTTTTCAGCTTAGCGTGACTGCATCATTTGACTGATAGTCGAAGTGTAAGTGACTTATTTATTGAAAGAGTGCTGTTACCGGAGAAGGCTGACAGCGTATAATGCGCCTTTTTATATAAGTTTAGTCATTCGCTATGTCGGAATCAGCTGTTAGCCATAATTTTATACGCCCTATCATTCAGGAAGATATTGACGCAGGCAGAGTGGCCGGAAAAGTGGTTACTCGTTTTCCTCCAGAGCCTAATGGTTATCTTCATATCGGGCATGCCAAGTCTATTTGCCTGAACTTTGGCTTAGCTGAAGAGTTTGGTGGCGATTGTCATTTACGCTTTGATGACACCAACCCAGCGAAAGAAGAGCAGGAATATATTGAAGCTATCAAGGAAGATGTTCAGTGGTTGGGGTTTAAGTGGGCTGGAGATGTGCGCTATGCCTCTAACTATTTCGATCAGTTTTATGGTTGGGCCATTGAGCTTATCAAACAGGGCAAAGCCTATGTGTGTGATTTAACAGCCGAACAAGCTAGTGAATACCGTGGCTGGGCGACCAAGCCGGGTAAGGCATCGCCATTTCGCGATCGAAGCGTCGAAGAAAACTTGGCTTTGTTTGAAAAAATGAAGCAAGGTGAGTTTGAAGAAGGTTTTTGTGTATTACGCGCGAAAATAGATATGGCTTCGCCCAATATGAATCTGCGTGACCCTATTCTTTATCGCATTCGTAAGAAAGCACATCACCAAACTGGGGATAAGTGGTGTATCTACCCCAGCTATGATTTTGCCCACGGACAAGGCGATGCGATTGAAGGTGTCACTCATAGTATCTGTACACTGGAATTTCAGGATCATCGTCCTTTGTATGAGTGGTTTATTGAAAACCTGCCCTTACCGTCCGAGCCAAAGCAATATGAGTTTGGGCGTCTCAATATCAACTATACAGTGACCAGTAAGCGCAACTTAAAGCAACTGGTTGATGACAATATTGTTGCCGGCTGGCATGACCCCCGGATGCCTACAATTTCAGGCATGAGAAGACGTGGATATTCGGCATCAGCGCTTCGCGCTTTTTGTAATGGTCTTGCCGTGGCAAAAACAGACGGCATTGTGGATATTGCGCAACTGGAATTTGAGATCCGCAATGATTTGAATGAAAACGCGGCGCGAGCCATGTGCGTGCTGAATCCCTTGAAAGTCAGTATTACTAACGCGCCGGAGAGTGTTGAATGGTTGGAAGTTGCTAACCATCCGCAACAGGAAGCCATGGGCAAGCGCTCATTGCCATTCACTAAAGAGATCTTTATTGATGCGTCCGACTTTACGGAAGACACCACACTGAGCCGGAAAAAATTCAAACGCTTGGTGATTGGTGATTATGTGCGATTACGCGGTGCTTATGTCATCAAGGCGGACGATGTTATCAAGAACGACAACGGCGACATTATCGAAATTATTGCTTCTTTAGTGCCTGATACGGTTGGTCAAAATCCGCCACCTGAAATGAAACCACGCGGTGTTATTCACTGGGTGTCAGCGACGGAAGGCAAGGAAGTTGAGTTGCGCCTTTATGATAGATTGTTTATCTCGGAAGCTCCGGGAAAAGAAACAGGTAACTATCTTGATGATGTGAACCCGGATTCTTTAGCAGTGATTAAAGCGATTGCCGAACCAGCCATTGTTAACTGTGAACCAGAAACGGCGTTTCAGTTTGAACGAGAAGGCTACTTTGTGAGTGACCGCTATGATCACAGCGACGATAACCCTGTTTTCAACCTAACTATCAGTCTAAAAGAAGATACATCAAAAAATAAATAATGCTAAAAATTCATAACAGTTTATCTCGACAAAAAGAGACGTTTAAGCCAATCACCGCTGGCAAGGTCAACATGTATGTTTGTGGCATGACGGTTTACGACCTTTGCCACGTCGGTCATGCTCGAGTGATGGTGGTCTTTGATGTGGTCACCCGTTACCTGCGGGCACTGGGCTACAATGTCACCTATGTCCGAAACATCACTGATATTGATGACAAAATCATCAAACGTGCTGCAGAAAATGGTGAAACAATTCAGGCTTTAACAGAACGTTTTATCGCTGAAATGCATCAAGATGCCGATGCCTTAGGTGTTTTGCGCCCTGATCTGGAACCCAAAGCCACCGAGTCGATGCCAGAAATTTTGGCTATGGTTGAAACGCTCATCGGTAAAGGGCTGGCATATAAAGCGGATAACGGTGACGTCTATTACGATGTCAGTAAGTTTGAAGCTTACGGTAAGCTCTCAGGTCGTCAGGTAGACGATCTTCGTGCTGGTGAACGCATCGCCGTCAATGAAGCGAAAACCGATCCCTTAGATTTTGTGTTGTGGAAGGCCGCGAAAGAAGGTGAACCAGCCTGGGAGTCACCCTGGGGTATGGGCCGTCCCGGTTGGCATATTGAATGCTCGGCCATGTCAGCACATTGCTTGGGTGAGCACTTTGATATTCATGGCGGTGGTCAGGATTTACAGTTTCCACATCATGAAAATGAGATTGCCCAGTCAGAAGGCGCGCATGATTGCCAGTCAGTAAATTACTGGATGCACAATGGTTTTGTGCGTATTGATGATGAGAAAATGTCCAAGTCATTGGGTAATTTTTTCACAGTACGTGAAGTCTTAGCGCAATATCCTGCTGAAGCGGTCCGTTATTTTATTCTCTCCAGTCATTATCGTAGTCCACTTAACTATGCTGAAGATCAACTGGAGCAGGCTAAAGCGGCGTTAACACGGTTTTATACCTCCTTACGTGATGTCGAGCCACAGCCTGAACTCAACTGGCAAGATGATAAAGAGTTCGGTTCGCGCTTTGCTGAGGCGATGGATGATGACTTTAATACCGCCTTGGCACTCTCTGTTATGGCCGATGTTCGCCAGGCTCTAAATAAAGCCTTAGAAAATAATGAAGCTGATTTGGCTGCCTATCTAGCGGGTTTGTTATTATCTTTCGGTGATGTTTTAGGCTTATTCCAGCAAGATGCAGAGACATTTTTAGTTGGTGATATGGCAGAAGACTCTGACGCTGATGCCATTGACGCTTTGATTGTTGAGCGCAATCAGGCTCGTGCGGATAAGAACTGGTCTCGTGCTGATGATATTCGCGATCAACTTAGCGAGATGGGGATTGTGATTGAAGATGCAGCGGGTAAAACGAGCTGGCGTCGAGCTTAGAGAAAATAAGCGCCTGCTAGATGGCAGGCGCTGTTTGCTTAGTTTTTATGTAAGTGCTCGGCAGCAAATAAGGTATTTTCCAATAAAGTTGCTACCGTCATCGGCCCTACACCACCCGGAACCGGCGTAATCCAAGACGCATTTTCTTTGGCGACATCAAACTCAACATCACCAGTGAGTTTGCCATTATCAAGACGGTTAATACCGACATCAATAACAATTGCGCCCGGTTTAATCCAATCGCCAGGAATAAAGTTAGGCTTACCCACAGCGACGACCAATAAATCGGCTCGTCTTACTTGGTCTTCCAAGTTATTGGTCCAGCGATGGCAGACGGTAGTGGTACAACCTGCTAATAGTAACTCTAGCGCCATTGGGCGACCGACGATGTTAGAAGCACCGACGACCACCGCTTCCAGTCCTTTTAGATCAACTTCGGTACTGCGTAAAAGCGTAATAATGCCTTTCGGCGTACATGGTTGCAGGACAGGAATACGTTGAGCCAGACGGCCGATGTTGTATGGGTGGAAACCATCTACGTCTTTATGTGGGGCAATATGTTCAATAACGGTTTCGCTATCAATATGATCAGGAAGCGGAAGCTGGACTAATATGCCGTCGATTTCGTTATCTTTATTGAGTTTATCGATAAGGGCAAGCAACTCATCCTGAGTCGCGGTTTCTGCTAAATCATAAGCTTCAGATTTAAATCCAATTTCTTCGCAGCTTCGACGTTTACTGCCAACGTAGACCTGGGAGGCTGGATTACTACCAATCAAAACGACGGCCAAGCCAGGGCGACGTTTTCCGGCTGCAACTCGCTGATCAGTCGCTAGCTTTAGCTGTTGTTTGAGATCGGCGGCGACAGCCTTGCCATCGATTATCTTTGCGCTCATTCAAGGTTCCCGGTCATACAAAAGCGGCTATGATCGCATGATGCGACAAGAACAGCAAAAAATATCCAAACAGTGATTGACTCCCGTTCTGTAACCACGTATTATTTCGCCTTCTTCGAGGATGACTTCTTCGAATTAAGTCGGGGCATAGCGCAGTCTGGTAGCGCATCTGGTTTGGGACCAGAGGGTCGGGAGTTCGAATCTCTCTGCCCCGACCACTTCCTAAACGCATTATCCTCGCTTAGACACAATCAATGCGCCCGTAGCTCATCTGGATAGAGCATCGGCCTTCTAAGCCGAGGGTAGCAGGTTCGAGTCCTGCCGGGCGTACCACTTCTCCAATACTTCCCGCATCTTCACTCACTGACTATTCTCGCCACTCTGGCTTATTTTAGTTTCAATTAAGTAGTGTGGAGGATTGTCCTGAAAAAAACGCTCTGAGCATTCTATCTTTTCCTGCCTTGTTCGATGTCAAAACGAAGTAATAGAGGCAAAAAAAACTGTGATCTGTATTTTAGTTAAAGATTAGATTTGTTTGTATGGTTTGAATTCGTTTAGCATTATCCGAATAATTCAAAACGAAATAGACTCCGTGACTCAAAAAACACTCATTATCACTGGTGGTGCAGGCTTTATTGGCTCAGCATTAATTCGTCGCTTAATTACTCAATCAAATTATCAAATCATTAATGTAGACAAATTAACCTATGCCGGTAATTTGGAGTCTTTGAAGAGTATTGAGTCTCATCCTAACTATATTTTTGTTCAGGCTGATATTTGCGATGCTGGTAAGATGGCAGAGGTCTTCAGTTTCTACCAACCTAGTGCGGTGATGCATTTAGCAGCTGAGTCGCACGTTGATCGATCAATTGATGGACCTGCAGACTTTGTACAGACCAACTTAGTTGGTACATACACGATACTGGAAGCAGCACGTGCTTATTGGAATAAATTACCTTCAGAACGTGCTGATAATTTCCGTTTCCATCACATATCGACTGATGAAGTCTTCGGCTCCCTGGGTGAGCATGGTCTTTTTGAAGAGACCACTCCGTACCAACCCAACTCACCGTACTCAGCAACTAAAGCAGGTAGTGATCACTTGGTTAGAGCTTGGCAGCACACTTACGGTTTGCCTGTGCTTATGTCGAACTGCTCAAATAATTACGGACCATTTCAATTCCCTGAGAAATTAATCCCTTTGATGATTAATAATGCTGTTTCAGGTAAGGCATTACCGATATACGGTAGAGGCGACAATATTCGAGATTGGTTATATGTCGAAGACCATGTTGAAGCGCTTCAATTAGTACTGGAGAAAGGCACTGTTGGGGAGAGCTACAATATTGGTGGGTTTAACGAGCATACAAATATCGACGTAGTGGAAACGTTGTGTGGAATTCTGGATGAATTAATTCCAGATTCAGACTTTGTACCGCACAAAAAACTGATTGAATTTGTCACTGATCGGCCTGGACACGATCAACGTTACGCAATTGATGCAACAAAAATTCAACAAGAGTTGGGCTGGCGGCCACGTGAAACTTTTGCAACCGGGTTACAAAAAACGGTGCAATGGTACTTAGAAAATCATGAATGGAGTCAACACGTGATGGATGGAAGTTATCAACAAAACCGACTAGGACTTGGAGAAAAATAAGATGGCAGCACGGAAAGGTATTGTCCTTGCTGGTGGAAGCGGTACACGTCTCCATCCTGTGACTCAGTCAATAAGTAAACAGTTATTACCTATTTACGATAAACCAATGATCTATTATCCCTTATCAACATTGATGCTTGCGGGTATACGAGATATTTGTATTATTTCCACGCCTCAGGATACGCCGCGTCTTCAGCAGCTTTTGGGAGATGGTCAACAATGGGGACTTAATTTAAGTTACATCATTCAAGCTACACCTGATGGTATTGCCCATGCATTCATTCTCGCGAAGGACTTTATTGCTGAGGATAATGTTGCACTTATTTTGGGAGACAATGTTTTCCACGGTCATAATTTAGCAGACGTAATGAATAAGGCTGAGCAGAATGAAGACGGTGCCACAGTTTTTGCTTATCGAGTATATGACCCAGAACGTTATGGGGTAGTGGAGTTTGATAAGACAGGGAGCGTTTTGAGTATTGAAGAAAAACCTAAAATGCCTAAGTCTAATTATGCGATCACAGGTCTATATTTCTATGACAATAAGGTGGTGGATGTTGCAGAAAATTTGAAGCCATCAGCGCGTGGTGAACTAGAAATTACGGATATTAACCGCCACTATCTTGAGTGTAATAATATTCAAGTTCGTGTCATGGGTAGAGGTATGGCATGGTTAGACACTGGAACACACGATTCACTTTTAGAAGCTTCACAATTTATTCAAACAATCGAAAAGAGGCAAGGAATGAAGGTAATGTGTCCTGAAGAAATTGCATTTCGAAAAGGATATATAGAAGCCGAACAACTTGAATTATTAGCTAAACCTTTGTTGAAAAGCGGTTATGGTGATTATTTGATTCAGATACTAAAAGAAAGCAGATAAGCTGTCTTTGAACAAAGGTTCACGAGAGACTGTAAATTTGTTCAAACTAAAGTCGATTCCGTGAATAACTAAAAAAACTTATTGCTTGGCCTGCGATGGTCAAGGCCTCACAGTTTTTACTACCATCTCTATTATTGGGTAATGTAAAGTCTTTGCTTATCTATAATTTAGCGTAGACAAACTTAGATGGACTAACTTTTGAATTTGTATAATAAAATTAACTTACTATCTGGTTGGTTCCTTGGGCGCCCGCGCGTAGTTAAAAGGCTCATCAGTATTGTTGTTGATGTATGTGCTGTTGTTCTTGCTTTATGGTGCGCCTTCTCTTTGAGGTTAGGGGAATTCTATGTTCCATTGCCGCACCAAGTATGGATATTCATATTAGCGCCAGCAATCGCTATTCCTATATTTATCCGATTTGGGTTATATCGTGCAGTGATCCGTTACATTGGCATGGATGCATTGTGGGCTATCACTAAAGCAGTATTTTTATATTCAGTATTTTTTTCAGTCATAGTATTAATTTCGGGTGAAATGGCTGGCAGAGTACCTCGAACGGTTTACGGGATTGATGCGGTCATCGTTATGCTGTTTGTTGGTGGCAGTCGTTTTTTTGCAAGATGGATATTTAACGAAAGTAATCAGAATAAGCGAGCTGGTATTGACACCACACAATATGTGCCACCAGTGCTGATCTATGGCGCTGGTCGGGCGGGGGCGCAACTAGCCACCATGCTTAAAATGAGCCATCAAATGCGGCCAGTCGCGTTTATTGATGACAGCTCCACGCTTTTAAACCAAGAGATAAATGGCTTGCGAGTCTATGCTTTTGAGAAATTAACAGGCTTAATTGAAAAGTTTCATGTGCGTGATGTATTACTCGCCATGCCATCAGCCAGCCGCCATCAGCGGAATCTCATTTTACAACAATTAGAACAGTATCCACTTCACGTAAGAACCTTGCCAGATTTGATGGATATTGCCGAGGGCCGCATAGAAGTTTCAGATATTCAGGAAGTGGATATCGGCGATTTGCTTGGACGTGAAGCGGTAATGCCTGATCAGGATCTGCTGCATAAAAATATCCACAATAAAGTGGTCATGGTAACGGGTGCTGGCGGCTCAATCGGCTCAGAACTTTGTCGTCAGATTAGTCAGTTACAGCCGACTATGCTTATCCTATTTGAAATCAGCGAATTCAGTCTTTATCGCTTAGAGATGGAACTGGCAAAAGTAGCTAACCACATTCCAGTTGTTTCGATCCTAGGCTCTGTGGTGAATCAGAAAAGAGTAGCAGCGATTTGTAAACAATTTAATGTGCAGACTATCTACCATGCAGCTGCGTATAAACATGTGCCTATTGTAGAAAAGAATATCAGTGAGGGCGTGCGAAATAATGTGTTTGGCACTTTAAACTGCGCGCAAGCTGCTATTGAATCAGACGTAGAAACATTCGTACTTATTTCTACTGACAAGGCAGTAAGACCGACCAATACCATGGGGGCGAGTAAACGACTGGCTGAACTGGTGTTACAGGCACTGGCAGACTCGACAACCTTACATCAAAAAACGCGCTTTACCATGGTGCGCTTTGGGAATGTACTGGGTTCTTCAGGTTCCGTTGTGCCGTTATTTCGAGAGCAAATTGCTGCGGGCGGTCCTGTCACGGTAACGGATGCTGAAATCATTCGTTATTTTATGACTATTCCGGAAGCGGCCGAACTTGTTATTCAGGCTGGTGCAATGGGGCTGGGTGGTGATGTATTTGTATTGGATATGGGGCAACCTGTCAAAATTGTCGATTTAGCAAAAAGCATGATTCACTTGAGCGGCTTTACCGTAAGAGATGAAACAACTCCAAATGGTGATATTGAGATTCAGTTTACTGGCCTGCGACCAGGTGAAAAATTATTTGAAGAGCTATTAATTGGCAGTAATGTGACTCAAACTGTGCATACAAAAATCAGCCGGGCTGAGGAGAAAATTATCCCATGGCCTGAGCTGTCAGTATTGTTGGATAAACTTACTCAAGCAGCAGACTCTGATGATTGTGTGCAACTGCGAGAGTTGCTGTTGTTAGCCGTAGATGAATTCAAACCGCAATGTGGAGTGAGTGACTGGTTACTGACTACAGAAATGTGACAGGAAGCTAAGCAAACTCGAATTGACAAAAAAACGTGAGTTATACAGCGGTATAATTCCAAATAGTACAAAGAAAAGGAAGATAAATACGTGTGTGGAATAGTTGGTGGCATTGCCGAACGTAACGTTGCTCCCATCCTAATGGAAGGGTTGAGACGGCTTGAGTATCGTGGTTATGACTCATCAGGCATGGCGCTGTTGGATGCTGACGCTAATTTACATCGTGTTCGCGCAATAGGAAAAATTAAGCAGCTTGAAAATAAGGTCGATGCACTAGATGAACCATTCACTGGTCAAATCGGCATAGCCCATACACGCTGGGCAACACACGGTATTCCTTCTGAAAATAATGCTCACCCGCATATTTGTAACAACAAAGTGGCGGTTGTGCACAATGGCATTATCGAAAACTATCAGACACTCAAACATAAGCAGCTGGCGGCGGGATACAAGTTTACCTCGGAGACTGATACGGAAGTTGTCGCACATGAAATTTTTGATAACTTAACGGAATCAGATGATCTACTTGATGCTGTGATGCAGTCATTGAAATCGTTTGAAGGCGCCTATGCACTGGGTGTGATGGCAACGGATAATCCCGATACGCTGGTTGCTGCCAGAAAAGGCAGTCCATTAGTGATTGGTGTCGGCATCGGTGAACATTTCATCGCATCAGACGTTTCTGCATTATTACCGGTTACCCAAAACTTTATCTTCCTTGAAGATGGTGATGTTGCTTGTTTATCACGTGATCGCATTGAAATTTTTAGTGTGTTGACAGGTGAACGGGTTGAACGCCCGATCAAGCATTCAAATCTCAATATTACGGCTGTAGAGCTGGGCAAACACCGTCACTACATGCACAAAGAAATCTTTGAGCAGCCGCAAGCTGTCATCGATACTTTGGAAGGGCGCATCACACAGGATCAAATTTTAGTATCCAGTTTTGGACCTACCGCTGAGGCTATTTTTGCCAGTGTTAATCGCATCCATATCATTGCCTGTGGAACCAGTTATCATGCTGGGATGGTTGCCAAATACTGGACTGAGGATATTGTCGGTATACCCTGCCAAGTTGAGGTTGCCAGCGAGTTTCGTTATCGCAACCCAGTGATTGAAAACCATACCTTGTTTGTCACAATCAGTCAGTCGGGTGAAACGGCAGATACGTTGGCCGCACTACAACAGATCAACGCGATGCGTCAGAACAAAACTGCAGGGCTACGAAGTCGACGAGCGTCAGATACCCAATCGGATCATCAGGACAACTCAACCCTCTCGAGTACGAGTTCAGACGCACTGAACCTTCCTACTTTAAGTATTTGTAATGTTGCTGAGAGTAGTCTGACTCGCGAGGCAGATCTGGTGTTTTTAACGCATGCTGGTCCAGAAATCGGCGTCGCTTCAACCAAAGCATTTACTACCCAATTGGTCGCCCTGGCTTTGTTATTGACGAGTATTGGTAAAGTCCAAAACCGGCTTGATGATGGTCGGGAAGCAATGATTGCCGGTGGGCTACAGAAGCTACCTAACCTCATTACCATGGCATTGGGGCATGAAGATGAGATTCGACGAATTTCAGAGGATTTTGCCGACAAACAGCATGCTTTGTTTTTGGGCCGTGGCACCATGTACCCGATTGCTTTGGAAGGTGCTCTTAAGCTCAAAGAAATCAGTTATATTCATGCTGAAGCCTACCCTGCCGGTGAGTTAAAACATGGGCCTTTGGCATTGATTGATGAAACAATGCCGGTTATCGCTATTGCTCCTTTAGATGACTTACTTGAGAAGCTCAAATCGAACCTTCAGGAAGTAAAAGCCCGTGGTGGCCAGATGATCGTTTTTGAAGATGAGCGAAGTGACATTAGCTCTGAGAACAGCTTTAAAGTGGTGAAAGCAACCACCAATGTGGGACGTATTACAGCACCCATTACATACAATATACTTTTGCAACTCCTCAGCTATCACGTTGCCTTGATCAAAGGCACCGATGTAGATCAACCACGCAATTTAGCGAAATCAGTCACTGTCGAATAATACAGCTGTCATAGTAGTGAAATAATCTTTCATGACACTGTGCTAAAAACAATTAGGTAAGAATTAATATGAAAATTGCTGTAGCGGGTACTGGCTATGTCGGCCTTTCTCTTGCGGTGTTACTTGCTCAACACCATGAAGTTATTGCTCTGGATATTATCGAAGATAAGGTGGAGCAACTAAATCATGGTCAATCACCGATTGAAGATAAGGAAATTCAGGACTTTCTTGATAATAAGTCGCTCAATTTCAAAGCGACATTGGATAAACACGAAGCGTATGAGAATTCAGACTATGTGATCATTGCCACCCCGACAGATTATGACCCAGATACAAATTATTTTGATACTAAGAGTGTAGAAGCAGTTATCAAGGATGTCAGTAGTGTCAATCCTAATGCCATCATGGTCATCAAATCGACAGTGCCAGTAGGCTATACAGCCGCTCTGAGTAAAGAAGTTGGGACAGAAAAAGTCTTTTTTTCGCCTGAGTTTTTAAGAGAGGGTAAAGCCCTCTACGATAACCTTTACCCCTCACGTATTGTTGTTGGCGAAAACAGTGAGCGAGCAAAGGTTTTTGCTGATCTACTGGTTCAAGGGGCGCAAAAGCAAGACATTCAGGTATTGTTCACTGAGAGCACTGAAGCTGAAGCAATCAAGCTTTTTTCAAATACTTACCTTGCTATGCGTGTGGCTTACTTTAACGAACTGGATTCATACGCTGAAACCCATGGTCTTGATACCCGCCAGATTATTGAGGGGGTGGGGCTAGACCCCAGAATTGGTAATCATTACAACAACCCGTCTTTCGGATATGGCGGATATTGCCTGCCTAAAGACACCAAGCAGTTGCTGGCAAATTATGAAAATGTGCCTAGTAATTTAATCCAGGCTATAGTTGATGCCAATACAACCCGCAAAGATTTTATTGCCAATCAAATTATCAAACAGCAGCCCAAAGTGGTCGGTATTTATCGTTTAGTCATGAAGCAAGGATCGGATAATTTCCGGGCATCAGCCATCCAAGGTGTAATGAAACGAATCAAAGCTAAGGGCATTGAAGTTATTCTTTTTGAGCCAGCCATGAAGGAAGCCAGCTTTTTTAATTCAGCAGTTATCAAAGATCTTGGTGTATTTAAGGCCAAATCAGATGTTGTCATTGCTAATCGCATGACCGATGATATTCATGATATACGCAATAAAGTTTATACCCGAGACCTATTCGGCAATGATTGAACAATTACATGCGAGCTATTGGCATTAAGAGTACTTTTTAAGGTATCAAGGCTAGGCTTAAAAAACTGAGCATCGGATCTATCACTAGGTTGTGACGATAAGCAGTATTTACGCCACTTCATGCACAGTAAACTCATCTTCTTCTTTCTTGCAAGAGCACTAGTCATTTACAAGCTGAGTTAACTACGCTATTTTGTGTTCATTTGTTGAACGCATGAAAATAGTATTATGCTTACAGATGAATACCGATACAAAATCTTCAAATTAGTTGAAGCTAATCCTGAGGTCAGTCAGAGAGAGCTTGCGCGTAAGTTAGGCATAAGTTTAGGTAAAACAAACTTTTGTCTCAAAGCATTAATTGACAAAGGTTTAATAAAAGTAAATAACTTTCGCAATAGCAATAATAAGCTTGCTTACGCCTATAAACTGACCCCATCGGGTATAGATGAAAAAGCAAATGTGACGATTCGATTCTTGAAGAAAAAGATGAAGGAGTATGAATTGTTAAAACAAGAAATTGAAAACATCAGCCAAGAAGTTCGACATGATTCTCACTAACATGAATAAACATTTTTACTGTGCTTAGATGAAAAATATTCAATCAAAAACAGACTTAGCCATCAATGGCGCTCCTCCGGCGTTTGATGAACCACTGCATGTAGGTCGTCCTAATGTGGGAGAAAAAGCTGAATTTCTTAAGCATGTTGATGATATTTTTGAGAGCAAGTGGCTGAGTAATAATGGCCCAAAAGTTCAGCTTTTAGAGCAACGAGTTGCCGATTATCATAATGTGAAATACTGTATTGCAATGTCTAATGGGACAGTTGCCCTGGAAATAGCAATTCGAGCATTAGAACTTGAGGGGGAAGTGATAATCCCTTCCTATACGTTTATAGCTACTGCACACGCACTCTCTTGGCAAGGCATTACGCCTATTTTTGCAGATATTGACCCTGATACTCATTGCTTAGACCCTGATTCGGTCAGAAAAATGATTTCTCCCAACACCACTGGTATTATCGGTGTTCATCTTTGGGGGCAGACAGCGCCTGTGGATGAGTTACAGAAAATAGCAGATCAACATAACCTTAAATTGATGTTTGATGCGGCACATGCATTTGGCTGCTCATACAAAGGCCAAATGATAGGAAATTTTGGTGAAGCGGAAGTACTAAGTTTTCATGCTACCAAACTATTCAATACCTTTGAGGGTGGAGCAGTATTAACGAATAATGATGCATTAGCTGAAAAAATGCGTTTGATGCGTAATTTTGGTTTTAGCGGTTTGGATAATGTTATTTATTCAGGCACAAATGGAAAGATGACAGAAATCTGTGCCGCCATGGGGTTGGTGAACCTAGATAATTTGGACGCAGTTGTTAAGCGTAATCAAGAAAACTACAGGGCCTACCAACAAGGAATCGACGGGCTACCGGGGTTGAGTCTGTCTACGTTTGATGAAAGCGAACGTAATAACTACCAGTACGTGGTCATGGAAGTCGGAGAAGATTGTCCGGTCAGTCGTGATGACATGGTCGAAGCATTACATGCTGAAAATATCCTTGCCCGCAAATACTTCTGGCCAGGGTGCCACAATATGCTTCATTACAGGAAGCTCTACCCTCATGCTCGATTATTACTGCCTATGACTGAGCAAATGAGTGACAAGGTGGTGGTACTACCAACCGGGACCTCTCTATCAGCTGAGATTGTTAATGTAATAACGCAAGTTGTTGAAACAGTTGTGGGAGGAAAAAGTTGAAGTTAGCCATCATGCAGCCTTATTTCCTTCCGTACCTAGGGTATTGGCAATTGATAGCCGCTGTAGATAAGTTTGTTGTGTATGACGATGTTAACTTCATCAAAAATGGCTGGATAAACAGGAACCGAATCCTCTGCAATGGCAACGTCAGTTACCTGACTATTCCTCTCTACCAGGCATCTCCGAATAAACTGATCTATCAAGTCGAGTTCAGTTCGCAGGTGGATTGGCGAAAAAAAATATCCAAATCATTGCAGGCGGCCTATGGTAGAGCACCGGAGTATAAGAATGTCAGTAGTCTGTTTGAAGCGATTCTTTACTATGAGTATGCAGATATTTCTGACTTCCTGGTGAATCAAATTACGGTTTTGTGTGATTTTATGAAGCTCAATACAAGGATTCAGAACACAAGCAAGGTATACCAAAACCATCATCTTCGAGGCCAAGAGCGTGTCATTGATATTTGTAGAGCAGAAGCGGCCGATACCTACATAAATCCATTTGGTGGTAGAGAGTTATATAACTCTGATGAATTTAGTTGTGCAGGCATTGATCTGAAGTTCTTGAGTTCTATTCCTACGCCATACCAGCAGAAGGCCTCAGAATTTGTTCCCGGGTTATCCATCGTTGACATATTGATGAATAACAAACCAGAGCAGGTTCGAGACATGCTGAGAAACTATCAATTAGTTCCGGGAGGAATTTAAGCAAATGAGCAGGGTGTTAGTGATTGGTGCCAGCGGAAGTTTGGGAAGCGTTGTTGCTGAGCAGCTTTCACAAAAAAATCAGGTGACCGGGACATATTGTAGTCGGGAACCGACGATAAAAATCGACAAGGTTGAATACAAACAGCTAAATATTACAGACAAAAAGGCGTTTGAAGGGCTGGAAAAAGGCTTTGATTGCGTTGTTCTTGTATCGGGCGCAATGCCTGCGACTATGTCTGGATATGAGCCACAGACATATATAGATGTCAACATCACTGGCACATTGAATACGCTTGAATTTTGTCGGCAAAGAAATATACCAAAACTGATTTTTATCATGACATTTTCAGACGTCTCGGATTCATTTTACAGTGGACTTCCTATTACGACCGAGCAACCAAGAAAACTGGCAATGACAGGCGACCATGCTGTGTATGGCATATCAAAAGCCACAGCATGTGACTTAATCGAACATTACCATCAGGAGTATGACTTACAGACAATCCTTTTCAGGATACCGACAGTTTACTGTGCCGACGATAATGTCGATTTTTACGTAGATGGCGTTAAGCGGACAAAAGCTTATGTCAAAATGATCCGCAGTGTCGTCCAGCATAAAAAAATCGAAATTTGGGGTAACCCTGAAAATGCCAAAGATATGCCCTATGTGAAAGATTTTTCACGGCTGATAGAGTTGGCGGTAAGTAGCAAAACAGCACAGGGACTTTATAATGCTGGCACTGGAAGCCCTGTGACCCTTGAGCAACTTGTTAATGAAATCATTCAGGTATTCGCTGGCGAAGAGTCTGTAGAGAAAACATATCGTCCGGAGATGGCGTCGCAACCAAACTTTACGTTTGACATGAGCAAGACCGAAGCTGATTTTGGCTACCAGCCTCAATATGACTTAAGAAGTATGCTCATGGATATCAGAGACAGTGTCGATTCCGCAGTCTGGTTAACAAGCGATCTCTGAGTATTATGAAGCGTCTTTTATTACACCTTGGATTGCCTAAAACTGCCACAACAACATTACAACACCATGTATTTCAGCCACTGCATGTGAATGGAAAAATAAACTTTTTGGGCAAAGTTATTGATTTCAATGTGCATGGAAAAGCCACCTTCCGTAATTACACGGGGGGATTTATTCGCAAAGCTTGTGAGGGAAATGATGTAGGTAGTTTGAGTGAGCAACTCAATAATGCACTTGATGAGAATAAGCTAAATGTTTTTAGTGATGAAGGCATTATGGTCTCTTATCCGGGTAAAGAAAATCTGCCATTGACGGAAAAAGTAAGGAACCTGAGTGAGATGTTATTGGATTATGATGTCCGGGTTTTATTGACTGTAAGGCAGCCATTAGACTATTTGTTTTCGCTATACGTAGAGTTATACAAAGACTTTCACAGCAAGGATAAAAGCAAAAATACTTTTAACAAATATGCATCGAGCATATTAGCCAGTGCTAACCCGGTTGATCAATCATCAGTGTATATACACGATAATATTGCTTTGTTGAGCAAGTTTTTTCCTACCACAGTCGTGTTTTTTGAAGATTTAAAATACGATCAATCTGCTTACATTCAATCATTCTCTCATCTCTTTGACGAAGATGTTGAAGAGGTGATCACGGCTGCATTTGAAACAAAGCAAGAGAATGTGAAGAAAAATCTTAATAATGGTGTTTACAGCTTAAATGGTTTGTCTCTGCGCGGAGTAAAGAACAAAGCATCGAACTGGCTCAGACCCATGAAGCCTGTCCACAACCTTTTAAAGCAGCTCTATAGATCGCAGTGGCTACCATTTTCCTTCATCACGGAGCGTAACTTCTTTCAACGTGAGTGTTTCATCAACGGCCTGATCCTGAAATGGCCGAAAAACTTATGGAAATCGTTGGTGTTCCCTCTACGTTTAATGCTCCACAGTACGACATTAGTGAAGAAAAACTTAAACGATATGGTTATCTAGCTCCCGACGATCAGAATGGAAAATAATCTGAAAGTAAGAGTTATTTACGCGGTTAATTACAGTTTCACGCAATACCTGTAATCGACTCACGTTAGCTGGAATCACAGAAGTGTTCTGCATAGTTTGATAAAACTGGAACACTTCGATAAAAGCCTGGCAGACCTCGGGATGATAGTAGGTATCAGCTGAGCAGAACCTATGAGCCATGATACGAAAGATTTGCTCCGATCATTGAATATGTAAATCAGCCCAGGCATTCCAAGACTCACCGTTCTCATTTCATTATACTATGTCGCGCTAGACCAGGCTTTTCCGAGGAGTAAGTTCATTCTGACTGTAAGAAATGATGCTGAACAGTGGTACAACTCCATCACAAAATTTCATGGAAAGAAGTGGGCAGGTGGAAATATACCAACCAAGGAAGATTTAATGAATGCCGTGAATGGTGTTAAAGGCCGTCCTTGGATTGTAAATCAAGCATTGTTTGATACGCCCGAGGATGAGCCATATAGAAAAGCTGACCTTATTAGCTTTTATAATCGACATATTGAGGATGTGACGAGATATTTTAAATATCGACCAACGGATCTATTAGTCATCAACCTCTCAGAGAGAGGTGCGTACCAAAAGTTTGTAGACTTTTTGGATGTTGAGTCACCATATAATTCTTTCCCCTGGGAAAATAAAACCTAATGAGTAATAAAGTAAAAGCCAGACTGAAAAAAATTATCAGGCAAAGGCTGCCTGTCAATGACCCGAATTTTATGGTGATAGGGTCACAAAAGTGTGGTACCAGTTCACTTCATTACTATCTCAATCAACATGCCAGCCTGGTCGGATCAGATCCCAAAGAAGTGCATTTTTTTGATAGGGATATCCATTTTGGTAAACAACTGAGTGAATATCGAAAGCATTTCAGGGGGCGGCGTGATCGACTTCACTTTGAGTCTAGTCCCTCATATATTTATTCCCCCCAGACTGCCAGCAGAATTTACGAGACTTATCCTGAAATAAAATTCATAGTCACTTTTCGGGACCCAGTTAAAAGAGCCTATTCAGCATGGAATCACTATCGCCAGCTTTTCGAAAAGGACAAAAATACCTTTCAAAACCGTCGCAGGCGTGAGGGTAATCTTCTATGCGACAAGTTTTTCACAGGGCGGCAGCAATTTCCTTCTTTCAGGGAATGTATCGACATCGAGCTGGAACTCATTGAGAAAGGGGAGGGGGTTGAACCAGCCCTCTTACGTCGAGGTTTGTATCTTCAGCAGTTACAAACATACTGGCAGTTTTTCGAACCGGGGCAACTGCTGATATTGGGCTTCAAAGACTTGGTTTCTGATACGGAAAAAACGCTGAACCGCGTTTGTGAATTCATCGGAGTCAGTCAAATGGACTGGTCAACCATTGATCGTGAACCGCGTAACGTGCGTGATTATACTGCGCCGATGTTAGAGACAGACAAACAGTATCTGGAAGCCTTTTTTGCTGAACCAAACCAAGCATTATTTGAGCGAATTGGCCCGTTAAATTGGTAACAAACACGTCTCTCAAAAATAAAACCGTGTCTGGTGTCCTCTGGAACTTCACCGAGCTGATGTTGCGACGAGGTGTAGCAACACTGACAACGCTTGCGCTGGCCTGGTTTTTAACGCCGGAAGACTTTGGCCTGTTGGCGATGATGATGGTTTTTCTGGCTTTTGCCGATGTGCTTGTTGATGCCGGTTTCAGTCAGGCCTTAATTCGCAAAGAGTCCGTGACCCAGCGAGAGCTGAGTACAGCGTTTTTCGCCAATATCACAATAGCGGTATTGGCTTATTTGCTACTCTTTTTCTGTGCGCCCTATATTGCGCTATTTTACGAGCAACCCGAGTTAGAGCCCTTAATTCAAGTAGTGGGTGTTGCTGTTTTCTTTAATGCGCTTGCTGTTGTTCAGCAAGCTATATTGAGCAGAGCACTGAAGTTCAGGTTGCAATTACAGGTCACATTGCCTGCTGCTGCTGTGTCAGGTGTGATTGCGATTATCTGTGCATACTCTGGCCTGGGCGTCTGGGCATTAATTGTCCAGGTCGTATCCCAGTCATTGCTGATTTCTTTACTCTATTGGTGGCAGCGACTCTGGACGCCTTCGCTTGAGTTCGGCCGCAATGAGTTTCGTGAGTTGTTTGCCTTTGGTGGCTATCTGCTGCTGGCACAAATGACGAATGTGCCATTCAAAAATATGTATGTGATTGTGATAGCCAAGGTCTATGCCAGTGCTATTGCAGGCTTGTATTTTTTTGCTGAAAAAATCCGAGATTTAATTTTAAACCAGTTGGTTAACTCTGTTCAGAAAGTCACATACCCAGCTCTCTCACAAGTACAGAGTGACAGCGTAAAGCTCAAGCGGGGTTACAGGCAGATCATTTCGGTGACGACCTTTATAGTCTTCCCGGTTCTGATTTTGCTGGCCGCACTGGTCAATAACTTGTTTACACTCCTTTTGCCGGCAACCTGGTTTGCTGCGGTTCCTTACTTGCAGTTAATGTGTCTCGCTGGCTTGATGAACCCATTAAATGCGATCAACCTGAATATTTTAAAGGTGAAAGGACGCTCAGATCTGGTTTTTTACTTGGGAATGTACAAAAAAACCACTGCTATCCTAATATTCATTATTACCTATCAGTACGGCATCACCGCTATTATCGTCGGCCAAATTGTCAACTCAGTGTTGGGATACATACCTAATAGTTATTATTCTAAAAGACTGATTAATTACTCGGTCAGAGAGCAACTGGCTGACTTTATACCGACATTATTGTTAGCAGGCATAGTTGGCTTTTGTACCTGGTTAATTCAATCTGCGCTGAACTGGCCTGTCCTGGTTGAGCTGATTATCCTTGGCAGTGGGGCGGGTCTTATTTATCTCACCGGTGCATGGTTGCTAAATCTTAGCGCCTTTGGTCATGCGAGTCGTCTAGTAGAGATGAAGTTAGGAAGGAAAAACGCTTAATGAGAAATTTGAGGACCCAGGAAGAAATCATGGCAACATGGCAGGAGGATATAGATAAGCCAGTTGTTAGTATTTGTTGTATAACTTATAACCATGAACCCTATATTGAAGATGCGCTGAAAGGCTTTCTTATCCAGGAAACCGATTTCCCCTATGAAATCCTGATTCATGATGATGCTTCCCTCCACCGTACGACAAAGATTATTCGGGAGTATGAGTCGAAATATCCAAAGCTGATAAAGCCGATTTATCAGGTGGAGAATCAGTACTCTTCAGGTAAGAGGGCATTGCAGATTATTACACCTCATAGCAAGGGAAAATATATTGCATTCTGTGAGGGGGATGACTACTGGGCTGATCCTAAAAAGTTACAAATCCAGGTGGATTTTCTTGAAAAAAATCCAGATTACGTTATCTCTGGTCATGATGCCTGTATTGTTGATGGGGTTGGGAACCTACTAAAAGAGTCGAAACTTCCGCAAAGACACAAGCGCGACTACTCTCCTGAAGATTTACAAAAAGGTAAAGCTTGGATTTTAACCCTGTCCTGGGTGTACAGAAACGTTGTTAAAGAGTACGCCCCAGAGCGGTTGATGGTAAAAAATGGAGATAAATTTTTTACATCGGTTATTGGGCAATATGGTATGAGCCATTATCATAGCGAGATTCAACCTGCTGCATATAGAGCTCATGGGGGAGGGGTTTGGTCAAGTTCTTCTGATGTAGAAAAGTTACATTCATTAATGTTTACCTATTATTGGTTGAGTCGCTATTACTCAAGAAAAGGTGACAATTGGCTGAAGCGATATTTTTGGGGATTATTCATTCGTAAAGCTATTGAGGCTACGGAGCTATCATCTCTTATTAAGGAAGTTTTTATAAGACTTTCGTTTGCACGTGAAATCAGATTTTTAGTCCGAAGATTGTTAAAACGGCATTGAACTAGTGGCGTTAGCATTTACTAGCGGATCTAATAAAGACTAACCCAACTCTTAACCATTTGGATTCTGTGATGAGAGATATATCTGTAGTTGTACCTGTATTCAATCAATGGCATTTGATGGCAGATCTAATAAATGCATATTCAAGACAATTAGGTGCATTCTCCAAAGAACTTGTGATCGTGGATAATGGCTCAGATGAGATACCTAAACTTCCCGAGAATCCTGATATCATCATTCTTGAATGCAAAAAGCCGGGTTCTTATGCAGCTAGAAATAAAGGCTTGAGTGTCGTTTCCGGGGAACTGGTTGTATTCACAGATGCTGATTGTTTGCCCGAGAGTGACTGGTTACTTAAATTGATTAAGTCCTACTCGGACTCTGAAAAAAAAACGCTACTGGCTGGGAATGTCATTATTCGTGGTAATAGTCAGCAGCCATCTTCAGCGGAGTTGTACGATATGGCTGCAGGGCTCCCCCAACAGAGATATGTCTCCAGAGGATATGCCGTCACAGCAAACCTTGCTATTCCCAGAACTGTGTTTGATGTGATCGGCATGTTTGATGATAGTCGCTTTTCAGGAGGGGATGCTGATTTCTGCCAGCGTGCCCTGAGTGCTGGCTTTAACCTGAAGTTTGTTTCCGAAGCCGTGGTTTATCATCCTGCCCGAACTACATGGGGTGAGTACGCTACGAAAGTGAGGAGAATGAAGGGGGGGCAAATTCGAGCAGGTAAATTATCTCGAAGGATTAAATACTTTCTTATCACTTTATTACCACCGGTCTGGCGATTTTGGCGAATTGTGAAAAACGATAAGCTTAAACTGAGTGAAAAAATTCGTGTGATCTGGTTTCAGTCCCGACTTTGGGGTATTGAGCTTTTGGAAATGTTTGCCCTGATCTTTGGGAAAATTCCGGAAAGACGGTAATGAATAATCTAAAAGAAGATGAGATTTCAGAGGTATCAATCATTACTCCGCTGCATAACGCAGAAGCCTATATTTCACAAACTATAGGATCTGTTTTGCATCAGACCTATCAAAAATGGGAGTTAATCATCGTTGATGATGTGTCTGAGGATGACTCTGTTCAAATTGTTGAAAACTTTTCTAAGAATGATGCTCGGATTAAATTAATCAGACTCAGAGAAAACAGTGGGGCCGCTGTGGCTAGAAATACTGCAATTGAGACAGCAAAAGGCCGTTATATTGCGTTTTTAGACAGCGATGATGTGTGGTTACCTGAAAAGTTGGAGCGTCAATTAACTTTTATGCAGGAAAATAACTATCCGTTTAGTTTTAGTGCTTATGAACGCATTGACGAAAATGGTCGTTCACTAGGAACTGTCGGAGTGCCTAAAAAAGTTAACTATAAACAAATGCTTAAGACATCAGTAATTGGTTGCCTGACAGCGATGTATGATACATCTCACTTTGGCAAAGTATATATGCCACTAATCCGTAAAAGACAAGATTACGGTTTATGGCTGAAACTACTGAAGCAGACTGATTTTGCACATGGTCTCCAAACTTCGTTGGGGAAGTATCGGATTCGGCGTGATTCCATATCGGCTAATAAGATGAATACAGCAACCTATAACTGGCGTTTATATCGGCAAGTGGAAAAGCTCTCTTTTTTAGCGAGCTGTTATTACTTTAGCCATTATGCTGTGAGAGGTTTACTACGAACAAAATTTCCTACTTTCGCGAAAAAACTAGGTGTAATGCAGTAATGAAAGTGTTAGTGACTGGGGCAAATGGATTTGTTGGTAATGCACTAGTAAGGTTTTTACACCAAGCTGATTGTGATGTGAATGCTGTAATTCGACAAGGAAATCTGATTGGAAAAGCGAATGCTGTTTTCACAAAAGACATCAGAAAAGATACTGAGTGGTCAGATGCTTTAAATGGTGTTTCTATTGTTGTTCATACTGCAGCACGCGCACATGTTATAGATGATAACGTGCGAGAGTCTCTTCAAGCCTTTCGTGAGGTCAACACCTTAGGCACTTTGAACCTAGCAGAGCAAGCTGCGAAAAAAGGTGTGAAACGCTTTATTTTCATCAGTACGATTGGTGTGAATGGAGCGGTGACGTATGGGCAATCTTTTAGTGAGGAAGATGTTCCACAACCGCACAATGATTACGCTGTCTCAAAGTGGGAGGCGGAGCAGGGATTGATGAGAATTGCAGCCGAGACGGGTATGGCTGTGACAATAATTAGACCACCACTTATTTATGGCCCTGGGGCGCCTGGTAACTTCCGTACTTTGGCAAAGTGGGTGAGAAAGGGAGTACCGCTACCTTTTGCAAGGATAAATAATAGCCGCTCCTTCTTGGCTTTGGATAACTTGATAGACTTCATTGTTTTGTCGATGACTCACCCTAAAGCAATCAACGAAACATTTTTATTAGCCGATAGCCGCGATGTTTCAACTTCAGAGTTAATAACATCAATAGCAGATGCTTACCACGCAACTTATAGGTTGTTTTATTTTCCACGCAAAGCGGTTTATTACTTGGCAAAATTGGCTAGACGTGAGCAAATGTACAAACAATTGTGGGGATCGCTTGAGATTGACCTGACTAAAGCGCGAACTTTACTTGGCTGGCAGCCATTGGTGACGATGGATGAGCAACTTAACAAAATGGTTAAGTAAATTAACTTGTTCAACATAAATGTTGGTATTAAGTTTGCGGTATATGCCAAGCCAAGAGAAACACACAATCCAAGAAACAGTAACTCAAGCAAGCTTTAACAGGTAGTATTAGTGCTTGATTTCCACTGACAGAAAAATTTATGACCACTTTTCTCATTAGACTATTCGATATTTTCTTTTCTATCTTGGGGATGACACTCTCTCTGCCCTTATTATTTTTAATAGTAATTCTAGGCTTTATAGACACGGGCTCTCCTGTTTTTAGGCAGCAACGGGTTGGTCGTTATCAACAACCATTTACATTACTTAAGTTTCGCACAATGAAAGTTGATACAACTGATGTGGCTAGCCACCTTGCTAACAAATCATCGATTACGCGACTGGGGCAACTTTTACGTAGCAGTAAGCTCGATGAGTTACCGCAGTTATGGAATGTGTTGAGAGGTGAAATGAGTCTGGTGGGGCCTCGTCCTTGCTTATTCAGTCAGCAAGAGTTGATTGCAGAGCGAGAACGTCGTGGCGTATTTAATGTTAGGCCTGGTATTACAGGCTTGGCTCAAGTAAGTGATATTGATATGTCGACTCCAGTTTTGTTATCTGAAACAGATGCGAAAATGATTCGTGAATTCAGTATTAAATCATATGCCAAATATTTGTTTATGACAGTAACTGGCAAGGGAAGTGGGGACAGAGTTAGGTAACCTCAAACACTAATAATTATTAGAGAATGACATCGTGACAGAAGAAATTGTTTGGTACGACCATGAAATAAACAAGTTGAGCCGTTCATCCCAAAAACGCCAGAAGCCATGCGTTCTTTGGTTCACAGGACTTAGCGCATCAGGAAAGTCTACTACTGCCAATGCGGTAGAGAAAAAACTGTATGAGCTGGGCCATCATACCTATCTACTTGATGGTGACAACGTACGTCACGGTTTAAATAAAGATCTAGGTTTCAGTGATTCTGACAGGGTTGAAAATATTCGCAGAATTGGTGAAATGGCGAAGCTGTTCGCCGATGCAGGACTTATCGTGTTAAGTGCATTTATTTCACCATTTCGTGCTGATCGCCAAATGGTGCGAGACTTGGTTGAAGAAGGTGAGTTTATCGAAATTCATATGTCTACGCCGTTAAGTGTTTGCGAGGAGCGTGACCCAAAAGGGCTTTATAAAAAAGCTCGCTCCGGTGAAATTAGAAACTTCACAGGAATAGATTCAATATACGAGATTCCAGATAAACCTGAGATTACTCTGGATACAGCCGATTGTGATGCTGACGCCTCTGCAGAGAAAGTAATTGCCTACCTGAAACAAAACCATATTATTCACGATTAAATTATGACTTACATTGATGTTTTTAATGGCGATGCTGATGGTATTTGCTCGTTAGTCCAGTTGCGTTTGGCTGCACCAAGAAATGCACAATTAGTTACGGGCATTAAACGCGATATCAACTTGTTAAAACACGTTGAGGCTGGTGTTGGTGATGAGGTCACTGTGTTGGATATTTCAATGCAGAAGAATCACGAAGATTTAGAAAAGCTTTTATTGAATGGGGCCGAGATATTTTACGCCGATCACCATAACCCGGGGGAACAAGTAGCACACCCTAACTTGTCCGCATATATCGATGTCTCACCGACCGTATGTACGGCGCTAATCGTTGATAAGTACCTTAATGGTCAGTATCACTTGTGGGCGATTACAGCAGCCTATGGTGATAACCTGACTTCAGTGGCTGATGATTTATCATCAAAGTATGGGCTTAGCTCAAAGCAGTCGAAGGTACTACAAGAATTAGGTATTTATCTAAATTATAATGGTTATGGCGCTAATCTGGATGACTTGTTTTATCATCCTGCAGCGTTATATCAAGCGTGTGTTCAGTTCTCCTCACCATTAGAATTTATTGAGCAGGATAATAAGGTTTTTGACACCCTCCAAACAGGATATAGGGCAGATATTTTAGCCGCCCAGTCTGAAAAAACGTTTCACGAAACGACAACGCTGTCAGCATTGATTTTACCTAATGAAACATGGGCGCGAAGGGTGAGCGGGGTATACAGTAATCAGCTCAGTAATGAAAACCCTGATCGGGCACATCTTATTCTTACCCAAAAACACGATGGAGATTACCTTGTGAGCATACGAGCACCATTGAACAAATTAGCGGGTGCTGATGAGGTAGCAGCTCAATTTAAAACGGGGGGAGGTCGGAAAGGTGCAGCAGGAATTAATGCTTTATCAGAAAAAGATATCCCGGTTTTAATTGATCTGATGGAAACCCGTTACAGTTAGTTTTCGATCTGATTATTCTGCAGTGTTCTAGTGTATATAAACTAAAACTGTGACCTAAATCGCATAACAATGCTCATAAAACAGCAGAGAGTTGCAAATCATTAAAACTTTAAAGTAGTCTGAAAATGTCACTCAGGATGAGTGATTTAACGGACTAACAAAACGGGAGTTTTAACATGATTAAGCAAAACCTACTGGCTGCAGTTGTAGCACTTTTCGTTTCTTTTGGCACCGCGTTCGCTGCCGATAAAATCAATATTAATACTGCCAATGCAGAAGAACTTCAAATGCTTGATGGAGTTGGTCCTGCCACGGCTTCTGCAATTATTGAATACCGTCAAACGAATAGTGGTTTTGAAAGTGTTGCTGAACTTAGCAGTGTTAGAGGCATCGGTGACAAAAAATTACAAAGCTTAACTGACGATGTAACGGTTTCTGCAGAGTAATTGAGCTAAGTGTGAAAAAAACGGCATGGGGTTGACTCCATGCCGTTTTTTAATGGGATAAACTTTCTGTCAGGCGCTCTTTTAGTTCTTCTTCTTGTTCTTCACTTAACGCGCCATCATCATAGGTTGTGATAAAGAACACGTCCTCTACCTGATCACCCAAGGTATTAATTTTTGCATTAATTAATTGCACTTCACAGGCTAGAAAAACCTGAGCAACTGCTGATACCAAGCCTGGACGATCATGTGTATATAAAGACATCACGGTATGGTTTTGCTGTGGATTAGTTTCGAACTCAATATTGGGCTGTGTTTTGAACAGTTTCATCGTTCGAGGTGTGATGAGAGGGCAATATGGTTTGACGGCATCAGTATTCGCTAATTGCTTTCTCAGTGCCTTGATAATTTCACCTGACTCGAGCGTTTCACCATTCACGATAAATGTGTTGAGAGCATCCAACTCACTGGTGACATTAATTTTGGCATCCAATACATTTAACTGACATTGTTCTAATGACGACGTGATGGCAGCAAAAATACCCGGCCTATCAGAGGTGACAATAAATAATTCCAGCGTTTGTTGATCATTATGTGTACGTAGCGCAATCAGTGGATCTTCCCCGGCATGATCCAGACGTTCTTCGGTTTGCCAGACCAGTTCATCGATAGAGTGACGTAAGAAGTACTCCAAGTCATAGGCTTGCCATAATTGGCTGATGTCTTGTTGCTGGCGGCCATTTGCCATCAGGACTTGCATGGCTTCTTGGTACTTTTTATAGCTTTTTTCGCGGGTACTTTTGGCTTGTGCTTCGGTATGTTCGATCCATTGACGTGTGCTGTGATAAAGCTGTTTTAGCAAAGAGTCACGCCAGCCATTCCACAGATTATCATTGGTTGCACGAATATCAGCCACTGTCAGTAGATATAGATAATTCAGTCTTTCCGTGGTTTTAACTTGATCAGCAAATTTTTTGATGACGTCAGGGTCTTCCAAATCACTTTTTTGTGCTGTTGCCGACATAGCAAGATGTTGCCTCACTAAGAAGCAGACAATGTCAGTGTCGTATTGGCTAAGACTGTGGCGCTCACAAAAGGCTTTGGCATCGACAACACCAAGCACACTGTGATCACCGCCACGACCTTTGGCAATATCGTGATAAATCCCGGCGATATAGAGAATTTCAGGCTTAGGTAATTGATAGAATATTTCCGAGCAAAGTGGGAATTCGCTGTTATATTCTTCGCAGGAAAAGCGCCGTAAGTTTCTGACGAGAAACAGCGTATGTTCATCAACAGTGTAAGCGTGAAACAAATCATGCTGCATTTGACCGACAATGCGTCCAAATTCGGGTAAGTAAGCACCCAGAACATCGAGTTCATTCATTCGCCTAAATTCATGGGTGATGCCTTTAGGTTGGCGAATGATCTCCATGAACAAAGTACGATTACGCAGATCTCGACGAAACTTATCATCAATAAGATGTAAGTGAGCATGAATCTGGCGAATAGTTGATGCTCTTACACCTTTGATCTCGGGATGTTGTTCTAAAATCAGAAAAACTTCCAGCAAAGCATACGGGTAGTAGGCGAAGATTCCGGGATTGATCGTTTCCAGATAACCGTTGTGTGCCTGAAAGCGCCGATTGATAATGTTAACCTGGCGCGTTTCATCTGCCTGAATAATGGTCTCTTCAAATAATTGCAGCAAGAGGCTATTCATCTGGCCGACTGAGCGTGCACAGCGATAGTAATCTTTCATGAACTGTTCAACCGCCATGCGGTTGGCGTTATCTTCATAACCCAACTGTTTGGCAAGTTCACGCTGGTGATCGATCATCAACTTTTCTTGTTTACGACCTGCTTGATGATGCAGTGCAAAGCGAACTGTCCAGAGGAAGTCCTGCGCTTTTTGTAGGGTTTCAAACTCACTGTTAGCGAGAAAGCCTTTTTGTCTCAAGCCTTCCAGATTTTTCACATCAAAATGCTGCTGGGCTACCCAGTTCACTACCTGAATATCACGTAAACCACCGGGTGATTCCTTAATATTGGGTTCAAGGTGATTGGTTGTATCGTTATGTTTTTGATGTCGTTGCTGCTGTTCTTCTCGTTTTAATTCGAAGAAGCGTTTGGTATCCCAGGTTTTATTGGTGACGGTCAGTTGTTGTAGCGACTCGAATAAGGACTCTACACCACACAGGAACCGAGCTTCCAGCAAGTTGGTTGCAATGGTGATGTCAGCTTCAGCTTGTTGGCGACATTCTTGAATGGTTCTAACACTGTGACCAATTTCCAGTCCGATATCCCACAACTGTGTCAGGAAATCAGACAAGGAGGCTGGAGGCGACTCTGAAACTGATTCATCCAGCAGGATTAATAAATCGATATCGGAGTAGGGATGTAGTTCACCACGTCCATAACCGCCTACTGCGACAAGAGTGACGGGCGTTGTGCCGTCGATATGTTGCTGCCACATCTGTTGCAGAATCTCGTCGACAAAGGTGGCTCGCTGATAGACCAACTCATCAACCGGAACACCTTGGTCAAACTGCTGTTTGAGGTAGTCTTGGCTTTGTTTGAGTGCCTGTCGACACAAAGCACCGCTGACTTCGGCGTCGGGTGAAATGACAAGATTACCGACTTCCCAGATGGACATTTCTTGTGTTGGCATAAATGCTGACATCAGATGTCGGTTTCTTCTTCCCGGCGTGTCAAAATTTCATAGCCTTTGTCGGTAACAAGGATAGTGTGTTCCCATTGGGCTGAGAGGGAGCGATCTTTGGTGACGACCGTCCAACCATCCGGTAATTGACGGACATGGCGCTTGCCAGCATTAATCATCGGTTCGATGGTGAAGGTCATGCCTTCTTTGAGTTCCATGCCTGTGCCGGGAGTACCGTAGTGAAGCACTTGCGGCTCCTCATGGAATATTTCGCCAATACCGTGACCACAATATTCACGTACGACCGAGAATTTTTCTTTCTCAGCGTGTTGTTGAATAGCATGACCAATATCACCAAGACGGACACCGGGTTTCACCATATCAATACCAATCAACATGGATTCACGCGCTACACGACACAAACGTTCAGCCAAAATGGAGGTTTTACCAACATGGAACATCTTGCTGGTATCACCATGAAAACCATCTTTGATAACAGTCACATCGATATTAATGATATCGCCGTCTTTCAGCTTTTTTTCGCCCGGAATACCATGACAAATTACATGGTTGACAGAGGTACAGACTGACTTTGGGAAACCATGGTAATTCAGCGGCGCAGGAATGGCTTTTTGCTCATTAACGATGTAGTCATGACAAATTTGATTCAGCTCATCCGTGGTGATACCAGCTTTGACATGGGGGGTGATCATCATCAGTACGTCAGCAGCAAGTTTGCCGGCGACGCGCATCTTTTCGATTTCTTCTGCAGTTTTGATACTGACAGCCATTTAAAGTCCCGATTTCAAAATAGTTAAGAGAATATAGCCCATAGTTTGCCGTAAAATTAGTCTAGTAACCAGTAATCACTTAGTCGAAATGACTTTGTCTGTGATTTGGCTTTGTTTTGTCTGGTAATTGTGGAATAATATGCGCGCCTTTGAAAGGCAAAATTCACACATGTGCCGACACAGGTGTCGGGGTGCTGTTGGGAACACCCAATCAGTCGACAGCTGGGGTACATGGAGGATCAACCCCATACTATATAGGTATAAACATGGCTAAAACAACAATGCGCCAAATGCTTGAAGCAGGCGTACATTTCGGGCACCAAACCCGTTACTGGAACCCTAAAATGGGTCAGTTCATCTTTGGTAAGCGTAACAATATTCATATCATCAACCTGGAGCAAAGCCTGCCTTTGTTCAACGATGCGTTGAACTTTGTCAGCAAATTGGCTTCACAAAAAGGCCGTATCCTGTTTGTTGGTACTAAACGTGCCGCGCAAGATGCTATCCGTGAAGATGCAGAACGTGCTGGCATGCCATACGTAAATCGTCGTTGGTTAGGCGGTATGCTGACTAACTACCAAACTGTTCGTCAATCGATCAAGCGTTTGGATGCTATCCAGGAAATGATGGAGTCAGGCAAAACAGAAGGTCTTAAAAAGAAAGAAATTCTGGATCTGACCCGTGAGCAAGATAAACTCGAAAAAAGCATCGGCGGTATCCGCAAAATGGGTGGATTACCTGATGCAATGTTTGTTATCGACGTTGAACATGAAAGCATCGCTGTAAAAGAAGCGAGAAAACTGGGTATCCCTGTCATCGCTGTTGTTGATAGTAACAGTGACCCTGACGGTGTCGATTACGTCATTCCAGGTAATGATGACTCGATGCGTGCAATCCGTTTGTACACAGCAAACTTTGCTGATGCCATTCTGGAAGGTCGTGCTTCAGTCACCACTGCAGATGCAAACGAAGAATTTGTAGAAGTTGCCGAAGAAAGTGCTGAAACAGCAGGCGAATAATTTCTACTGAGTAAATGTAGCAGGCTCGTCCGGTGGGCGGGCCTGTGTTGTATGTGTGACCTGGATAAATTGGGGCACCACAAACAAATAGATTGAAGGGTTTGAACAATGGCAATTACTGCAGCTTTAGTAAAAGAACTGCGTGAGCGTACTGGCTCAGGCATGATGGAATGTAAAAAAGCATTGGTAGAAGCAAATGGCGATATCGAGCTGGCGGTTGAAGAAATGCGCAAAGCCGGTTTGGCAAAAGCTGACAAAAAAGCAGATCGTGTTGCAGCTGAAGGCATTATCGCTATTGAAGTGAGTGCAGATGGTAAAAACGCCATCATGTTAGAAGTAAACTCAGAAACTGACTTTGTTGCAAAAGCTGATGACTTTATTAACTTCGTTAACGCTGTTGCTACAAAAGCATTAGAAGCAGCACCAGCAGATGTTGATGCATTGAAAGAAATGACCTTGGAGTCTGGTGAAACTGTGGAAACGGTTCGTCAGGCACTGGTAGCGAAAATTGGTGAAAACATTCAAATTCGTCGTTTCACTACACTGACAAGTGATGCCGGTGTGATTGGTTTCTATCGTCACGGTGACCGTATTGGCACCATGGTACAAATTACAGGTGGTGATGAAACCTTAGCGAAAGATCTGGCAATGCATGTTGCGGCAAGTCGTCCGCAAGCTGTTTCTCCTGCTGAATTATCACAGGAACTCTTGGATAAAGAGCGTGATATTGTAGCGACTCAAGCAAAAGAGAGTGGCAAGCCAGATAATATCGTTGAAAAAATGATTGAAGGTCGTATGGCTAAATTTGTTAACGAAATCAGTTTGCTGGGGCAAGCGTTCGTTAAAGACCCTGACCTGACAGTTGAAAAGCTGGTTAAAAATGCGGGTGCGACAGTTGACGCATTTGCATTCTACGAAGTGGGTGAAGGTATCGAGAAAGCTGAAGATAACTTTGCTGAAGAAGTAATGGCTCAAGCCAGAGGTAAGTAACGTATGACAAAAACGGGAAGTCAGCCAGTTTATAAGCGTGTTCTGCTCAAACTGAGTGGCGAAGCGTTGATGGGGGATGCAGAGTATGGCATCCAGCCAGAAGTGATTTCCCGATTTGCCAATGAGATTTCCGAGCTCAACGCGCAAGGCGTTGAGCTTGGTATCGTGATTGGTGGCGGTAATATCTTTCGCGGTGCGGGTTTGGCTGCAAGCGGTATGGATCGAGTCAGCGGTGATCACATGGGCATGCTGGCAACGGTTATGAATGCCTTGGCGCTGCAAGATGCGTTAGAAAGTAATGGCACCTTCTGCCGCGTTATGTCGGCCATTAGAATTCATGAGGTTTGCGAAGACTACCTTCGTCGTAGAGCCATTCGTCACTTGGAAAAAGGCCGCGTTGTCATCTTTGCGGCAGGCACGGGCAATCCCTTTTTCACAACAGATACTGCGGCCAGTTTGCGAGCGGTGGAAGTTGGTGCTGAGTTGATGCTGAAAGCGACACAGGTCGATGGCGTATACAATGATGACCCACGTAAAAATCCTGATGCTGTTCGCTACAACGAACTTAGCTATGATGAAGTCATCAATAATCGTCTTGCTGTGATGGATACTACCGCGGTTGTTATGTGTCAGGAGCAAAATATTCCATTACGTGTATTCGATGTGCACGAAAGTGGAAATTTGACCAAGATCATCTACGGTGAAGATGTTGGGACTTTGGTGAAATAGGACGGATCATGATCGAAGATATCAAAAAAGATGCGGCTGATCGCATGAAAAAAAGTGTTGCTGCCTTAGGGACGGCAATGGCAAAAATTCGTGCTGGTCGTGCACACACCAGCTTGCTTGATCACTTGCAGGTGCCGTATTACGGCTCTGATGTGCCATTGAGTCAGGTCGCTAATGTAGGGGTTGAAGACTCGCGCACCTTGGCTGTTACACCATGGGAAAAAGATATGGTGTCAGTTGTTGAGAAAGCGATTATGACGTCGGATTTAGGTGTCAATCCAATGAGTGCTGGCATGACGATTCGCATTCCTATTCCACCGCTGACAGAAGAACGCCGTCGTGACTTAGTAAAAGTGGCCAAAGGCGAAGCTGAAAATGCTCGTGTCGCTGTGCGTAATATTCGTCGTGATGCGAATAGCACGCTTAAAGATTTGCTGAAAGAGAAAGAGATCTCTGAAGATGAGCAACGTGGTGCAGAAGAAGAAGTGCAAAAACTGACTGACGCAACGATCAAAGAAATCGATCAAGTCCTAGCGGATAAAGAATCGGATCTAATGGAAGTGTAACCGTACGGTTACACTTTCTTTTTTAACACGCTCTTATGAGTGATGACGTTGTCAATATTCCCAATCACATTGCCATTATTATGGATGGAAATGGGCGTTGGGCAAAACGACGTTTACAGCCACGCTTTATGGGGCATAGAGCGGGGGTAAAAGCAGTAGAAGGTATTGTTAAACACTGCGCACAACGTGGTGTAAAAATACTCAGTCTATTTGCTTTCAGTAGTGAAAACTGGCGCCGACCGGGTAAAGAAGTGTCATTACTGATGGAATTGTTCAGCCATGCGCTGAACAATCAAGTCAAAAAACTCCATGACAATAATATCAAGCTCTGCATCATCGGCGATTTAGAACAATTTTCGCCTGCACTCCAAGAACAAATTACAAAAGCACAACAGCTCACCGCAAATAATACTGGCCTGATTGTTAATATTGCTGCGAATTATGGCGGTCGTTGGGATATTACTCAATCCGTCAGACAACTTGCAGAGCAAGTTCGCCTGGGTGAGATAACACCTGATGCGATAACAGAAGACATGATCAGTCAACATCTGACAACGGCAGCATTGCCAGAGCCGGACTTGTTTATTCGTACAGGTGGTGAGCAGCGCGTCAGTAATTTTTTGTTGTGGCAAATGGCTTACACCGAGTTTTATTTCACTGATCTACTGTGGCCTGAATTTAATGCAAACGCCTTAGATCTTGCAATAGCATCTTTTTCACAACGAGAAAGACGCTTTGGACGCACATCAGAACAATTACAGGAAAAGCCGGATGCTTAAACAACGCTTAATAACCGCAGCAATTCTTATACCTCTGGTGGTTTGGGCATTGCTGGCTTTAAGCACAGAAAGCCTGAGCTACGGACTTGGTCTTGTGGCATTACTGGCTGCGTGGGAATGGCTACAACTGATGGGGTTTAAACAAAAATATCAGCTAGCACTTGTGATGGTGGCAATGCTGTTAACTGGGTATTTGGCATTGTTTTACTTGCCTATTAAAGTGCTACTAGCAGTAACGTTACTGATTTGGTTTTCGGCATCAATCATTATCTTACTGTTCGCTCACAAACCCTTACCGGAAAATCTGCTGAACCTCTTTAAAACGCCGCTGTTCGTTGTGATTATCGCTACCGTTGTTTTAACTGGCTTTGTTGCCAGTGCCCGTTATCTCCATTCATTTCCTGAGCAAGGACCCGCATTATTATTGTTTGTATTAGTAAGTGTCTGGCTGGCAGATACGGGTGGTTATTTTGCGGGTAAACGATTTGGCAAACATAAGCTGGCAAAAGAAATTAGCCCCAATAAAACGTGGGAAGGTGTGGCGGGTGCTTTAGTACTAAGTGGCGTGTTTGCCACTGGTTTCTATTTGTTAGTGCTAGAAAGCAGTTTGAGTTTAATCAGCTGGCTGTTTTTAACCGCATTGACTGTGTTGATTTCTATAGTAGGTGACTTATTTGAGAGTGTCTTCAAACGCTGCTTCAATGTAAAAGATAGTGGTCAGTTACTTCCTGGTCATGGTGGCATACTGGACCGTATTGATAGCCTGTTAGCGGCAGTACCCGTATTTACTGTAGCGGTACTGCTGATGGGGGCGTATTGATATGAAATCAGTCACTATTCTTGGTTCAACTGGCTCTATCGGTGTAAGCACACTGGATGTCCTCGGACGGCATCCCGAACAGTTTCATGTCTATGCGCTGACGGCCCATTCGTCTGTCGACACAATGTTGCAGCAGTGTCAGCAATTTAATCCAGATATTGCAGTGATGTTAGATCCGGTTGCTGCTGAGAAGTTACAAACCGCCATCCTTGAAACAACGGTAACGACCCGGGTTATGTCTGGGCCTGAAGCACTCGCGTATGTCGCATCTTCAGCGGAAACAGATTATGTTGTGGCGGCAATTGTCGGTGCAGCAGGTTTATTGCCAACCCTCGCGGCGGCAAAATCAGGTAAACGCATTTTATTAGCGAATAAAGAAGCGCTAGTCATGAGCGGTGCGTTATTTATGTCTGAAGTGCAGCAGAATAATGCAACGTTACTTCCGGTTGATAGTGAGCACAATGCGATATGGCAGTGCATGCCGGTAGGTGATGAACAGCGTCACCAGTTTGATGGCAAAGGCGTCAGGAAAATTATTCTTACAGCGTCCGGTGGACCATTTCGAGATGCCGATATAACAACATTAGACAATGTCACGCCTGAACAAGCGGTTGCCCACCCTAACTGGTCAATGGGGCAGAAAATTTCTGTCGACTCGGCGACGATGATGAATAAAGGTTTAGAAGTTATTGAGGCGCATTGGCTATTTGGTCTCAGTAGCCAACAAATCGAGGTCGTTTTACATCGCCAAAGTATTGTTCATTCGATGGTCGATTACAACGATGGTTCTGTGCTGGCGCAAATGGGTAATCCGGATATGCGAACGCCCATTGCAAATACATTAGCGTGGCCGCAACGTATTGACTCTGGCGTCGCACCATTAGATTTGGTTGCAGCCGGGAGACTAGATTTTGCCACCGCCGACTTTGAAAAATTTCCATGCCTACGGCTTGCCTATCAGGCATTGGATGCGGGTGGCACCAGCACTGCGATTTTAAATGCGGCAAACGAAGTGGCTGTTGATGCTTTTTTACAGCGCCAGATCAAGTTTACGGATATTGCCAAACTTATTGAAAAAGTGCTTCATGATTTACCCGCCAATGAGGCAAGCTCTTTAGAACAAATTCTTGCTGACGATGCCGCAGCTAGAGTATTAGCTTCCGAGTTGGTGGCGTAATGCAGTCATTATTTTTCTTTATCGTTGCACTGGCATTATTAATTGTTATTCATGAATACGGCCATTTCTGGGTCGCACGAAAGTGCGGTGTCAAAGTCCTGCGATTTTCAGTTGGTTTTGGTAAACCGATATGGCGTAAAACCGGTAAAGACGGTACAGAATATGTATTAGCGCCAATTCCATTAGGTGGCTATGTGAAAATGCTTGATGAGCGCGAGGCTGATATCGCTGAATCAGAGCGTGCTCAAGCCTTTAATCGACAATCGCTTAGCAAACGTGTTGCCATTGTGGCAGCTGGTCCCGCCGCGAATTTATTGTTCGCTGTATTGGCATACTGGTTTTTATTTGTCACAGGCATACCAGGTATAAAACCTATTATTGGTGAGGTCACGCCTGCTTCCTATGCAGCAACATCGGGTCTTGTGGTGGGCGATGAAATTACTCAAGTCGATGGGCGTCAGACACCGACATGGAATAGCGCATTCAAAGCTCTGTTACCAAAAGCCGAGAAGGGTGAAAGCGCTGAGGTTGTTGTTAAGTCAGGTGGTACTGAATTGCTGTACATACTAAATGTACCGCAAATCAGTATTGAGCAATCCGGCCAACTATTACAGCTATTGGGTATTACACCATTAAGACCACAATTAGCCCCTGTGATAGGCAAAACAGTTGCAGCTGGGCCTGCCGATCAGGCCGGATTAAAATCAGGCGATAGATTAATAACGGCTGATGGTGTTGAAATTGCTGACTGGGCAGGTTGGGTTGAAAAAATTAAAAAAAGTGCAGGGCAGCACATTGCCATTACTTTTGAACGATCAGGAAAACTAGAGTCACTAACGTTAACACCTGAAGTTGCTGAGGATGGAACTGGCAGAATTGGTGCCGGCGTTGATGCTGACTATAGCTCAATACCTGCCGATATGGTGTCTGAAATACGTTATGGTCCGCTCGCTGCCAGCAAAGAAGCGGTTGTGCAAACGTGGGTATTTGCCAGCACCACATTAAAAAGCTTGATCGGCATGTTGACGGGGCAGGTGTCAACGAAAAACCTTGGTGGACCTATCAGTATCGCTCAAATTGCTGGTAGCTCAGCTGAGCAGGGGCTTGTCACATTTGTCAGCTTTTTGGCAATGATTAGTATTACGTTGGGCGTACTAAATTTACTGCCTATTCCAATGTTGGATGGCGGTCATTTAGCCCTATTTTTGATTGAAGCTGTCAGAGGGAAGCCTATTTCTGAGCAAGCTCAGATAAACGGCCAGCGTATTGGGCTGTTTTTACTGCTGCTGCTTATGTTTACAGCCTTTTTCAATGACTTAACAAGACTGTTTGGATAATGCAGGCTTTGCAGGTACACTTACATTTTCGTCGACGGATCGTTAGTACTAATAACAATGAATAAACTACTGCAAATATTGGTTTTACTTTGTGCAACCTCAGTCGCTTGGGCTGAGAATTTTGTTATCGAAGATATCAGAGTTGAAGGCTTGCAACGTATTTCTGCAGGTACTGTTTTTAACTATCTCCCTGTAAAAGTCGGCGATGAAATGACCGATAATGATGCACGAGGCATCATTAGGGCGTTATATAAATCCAAATACTTTAATGATGTACAACTTGAGCAACAAGACAACGTGCTTGTTATCAAAGTGCAGGAGCGACCAGCCATTTCCAGTATCGAGTTGGTTGGTAACAAAGATATGGATTCAGGCGAGTTGCTTAAGTCGCTTCGTGAAATAGGGTTTGGCGAAGGCCAAGTGTTTGAGCAAGCGATGCTGGAGCGCGTTGAGCTTGAATTGGAACGCCAATATTTCAGTCGCGGTAAATACGGTGTTGCTATTGAATCTGAAGTAACCCCCTTATCGCGTAATCGCGTCGCTATCCGAATTACAATGGCAGAAGGCGTGGTTGCAACCATCAGTGAGATTAACATTGTTGGTAATGACTCTTTCGAGCAGGATGAACTAACGACTGAGTTCCAGACTACAACAGGCTCGTTGCTGTCCTTTATCACCAAAGATAATCAATACTCACGTCAAAAACTGTCTGCTGATTTAGAAACCTTACGATCTTTCTACCTCGATCGTGGTTTCGTTGATTTCACAGTGGAGTCAACACAGGTCTCCATCAGTGATGATAAAAAGAACATGTTTATCACCATTAATATCAGTGAAGGTGATAAATACAAAATCAATGAAGTGCGGATTGCTGGTAACTTGATTGTGCCGGAAGAAGAGTTATTTAAATTGGTGACGATTCCCAAAAACTCGGTATTTTCACGAAAAGCGATAACCAAAAGTACTGAAAACTTGACGGATCGCTTGGGTAACGATGGTTATGCCTTCGCCAACGTTAATGCGGTTCCGGATATTAATCGTGAAGAAAACGAAGTTAACCTGACTTTCTTTGTGGATCCAGGACGTCGAGCCTATGTCAGACGGATTAATATTTCAGGTAACAGTAAATCGCGTGATGAAGTCTTGCGTCGAGAGTTTCGTCAGCAAGAGTCAGCATGGATCTCTACCGAAAAAGTTGAACAGTCAAAAGCGCGCGTGTCACGTTTGGGCTACTTTGAAAATGTAAATGTAGAAACCATTCCTGTCGCTGGTGTTCAGGATCAAGTCGATCTGGATTTCAGCGTGTCAGAAACCCCATCGGGTAGTTTGTCTGCTGGTGTTGGTTTTTCGCAATCTGATGGTATTATTTTTAACGCCAATGTCACCCAAAAGAACTTTTTAGGTAGTGGTAAGCACATCCGTTTTGGTTTCAATAACAGTAGTATCAACACCGTCTATAGCTTTGGTTATACCAATCCATTTGTAACGGTTGATGGCATTAGTCAGGGCTTTAATGCCTATTACCGCAAAACAGATGCCGATGAAGCCAATATCGCGCGTTATACCTTAGATGCCTTCGGTGGCGATATTACCTTTGGCGTACCGATTTCAGAAGATAACCGTATAAATCTTGGCTTGGGGTATGAACACACCACCGTAGATTTACCTAGCCGTGCCAGTGATCGTATTACTCGCTATGAGGAATACATAGAGCGCGAAGGTGATACGTTTGATACAGTAACCCTCAACTTGGGTTGGTCAAGTGACAGCCGGGATAACGCCTTGTTACCAACCAGTGGTATGAGTCAAAGCGTCAATGCTGAAGTGGCGGTTCCTGGACCATCATTGCAGTTTTATAAACTGCGCTATAAATTGAACGCCTATCGACCCATTAGTGACTCTCTGACCTTTGCCGTTCGCGGTGAGTTTGGTTATGGTGAAGCTACGTGATACGAGATTTCGTTCTTCAAACTTCTTTGCAGGTGGTATCCGAAGCGTACGTGGTTTTCAGGCCAACACGTTGGGGGTAAGAGAAGAAACAATTGATGGTGATGATGAACCATTAGGTGGTAACTTGCTGGTGACAGGTGGTGCAGAGGTCATTTTCCCAGTACCCTTTATGGACAAAACACTGAAATCATTCCGCCTGAGCGCCTTTACGGATTTTGGTAACGTTTATGGTGTCGATCAGGATTTTGATGCTGGTCTACTGCGCTACTCAGCTGGTTTGTCAGCCATCTGGATTTCGCCTTTTGGCGCGATGAGTTTCAGTATTGCCTCTCCTATCAAAAAAGAAGATGGGGATGAAACTGAGGCATTCCAATTCTCGTTAGGATCGACGTTTTAATTAACAACTGGAGTTTAGTGTGAAGAAAATGAAGTTTATCTGGCTTTTGTGTGCAATGTTCATTGCAGCACCTATGAGCTATGCGGCTGATTTGAAAATAGGCGTGGTAAATGCCGGTGCTGTATTGGATAAGTCGCCTCAGAAAGCGGCAGCGTTAGCGCGTCTTGAGAAAGAATTTGCATCGCGTAGTCAGTCGTTAGAATCGAAACATAAAGCGTTACGCGCAGCACAAGAGAAACTAAATAAAGATGGCGCTATTTTAAGTGCTGATCAGCGTCGCGATCGTGAACGTGACATTCTAAGTGATCAACGTGAACTTCAACGTTTGCAAGATGAATACAGTGAAGACCTGTCCATTCGTCGTAACGAAGAATTACGAAAGTTAGAGAAAGACATAGCAGAAACGATTATTGATCTAGCAAAAAAAGAGTCGTTTGACATGATTCTCTATCAAGGCGTGATTTTTGCCAGTGATAAAGTGGATCTGACTGACAAAGTCTTACAAATGTTGAAAGCCAAAAATTAGAGTAAACGAGTGAGTTTGACATTAGCTCAGATCGCTGAGGCGATTGATGGTCACCTGATTGGTGATTCAGATTATTTGATCGAGGGTGTGGGTACGCTTGCTACGGCAACACAGCAACAAATTAGCTTCCTCGCCAACAGTAAGTACAAAAAATTTCTGAAAGATACCCATGCTGGAGCGGTAATAGTTGCTTCCGGCATGGGCGAAGAACTCAACACAAATGTGATTGAAGCAAAAGACCCGTATGTCGCTTATGCTAAAGCGGCGACTTTATTGTATCCGGAGTCTCTAGCTCAAAGCACAATACATGCTTCGGCCTGGATAGACCCTGCCGCAACTGTTGCCGATAATGTCAGTATCGGGCCGCACGTTTCTATCGGAAAAGGTGCTGTCATCAAGTCTGGGGTTCATATCGGCGCAGGCAGTGTGATCGAACAAGATGTTTATATTGGCGAAGACAGCCGAATTAAATCAAATGTTACCCTGTGCCGTCAGATTCAGATCGGTCAACGCGTTATTATTCATCCAGGTGTCGTTATCGGTGCTGATGGATTTGGCATTGCTAACGACAACGGCGTTTGGATAAAAGTCCCGCAGGTAGGCCGTGTCGTTATCGGTGATGATGTCGAGATTGGTGCCAATACAACCATTGATCGCGGCGCAATTGATGACACCGTTATCCATCATGGCGTCAAGCTGGATAATCAAATTCAGATTGGTCACAACGTCATTATCGGTGAGCATACAGTCATTGCAGGATGCGTCGGCATTGCTGGCAGTACACAAATTGGTAAACATTGTGCAATTGGTGGCGGTACCGGTATCGGCGGCCATTTGGAAATAGCCGATGGTGTACAGCTGACAGGCATGACCATGGTGACTAAATCTATTACCGAAGCCGGCGTTTTTTCGTCTGGTATTCCGGTTGAGCCGACTAAACAGTGGCATAAGAATGTCGTTCGTTACCGTCAAATGGATAAACTATTTGAACGCGTAAAGCTGTTGGAAAAACAATTTAAAGACTGATATCAGCTTACTGAGGCTTTACCAGGATGGTGACTCAAAGTAAGATTACTGATCTTTTATTACAAACTATGTCCAAGGGATTTCAGCTTGAATACGATTGACATACACGAAATTCAACGCTTATTACCACATCGATACCCTTTTTTACTGATCGATAGAGTGATCGAGTTTACGCCGGGTGAGCATCTTGTCGGTATCAAAAACGTCACCTTCAACGAGCCACATTTTACGGGACATTTTCCGCAAAGAGTAATCATGCCCGGTGTTCTGATTTTGGAATCCCTAGCACAGGCTACTGGTCTACTGGCGTTTAAAACTGTTGCTTCAGTTCGTTCAGATGATGCTTTGTATTATCTTGCTGGTATCGACAACGCGCGTTTTAAGAAACCGGTTGAGCCTGGCGACCAATTGAAGCTGGAAGTGAAGCTGGTTAAAAATAAACGAAACCTCTGGAAATTTAGTGGTGAGGCCAGTGTTGATGGTGAGGTTGTTGTCAGCGCTGATATTATGTGTGTTAACCAAGAAATGCCAAAGTGATACATCCAACTGCCATAATCGATCCTACTGCTGTTATCGCCGATGATGTGATTATCGGACCTTACACAACTGTTGGTGCAGACGTGGAAATTGGCGCTGGCTGCGAAATTAAATCGCATGTTGTCATCAATGGCCCTACCAAAATTGGTAAAAATAACCGCATCTTCCAGTTTTCTTCAATTGGCGAAGAGCCGCAAGATAAAAAATTTGATGGTGAGCCTACACGGTTAGAAATCGGTGATAATAATCTTATCCGTGAATCTGTCACTATCAACCGAGGTACAGTGCAAGGCGGTGGTATCACGCGCATAGGCAGCAATAACTGGATTATGGCTTATGTTCATATCGCACATGACTGTTTAATTGGTAACGATAATATTTTTGCTAATAATGCGTCGTTAGCAGGTCATGTAATAGTGGATGATTTTGTTATCTTGGGTGGCTTTACCTTAGTGAGTCAATTTAATTATCTTGGATCACATTCGTTCAGTGCGATGGGTAGTGTTATTTCCCGAAATGTTCCCCCCTATGTATTAGTGTCCGGCCATATGGCTAAACCTGTAGGGGTTAATGTTGAAGGCCTGCGTCGTCGTCAATTCAATGATACCCAGATCAAAAATATCCGCCAGGCTTATAAAGTTATCTATCGTTCAGGTTTTCGACTTGAAGAAGCACAACAGCGAGTTCACGATATCAAACAGGACGCTGATGAATTGTCGGTGTTAACTGCCTTTCTGGCGAATCAAGAAGGCGGCATTATCCGCTAGCGAATGCTAGCGGACGGCCATGTTAAATACAGTTTAATCGTTATTTGGTGTTGAATTGATTTTGTGAATGCTTAAATCTGCACCTTGGTACTCTTCTTCTTGTGTCAGGCGGAGCCTCATCAGCATTTTGATGACACCATAAACGATATAACCACCGGCGAAAGCAATCACAACCCCCAGGCTTGTACCAATAAGCTGTGAGATAAAGCTAACACCACCAAGGCCACCTAGAGTCACTTGGCCAAAGATACCAGCAGCAATACCACCCCATACACCGCACAAGCCATGTAAAGGCCAAACGCCCAATACATCATCAATTTTCCATTTGTTTTGTGCCAAAGTGAAGGTATATACGAATAAACCACCAGCAATTAAACCGGTTGCTAGCGCACCAAGAGGGTGCATAACATCTGAGCCAGCACAGATAGCGACAAGCCCTGCTAAAGGACCGTTATGAACAAAACCTGGATCATTTCGACCAACTAAACAAGCAGCAAGAATACCACCAACCATCGCCATCAATGAGTTGACTGCCACAAGACCGCTAATGCCATCAATCTCTTGTGCTGACATAACATTAAAACCAAACCAGCCGACACTCAGGATCCAAGCACCTAAAGCAAGGAAGGGAATATTTGATGGTGGGTGTGCGTAGATTTCGCCTTTCTTTCCATAACGGCCATGACGAGGGCCTAGGTGCAACACTGCAGCCAATGCAATCCAGCCACCAACGGCATGAACCACGATAGAGCCTGCAAAGTCGTGAAAACCAGCGCCAAACTGAGTCGCTAACCAATCCTGAATGCCGTAGGCGCCATTCCAGGTTATGCCTTCAAAGAATGGGTAAACAAACCCTGCAATAAGGAAGGTTGCGATCAATTGCGGATTAAAGCGTGCGCGTTCAGCGATACCACCTGAGACAATAGCCGGAATGGCAGCAGCAAATGTCAGCAAGAAAAAGAACTTCACTAGCGCATAGCCGTTGCTCTCTGTGAGCACAGGCGCAGACTCAAAAAAGTTGAGACTATAGGCAATACCGTAGCCGATAAAAAAATAAGCAATGCTAGACACCGCAAAATCAACAATGATTTTGACCAAAGCATTAACCTGGTTCTTTTTGCGTACGGTGCCAACTTCGAGAAATGCAAAGCCAGCATGCATGGCAAGCACCATGATGGCCCCGAGTAGTATAAATAAAACATCTGTTGCGTTTTGCACAATCTTGTCCTTTTTTATTTTGACGTAAAGCACCAAAATAGCAAAAGTTGCACCAAAATAGACTGACCTGTAAAAACAATGAGTTACCGAAGTCATGATCCTTACTTGTGCATAAAGCCGCTTCTGAATGGTGCGTTTGGTTGTTTTGTAGCACCAAGACGGTGCGTTAGTGAATAACGCTATACAGATGATCCACAAACGGCGGATAAAAACGTATAATCAAGCGTTTTGAAAAACATTTTGACTTAGCAGCATTCAATCACAAGGAGAGCGCATGGACATCTATGCATCCGATGAGGAAAAAGCAGAAGAGATTAAACAATGGTGGCGTGATAACGGTCGCTCAGTAATTGCCGGAATTGTGATCGGTGCTGTTGCCGTCTTTGGCGGTCGTTATTGGCTGAATCACCAGCAAGTTCAATCAGAGAATGCGTCGATTATTTATCAGCAATCAACTGCGTACCTCAGCCAAAATGATGCTGATGCGGCACAAGCGGCTTCTCAGGAATTGATGCAAAATTATGCATCGACACCTTATGCGGTATTTGCTGCGATGCAAATGGCTGAATCAGCAGCGAAATCAGGCGAGCTGTCAGCAGCCGAAGACTACCTATATTGGGTGATTGAGCATGCTGAACTAAACAGCCATAAAGAATTGGCAACACTGAGACTGGCACGATTGAAGTTCAGCCAAGGTGATAATAGTGCAGCGTTAGACATGGTCGCTTCAAGCGAATCAACGGCATTTCGTTCTTTATTCGCTGAGCTGGAAGGTGACATCAAATTAGCCATGGGTGATAGGTCAGCGGCTTATGCTGCGTATCAAACTGCCGTGTTGTCACTGGCAGCGGGTGAACCACGCCAACGGTTATTACAAATGAAAATGGATGATGTGGCATCTCATGAAGGTTAATCAAATATTCCGTACAGTTATCGCCAGCGGTCTTGTTCTACTGAGTGGTTGTAGTGCTGTTGAGTACTTATTTGTAGAGGAGGTCTATGAGGCTCCTCCAACTGAATTAACAGAGTTTACTAATGAGTTTCAGCCACAAGTGATTTGGGATGCCAGTGCCGGTGATGGTGCAGGCGAGACTAAAAACGACTTAAGCGTATTCTGGCTTAACGGGAAGATATTTGCTGTTGACTATGAAGGCGAAGTAAGTGCATTCAATGCAGAAACAGGCCGACGTGTCTGGGAGACAGAGCTGGATGTGCCTGTTATTGCCGGCATTGGTGGTGGTATGGACTTGGTCATTGTTGGCACGCAAAAAGGTCAGCTCATTGCGCTTAATGAAGCTGATGGCGAAGAACGCTGGCGTGCACGCTTGACGAGTGAAGTCTTAGCACCGCCGACGACCGATGGTGGCATGGTCGTGAGCAGAACGGCTGACGGTCGTGTAACAGCTGTCTCAGCGGATAGTGGTGAAGTGCAATGGTCATATCAACGTGCAGTGCCTTTGTTGAGTTTACGCGGTGCCGGTGCACCGGTAATTGCAGGTGATAATGTTATTGCTGGCTATGATAACGGTAAATTAGTCGCACTTTCACTTAGCGATGGCAAAGTCGTTTGGGAGAAAAGTGTTGCCGTGCCGCGTGGACGTACCGAGTTAGATCGATTGGTAGACATTGATGCCGATCCTGTTGTTAAGAATGACAACGTCTACGTAGTCACTTATCAGGGAAATGTGTCGGGTCTGGATTTAGCCAGTGGTCAGGTTTTGTGGTCACGTGAGATGTCTTCACAAATCGGTCTTGATGCTGCTTATGGTGAAGCCGTCTACATCAGCGATGATGAAGGTTATGTGTGGGCGGTACAAGATGGAAGTGGTGACGCTTTATGGCGACAAACGCGCTTGTTGCGACGTCAATTATCTGCTCCTGCAGTCGTTGGCGACTACGTTGTGGTTGGTGACCTAGAAGGCTATGTGCATTGGCTGGCTCGCAACGATGGGCGCTTTGTTGCGCGTCAACAAATTAGTGATGCTGCGATTCGTAGCAAGCCATTTGTAAAAGATGGTGTGGTTTACATTACTGCCTTAGATGGCAGTATCAGTGCGGTGAGAGTGCCATAAATTGAAACCTGTTATTGCATTGGTAGGACGTCCAAATGTCGGTAAATCGACGATTTTTAATCGCCTGACGCGCAGTCGTGATGCGCTTGTTGCTGATTATGCGGGGCTGACACGCGATCGTATCTATGGAACAGTCAGAGAAGAGAACTTAGATTTTATTCTGATCGATACTGGCGGCTTGACGGATCAAACTGACAATATGTCAGACTTGATGCGTAAACAAGCAAAGTTAGCGATTGATGAAGCTGATCTGGTGTTGTTTATTGTTGATGGCCGGGCTGGACTGATGCCTTCAGATACCGATGTCGCTCAACAGTTACGTAGTGATGGTAAACCCGTACGTCTGGTTATCAACAAAACAGAAGGCGAACAACGAGAAATGGTTGCTGCGGATTTCTATTCACTCGGCCTTGGTGAGCCGCAAGTGATTTCAGCAACACAAGGTCGCGGCTTTACCGAATTGTTAGAAGAGATCAAAGTCTGTCTGCCACAAGCAGAAGTCCTCTTTGAGGAAGAAGATGAAGCGACAGATGACAGACCGGATGACATTCGCCTAGCGGTACTAGGCCGCCCTAATGTGGGTAAGTCGACCCTGATAAACCGGCTGTTAGGTGAAGAGCGGGTCGTTGCATTCGACGAGCCTGGCACGACACGTGACAGTATTCATATTCCGTTTGAAAAAGATGGTGTAAATTACACCTTAATTGATACGGCGGGTGTTCGCAGACGTTCAAAAGTGTCCGAAAAACTGGAAAAATTCAGTGTTCTGAAAACTCTGCAAGCTTTGGAAGACGCCAACGTCGCTTTGCTGGTACTGGATGCCCACGAAGGTATTGTTGAACAGGACTTGCACCTTGCCGGGCTTATTCTTGAAAGCGGTAGAGCTGTGGTTTTGGCTGTGAATAAATGGGATGGGCTGGAGAAAAGTGAACGGGAGTGGGTGGCAACCAATATTGAGCGTCGCTTACCTTTTATGAATTTTGCTAAAACCCACTTTATTTCTGCATTGCATGGTAGTGGTGTGGGCTTATTGCTGAAAACAGTTCGACAAGCCTATCAGTCAGCGATGACTAAAGTGCCGACCTCGCGACTCACCAGAGTGTTGGAAGATGCCGTATCCGATCACCAACCACCCTTGGTGAGGGGACGCCGCATTAAATTTCGCTATGCACACTTGGGTGGGAAAAATCCACCGCGCATTATTATCCATGGTAATCAAACTGATGCGACACCAAATAGTTATAAACGTTATTTGGAAAACTACTTCAGAGACGTGTTAAAGCTACAAGGCACGCCAGTGATGATTGAATTTAAAACCAGTGATAATCCTTTTCGCGACAATCCGACCAAACCTGCAGATACTGCTGTGAAAAAGAATCGACCACCGAGACGGAGTCGAAAAGACTAACTATAAAATCCCGTGATCGTCACCCATTAGGTCGTCCAAACTGTTTAAATGACCGCGAATTTTTTCGCGGTTGGACAGCTTCTCTCTCGCGGCCATGGGTAAGTCTGTAAACAAAATGACGTTCTTGTCGATGAGCGTGTTGACGAGATCTTCAAGTACACGTACCAGAGCCATGTCCGATGATGATAAAGCGACGCGTGCGTGCTCGGTGTCTTCTGAGTCACGTAAAAAACTGATAAGCTCTTCAGAATTGATCGAGACTGATTCTTGAGCGTTTTGTTGTGGTGAGTCAAACACTGCGGTGATATTGCCATGCTGATCCCGTTTTACATATGCCATTTTGTCTGACTCCTGACAGCCTGAGTGGTGATAAAATAAGGTATAGTAAGCTTTACAGTAAAGTAAAAAACTGTGAAACTCTTCTCAAATTATAACAAAGCCCAGCCTAGCACTAGATGGATACGGAGCAAACTTTCAATTTGAATAAGCAAACGGAGTGGGATACGGAAGAGAGTCATCTCACGCATGATGACACCTTGTTGGGCTGCTTAACGATACTGGCCAAGATCCTCAACAAACCACACAGCCCAGATTCTTTGACGGCGGGACTGCCGTTGGTGGATAACAAGTTAACGCCAACGTTGTTTTCCAGAGCAGCAGAAAGAGCGGGGCTTTCCTCAAAAGTTGTTAAACGACCTTTCCGTAAAATTTCTAATTTGGTATTACCTGCCGTTTTATTACTCAGTGATACCAATGCGTGTATTTTGCTTGAAGTAAAGGGCAAGCATGCGCGGGTTATTTTTCCAGAGACGGGAGATGGCGAAACTGAGATTGAGGTGAAAGAACTGGAAGCCCTATACAGTGGCTATGCCATTTTCATCAAACCCGTTCATCACTTTGATCAACGCACAGAGTTTAGCAATGTGCCACGAACCAAGCACTGGTTTTGGGGCACCATCATACGATTCTGGCCTATTTATAGCGAAGTCTTTGTCGCTTCAATTTTGGTCAATAGCTTTGCATTAGCTTCACCGCTTTTCATCATGAATGTTTATGACAGAGTGGTTCCAAACCATGCGACAGAAACCTTGTGGGTTTTGGCTATCGGTGTCGCGACGGTGTTTGTGTTCGAGTTACTTTTACGAACCCTGAGAGCCTATTTTATAGACATGGCGGGTAAAAAAGCGGACGTCATTTTGTCTGCGACAATTTTCGAAAAAGTGATGGCTGAATGAGGACAGATGGATTAAGTAAGACGGGATATAACGGGATTTAATGGTTTTAAATGGGAAGAAGCTTTTAATAATGAGGGTTTGAGTAACATTTAAAGCTTATTTAATAATTAATTATGGATCGCGATCATTTTAAATATAGTAAACATTTAGACACATGAATTGCGATCAAGCTCATTAGTGACGACGACCACTCCAAACAACTCGCCCAATAATCGAAAGCTCGTTCTGCAAATCAAAATCCAGTGATATCTCAAAAGGCTCATAAGCTGGATTATCACTGGTAACCTTTAACCGCTGACTTGGTAGGCGCTGTAGCCGTTTAACTAGTAATGACTCACCCATTCTGATTACATAGATGCCGTCACGTTTAGCAACGTTGTCAGTGTGATCAACGAGTATAACGTCGCCTGGACGCAATGCAGGCTCCATGCTCTCACCTTCTACATAAATCAGATATAAATTAGCTGGGCTGCTGTGTAGCTCGTTATATATCCATTCTTTTTTGAATATAAGTGCATCAGTTTCCTCTTCCTCGTGAATGACATAACCGTTGCCAGCTGATGCTTTTACATCAAACAGTGGGATGTGGGCGAATGTTTCCATAATGCTACCAGTTCCTGCTGAATAGTCTTTGATGCTCGATCCCACTTCTTCGTTGGAAGTGGGATCGACTTGCCCCACTTTAGATTTTCGATCCCGCTTTTCATAAGTTTCTGATTCGTTTGAATTTCTATGTGTTGATGATGAATTATCATCAACATCTAAGTGGGATCGAGTTGGAAAGGTTTCGTTCCCCGTCAGCACGTAATACGAATTAAACCCAAGCCCTAATATTTTTTCTAAATAAATAGCATCAGGGCTACGTTCACCTTTTTCATATTTGGCTTGTGACTGCCTTGTGATTCCAACAAAGTCAGCAACATCCTGCTGGGTTAAGCGTAGACGCTTACGCTCCTCTAGTATTCTGCCGCCAATGTAAACTAATGATTCCATTACAAGCCCTTGACAATGTTATTTTATGTGTACATAATTTTTGCAGGTGTTATGTTTTGTTTGCATTTATGTAAACGCTTATATATTTAATTACGGATTGTAACAATGAACTACAAGCAAATACATCAAGCATTGAAAGCCAAAGGTCTTTCTTGGTTAGTCGCTGGTGAAGTAATTGGTTGCACTCATCAGCATGTAATGAATGTTTGTGCAAGACGAGCGGAAAGTTTAAGAGTTGCACGATCAATATCCGTGCTAATCGAGAAAGATATTGCAGCAGTTTTTCCGGATATTCCCCGCTATCAGTCTGATGTAAAAACTGATCGCCAAGCCAAAATTGATCAAGCAAAAGCGCGTCTGGCAGAAGCCGGTCTTGCTGAGAGCGCCTAATCATGGTTGATAACTATCCGCATCAAGAGCACTTACATCCGCAAAAAGCACGCGCCCACAAAGCAGTTCAAACCAACGGCGATTCCAGTTCGGCGGCACAAGGTAAGTATCGGCTGGATGAGTGCGCTTCAACGTCGCAATCAAACTTTTTAGTTGATAAAGACGGAATGCCAGTTTCTCCTGGGTTTGGTGATCCAGATCGCCAATCTGCTTACAAAGCGTCGCGGATGAAGGCGGCAATACGTTTTCAACAACTTGCCAAGCAACAGTCTCAGCGAGTTGTGGAAGTTCCTCTGAATTGTCCGGTTCACGTATGTCCGATTTGTCAACTTTCAATGCTTTTAAAAAAGCTGATAGCTCGGATAAAAGCATGGTCGATGAAATGATGATGAATCCATCATTCTGCCCGTGTAAATACGCGGCACTGACGGGTGCTGGTCTGGTTGTTTTCACTTTGTTATCTCCTGTTTGGTTAAAACGCAGAACCAGCCTATCCCGTGCAGTACTGCCGCAACAATCAATAAATTTGGAAGTGGTGTTGTGATGAGAATTCCAAAAAGTAAGGTGGCTTGGAAACGCATCCAGCCGAACAATATAAAAGACGCGCTGCGGCTTAATAAAGAGTACGCCAGACAGTTCAAAAGGCTAACTGTTCCAGCTATCGCTGAACTGATGGCTGTCAGTGAAGACCGCTTATACAAATGGCTCTCTACTGGTGATATGCCAGTCAGTTTTATCCCGGCATATGAGCATATCTGTGAGATGGATTATGTCACCCAATATCTGGGTTACCGAAGTAACAAGCTGATGATTCAAATCCCCACAGGGAAAAAAGTGGATGAACTAGGTTTAGCCGAACTACAGCAGCTTTCTGCAGATGCAATGAGTTTGCTAATCAAGTTTTATCGTGAGGGTGAGTCGGTAGATATCCTTACTTCAGCGCTCACTCGACTGTTAGCTGGCGTGGCATACCACAGAGAAAATGTTATCTCTCAGAGTCAGCCAGGTCTAGATTTTGAGGGCGGTGAAGATGACTGAACAAAACAGGGAATGGTTCACAGCAACTGAATTAGCAAACAAACCAGGTCTTCCAAAGTACAAGCGTGGCGTTAATCAGCAGGCCTCAAAACAAGGCTGGAATACAAGGCAAGTAAAAGTAAGAGGTGGATCAGCAAATGAATACCACCTTTCCAGCCTGCCAGTAGAAACTCAGGCCGCGTTGATAAAACAACACCTGCCGACCCCAGTTAAGAGCAGCTCGGAAAGCACTGAATTTAGCTACGATCCTCAAGCATTATGGCAGCACTATGACAACAAGCCACAAAAACAAAAGGACGCAGCTCAGAACAAACTCAACCTGCTTTTGCAGGTCATGGCTCTGACAGAAAACGGTGGCGCCACACTTAAGAATGCCTTCTTACTGGTGGCTGATCAAAACGACATTAGTGAACGCACCATGCAAGGCTGGTATCACGGTACCAAGAGCAAGAAAGGGGTGAAATTCTATGCTCGTCAAGACTGGTTAGCCGCGCTGGTACCCGGCTTTGTTGGCCGAACGGTCACAGCAGATATGGATACTGAGGCTTGGGAATTTTACAAAGCCGATTACCTTCGCCTGGAGCAGCCAGAGTTCGAAGCCTGTTACTACCGACTACAACGTACTGCAGCCGAACAAGGCTGGAAAATCCCCAGCAAAAAAACACTGGAACGTCGCATCAAAGCCATACCGCTGGCAACCCGCGTTTATCTACGTGAAGGTGAAGCCGGTTTGATCAAACTGTTTCCTGCCCAACAGCGAACAGTCCAAGAGCTACATGCGCTTGAGTGGATCAATGGTGATGGCTACCAACACAACGTGTTTGTTCTATTGCCAAATGGCGATGTAACGCGCATGAAAACGTGGTTCTGGCAGGACGTCTACAGCCGCAAAATACTGGCTTACCGCGTCGATGAATCAGAAAACACCGACTCAATCCGAGCCAGTTTTGGCGATGTTGTGGATCAGTTCGGCATACCCGAACACGTCACTATTGATAACACCCGCGCTGCAGCCAATAAATGGATGACCGGTGGCGTTAAAAACCGCTATCGCTTCACCGTAAAAGAAGATGATCCACTCGGCCTATTCCCTACGCTCGGTATCAAAGTGCACTGGACATCAGTGATTGGCGGCAAAGGACACGGTCAGGCTAAACCTGTCGAACGTGCCTTTGGTGTTGGTGGTCTTGGTGAATATCTGGACAAGCATCCTAAGTTTGAAGGTGCCTATACCGGCCCAAACCCAATGGCCAAGCCAGAAAACTACGCCAAAAAAGCGGTACCCATTGAAACGTTCCTAGCAGTACTGGAACAAGAAATCATTGCTTGGAATGCCAAACCGGCTCGACGCACTGAAATCTGCAACGGCACAAAAAGTTTTGATCAAGCTTTCACCGAAAGCTATCAAACCGCCGTTATCAAAACAGCTAACCAAGAACAACGTCGCATGTGGCTGCTGATGGCTGAAGCCATCAAAGTGCAGAAAGATGGATCATTTAATCTTGATGCCGGATCAGCCACAGGACAAGGCAAAAACCGCTACCACGCGCCAGCGTTGCTCGACTTTGCAGGCCAGAAGATTACCGTTCGTTTTGACCCTCAAGCGCTGCATGAAATCGTCTATGCCTACACCTTAGATAATCGCTATATCGGTGAGGCGCAATGTATTGAAGCTACTGGGTTTGGTGATACTGAAGCGGCTCGAAGCTTCAACAAGCATCGCACTCGCTTTATCAAGGCCACCAAGCTGGCAGCGAAAGCCGAAGTCGCGATGGATGCAATGGAAGTGGCAAGTCGCCTGCCTTTGCAGCCACAGCCTGAAGTCGCCAACCCGAAAGTGGTCAGACCACTTCGCCCAGCGCCAGAACTAGGCCGACACATACCGCAGCCACAACTAACTGACGAACAAAAACAGGATCTGGCTACATTCCAAGCCGAGTTCCAACAGCCACAAGAGCCTGCAGCACAAATCATAAGAAATGATGACCCCAGAGCGCGCTACAAGCGTTGGGTCAATTTAGACCGTCGGTTGCGAGAAGGGAGTCAACTCTCAGCAGCTGATCAGAAATTCTGGGCGATGTACCAGAAAGGCGATGAGTTCCGCTTTATGAGCGAGTTCAGCGCTGACTTTGAGAGCTTCGACGAAACTGTCGAGGCATAAAAAAACAAACCCGCTGGCAGGCGGGTAAGTAAAACGTGATGAGGTAAATAATGACAACAAATCAAAACGTGGTCAACTTGGGAGACAGAGTCGAAGCCTCTGTCACCACGGCACCACTGAAAAACGTCATGCTCTGTACACGATTGCTGGAACAAGCGATGAATCGCCCAGCACATCTACCAGGTATGGTCACTTTCTTTGGCCCGAGTGGCTGGGGTAAATCGTTTGCTGCAGCTTATGCAGCGAATAAATACCGCGCTTACTACGTTGAATGCAAAAGCACCTGGACAAAAAAAGCGCTGCTCCTTTCCATTCTCAAAGAAATGGGCATCCAGCCAGATAAGACCAACTATGACATGGTCGAGCAAATCAGTCAGCAGCTGGCGCTGAGTGGTCTGCCGCTCATCATCGATGAGATGGATCACATCGTCGAAAAGAAAGCCGTCGAAGTAGTGCGTGACATTTATGAAGGATCAAACGCTGCCATCCTGCTGATCGGTGAAGAGAAGCTCCCGACCAAGCTGCTCAAGTGGGAACGGTTCCACAATCGAATGCTGGCTTGGCAAGGCGCTCAACCTGCCGATCTGGAAGACACACGACAACTGTCCCAACTTTACTGCCCGGACATCACCATTGCTGATGACCTGCTCGAACGCATCCAGCGTGAAAGCATGGGCGTCGCCCGTCGAATCTGCGTCAATCTCAACCAAGTTCAGCAAGCCGCCTACTCAGCTGGTACCGACCAAATCGACGTCAAACTCTGGGGTAACCGTCCCCTCTATACCGGCGACGCACCCAGGAGGAAGGTTAAATGACACAGCCTGTTCATATCACAAGAGCAAACGGCAAGCTGTCAGGTAGAGATGCCTGCTGGCAAGCCATACGTGAATTGAAAGTGTTTTCTTTACTTGACCTGGAAGCACACACCAGTGATCACAAACAGCTGAATGAAGTGAATCGCCGAACAGCCAGAACCTACGTGATAGGGCTGGAAGGTGCTGGCTATCTGGAACGCACCACCAAGCGCATGGGCGGTGCCATTGTCTGGAGGCTGACTCGTGATGTCGGTGTGAATGCACCTCGCGTCAACCGCAAAGGTGACCACGTCACTGGTGGCGAGAGCCGTGAACAGATGTGGCGAACCATGCGAATTCTGAGTGATTTCAGTTGGCGTGATTTGGTGGCATCAGCCTCTACGGAAGAAACACCTATCGAACCGAACACTGCCAAGGATTACATCACCTTTCTGGCTAAGGCGAATTATCTCAAAGAGATAATCCCAGCCAACCATGGTGGTGGTCTGGCGCGATACAAACTATTACCCGCGATGAATACCGGTCCAAAGCCGCCGATGATTCAACGCATTAAACAAGTCTTTGATCCCAATTTAAACAAGGTCGTATGGCCAAAGGATGGTGAGTAATGGATGAAGCGACAGTAGACGTAATTCAACAATTAATGGCATGGCACCAGAAACGAGTTGATGAATTGCAGCTGATAGTGGATCAAAAAGGTGCCTCTATCAAAATCGGTGAAGAGATTGAAATAACCGATCCGGAGGTGCTCAAAGGCGTTCATTTAGGCGTGAAGATTAGTTTGTCACTGCTTGGCAAGTTACCCATTTCATTAAAGGAAGGTGAGTAATGCTGATTTTAACAAGACGTGTGGGCGAAGCCCTGATTATCGGTGATGACGTTGTCGTGAATGTGCTTGGTACCAAAGGTAATCAAGTCCGGATCGGGGTTGAAGCCCCAAAAGATGTCTCTGTTCATCGTGAAGAAATTTATAACCGCATTCAGAAAGAAAAGGATGACAACAAATGAGCGACTGGAAACAAGTACTCAAAACCGAATGTGAGAAAACATCACAAGCCAAGGTGGCCGCTGTTCTCAGACAGAATGATGGCTTTCCTTCACCAACCGTGATTAACCAGGTCATCAAGAGTAAATACCCCGGCAGAACTGACCGACTGCAAGCACTCATTGAAGGCAAGTTTATGTCCGGCAGTGTGCAATGCCCGGTGGTTGGTGCTATCCCCAGCGACCAATGCATTGAATACCAAAGCCGCCCGTATGCAGCAACAAACCCGACACGCATTCAACTTTATAGAGCCTGCCGTGGCGGCTGTGAACACAGCAAAATTGGAGCCTAATCATGAACAAGAATTTGGGTAACGACATCATCAGCAAAAAAGTAGAAGACGTTCGCCACTGCTTAGCAGAACTAGCACGACGTGGCCTCACCATTACCGATATCAACATCGGTGAAGCCAGAAAGCCGACCATCACCATCGTCGGCTACAACGACAGTCCAGGTGGACTTAAGGGCGGCACAAAAACCCGCATTAAAACCGGCCTACGTCGTCTCGAAACCTACGCCACAGAAGTCAGCGGCTGCCAGGTGCAGTGGAAAGTTGTGGCTTAAACAGGAGTAACCCATGAATACAGCTATCAATACAGAGCAACACAAGGTGAACGCACAAGGTCACCTTGTACCCATTAGCAAAATCAAACAAATCGATCTGGATCGTGATGATCTTATCGAAGAACTGTTTGGTAAGGCCGAGTTGCTGCGAGAGCAGATGGTCGCCTTCAAAGCTCAGGCGATGAATGACGTTTATGCCTTCGTCGAGCTTGTTGCAGAAAAATACGATGCCAAGCTCGGTGGCAAAAAAGGCAATATCAGCCTCACCAGCTATGACGGTAAACGCCAGATTCGCATTCAAATGGCCGAGCTGTTGCACTTCGATGAGCGTGCTGAAGCAGCTAAATCCCTGATTGATGAATGCATTCAAGAATGGTCAGAAGGCAGCAACGACAATATCAAAGCCCTGGTCGATCACGCCTTCAAAACCAACACTGAAGGCCAGCTTAGTGCTGCCCGAATCCTCGGACTGCTGCGGCTGGAGATTGACGATCACAAATGGAAGCAAGCCATGGAGGCGCTGAAAGATTCGATGCAAATCACTGGCTCCAGCGCCTATGTGCGTTTCTATTACCGCCCGACCACCGAGAGCAAGTTTCAGAATCTGGCTCTCGATATGGCTGCTCTGTGAGGTCTTCTATGGAAATGATTGTATTCGAAGACAGGGGCCAGGACTTTCTGGAGTGGGACATCGATGAAGATGGCGTCGTTGTTGATTCAAGACCATTTCAGGCTGGTATCTGGAGTGGCACGTTTGTATCAGACATAAAAGTTGGTGAGCGACCAACCGTCACCAGTCCCCGTGATGGGGTTCAACGACAGTTGAAGTATCGCGTCATCGATATTCAGCCTAAATCCGCTTAACCAACGGCGCGTCAGCAGACAGGTGGTGCCAGCAAAAAACTAACAGACTGCAGCTGAGACGGTGGGTTTTATAACCTTTCTCCCCGCCGGGCAACGCCGACTGATCCACGAGACGGATTACTTAGCCCCTTCGTTGGGGTTAAGGCAGTGAAAAATCCGGGAGATGATATGGATGAATTAAGGAACCCAATCTGTTTTGCACGTTGCATCTGGCGGTCGCTTAGTCGTGGTCGGTATATATCTGGTCACAAGTACAAAACAGCAAAAGAGGTTACACCGGAAAACATTCATATCCTCCGCTGTAAACATTGTGGCCATAACTCCATTGCATGGAGCTGGGGATCGTTAGAGGAATCCAAATAATGAACATGAAAGAAGCAAGCGAGATGCGACCAGACATACTCACTATCAGTGGTGAATACTTTAACTTTATGTGTCCTGAAGAGTCTGAGTTCGACATTTACGTTGCCGCTCATGGCCTATCAAACATTTGCCGCTTCGCTGGCCACACTAATAAGTTCTACAGCGTAGCCCAACATTCGGTTTATGTGTCTGAAATTGTACCGCCTGAAATGGCTTTGCACGGACTGCTGCATGATGCCGCAGAGGCGTTTGTTGGTGATGTGGCCAGACCACTGAAAAACCTCTTGCCCGATTATCGTGAAATAGAGAAGCGTGTTGAAAAAGCCGTGTTAGGCCGTTTTGGGTTAGACGCTGAGATGCCTGCAGAAGTGAAGCACGCAGACTTGGTCTTGTTAGCCACAGAGCAGCGTGACTTGATGGCACCACACGATGATGAATGGCCGTTAATTAAAGATATTGAGCCATTAAAAAAAGCCATTGAACCAGTGTCTCCCAGCACAGCGTTTTTAATGTTTGTTGGCCGTTATCTACAAATCGTGGGGCAGCTATGAGTTCAAGACAAAAGCTAATCCAGCTTGTTCATATCGGCGCTAGCCGCTTGTTTAAGGACGAAGAAGCTCGTCGCACATGGCAAGGAGACCATACCGGTGAACGTTCGTGCAGCAAGATGACGGACAAAGAATTGAAACATTTAGTCAATTTGCTACGTGATGCCAAAGCGATTAAACCACCTAAACGCGCAGGCAGAAAGCCATTCAATCGCAGCCCGTATATGGCAAAAATTGAAGCCTTACTGACCGATATGCAACTCAGTTGGGAATACGCTGAAACCATAGCCTGGCACGTCACCGGTGGTAAAGGCCATGCAACAACAGGCCGTCCTGGTATTGAACGTCTGGAGTGGGTGCACAAGCGTCAGCAGTTTGAAGCGATCATTGCCGCGTTATATCAGGAACAGAAAAAACGCAGCCTGCTGCAAACCGTTGAGTACCTACTGGATGCCATGAACCTGAGCGAAAGCTATGTCGAGAAGCTGGTAGCAGGCCGTGCGAATGCCAGCAAGTGGCGTCGTAATGTGCCGCTACTCAATGCCATCGTCGATCACCTTAATGACAAAGTCGCGTTTGAACGTGCCACTCAAGTAGCGCTGCCATAAGCAAGGTACCGAGCCAGTGAATTTACCTGATTATTTACCACCTGTAGCCAGAGAGATAGCCGATGTGATCGGTCTTGATGGACTGTTGCGTCTGGTGAAACAGTTCGGTGGTGTCACTATTCGAGTGCCGGGGCAAGGTGACCTAAAGCAAGTGCTTAGTCCAGATCAATACAAACAGTTCGTGCATACCTTCCGTAATGAGAAAATCGCCATCCCCAAGCTTCAAGCAAGGCTATACCAAGTGGATCTGGCAGAGACAAGCCGTCTGCTTGATCAAGGCTTTACCAAAGCAGAAGTCGCCCGGACACAAAAAATTACTGAACGCGCTGTCTACAAACGCCAGGCTAAACAGCGTCAACTTGAAAATGACAAACAACAGGATCTCTTTTAATGTTCGATTTTATCAATCCACTCACAACTGATGACTTCAACGATAGTGTTGAGTTTTTATACCCTAATTTTTTGCCTAAAAAACAAATCACTATGATCTATGCCGATGGCGGCATGGGTAAAAGCTGGTTGCTTTTCGGGCTGGCAAAATATGCCACTGAACACAACAGTGGTAGTGAGCAAGGCGCGATGAATGTGCTGTACATCGATGTCGATAACCCCATCAGTGTGCTGAAAGAGCGTGGCATCGAACATAAACTGATCGAAGCCTGCCCGAATCTAACCTACTCGCACCGCAGTAAGTTCAATGGTGAGCCACTCGAACTGCTGGATGAGCTTGAAAACAGAGCCTATGGCAACGCGTTTAAAAACATGCTGCTGATGCTGGACAGTCTCAGAGACTTTGGTGATATCAATAATGACCTGACAGCCATGCGGATCGGCAACAAGCTGAAAAAGATACGTGACGCCGGTGCCACCATTATTGTGTTGCATCACTCCACCAAGAACGGCAGCAACTATCAAGGATCAAACAACCTACGTAACAGCGTCGATAATATGTACCGTCTTATCAAAGCGGACTCGCCCGAAGGTGAAATTCGCTGGCTGCTCGAAGTTAAAAAAGAACGTGCTGCCATTGCCAATATCGCACTAAGAATAGAAGTGGCAGATCTGTTTTTAACCGAACTGGATCTCGACGAAGTCACACTCAACGATGAAGAAAGAGCGTTTATCGACAAGGTAAAAACCGTGCTGAAGGAGCAAGGTAGTTTGAATAAAACCAAGCTACTGGACGCCTGCGGTCACAAAAAAGATGATAAAACCGCCCGTGATAGACTAGATCGCTTTGACCGTATTCACTGGCAATCTGAGAAAATAAAAGGTGCTTACACCTATAGTTTGGTTTAACAACCACTACAACGCGAACAACCTATCTGCTAAGTTGTAGCGGTTGTATCGGTTGTTGATAAAAGGAACTTAAAAATGAAAAAACTCGCTTTTTGTATCTATGCGCTACTACTTTCTTCATCAGTTTTTGCAGCCGATGACTCACTCTTCCAGCCATGGTGTGATGCTTTCACTGCTCAGGGTATGGTGAGTTTGGCAGCGAATCGCATTTATGGCAGCCCCAGTACATTGAATGATGAGCAGTATGAGTCGCGTAGTAACTGGGTAAATAATAGCTACCGAATGGCAGCTGAGAGATTTGCAGCCCGTTCCGGGCAGAGTTTTGAAAAAGTAGATATGGATGCAATGTCAAACGGTTGGGTTCAACGGTGTCAGCTGAAAGACCAAGTCCAATGAATCTTATAGGTAAATTTCCAGCTTGGTTATAACTTCCAGCCAGTCTGAAAAAAATAACTCAAGATTGCCCAGACTTCTAAAACCTGCTTAACTAAATTGTAGTAACACCCCAGCGCCCTGAACTCATTCAGGGCGTTTTTGTTTGTGCCAGAAAGCATCATGCAACCCATGGACACAAACAAAACCTACCCAGAACTTTTCCTCAAAGCAGTCAATCATGTCTTGAAGATTGAAGGCGGCTATGTGGATGATCCAAACGATGCCGGTGGCGAAACCAACTACGGCATCAGCAAGCGTCAATACCCCCATCTTAATATCAGACTGCTGACATTAGATGATGCCATTGCACTCTATTTCCGTGACTACTGGCAAGCCTATGGCTGTGGCGATTTGCCACCAGTCATTGGTTGTTTCTTGTTTGACTCGGTAGTAAACCACCGGCCCAAAACAGCAATCAAATTCCTTCAATGCGCTTATCGCGTGGAAGTAGATGGTGTGATCGGTGATGAAACGCTTGGCGCTATCAGACGTTTCGCTAATAACGAAGACTACCTTACTAACAAGCTCACTCTCAGCCTTGCCTATCGGGCTGACTTCTATCATGACCTCGCCGTTGAAAACCCATCACAAGAACGCTTCATTATGGGCTGGATGCGCCGTCTGTTTGTGTTGCAGCAATTTATCAATACAGAGGTGACTCATGGAGCCGATTAGCATTGCTTTAGGATTAGCGCAATTCGTGCCGGGGCTAACCCGGCTTTTAATGGGGGATAGGGCTGGTAACGTCGCTGATAAGGTTGTTAAAGCAGCCAATGCAGTAACGGGCGCAGGTAACGCTGATGAAGCCTTAGCCAAAATAAAGCATGATCCAGAGCTTCAACTAAAACTGCAAAAAGAAATGAACGTTATCGTTCTCGCCGAACTAGAAGCCGAGAACAAGCAGTTGGCCACCATCAACGCCACCATGCGAACCGAGTACACCTCTGGCGATTCATTCGTCCGTCGCTGGAGACCTTTCTTCGGTTACACCATTGCCGTGACATGGTTTGTACAAATGTCTGCTTTGGGCATTGTGATCGTTATTTCACCGAATGACGCTCCTGCTGTTATCAATGCCATGGTCAACCTATCTGGTATGTGGGCAATCGCGCTTGCTGTGCTGGGTGTCTCAGTGAAAAAGCGTTCTGATGATAAACAAGTGTCAGCCGGACAAACGCCACCTCCGGGCGTATTTCAGAATCTATCTACTCTTTTAAGCCGTAACAAGGAAAGTAAATAAGCATGGTGGACGTGTTCGACCGCGCCCAGGAGCGCGAACAAAAAGACAGGGATATCGCGATTCAGACGGTGCTTCGAAGTAGCAGAGAAACAGAACAACCTGATGAAGAAAACGGTATTCGCTATTGCTTGGATTGTGGTGAGCCGATTCCAAATAAAAGACTGGAAGCAAGACCAGACGCGGTGCGCTGTGTGGACTGTCAAAACATTAAGGCTAAGCGGGAGCGATAAATGGAATTAGATTACACCGCATACAGGTTTTGGTTTGATGTGTTTCTGGCTTTTTTGTTTGCAGGTAATTGGGTTTACACCTGGCTAATCAATCGCCATCGCGTGAATAAAACAGAGATTAAAGAAGTGAGCCAGCAGATAGTTAAAGTAGTTAGCCGAATGGATATCGTTGAAGAGCGAATGAATGGTGCACCAACGCATACCGACCTTAGCAATATCTACAATCGCATGAATGGAATGAGTGAAAACATCAGCGAAATGACTGGCTCTTTGAAAGCCATGACAACCCAGCTAACGCTAATCAATGACTATCTGTTACGAGGAGATAAGCGGTGAGCTTTAATCAAATACTCACAGAATCTATTCGTCTTGCCTTATTGCAGGCATTGGAGCAAGACCCTGGCTACTCGCATAACGAAAACATCTTGCAAATGATTTTGGCCAGTGTTGGTCATGATGTGTCTGCTGATCGTGTTCGTACCGAATTGCGCTGGCTGGAAGAGCAAGGTCTGCTGGCGATTACAACGGTTGGTGAATTGTTGATTGCCAAGGTGACTCAGCGTGGCGTCGATGTTGCGCTGGGGCGGAGCCGAATTGATGGTATTGGGAGAGCGCGACCATGATTAGAAAATTAAAGAACTGGCTGTTACAGCAAGATATAAAGAGCTTCGGCAAAGAAGTGTTAAAGAGTGTGGTTATTTTTTGCTACATCATTGCCGCTGGTTATTTCTTTGGTGTTGGGATGTCACATTCTTATTCACCCATCACCATCAGCGTAGAGACGACTGAATAATGGCTCGCGCCTCATCCATTGAGCAATTGCCAGCCGATATTCTGGAGCAGCTGCAAACCCTGTTGCGAGATCCGCGAGTCTCACAACTGGATGCCACAGCACAAATCAATGCCATCCTTGAACAGCTCGGCACTGATGATCGCGTCAGCAAGTCTGCGGTCAATCGATATGCCGTCAAGATGAAAGATGTCGGAGCCAAACTACAGCAATCACGCGAACTGGCCAGCATGTGGATCGGCAAGCTGGGCGCTGCACCGCAAGGCCAGGTTGGTAAGTTAGTCAATGAAATCATCCGCACGATGGCGTTTGATTCAGCAATGCATATGGCTGAAGGTGATACCCCTGTAGAGCCAAAAATGCTGGCTCAATTGGCACTCGCTGTTCAGCGACTGGAGTCAGCGGCCAATATGAATGAAGAGCGAGAGAAAGCCATCAGAGCCGAAGCCGCTAACGAAGCTGCAGCGACAGCTGAAAAGTCTATGGTCAGCCAAGGCATGAGCCAAAAAGCAATTGATTCAATCAAGACAGAAATACTGGGGCTGGGTTAAGCGATGGGCGCTGCTTTAGCCATATACAAAGATTACGATCCGAATGATGTCCTGCTGCCATATCAAAAGAACTGGATGGCAGATGACAGTATTCTTAAGCTTGCTGAAAAGTCACGACGTACAGGTTTAACTTGGGCTGAAGCAGCCGATCAAGTATTAGCCGCCTCATCGTCAAAGGCTGCGGGCGGTACCAACTGCTACTACGTTGGTTCTAATAAAGAGATGGCCGTAGAGTTTATTGATGCTTGTTCGATGTGGGCTAAGTCATTCAATAAGGCTGCCTCAGCCATTGAAGAGGAAATCTTTGAAGATGAAGACAAAGATATTCTCACCTTCACTATTCGCTTTGCCAGCGGCTTTAAGATTCAGGCACTCAGCTCACGACCCAGCAATATGCGTGGTCGTCAGGGTAATGTCTGCATTGATGAGGCGGCATTCCATGATGCACTTGATGAGCTTTTAAAAGCTGCGTTAGCTCTGACGATGTGGGGCAGCAAAATTCGAATCATCTCTACGCATAATGGCGTAGAAAACCTGTTCAATGAACTCATCGAAGACAGTCGATCTGGAAAAAAAGATTACAGCGTTCATCGAATCACACTGGATGATGCGTGTGAAATGGGTCTCTATAAACGCATCTGCCAAATTCAGAAAATTCAATGGACACAAGAAGGCGAAGACGAATGGAAAGCTGGGCTTCGTAAAAATACTGCCAGTACCGAAGATGCCGAAGAAGAATATGACTGCGTCCCCAAACAAGGCGGTGGCACCTATATCAGCCGCGCCCTACGTGAGTCCCGCATGCATGATGTGCCGGTGCTGCGCTATTCCGGTACCGCCGAGTTCAACCTGTGGCCAGAGCATCTTCGCCAGGCAGAAATGCTGGCCTGGTGTGAGGTTAATTTAAAGCCGCTTTTAGACCAGTTAAATCCCAATTTACGCCACGTTTTAGGCGAAGATTTTGGTCGCTCCGGTGACTTAACCGTGCTGACACCGATGACCATCAGTCAGCAGCTCAGGCGCGTAGTGCCATTTATGGTTGAACTGCACAACGTGCCGTTCAAGCAGCAAGAGCAGGTGCTGTTTTATATCTGTGATCGTTTGCCTCGATTCAGTGCGGCCAAGCTGGATGCCCGTGGTAATGGTCAGTATCTGGCAGAGCAAGCCAAGTACCGCTATGGCGTCAATGTGGTCGAAGAAGTGATGCTTAGCCAAAGCTGGTACCTGGATAATATGCCCAAGTTCAAAGCTGCGTTTGAGGACGACACCATTCTTATCCCGCGTGATGCCGATGTCGCAGACGATATCGGTGCGCTGCAAGTGATTAAAGGTGTACCGAAATTGCCCGATGGTAAAACCGATGCTGCCAAAAGCCGACACGGTGACGCAGCGATTAGTTTGGTCATGGCGCATGCTGCCAGCTTTGATTTGGCTTCACCGATTGAGTGGACAGCAGCCCCCAGCAAAACCGAACGCGACAACCCCGACAACGACTACAGCAGCCTGATGCAAAAAGGCGGTGGATGGTAACAATGGAACAAGTAAGAACAAGTCAAATCGTAGATGCCGCTGGTAAGCCAGTACAGGTGCGAGAAGCACTGAGTGAAGAGCAAACATCCAAGCTCGGCTTTATCAGTAAAGAGTTTGAGAACCATCCTTCAGGTGGTTTAACACCACGCAAGTTAGCCAGCATTCTGCAAGCAGCTGAACAAGGCAATCTGGTCGAACAGGCCGACCTGTTTGAAGATATGGAAGAAAAAGATGCCCATGTCTTTGCGGAAATGAGTAAGCGAAAACGGGCGTTGATGGGTGTCGATTGGGATGTGGTCGCACCGCGTAATGCCGATAAAAAAGAAGAAGCGCTTGCCGAAGAGGTCAAAGAGTGGCTGCTTGACATGGAAGACTTCGAAGATCACCTTTTCGATATCGGTGATGCGATTGGCAAAGGCTATTCGATGCTGGAACTCGGTTGGCATAAGCTGGGTAAAACGCTGTTACCAACGCTAGAGCATCAATCAGCACGCCTATTTACCATCGATGAAAATGATCGCAAAAAGATTCTGCTGCGTAACAGTGGTGGCAGAGGTGATGAATTGTGGCCGTTTGGCTGGGTAACGCATGTTCATAAAGCCAAGTCTGGCAGCATTGCCCGTGGCGGTTTGCATCGTATCCTCGCATGGCCATACCTGTTTAAAAACTACAGCATTCGGGATCTGGCCGAGTTTCTGGAAGTCTATGGCATACCAATGCGACTCGGCACTTACCCCAGCGGTGCCAGTGATGAAGAAAAAAATACCTTGCTTCGCGCCGTCATTGGTATCGGCCACAGTGCTGCAGGCATCATGCCCGATGGTATGGATGTCGATTTTAAAGAGGCCGCCAAGGGAGCCAGCGACCCATACCAGTTTATGATCAACTGGTGCGAGTCGGTTCAGTCTAAAGCGATTCTCGGTGGCACCTTAACCAGTACGGCACAAAATACCGGTCTGGGTTCTAACCTGGGTGATATCCATAATGAAGTGCGTCATGATCTGCTGGTCAGTGACGTGCGGCAAATTGCTGGCACCTTAAACCGTGACCTACTTTGGCCAATGGTTGCACTCAATATTCCCGGTGCCGATCCACGCCGTGGCCCACGTATCAAGTTCATCTCTGAGGAAGGTGAAGAACTTAACGAACGCGCCGAACGCGATAAGCTTTTGTTCGATATGGGCTACCGGCTTAACCAAGAAAAACTGACGGAGATCTATGGTGAAGGCTATGAACCGGTTCCAACTAACACCCCTGAACAAAATGATGCTGCACGCCCGAATGCCGCCGCTACCGCTGCAGCCAAAGCCGGTGATAATGAAACAGAGTTAGATGGTGTTGTGAATCAACTGGCAACACAAGCACAGTCACCGTTAGACGACCTTTATAACCGTATTAAATCCTTATTAGAGGAAGTGGATGATAACGGTGGCACGCTAGAAGACTTTCAGGATCGCCTGGTCGAAGCATTCGGTTTTCTTGACCCGGAAGAACTTGCTGACGTGATTCAAATGGCGCTGGCCACCGCTGAGCTGGCTGGGCGTTATGAGGTGTCTGAAAATGACTGAAATAGAAAATGAAATTCAAAAGAAAGAACTTAACGCTCCAAGGTTAACTCCAGATATGCTTCAGGCTGTAATCAAGTCAGAGCAGTATCACGTATTTGAAGGAAGCCAATTAACTGTCTGCTGCTTAACTTTACAAAATGGCTTTACTGTAACAGGTGAATCAGCTTGCGCTAGTCCAGAAAACTTCGACGCTGAAATAGGTGAGAAGATAGCCTATGAGAATGCCAAAAATAAAATCTGGCAACTGGAAGGTTATCTGCTGAAGCAAAAATTGCATGAAGCTGGCTAAATGAACATCAATTACGGCTCCATGCCTTTCAATAAAGCGGTTGATGCGTTTCGTGACAAGCTGAACCTGCCGACGGCATCCTGGACAGATATCTATGAGGGCCAGCATGCCCGTGCCTTTGTCATTGCCGGGGCGATGAAAGAAGACCTGCTTAACGATTTTCGTTCATCAATGGACAAAGTGATTACTGAAGGCATGAGCCTGAAGGACTTTCGCAAAGACTTTGATCAGATAGTCAGCAAGCACGGCTGGGGCTATAACGGTGGTCGCAACTGGCGCAGCCGGGTTATCTACGAGACCAATCTGTATCAAAGCCATAACGCTGGTCGATATGCCCAGATGCAGCAAGTCAAACACACTCGACCATTCTGGCAGTACATACACAATGATGCTGTCGAGCATCCACGGCCAGAGCATGTAGCCTGGGACGGATTAATCCTTGATGCCGACGACCCATTCTGGCAGACCCATTACCCCCAGAACGGCTGGGGTTGCAAGTGTCGGGTCAGAACACTCAGCAAACGCGATATGGATAAGCTCGGTAAAACTGGCCCGGATAACGCTCCTGCAGTAGAACTGGAAGATAAAGTGGTCGGTGTCCGAGGCCCGTCGCCTCGTACCGTAAGCGTACCCAAAGGTGTTGATCCGGGCTTCGCCTATAATCCAGGCAGAGCCGCTTTTGGTGAGCAGCTGGCTGATGATGTGATGGCGCAATACACAAAAACACGCACTCAGTGGACAACGCTCACACCACAAGGCTGGGCTGAAGCTGGCAGAGAACAACAGATACCTTTCACCAAGTCGCCGGTGAAGTTGGGATCACGCTTAAATAAAAAAGCAGAAGTATATGAGCAGCTGCAAAAACAAGTGGGTGAAGAGAAACTCTACACCCCCGGAGGCTTACCGTTTCTGCTCAACAGCAAGGCATTATCAGAACATATTGATCCCGCCCGTGCTGAGTTCCTGCCGTTACTGGACGACTTGCTGACCAATCCTTATGAAGTCTGGTTATCGTTCCAGCAACACAACGGCACTGGCAAAGTGGTGCTGCGCTCTCGCATTGTCAAAGCCTACGATATCGGTAAAGGCCGGTACCTGGTCGCGGTGGCCAATGTGAGAAAGGGGTTACTGGAAAGCTGGACGTTTATCCCGACATCACGCCGTAATTACCTGAACAGTCAGCGTAAGGGGTATCTGGTGTATGGGGATGAAGAATGATGGGGCCACTTTTCCTGACGCACCAGGTTGGCGGGTTTTTGATGCTATGGGCGTACGCGCCAGCATCGCAACCGATAAACATAGTATAGGTGAATAATGGCAGGCGCATCAATCAGTATCGACTATAGCTTCCCGGATAAAGCCATCGCCGCCCGGCTACGCGCCCTGGTCGATGCCGGTGAAGACTTGGAACCCGCCTTTATCGATATCGGTGAAGGTTTACTTAACAGCACCCATGATCGATGGGATCAGCAAGTCGATCCTGAAAGTAACCCATGGGAGCCACTCGATCCGAAATATCAGGCACGTAAAAAGAAAAACGCCGACAAGGTGCTGGTGCTAGAAGGATTCATGCGTGACACGCTAGCCTATAACACCAGCAGCCAGAGTATGGAAATGGGTACCAACCTTATCCAGGGCGCGACCCATCAGTTCGGTGATGAAGACCGAGGTATTCCCGCCAGGCCCTACTTGGGTGTGTCAGAAGACGATGAACAAATGATAATTGATACCCTTTACGAACACTTTCAAGATGCACTACGTTGAATCTCTGTGTGCCGTTCTAAGCTGTTTTAACTGTTGATGTGCGGTCAGTATTGGAATATAAAAGTATTAAACGATTGTGCGGGAATTTAAACGGGGTTAAGCGGTCTTTAATAGTGTTGCTATTGCTTGGATATGTAAAACTGTGACAATATGCCTTATTATGGATAACTACTAATAGGGAGTAACCCTGATGCTGATGGTTTGATTGGTGTCGGGTTTTTTTGTGCCTGATGGCAGACAAATATCAATCAAGAACAGACTTACTCGTTGAAAATGCATCGCTTCGGGGAAGTATCGCAACAATGCGAGCTGCTGAGTGGTCAAAAACTATAAGGTGGTTTATTGCTGGGTCAGCATTGGTTTTAGGGCTATATCTTTTATCGCCAGTTGCAATTTCATGGGCTGGTAAAACAACAAAAGCTGATATTGGCATTAACGCGAAAATCCACGCTGAAATTAACAAGGATGAAAAGTCAGCTGAAGAGAGTAGTTATCTAGTTGGCTTGCTCGGTGGTCTCTTTGGTGTGTTCGGGATTTTATATGGTAGAGGTCAGTCAAGACATAGAAAAAATGTGGTTGAACGCTATCAACCATATAAAGAGATGTATGAAAAAGAAGTGGACAGTAAGAGAACATCTAGTGACTTAACGCCAAGAGGCGAAACAAGACCGGAGGATGTGTGATGGATTCACAATTGAATGATTCAATATTACTGATCGCGTTATTTATTGGGATTTGGTACGCCTGGTTTGTTGAGTATAGAAGCTATTTGAACGACTCTACTCGTCAGCGCCTTTTTGATATACGTGATCAATTATTCAATGCCGCTGAAGCGGGAGAAATTGATTTTGATAATGAATTGTATTGCATTACACGCACGACTTTGAATGGGGTGATTAGATACACCCATCAGTTAAGTGCGATGCATTTTATCCTGACGTTATTTTTGGGCCGGAATGATATTAAAAATAGTCCTCAGTTAAAACGTTATCAAGAGCGTTGGGAGGATGCTTTCTTAAAAACAGAGTCAGAGCATCAAAAGAAACTGATATTAAAAGCCCAAAAAGAAATGCACCTTACTGTCTTTTATCACATTGTCAGAGGTTCACTCTTTTTAAGGGCGGTACTATATATGACGGCATTGCTCCTAATTCTAAAAAATCGCAAGATTGATAATGCTGTCACGTCAAAAAGTGTACGTAGTAAATGGACAATGCTGGATGCTGAAGCTAATTGCATAGGTCAAGCGGTTGCATCTTAACTTCTGATTGTTGCCGTTTTTATGCGTAGACGGTATCTTCAATAACAACAAATATTTAATGCCCTGAACTGTTTCAGGGCATTTTTTTTGCCCCGCATTCGTAGAGTGGCACCTGTTCTTGAAATAAACGACGAACAGGAGACTCGCCATGACATCATTCCCTCAAGGTCGCTATGCATAACGTAGCGCTTGCAATCTGCTCACTACTGGTCGGCACTGATGGTGCCGTCCAGTTATTTCCTGCTGGCAAGTTCGATGCCCCTCGCGGTGCGATGGCAGGGAGTGGCCCTTGGTATCTTGATGATGTTTCTGCAGCTGCACTTATTAATCGCGTTCAATCACGCAAGAACGACATCGTTTTCGATTACGAACACCAAACTTTGTTGGCTGCTAAAAATGGTCAGCCTGCACCCGCTGCCGGTTGGGGTAAGCCTGCCGCGTTGAGTTGGGTGCCTGATAAAGGTCTCATGTTGTCTAGTCCTGAATGGACACCAAAAGCCAACGGCTTCATCACCAACAAAGAATATAAATATATTTCACCCGTTTTCACCTATGACCCCAAAACAGGTCATGTCTTGGATTTACTTCATGTCGCGTTAACCAATAACCCAGCCATTGATGGAATGGATGATGTATTGGCAGCGGCTTCCCTTCTCCCGCAACCAAAACAAGAGGACGCTTCTATGAACGAGGAGACTTTAAAGCTGTTACGCCAATTATTTGGCCTTGCAGCTGATGCCGATGAATCAGCGGTGACTGCAGCTCTGACTGCTATGAATAAGCAGGTTACCAACATGGCAACCACATTGGAGCTGAAAGACACTTCAGGGCTTGCTGCGCTGACAGCGGTTAGCAATGCTCTCGGTGAGCTAAAGAAAAAAGCCGATAGCGCTGATGAAGCTGTTGCTGCTGCCACTGCGGCTACCCCCGACACCGCTATGGCTGTTATTAAAGAGCAAGGCGAAGAAATTGCTGCTCTGACAGCGCGCCTGGATGGCAATGACAAGGACGCCATGATTGCCGCAGCCAAAGCAGATGGCAAGCTCACTCCCGCCATGGAGCTGTGGGCTAAAGACCAGCCGGTTGATGTGCTGAAGTCCTACCTTAAATCAGCCGCCCCCATTGCCGCCCTGACAGGTAAACAAACCACCACACAGCAAGTCGATGACGACGGCAACCCCGTTCTGTCTGATGCGCAGTTGGCGGTTTGTACGCAATTGGGTGTCGAGCCAGCCGAATACGCCAAATCACTCAAAGGAGATAAGTAATGGCCGCATTAACCAAAGACCGTAATACCCCGCAACGGTTAGGTGAAGTTCACAACCATCCAGTGGCGGCATCAAGTGTCATCTTTGCTGGCTCTATTGTTGTGCTTGATTCATCTGGCAATGCTGAGGCTGGTTCAACGGCAACCGGTTTGAAAGCCGTAGGCCGTGCAGACCAGCACGTTGATAACGGTGCTGGCTCTGCCGGTGATAAAGCCATTGATGTACGCAAAGGCACGTTCTTGTTTGCAAACGATGGCTCGATTGACCGCACCGATATCGAAGCCACCGCTTACATCGTCGATGACCAGACAGTGGCTAACACTGACGACACCGGCTCCCGTAGTGCTGCAGGCAAGATTGTCGACGTTGATGTTGACGGCGTCTGGGTCAAATTCGACTAAGACTTCACTGGTTTAGCTAATTAATAAGGATGACACCATGAAAAAACTGATTCTCTTGCCGATGGCCATCGTCGGCGCTCTCGTAATGATGACCTCCGCGATGGCGGCTGACTGGTCATTGCCAGCCAGCCTAATGACCGGCCCTGCCTCATTGAATACGGCCATGATGGGTGATGCAATGCCAATGCTGGCGTTTGGCGGCATCATCATTAACAAACAGGCTATTCAAGATATTTTTATTGGCCTGAAAACCGTCTTCCATAACGCACTCAAAGCCCGAACCAGTAACTGGCAACTGACTGCGATGGAGGTCATGTCTAGCACCAAGACCGAAGACTACGCCTGGTTAGAACGTTTCCCGAAAATGCGTAAATGGGTGGGTGAAAAGCATGTCAAAGCCTTGAAAGCCGGTAAATACACTGCCACCAATGAAGATTGGGAAACGACCATCGCGGTTGATCGTAACGATATCGAAGATGACACCTTGGGTATCTACAACACCCAAGCCAATATGGCGGGTGACTCAGCGGGTGAACTGCACGACATCATCTTGGACGATCTGAAAAACAACGCCTTTATTAATGAAGGTCTTGATGGTCAGTACTTCTATGACACCGATCATGAAGTGAATGAAGATTCGGTATCGAACAAACTGACAGTGGCATTGAGCGCGGCAACATCAGCGGCTGCAGCGGCGTCTTACGGTGCGGCACGTACTGCAATGATGAAGTTCACCGATGACGAAGGCATGCCATTGCGTCTGGTACCCGACTTGCTCGAAGTGCCACCGGCTTTGGAAGCTGTCGCACGTAAATTGGTCGAAGCCGACAAGCTCGACGATGACAGCCCGAACCCCTACAAAGGCACAGCCAAAATTGAAGTCAATCCGGGGTTAACGTCTGATACTGTCTGGTTCCTCCACCACACCCGCAACGCTGTGAAGCCTTTCATTATCCAGATGCGTAAGAAGCCTGTCTTCGTCAGCCAGACGGATATGGAAAACGATGATGTATTCAATAAGCGTGAATACAAGTTTGGTGCCGAAGCGCGAGCGACTGGCGTGTATGGCTTCTGGCAACTGTCTGTCGGTTCCACCGGCGGCGCGTAGTTAATCAGCCTTTAAGACAACTTTATCAGGGCGGTTTTCCGCCCTGATAACCAAGATAAGGAACGCATGATGGAAAACTTACTACAACTGCTACGTGAGAAGGCATTCGACAAAAAGCCTACCGTCGAAGAACTGAAAAAGTTTGATGGTCTGGACAGCATTACAGCCAAAGAGCGTGATGAAGCCTGGAAAGTCATTCAGGACGAAAAGCAGGCTCAGTCTAAAACGAATTCAGAAGCTGATGATAATGGGGGTGGCGGTGACTCAGACAAAAACAGCACAACCACAACAACCACTACAACCGACAGTGACCCTGATTCTAAACCAAGCACCAAACAGAACGCTTTACCACACTACCGTGTGACCGTGATGCGGGATGGGTTTCGTCGTTTAGGTCGTGCCTGGTCAGGCAGTGATGATGTCGAGCTGAGCGAAGAAGAGGTCGCCATCCTGGAAGCCGATCCGATGTTCAGCGTTGTCGAGCTATAAGCGGATATCTCAACGATGCCTTACTGCACACAACAAGACCTGGTCACCCGATATGGAGAGGATGAACTGATCCAGCTTACGGATAAGCAAAACACGGGTCAGCTGGACACGGACGTCATTAATTTAGCCATTGCCGACTCAGACAGCATGATTGATGGTTATCTGGGTGGCCGTTACAGCCTGCCGATTGACCCGCTGCCAAGGTCATTGGTGCGTATTGCTTGCGAAATTACACGCTATTACTTGTACGAAAATCTAGCGCCCGATGAAGTAAAAGACCGGTACAACGAAGCAGTCAAGTCACTCAAAAGCATCGCCCGTGGCGAATTGAGCATTGGTATCAGTACAGAAGGTGCCAAACCTCTCAGCCAAAACACAGTGAAAATCAACACCGGTGGCAATGTCTTTAACCGTAAAGATAAGAGCTTTATATGAACAGCATTAGCACCGTTGAAGATCACATCATTGAAAAAGCACAGGCGTTATTTGGCAATACATTAAGCGCTGCTGAAGTGTTACCCAGCGCGTTGAACTTGGCAGTACTGAAACAGTTGGTTGCCTCAAACAGAACGCCGGGCGTTTACACCACGTTTCTCGGTGGTCAAGGCAACTCACGCGGTAGCCTCAATGGCCGTTTTGATGTGTATGTCATCACCCGTCACGTTGGTAACCACAGCGCCCGGCGTCGAGGTGACACAACCACCATTGGTGCTTATGACATTTTAGCGGCACTGATTCCTAAGCTGCATGAATCGACGATTGCAGGGGTCGGTTCACTGGCGCTGAAGAATGTCAGGAATCTGTTTTCAATGCAGCTGGAGCAAAGCTTCAAAGCCACGATGTATGCCGTCACTTTTGAGTTGCCAAATATGCCATTTCCTAATGACTTTGACCCATCAACGTTGGCTGATTTTGTCACCTTTCATGCTGAACATTCATTGGTCGACGGCGACGACGAACCCGACGCTATTGACCACATAACATTGGAGCAATAAACCATGCCAGACCGAATTTTTATCAAACCCGCCAAGCAGGCTGTCAATGTGCGAAAGCTACGCGGCGGTCTGTTAAATCAGCACGGTGAATACGTGCCACGTGAAGTGTATTACCTGAAGCGGATAAAAGACGGTGATGCGATTGAGCTAACCAGTGACGCCGACATTAAAAAAGCGTTGGCCAAGGCTAAAACGGATGCCAAAAAAGCCGTTGCTGCCAAACCCACAGATTCAACTGATAAGGATGCATAAGCATGGCTATTTCTTTTGATACGATTCCTGAAAAATTACGTCTACCGTTTACAGCCATTGAGTTCAGTAATCGGTTGGCAGGTAATGCCAATATTGATTTTAAAATGCTGGTTATCGGTCAGCGACTGTCAACCGGCACGATTCCAGCGGGGCAAGCAGTTCGTGCCAATAGCCCTGAAGAATTGGAAGCGTATTTTGGTCGAGGCTCTATGTTGGCTGAAATGGGCAAGGCACAAATCAATGCCGATCAGTTTACTGAAAAGTGGTTCTTGGCTTTAGATGATGCATCAGGCGGTGAACAAGCAACCGGGTCAATCACCGTTACTGGCCCGGCCACGCGAGGAGGCACAGTCTTTCTTTACATCGCAGGCTATCGCTTACTCATTGGTGTTGACGCTGCTGACACGGATGAAGATATTGCCAGCGCTATCGTTGCAGCCATTACGGCAGAGACGACCTTACCGGTAACAGCCGAAGTTAATGGTGCAGAGTCGACTGAGGTCGATATCACTTGTAAGTGGAAAGGTGAAACCGGCAACGATATTGATATGCGACTCAATTTCTACGATGAAGCCTTGCCTGATGGTGTCGGCCTCACCTTTGTGGCCATGTCTGGCGGTACCGGTAATCCTGATCTTACTGATGTGTTCACTGCTATTGGTGATGAATGGTACAACTGGCTTGCAGTGCCTTATACCGATACAGCCAACTTAGTGGTGCTAGAAGCCGAAGCAGAAAGTCGCTGGGGGCCAATGCGTGCCATCGGCTTTCGGGCATTTACTGCGTTTAAAGGCACCCACTCAGAAACCGGGACTTTTGGCAGTGGACGAAATGGCCCACACGTCACCTGCATGGGTACCAATGACTCACCGACTCCGCCTTATCTATGGGCTGGCGTCAATTGTGTTGTCGCTGCCGCTTCCTTGCAAATTGACCCGGCACGTCAGCTAAGAACGCTGGCATTGCCTGGTATTAAGCCACCGAAAAAAGAACTGCGTTGGGATGGTACCGAGCGTAATCAGCTGCTGTTCGATGGTATTGCTACTTACAGTGTTGATCGTGGTGGATTGGTACGAATTGAACGTCAAATCAGTATGTATCAAACCAATGCGTCCGGCTTTGCTGATGACAGTTATCTCAACATCAACACGGCAGAAACATTAGAACGCATCCGCTTTGAGCAACGGGCAATGGTGTCTCAAAAATTCCCGCGTCACAAGCTGGCGGATGATGATTTTGATATTCCAGCCGGTCAGGCGGTGGTGACGCCTAATGCCATGGAAGATGAGTTTTTAGCCTTGTATACCGTCTTTATGGATCGCGGCTGGTGCCAGGATTATGAAGGTTATAAAGCCACAATCATCGCTGAAATTCATGATGACGATCCAGACCGTCTGGATATGTATGACTCACCAAAACTCATCAATAACCTACGTGTCACGGCTGTGCACACTGAATATCGTCGTTAAATTTAGGAGTAAGCAATGAGCGAACAAGTCACAGGAAAAGTAAAAGTCAGAATTGACGGCGGTGTTATTGAGTCAGAAAACGAAGCCACGTTAGATCCGGGTGGTGTTTCAAGAGAACCGTCGAGCCATGGTGGCAAAACCTATTTCACCGAATCAGATTCACCACCGAACCTGAAGTTTAAAATCCTGCTCACGTCAACGGTTGACGTGACAGAGGTGAATAAGTGGAAAAACAAAACCGTCACGTTTATCACTGATACCGGCCAACGTTATTTAATGCGTAACGCCTTCACTGTGAATGTGATTGAGCATGGCATGACCAGTGCGGATGTCGAGATGTCAGGCGATATGGCGGAGAAGGTATAAACGCATGGCCACGATAACAATTTCACTCGAACACGGCGTCAAAATGGGCGATAAAACCCACACTACAGTCTTGCTGCGAGAGTTAACCCCTGGAGACATCATTGATGCGGGGCTAGCGTCTGAACGTGTCACGGCATCAGATGATGGCTATGTGTTTGCTGTCAGTCCGACATTGATGGGGCTTCATACCTTGGCGAAGCAGATTGAATCTATTGGTGATTATGACGGCATTGTTGATATTGATGACCTGCGTAAATTTCACCGTGAAGATTTTGAGCTGCTTCAGTTTCATGCAGAACGATTAGACCAGGCAGTGCTGGAGTCTGTCATGCAGCGGGGGAAGCATGATGCGTCTGGCGGAGAACCTGAACTGGCAGACGATTAAGTTCAGCCAGTACAGCCAGACGCCTCTTAACTACACATTAAATAGACCTTTAAGACTCTTTTATACGCAGCTAATGAAACGATGAGCCAAAACGACTTAACAACCAGCATCAACATCAACGCCGGAGGTAACTTCGGCCGCCAGATGCGTGTTAATGAAGACCGTTGGAAACGCTTTAGCAAAACAGGCCAACGTCAAATGGGCGTGTTGCGTAGAAGTGTCAGCAGCTTTGGTAACGGGCTTGATAAGTTAGGCAATCGTTACACCGCACTATTGACCGGTGCCGCTGGTGCCGGAACAGCCAAGTTTTTAGTCTCGCTTGAGCGTCGCTTCACTCGGCTAGGCATTCAAGCCAATATCGGTGCTGAAGCAATCGATGAACTGAAAAAGAAAATCTATGAAACGGCACAATCACCCGACATCAGAGTTGACCCAAGTCAAATCACCAGCGCGATTGAATCTATTGTCGAGAAAACCGGTGACCTGGACTTTGCTGAAGCCAATATCCGCAACATTGGTTTAGCCATCCAGGCAACCGGTGCAGAAGGCACATCGATTGGTGAAGTGCTAGGTGAGTTCCAGAAAATGGGCATCGTCTTGGAAAAAGACGTGCTTACGGCACTCGACACACTCAATGTGCAAGGTAAAGAAGGCGCGTTCACCTTGCAAAATATTGCGGCATTAGGCCCTCGTGTTGTCACCGCTTACACCTCGATGGGGCGGCAAGGTATTCCTGCTATTCGTGAGATGGGTGCGGCATTGCAGGTTATCCGTCAGGGTACCGGCTCATCAGAGATGGCAGCGACGGCTTTTGAAGCCTTAATGCGGACACTGAGTGATGCTAAGAAAATAGACATGCTCAAAAGCGGCGGCATCAAAATATTTGATGCTGAAGCTTTAAGTCGTGGCGAAGAAGTGTTGCGACCAATCAATGAAATCATGGTCGACATTATCAAAAAAACACAAGGCAAAAAAACACTGTTAAGCACCGTGTTTGATGCAGAAGCCATGCGTGCATTCAATTCTTCCACTGCCGAGTTCCAGCGCACTGGTGGGCTGGAAAGCTTAGATAAATTCATGAATGTCCACGCTGATGGCACCACCACATTAGAAGACTCGACCAGAGCAGCAAATGATGCCGCAGGCGCTATGCGAAACCTCTACACTGCCTGGCAACAATTTGCTGACTCAAACCTGACTACCTACATTCAATCATTGGCGGACACGATCAATGACATTGATAAAGAAACACTGGATATGCTCATCAAAGGTGCAGCAGGTCTGGTTGCAGTCGGTGGCACAGCTATCCTAGCGAGGAAACTCTATAAAGGTGGCAAGGGTATCTCCGACTTTGTTAAAGGCAGCAAAGCTAAATCCGCCATGGGTGGTGCACTAGGCGGGATGGATGGGGTAACGCCTGTTTATGTTGTCAATATGCGCGGCGGCATGGATCCAACGGGTATGGATCCAAAAAAGAAACCAAAAGTAAAAAAACCTAATCGTAGGCAAATGCTTAGAGCAGCGCCAAATATGAAAACAATAGCAGCGATGGGTGCCGGAGCGATGGGTACTGCTGGTTTAGCAGTTGGCGCTGCTGGTTTGGCAGGTTACGGAGCCGGTAAGGTTATTTATGATAATGCATTAGAAGGCACTGAGTTTGCTGACGCATTAGGCCGTTCGATTGCTAAAGCCTTGGCTTTGTTTGGTAATGATAATGCTCAGGCCGCATTAAGTGCGGAAAAACGCAGCCAACTGCAAATTGAAGTCACCGATAAGCGTGTCCAGGTCAAAAATATCCAAAGCGATGACATGGATATTAATGTCGATACTGGCCCTACAGTGGGGAATCTGTAATGGCCGAACAAGTATTGACATGGCGCGAGCAACTTCAACAATCCTCATTCCGTGGCGTTGAGTTTTATGTTGATGACCATACGCTCGAATTTGGTCGCCGTGTCCAGTTGCATGATTATCCCTTTAAAGATGATGCCTATGCCGAAGACTTAGGCGGCAAAGATGCTGTGTACTCCTTTCCTGCTTTTGTAGTGGGTGAAGATTACAGGCAGCAGCGTGACAAACTGATTGAGGCTTTAAACAAAAAAGGCTCTGGCACCTTAGTTCATCGTTACCTCGGACGTGTCCGTGTGCAGGCTGGCCCCAGCAGTTTGCGTGAAACCAATAAAGAAGGTGGTATTGCCCGATTTACTCTGACTTTTTACAAAGCTGAGTCACGCGCCAAGCCAACATCAAAAGTTGACACGCAACAACGCGTCAATGCAGCGGCCAAAAACGCACAAGCTGTAGTGAAGCAACAATTTACATCGGCATACAGCGTTACCGGCTTTCCAGGTTGGGTGAAAGAACAGGCGAAAACCGTCTTATCCGATATCGAGTCACGCTTTTCCGGATTAGGTGTTATCGATGCCACCATTGCCGATTTTGTTGGTTTGCCCGATGCCTTAGCGGGGCAGGTGATTGGCAGTGTCGGCAGTCTTTCTGCCATGACTCAGTTTCGTAAACTGTTCAGCTTTGGTAGCGAATCAGCCGCCGTGCCAACCACCACGCCAAGTCGTGTTCAGCAAGCCTCAAATCAGCAGGCAATCATTAACCTGGTACAACAATCATCACAAATTGAAGCGGCCAGAGTGGCTAGTACCCGTGATTATGACTCGGCTCAAGATGCGATTGCCGCACGTGATGAACTGTCTGAGGTATTAGATGAGCAAATGCAAGCGGCAGACGATGAGACCTATATCGCACTGCAAGATTTACGGGCTTCCATGGTTCAAGACCTGACAGAACGTGCCGCCAACCTCAAGCAAGTTCGTCGCTATACACCACAAGCGACATTGCCCTCATTAGTGATTGCGCATCAGCTCTACCAAGACGCTGATCGTGCAACCGATATCGTCTCTCGCAATAACATCGGTCACCCCGGATTTGTACCCGGTGGTCAGACTTTGGAGGTGTTGGATGCATGATGTCGCCTTGAAAGTGAATGGTCTGGACTGGTATGGCTGGGAAGAGGTTCGGATCAATCGTTCAATTGTTCAAATTGCGAATGAGTTTAATCTCAAGCTGACTGATAAATGGTCTGAAAACAGCGCGCCACGCCCTATTAACGATGGCGATTCCTGCAAGGTGACGATTGATGATCACACGGTCATCACTGGCTATATTGATGAAGTTGATCATAGCTATGATGACAGCACTAATGGCATTCAAGTAGCAGGGCGTGATGCAACCGGTGACCTGGTTGATTGTAGCGCGCCATCGTTTCAGTGGGCTGGTCGTAACCAATTAGAGGGTGCGTCAGTACTCTGTGAGCCATACGGTATTCCGGTGTCCTCAACGGTTGATACCAGCAAACCGTTTGCCACAATGAAATCAGATGAAGGTGAAAGCACCTTTGAAGTGCTCGATACCGTCGCTAAAATCAGAGCAGTACTGCTAGTGTCTGATGGTTTGGGTGGCCTAAAAATCACACGTTCCGGAACCCGACGCCTGAAAGGCAGTTTAGAAACCGGTGTCAACATTAAAGCCGGTAGTCGTAAACGCTCATCACGCGAACGCTTTAGTCACTACACGGTTAAAGGCCAAACCAGCAGTGCCTGGATAGATACGGTATCGGTGTCAGCTACCGTGGCAGATAAAGCCGTTACTCGTCATCGACCTAAAATTATTCTAGCTGAAGATGCCTTAGATGCCGCTGGCTGCAAAGCCAGAGCCACATGGCATAGAAATATTTCTGCAGCGAAAGCTCAGACATTTAATTACACGATGCTGAGCTGGTATTTAGACGATGAATTGATCGAACCCAATTGCCTTATCGCAGTGAAAGACCACTACCTGAATGTCAATCGTGACCTATTGATCGTAGGCATCACCTATATAGTTGATGATAAAGGGCTGCGCGCTGAGCTGATCCTTGGTTTGCCTGAAGCGTTTGAACTACAAGCCCTGCCAGAGCCAAACGATGAAGGCGGTGTCTGGTAATGCGTCGCTTACAGAAATTACTGTCACCATTAAAACGTGGCCTGCAACAAATGCTACGTGTCGGTGCCTTGCTTAAAGTCAATGACGCACCACCGATTCAAATGGTGCAGATCGAAACCTTATCTGGTGAGGTGATTGAGGTGCCTCGCATTCAAGATTACGGCATAACATCCGTGCCACTACCCGGAGCAAAAGGTGTCGTCGCGGCTATTGGCGGTAAAACCAATGGCTATGTTTGCATCAAGATGGATGATAAGCGCTATCGTCAAGTCAGTCTCAAGCCGGGCGAAGTTGCACTCTACGATAGTCAAGGACAACTCGTTCACCTCAAGCAGGGTGGCCTGATGGAGTTGATTGCCAACACACAAATCACGGCCAAAGTGCCGGTTTTTCGTATCGAAGGCCAACTGAACGTCACCGGCGACATTATCGATCACGTCGATAGCGATGGTCTGACCATGGCGAGCATGCGTTCTACTTATAACGGCCACAATCATAATGGCGATAGTGGCGGCACCACCAGTAACCCTAATCAGAGTATGACACCATGATGGATTTTGTTATCAAAATGGTGAATAAAAATGGTCGTCCACGCTTTGTGCTGGAAACCGATCCATTAAAAATTACCTACGTCGCGATACTGGAAACAGCCGTCATCGTGGCGCTTTTCACTGACAGACAAGCCGACTCAGATGACGTCATCCCCGATGGCACCAATGATAAACGTGGCTGGTGGGGCGATGCCTTGGCGTCTGTTTCTGGTGACTTGATCGGCTCACGGCTTTGGTTGTTACAACGTGAAAAGCAAACCGAGCCTGTGCGAAAAGCCGCTGAAGACTATGCCGATGAAGCCTTGCAGCATCTCATTGATGATGAAGTGGTTGATTCCGTGCAAGTCACAGCCAGTTACCCACGCGCTGAATGGTTAGCCTTAGATATCGACATCGAAACAGCAGACGGCCAGCTTTTAAATTTCAATTATGCCTGGGAGGCTTTCAATGGCGTTTAAACGTCCTTCATTGGCAGAATTACATGCCCGTTTAACGGCGAATATTGATAGCAGAACCGATGGTCAGCCACGTCTGCGCCGTTCACCGTTTAATATCTTTGCCACGGTCATGGCGGGTGGCATGCATGAGATGTATGGCTATCAAGCCTATAAAGCGAAGCAGTTATTGCCTGATAGCGCCGATGAAGCGCACTTTGGTCGTCTCGCATCAATTGAAGGCACCGAGCGAAACCCATTCGAATACGCGATCGGCCAATGTGAAGTCACCGGCACCAATGGCGCTGTTATCGAAGCCGGTAAAACTCTAAAACGTGCTGATGCGGTTGAATACACAGTCGATGATGAAGTCACTATTGTCGGTGGTGAAGCCGTTATTTCAGTCACAGCCGTTTTGCCAGGCGCTGAAGCCAATGCCATCGCTGGCGTTGCCTTAACCTTTGTCGATACCCTTGCCGGTATTAATGGCCAAGCCATCGTTGACGCAGACGGTATTAACAATGGTACCGACATCGAGCAGCTTGAAAGTTGGCGTCAACGTCATATCGAAAACATCCAGCAACCGGCTCAAGGTGGCGCGGCACATGACTACATTAGATGGTCAAAACAAGTGCCAGGTGTTACCCGTGCATGGCAATATCCGGGTGAGATGGGTGAAGGCACTGTCACCGTTCGTTTCGTGAGAGATAACGATGACAGCATCATCCCTGATGCGACTGAAGTGGAAGCGGTGTATGACTATATTTTTGAACAGCACCCTGTTACAGCCGGGATCTATGTTGTTGCCCCCATCCCTGTCGCTTTAGATTTAACTATCGCGTTGACACCGAATACCACGGTTGTCAAAGCAGCCGTTGAATCCGAAATAGCCGACTTACTTTCGCGAGAAGCGATTCCAGAAGATGGTAATGGCAAAGGCACTATCAAAGTCAGCCATATCCGAGAAGCGATTAGTATCGCTGCTGGTGAGACCGATCATGTTTTAGTTAGCCCGACAGAAGACGTCACGCTAACGCTAGGCCAAATTCTCGTGCCAGGTGATATCACATGGCAATAAAAACCCAGCAATACCTCACTATGCTGATGGCCTTAATGCCTCGCGGCCTGCTTTGGGACGATCTGCAACACGATCCTGACTTTATCGGCTTGTTCGAATCAACCGCTGAAGAGCTTGCCATCCTTCACGCCCGTGAAGATGACCTGTTAGACGAAGCAGACCCGCGTACCACCTATGAAATGCTTAATGAGTGGGAAGCCGCTTACGCGCTGCCCGATCCGTGCGTAGATGACGTGCAAACCCTTCAGCAGCGACTGGCTAGCCTATACGCCAAAGTGACCAATAAAGGGGGGCAAAGCATCCCGTATTTTATAGCCATTGCAGAATCGATTGGCTATCAAGTCACTATCACCGAGTTTTCGCGCTGGACAGTCGCAGACCGAGTCAATAAACCGCTTTATGGGCAGTCTTGGCAGTTTGCATGGCAGGTCAATGCGCCTGAAGAAACGATTAGCTATTGGAGAGTGAATGGCCGCGTCGATGAGCCATTAGCATCATGGGGCAATAAGCGCCTCGAATGCACACTCCATAGATTAAAACCCGATCACACCACACTCATTTTTTCCTACGGAGGATAATAATGGAACCACGTAATTATGAAGCGGATGCTTCAGCATCACCTCCTGATGCCCCAGCAGTACCGTCAGTTGGTTATCCAACAAATGGTGATCCTACATCCGGTACACCAGCGACATGGCCCGGCGCGCATTGGTTCTACAAAATGGGCGAGTCACTACGCAACGTCATCACTAATGCAGGCCTCACACCTGATGATGGTGATTTAAACCTGCTGCAGAAAGCCATCGTCAAGCTGGTCTCAGCCACCAACCACGTTGTACGGCTGGAAGATGTCACCTTTGGTCCATCAGTAGCCGATGGCGATGCCGTGTACTGGGACACTGCCAACAGCCGCTATGACCGTGCCATTGCCGACGGTACCGACAAACAGAAGATGGTCGGCTTTGCGGATGTCACCAACAGCCTGGTCGAAGCGTTTGGTCGTTCGGCGCTGTTCTCCGGCCTGACGGTGGGTGACAAGTATTATCTGTCTGGCAGTACGGAGGGGGAAATTACTGCAACTGCGCCATCCGAAAAGGTGGTCGTCGGTCTGGCTAAATCAGCCACCGTGATGTTTGTTGATATTGACCCGATTGCCGGTACGCCTATTCAGGATCAGACGACATGGAATACGGGAACCGATACGACTGAGAGTATTATCAGCCCCGACAAGCTTGATGCCAAAATCAAAACGATGGCTATTGGCGAGGGGCAGGTCTGGCAAGACGTTTTTGTCAGTCGTTCAGAGGGTGTTACTTATACAAACACTACTGGTAGATCTATTCAACTGGCGATAGTTCTAAGCGCTGGCAGTGGGCCTCGTAATTTCCTTGTTGACGGTGAAGTTATCTGCACTATCGCAGGTGATTCTGATGAACAATACGTTAATTTGATTATTCCGAACGGTAGCACATATCAAGCCGGAGCTGGAGTTCTTTCGGGATTTGATGTTTGGTGGGAGCTTAGATAATGAAATATTTTAAAGACGAAAATAATAATGTCTTTGCATTTGAATCCGATGGCTCACAAGATCATTTAATTAAGTCTGGCATGACTGAAATTGATGAGTCAGAAATTCAATCTGTCATAGATTCAAAACTAATAATCGATGATCGGCTTGCTAATAAGCATTCTGAGATTGTTCAGAAATTCAAACTAGCCATGGCTCCAGTCACGAGTCTTTATACGGCTGAAGAAATTGCTAGCTTCCCAACGCAAGAGCCAGAAGCAATAGCTTGGCAGTCGGACAATGCCGCGCCGACGCCACTGATTGACTTCATTGTTGCAGAGAGAGCCAGCGTTGATAAAGCAACCCTAGTCGGACGAATCATTAGCAATGCGTCCAATTATAAAAGTGTGGCTGGCCCAGCTATTGGAAAAAAGCAGGACTATGAAGACTTGCTCTATGCACTTCAAACACAGCACGAAGATGAGCAGCAGCCGGATGTGATTCAAGCTGATATTGACGCGATTGTTGTGGATTACAGCTAATGCCTAAGCAATCAAAAATATCCTGGTCAGACCTGACACCGGAACAAAAAATCAGTTTTGGAAATGGCTGTGGCCCTGACTGGCTACCCGAACCAGTTGCTAAGCTGTTATTTGGCTGGTTCTTCGAGGCGAGTTGCCGTCATCACGATTTTAACTACCAACGTGGTGGTGGTGATAAGGATCGTCTCTCAGCTGACCGAGGCTTTTTTAAAGCCATGCTGCGAGATGTCAAGCGGCTGCATTGGTCATTACAATTGCCAGCAGCTATAGAAGCTGTTGGGTTCTATGGTCTGGTTCGCTTCTTTGGCCGTTTTCATTTTGAAGATGGCCAATACAAATCGCTAGACCAAATACTGAAGTAAAGGAAGAGACAGCGACTCGGCAGTGCGCCAACACTGCCGAGCCGTCAACCCACAGGCACATACCCTGTGAGCCAACCAAGGCCATCCCGCCGCGTCGACGCAGCCGGGCCAGCCTAGCACAAACAGATAGAGGCTCACATGAAAGAAGTTAGATGTGGTGGCTGCAGCCGGTTACTGGCTAAAGCTGAATACGTACAAATCGAAATCAAGTGTCCGCGATGTAAGACACTCAACAACCTGAAGGCCATTGAGCCTCTTAATCCAGCACCAGCGAGTGCCAGACCAATAGAGGAAAAACATGGCCAAACCAATTATCCCGTGGATGGGCGGTAAAACCCGACTCGCAAAAGACATCCTGCCCCTGTTTCCGGAACATCAATGCTACGTCGAAGTCTTTGCTGGTGGCGCAGCGCTCTTTTACAAAAAGGAACCATCCAAAGTCGAAGTGCTTAATGACATCAATGGTGAGCTGACCAACCTTTACCGGGTTGTTCAGCACCACCTTGAAGAATTCGTCCGGCAGTTCAAGTGGGCCTTATCCAGCAGACAACTGTTTGAATGGGAAAAAGCCAAAACACCCGAAACGCTCACCGATATCCAGCGTGCAGCCAGGTTCTACTATCTGCAAAAGCTTGCCTTCGGTGGCAAGGTCGACGGCCAGAGCTATGGCACCGCCACTACCAGTCCGCCACGGCTCAATCTACTCCGCATCGAGGAGGATCTGAGCGCCGCTCACCTTCGCCTGGCCAGAACCAACGTCGAGAACCTAGACTGGCAGCGCTGCATTCAGAAATATGATCGACCAGGCACACTGTTCTATCTGGATCCACCGTACTATGAAACCGCAGGTTACGGTCAAGACTTTGGTTTAGAACAATACGAAACCATGGCAGAACTGGCCCAAACTATCCAAGGCAAAATGCTCATCAGCATCAACGACCACGACACTATTAAAAAGGTCTTTAAAGGCCTCTCAAATAAGCCTTTAAATATCAATTACACGGTAGGTGGAAATCACAATAAAAAAGCATCCCGTGAGCTGCTAATATGGAATTGGTGATAATTAACAAATGGAGTCACATTCTTAAGCGATGATTACACTAAATACCGAGAAAGGCTTAATCCGTGTTGATTCATGGGGAGATATTCAAGACTTAGCTGGTTTTGAGGAAAACCTCGATCCATCAGACCATAAATTAAAGGAGATTCTAGGTAATTATACTTTTACTGAAAAAATTCGTTGTGGTTTATCAACTTGTCATTCGCCTCATAACAAAGGCTATATTGTCTCAACTGAAGATGGCTATACCACTAACATCGGCCAGTTATGTGGTGCCAGTTACTTCGGTGTTGAATTCAACACTCTATCGAAACGCTTCGACCGTTTTGTTACTGAATCTGAAAACCGTGCCACATTAAGAGAGTTTGATATTGATTCTGTTCAACAACAGGTTTCGGAACTAAAGGCTCAGGAAAAAGGTGCCAATTGGGCTAATTCTAAACTTAGCCCGTTTAAACAGAATAAATTTCCTACCATATCTAAAGCCTTGTCTAGCATGATCAAGACACGGAGTAATCAACTTATAATTACCGTGAAAGCTACTGTGCAAGAGGTTGAAGCTATTGAGGCTGCTCAAAATGTAACCCTTGAAAGGCCTCATTATGTTGAACGTCCTGTTGCTGAAATTGCTGGCTTAGAGGCTTTGTATGATGAGAACGACATCAGAGAGTTGGTGGTTATTCAGCTTGAAAGCAATCTCAATCAATTGAGAGATGCCGATATAAATCAGCTCAGTTATCAAGATTTAGAGAAATGGGCGAAGTGGGTTAGAGAGGTTGACTCTTTAGTCAGTAAAGCCACACAAATCATTCTCTTTGCCAGAGTGTTTCTCACTAGAGAGAACTTAAAACCACTTGATCGTTTAGGTGGCAGTTATGATGAATCTTCTGCATTTACTTCTTATATAAAGCAGCTTAAATAGATCATTAATTACCTATAGTTAGTTTGGAGTTTGTTATGTCTGGTTTTGTTTCTGTTGAGGTCGAAGGGAAGCTCTATGAGTCTGAGTACCATGAAGTTGGTGGTGTGGTTCGGGTTTATGGTGATCTAGGTGACCCTCATAAGCCAGAGGTCGAGTTCACCACTCTTGGAGGTATGAAGCCAGACCAAGTCGCTAGGATTTTGCTGAGACGTTTGGTTAAGCGAGGAGTAGTTTCGCCA